>CAVZKV010000015.1:0-453098 GCA_963775835.1 uncultured Alphaproteobacteria bacterium | reverse complement strand
TAGCCTTATGAGTGCTCCCTGCAGTGGCCCCGCTCGCCGCGGAGCACAAATAGCGCTGTTCGCACCAGGATTTTAATATCGAGCCACAGCGACGCGTTTTTCACGTACCAGATATCAAGTGCGGCCTTATCGTTGACCGAGAGCGTCCGCCCGCCGTTGACCTGTGCCCATCCGGTCAAGCCGGGACGAACCAACAGCCGCGTCTTGTCACCGTCGGGCTGGTCTACGGGCAGCAAGGGCCTGGGGCCCACGAACGACATCTCACCGATCAGGATATTGTACAACTGCGGGAGTTCGTCGAACCGCGTCCGCCGCAGAAAGCTGCCGATTGCCGACGAGCGCTGCTCATCCGGTATGCGGCACCCCTGCCGATCATGCGCAGCCGCCATGGTCCGGAACTTGTAAAGCTTGAACGGGCGGCCGCTCTTGCCGGGCCGCTGTTGCCAGAAGGTCACCGGCCGTCCGGCATCGACCATTACCATTAAGGACACGAGGAGCATCAGGGGCGCCGTTGCGACGCTCAGACCCAAGGCGCCGACGATGTCGAAAGCTCGCTTCACTCGCCAATACGGACGCCGCGCCAGCCCCTCAAGATCGATTGCGCTCGGCGATAACACGGTCGTGCTTTCCTTTGGCCGTTCGCGCACCGGCACTGTCGCGCGTTCCTCCGTTGCCTCGAAGCCGGCACGGTCGGCGAAGAAGTCGAGCCGGATGTTCGAAATGTTCGCAATTTCGAGTAGGTCCTCTTGGACGCCTAATGACAATCTGTCGAACAACACGGTCACGACGATGCGATCGACGAATACGCCATGCACCTCGAGATCACGAAGAATCGACCGAACGTTTTCCGGCGTACCCAGGATCAGGTGTTGATGCACGAGCCGCCCAGTTTGGCGTTCACTGCAAGCAAGGACGCCAGCGATCTTCATGCGATGCCGAGCCGACTTAGCGACCCATCCTAGATAAAGCTCGGCGATGCCGTTGAGACCGACCACCAGAACGGTGTCGTGGGCTCGCGCAGGTCGAGGCAGAGTGAGCCATTCCACTGAGGTCGGATGGCAGGCCCCGCTAACAAGGCGCGTGAGCACGCGCGCGCCGACCAACGCACAAACAATCAGAACCGCCTGCAAAACTGGGAGTGATCGGGCCACGCCTTCGAGCCGGTTGGCGATGAAGCCGATCGCCATGGCGGCGAGCACCGTGACCAGCGCGGCTGCAGCCACGCGCACGTAGTCGGTCATTGCGGTCAAGTGCCAGATACTGCGGTTGAGGCCAAAAGTCGACAACACAAGAGCCGCAACTGTGAGGGTCGCTCCGAGATAGGGCAGCAGGCTCTGCACGCTTCCCAGAGACACCTCGAAATTTTCGCGAAAAGCCAGCGCAGAAAGTGTGGCGAACGCAATCAGGCACAAGTCGATCAGCAACAAGATTGCGCGATCCATCAGTCAACCCACGAAGTGCCGAGGCATCGGCGCGAAACGTAACCGTGAAGAGGGGTGCCGTTCCGGGGAACTCACAACTTTCGCGCATCAGTCGAGGTTTGGATGCTCGATCGGCCGCGCTGCGCACGGCTTCAATGGGTATGATCACACCTGATCGGCAGCGCTACAATCTGCCCATTCGTGTCACAAGCTGTCTCGTTCGTGGTATAGCCAAAAAGTGCCGGACGAGCATCGGACGCTACGGTGGTAAGATCCCATTACGCTGGCGATCGAGTTGCGAGCACAAAAAGGTGCGAACTCCATGCCATACCTCAGCGTTTTCCTAGCGCGCTTGGAGCTAAACTGAGATGCCCTCCTTTGTAAGCGTTATCGTGCATCCGAACCCTATCTTCCGTGAAGGTCTCACGAGCATCTTGGCGAAAACCCCATTCGAGCCTGCGTGGACTGCCTCAAGCACTGCGGGCGTGCCCAGCACAATATCCGACGTCGCTGAGCAGGTCTTGGTTCTCATCGGTGTTCGCGAGGGTAGCGATCTCGCCGAAACCCTGAGAGCGATGAAGGCCACGTTTCCGGACGCGCACGTGGTGGTAGTCGGGGATGCAAGCAAATACGATACTGTGACGACCGCCCTCGAGTTGGGTGCGACCAGCTTTGTTGACGAGAACTTGGCTACGTCAATCCTAGTCAAGGAACTTGAGCTATTGGCGCAGGGCCAACCGGTAATCTCTGTGTTCGTTCTCAAACTACTGCTCGGGCATCGTTCTGCCCCCGGCTGCTGCAAAAGCGTGCCAACTCCAGCAGTCGAAGTGCCGCCGTCACCGGACACTCAGGGGCAAACCGCGCAAAGGCTACGGCTCTCCGGCCGGCAGGCTGCAATTCTGAGTGGAATAGCGCAGGGTGCGTCAAATAAGGTGATCGCCTATCAGCTGAAGATCACTGAGGCAACCGTGAAGGTTCATGTGAAAGCCATACTTCGCAAAATTTGAAGTCAAGAATTGAACCCAGGCGGCGGTCTGGGCATTAAATCGCCAAGCCTTCCCGAGGAGACTCATCGAGGGGGACGGCGGCTCCCCGCTCACCCAAGCCAGCTTGGGTTACGCAAGGTCAGACGGTCGGATGAATGACCCAAAACCAACGGAGAGTTCAAATGAGAGCGCGACACATCAGTAAGCCCCTAAGTCTGCGTGGCTCGCTGAGGGTCGGAGCGGGCCCTCTCCCTCTAGGGCGCGAGATGAAGACATCTGTGGCGACGCACACCGTCCGCATCCGCGATGGACGCGATGTTGACGTCGCGCCGATCTGTGCAAAAACCTCCAGCAAACGACTCATCGAAGCCGCGAAAAGGCGCGGCTTTAGTGGATCCCTCTGAGCCGCACCGGGACAAGCCCACGTATCAAGCGGCCCACTGCAAAGGTCAATCTCACCGAGCAGGGCGTCGAGCGCATGAAGGCGCCGGCCTCCGGTCAGATCGAAGTCATCGACAACCCTATGCAGGCCTGGCGCTACGCATCAGCGCCAACGAACGCAAGTCCTGGCAACTGCTCTACACCTGGCAAGGTAAGGCCTAGCGGCTCAGCCTCGGCACCCACCCAGACATGAAGCTGGACGGCGCGCGCGAAGCCTGGAAGGCCGCCAAGAAGGCCTTGCGCGAAAAGCGCGAGCCGTCCCAAGCGCCAGACGTGGCAGCCGCGGCACCGGCAGCGGGCGAGACTTTCGGGGCCGTGTTGGACGACTGGCTGGCAATCGACCAGGCCAAAGAACTCATAATGGGACCGGCCGAGATGCCGCTGACAAGACCGAGCGCGGCAAACGAGAGGATGACGAATTCGCTCCGCGCGGCAATCACCAACAGGGCCGCAGACAGGGCGAGACCGCCATGCATCACCACGGCATGTCGGCCGAGTCGATCGGCCAGGATGCCACCGAGAGGTAGCGAGAGGCTGGACAGCCAAAGGACTAAGCTGATGGTCGACCTGGCTGCAGCTAGGCTCCATCTACGCTCTGTTAGCATCGCCGTACCAAAGCCGAAGACCGTAAGGAGCGCCGCATTGTATAGCGACCAGATGCAGCCTGCGGCGACGATGGCTCGTCGGCCAGATTGCGGCACGGGTTGTGCTCGTTGGCAGCGGTGGCGCTCTATAAAAAAGTACCATCAGCAACAGTCCAAGCGAGACGAAGCCTGAGGTAGCGAGATAGACCCCTGTCACGCCGCCTGCTGATGCTAGTGGGGGAAGGGAGATAAGAGCGAGAGCGAGGTCGACGGGCCATGAATTCACAAAGATGGCAGGAGCATCGCGTGGGATCCCTCGCCCAGGATAGTGAGACGCTTCCAAGGAGCGTAGCAGGGGAAAGAGCGTCTGCGCCATATAGGGCGGCGATTTACGGTCCCATTCTCCAACGACGAGCAATGCGGGCGACGTTATCTTACTGGATCCCAGCACGCCTTGGGCGGTGTGGCGAACCAGTACTCTCGAAAATGCTCAATGACACCGGTCGCAAACGTGACATCGGCCTATTTGTCGAACCAGCCTGAGGGGATGAGCGACGCTTTCTTGTCGTCCGGAACACCCATCAACCATCGGGCGAGCGCTTGTTCGCGGCTGACAACTCGATAGGCTACGAGCTTGGCTTGCGTTTGTGCCTGCGCTGTCGCGAAGCCCCGCTCTGCCAAGTAATCCATCCACGACTTGCCCCCGGCGGGCACGTCGACTGCCGTGCCCGGATAGTTCGCTCCGTGCAGCATGAACGGCAAGCGGATTGCCGCGCATCTGCGCTCCAGTGGCAATGGCAAACACACGACTATCGCTGAGCACATGCCGTCCAGTCACCGCCGCTACGCCTATCGAGCGTATCCGCAGGGATGCCGGCCTGGTCGGCCCGGCAACAGCCGCCCTCTGTCAGCTGATCCTGGAAAAGAGATCGCACCCCGAGCAGGTGCTTCCGATCTTGCCGCGGCGTCCTGCGGCGTTGGCGCGAGGATTGGCGTCGCACGTCTCGAAGCTGCTGCCTCGCGTGCGATCGAGATCGGCGCCCTCACCTACGGATCAGTCCGTTCCATTCTCGACCACAAACTCGATCGACACGCCGAACATAAACGGCCAGCGGGACCGCTCCAACATCCGTGGGTCGCGTTATTACCAATAGGGAGATGGAACCTTGGTCACCCACCCAACCCTCGCTGCTGCGTCAGCTCGGGTTTAACGGCATGGCCAAAGCATTCGGCGAAATTGAAGCATCCGGAGAGGGTACTATGCTCACCCATGCAGAATGGCTCGCGATCCCACTCGACCGAGAGGCTGCCTATCGGCGTGACAAACGCCTGCTCGCGCGCTTGCGCTATGCCAGGCTGCGCCATCAAGCCTCAATCGAGGACGTCGACTACCGCGCCCCACGCGGCCTCGATCGCGCCTTGTTTCAAAAACTGGCTGAGGGCCGTTGGATCGATGCCCATGAGAACCTGATCGTGTGCGGCCCGACCGATGCCGCTTCATAATGCACACCTTTCCATGTTCTTAGAAGTCCAGATTTTTTTGCAGTGGATTGGTGGGCGGCGGACGCCTGAGTCGGCGCGCTGTAGCTGCGCGCTTAACGTCGCTCCGTTCTGAGTTAAGCTGCGCGGATAATCCAGGATGCCCCTTGCATAGCTGATTTGCCGAAAGCTGACCATCGTAGATCAGACGACGCACGGTCGAGGGACTCACTGAATAGAGCCGTACGCCCAAAGACATAGGCACCTGCATAGATCGGATTGGTCAGGATGTGCAGTACCGTGTTGTAAACAGGCAGCTTCCACTCGATCCGATAACCTTCCGCGCCGTAGTTGACTGCAGGTAAAGGGACGCGCTCGTGCCTGAACCAAAGGTGCACCTGACGTACGGATTGCATCTCTGTGAACTTTGTAAATACGCGGGTCAGTGCTTCCACCACCTGACGATCCGGGTCCTTCTCGATGCGATTGCTGCCGACCCGCACGTAGCCGACAGCGACCGTCAAGAACAGCTCGCCGCGCCGTGCTTTCTGCTTCAATGCTTCGAGCGAACGCTGCCGCAGAACTGACAGCTCCATCTCACTCATCGTCCCCTTCATGCCGAGTAGAAGACGGTCATTTGGATGCCGTGGGTCATAAACACCATCCTCGTCGACGATCAAGGAGCCGACGAGACCGCAGAACTCGAGCAGTGTGTGCCAGTCGCGACCATTGCGGGCGAGACGAGACGCCTCAATTGAGACCAGGGCTCCGACGCGCCCTTCGCAAATGGCTGCCAACAGCTTCTCGAATTCAGGCCTAGAAATGCCGCCACCGGAGCGACCGAGATCATCGCCTATTACGGCGACAGCGCTCCAGCCGAGCTTTCGTGCTCGATCAGTGAGACCATACTGACGACGCTGGCTCTCCAGGTTGTTGGAGACCTGATCGGATGTCGATTGTCGGATGTAGATGGCCTGGCGCGCGAGATGCTCAGGCGTGATCTTGCTCATGTTCGATCTCTGTCCTCTCGTAATTATCGAAGCTTCTCTTGCCTTCGTCGCGAACGGTTACAGCCTCGACGAGTAGGCGCTCGAGGAGTTGGAGGAGAATGCTCCGCTGCGCGTCGGGAATGTCCCCATTTTGCGGCCTCCTCGAACAGTTCTTGCTGCTGGCTGTCTTGTGATCGCATGCGTGCCTCCGCCGCGCGGAGCCGATCCCCCGCCAGACGATGCTAACAGCGCATCGACGCGAGCTCGCAACTCAAGGAGCCGATCGACACTCAAACGAGGGTGTCCGGTAAGAGTGGGAGCACCAGCTGCCTCCTCGCCCATCCAGCAAGGAACAAGAGCCAGCGTGCCGTCGTGCTGCACGATGACCAAATGGTCTTCGCCAGCAAACCGTCGACGCTGCATAACCGACACAAGCTGACCGCATCGAGGATGAAACAGATAATCGATCCGTACTTCGAACGCCGGAATCCGCGCTTTGTGACGCTGGTCCGACCGGGCTCGGCAAAAGTTGGCTGGCCTGTGCACTCGGCCACAAAGCCCGTCGCGACAACCGCTCCGCGCTCTACCAACGCATTCCCAAGTTCTTCGCTAATCTTGCTCTGGCGCGCGGCGATGGTCGTTATGCCCGCATCCTGCAAGCGCTCGGTGGTGTCCAGCTGTTGATCCTCGACGATTATGAACCCTACGCGCCGGGTGTGTTCGGGCTTGCTTGCTACATGCTCGAACGATACTCGAAACCCCTGCCACACTTGCAGGAGTGTCTTTCGCGGGCGCCGAACACGCGGGCAGGTCGGGTGTGGTTGGCCGCCGCCTATGGCCCAATTGGGTGACGTGGACAATGCTAGGGCCGAGGCTGGGCGCCGACAATCAAGGTGATAACCGCTTGCATCCAGATTGTCGTAGCGTCAGGCTAAATCCAGGAGAGGAGGAAGAGAATGTAATAGCTCGGAAACCTTTCATCGCGATCCAGTGGGTTCAACTCCCTCCCGGTAAAGGCCAGCCAGCCAGCCGGAAGCAAGTCTTGCATGGGTGATGGCAACATCACTCGTGAAGCGTAGACAGCAGGTGCTGAAGCCCCGCGGTAGCCCCGAAATTGGATAGCACGCTGAAGCCTTTGCTCTCGACTGAGGCAGGGGCAGCACCGGCGAGACCGCCACTGGCGAGGGAACGTCGGTTCGGCCGGGGTCGTGGACCGGGGCAAAGGCACAGGATGGGTTGCCTGGGAACCTGAGATGTCCCACTCACGTCCACGTGAGAGCGAGCCGGCAATTGGGATCGCCGGCTGAACAATGATCCTGGCCCGAGGCGGACCTTCACCTCCTCGGGAGCGCTGGAAGCAGCGAGCACGAAGCAAGGAGGGACTGACGTGGGCACCGGAAGCGAAACAAATAAGCGACCGGTGATGCGGCGGGTGGAGGTCGTAGCGCCTTCATAGTACTGATGACGTCGGGGAACCGAACTCATCGGGACCCGATCGAGGGATGGGAGGCGTCGCGAGGAGAGAACCGCTGACGGGAACACAGGAGAGGACTTTGAGCCTTACAAACCTGTCCACGAAACGGCAGCGGATAGCTGAACTGGCAAGATCGAAACGAGGGGTGGCTTTGTCCACGCTGCACCACGTCATCGATTTGGAATGGATGAAGGAAGCCTACCGGCTCACCCGCAAGGATGGTGCTCCCGGCATCGACGGTGTGACGGCGGCGGACTATGCGGAAAACCTTGAGGCCAATCTCCTTGACCTCTTGGACCGCATCAAGTCCGGCCGCTACCAAGCGCCGCCGGTCCGGCGGGTATACATCCCCAAGGGCGATGGAGCCGGATCGCGTCGGCCCCTCGGCATTCCAACTTTCGAAGACAAGGTGTGTCAGAGGGCGATTGTCATGGTGCTGGAGGCTCGTCTACGAGCAGGACTTTCTTCCCTGCTCGTACGGCTTCCGGCCGGGTCGCTCTGCTCATCAAGCCCTGCAGGAGTTGCGTACCGGCTTCATGAGCCACGGACTGCGTTGGGTGATCGATCTCGACATCGAAAAATATTTCGATTCGATCTCGCACTCCCACCTGCGTTCGTTTCTTGACAGACGAGTCACGGATGGTGTCATCCGAAGGATGATCGATAAATGGCTGAAGGCAGGGGTCCTGGAAGATGGTCTCCTGCGCCATGCGACCGAAGGCTCCCCGCAAGGAGGTGTGGTCTCGCCCTGCCTATCGAACATCTTTCTGCACCATGTGCTGGATGAGTGGTTCGAGAACGAGGTGAAGCCACGCCTCAAGGGGAGAAGTACCCTTGTCCGATTCGCCGACGATGCTGTGATGGCGTTCGCGGACTACCGCGACGCCCAGCGGGTCCTAGGCGTCTTGGGCAAGCGGCTTGCTCGGTACGAGCTCACGCTCCATCCCGACAAGACGCGCTTCGTCGATTTCCGCATCAACCGACCAGATGGGAAAGACCACCCGGAAACGGATGGGACGTCGTTCACCTTTCTCGGCTTCTGCCACGTGTGGGGAAAGTCGCGGAAGGGCAAGAACGTAGTGCGGCAAGTAACGGCGAAGAACCGTTACGCCCGCGCGCTGGCGGCGGTTGCGCGACTGGTGCCGGAAACACCGGCATCTGCCGATCCCCGAGCAGCACGCCCATCTGGTCGCGCAGATGCGGGGCCACTATGCCTACTACGGCATAACGGGCAACTTTCGACGACTAAGCTGGTACGCCCATCAGGCCGCAAGGATCTGGCAGAAATGGCTGTCGCGGCGGGATCGCAGAGACGGCTCCTCTGGGGCCGGTTCGAGGATCTCCTCAAGCGATATCCTCTGCCACCACCTCGGATCGTCCATCGGTACACCGCTGTGAGCGAAGCTCTCCCGTGAAGAACCGGATGCGGTAATCCCGCACATCCGGGACTGTGAGGGGTGGGGATGGAAACATCCTCACCTACTCGGCCGCTATACGAGGCAGCCGAAATAGTCCGAATCGATGATTTCAAGCAGATGACCCATATAGCGCGCGCAACACACTGGAAATATACATCCTGTACTCGAGTGATTACGCCGCCCCGGACTGCCTACGCATTTTTCTGTTCTTTGACGGCTATAACCTTCGAGTTACTCCCATAGAGTTGGTCGAGATAAACAATTTTTTTGGAAATGCTCATTGCGCAGGCTAAGTTGTTCTTAAGTGCCGAGTATCTGTTCGGGAGCCCCTGCACTCAAGTACGCGTTCGACGACTGTTGATCGAGGTGAGGTGGGAGTGCCACGTGCGCCAGCTCTTTGAGTACCATCCAGTCATCGGTCACAAGTTCGTTCCGAACCTTCGAGTCCGGGTCCCTTTCGAGAACGGCGGATATCTCGTACGGACAAACTGTACCGGCTTCCGTTGTGATCATGAGCACACTCACCGGCGGACGCAGGGGGTCTACCGGATCTTGCTTTTCGGTGATTCGACCGCCGCCGGCAACGGTGTAAGCAATGGCAAGCGCTTCGGGGACGTCCTCGAGCAGGCTCTTCCGGGGACCGAGGTGTTTAACATGGCGATCCCTGCTTTCGGGACCGATCAGCAGTATCTGCTCTATCGTGAATACGGAGCCACCGTCGAGCGGGATCTGGTGATAATCAGCGTCCTTGTGGGGGACGTCCGCCGGGTGGCGGCACGCTACCGCATTTACGTAGACGACGCGGGGAAAGAACGTCTCTATCAGAAGCCATACTTTCTCCTGGAGAACGGTGAGCTTAAACTCCATGGGGTCCCCGTCAGGCGGCGATTCGATCGATCCCTCCCAGCTCGCGGTGGAGGAGAGGGCGACGGTGGACCGCGGCGGGGGCCATGTCCTTTTGAGAAAGATGATCAATTCCTTCGGCTCTACGGTCAAGGATACGGTCCAGCAGCTCACGCGTTACCAGCCCTTTCCGATGTACGAAAATCCGAAGAATCCGGACTGGCTGCTCCTACAGGCGATCCTCCTCCAGTGGGTGAATGAGATCGAAGGGCCAGTGCTTATCGTGCCCATGCCGCTCTATCACACATGTCGAGGGAACGGCCTCGCCCGATGCGTATCAGGCGCGGTTCCGGGAGGTTCCGCTAAGGTCTGGGGTGGAAGTCTTCGATCCGCTACCCACGCTCCTGCGCTATTCGACGGAGGAACGGCGTGCCTTCCGCTTCGCGAAAGACATTCACCGGACGGTTACAGGGCACCAGGCGCTCGGCCAGGCGCTCGCTACCCGGGTGCGGGCCCTCCGGCACGGCGATGGACGTATGATTTGACTGGAATTGTTCTGGAGTCTCAGCCTACTACCACGACGCAGCGGCGGCACTGGTCCGAGGAGGCGAGATCGTCGCGGCCGCTCAGGAAGAGCGTTTCTCGCGGAAGAAGCACGATCCGCGGTTCCCGAAGCGGGCGATCAACTACTGTCTCAGTGAGGCTTTCATTGAACCCTCCGAGCTCGCGGCTGTCGTCTTCTACGACAATCCGCTTCTGACCTTCGATCGGGTGGCAAAGAACACCGTCAGCGTGGCGCCTGCTGGCAAGGAGCAGTTCATTCAAGCCTGCCTCGCCTTCCTTGGTCTTAAGGCACGTCTCCAGGAAGACTTCGAGGAAGTCCTCGGCGCGAAGCCGCGATTACTCGTCACGCACCACCACATGGCTCATGCGGCGAGCTGCTTCTATCCTTCGACTTTTGAGCAGGCGGCGATCCTCACGATCGACGGAGTGGGTGAATGGGCGACGTGTTCCTTGGGATTTGGCCAAGGGAACCGGATCGAGCTGCTGAAGGAGATCCGCTACCCACACTCGCTGGGACTTCTCTACAGCGCCTTCACTTACTACTGCGGATTTAAGGTCAATTCAGGCGAGTACAAGCTGATGGGCCTCGCTCCGTACGGTCAGCCGAAGTTTGCCGACCTAATCCGCGAGCGTCTCATCGACATCAAGGAGGACGGTTCGTTCCGTCTCGACACGAGTTATTTTGGGTACCTCGATCATCAGCTGATGACCAATGAACGCTTCGATGCGCTCTTCGGGGGGCCCGCCCGGAAGCTCGAGAGCCCAATCACACGCCGGGAAATGGATCTAGCTGCATCAGTGCAGCTGGTCACTGAAGAGGTGATGCTGCTGCTCGTCCGGCACGTCGTCCGCTCGACGGGATCGAAGAATTGGTAATGGCCGGGGGCGTGGCGCTCAATTGCGTGGCGAACGGCCGATTCGGCGTGAATCGGGCCTCGATGGATTGTTCATCCAGCCGGCGGCGGGGGATGCGGGTGGCGCTCTTGGGGCTGCCCTGCTGTTCTCGCACCAGGAACTAGGCGCCCCGCGGGTGCGGACCGAGCGCGACGGTCTCCAGGGGAGCTTTCTCGGTCCGGCTTTCGAGTCTCTCGAGATCGCCGCCTTCCTCGACCGCCAAGTGATTCCCCATCAACAGGTCGTGGACGCGGACGAGCGCGCCGGGATCGTGGCCGAGGCCCTGGCCGATGGCAAAGTGGTGGGACTGCTGAACGGCCGCATGGAGTTCGGTCCACGGGCTCTGGGAGCCCGATCGATCCTCGGGGATGCGAGGCGGCCCGACACCCAGAGCAAAATGAACCTGAAGATTAAATACCGAGAGAGTTTCCGCCCCTTCGCGCCGGCAGTTCTCGCGGACAAGGCGGCCGAGTACTTCGAACTCGAAGGCGAAAGTCCCTACATGTTGCTCGTGGCGCCGTTGAGATCCGATCGGCGGCTGGCGATGTCTCGTTTGCTGCATGAGGGGGACGACATGCTTCCCATCATCAACGAGCCACGCAGCGATGTCCCTGCGGTGACGCATGTCGACTACAGCGCGCGAGTGCAGACCGTCGCGGCCGAATGTCCAACTGATTTCAAGAAGATCCTGCGAGCGTTCCATGACAGGACGGGCTGCCCCCTTGTTGTCAACACGTCCTTCAACGTGCGGGGCGAACCTATCGTTTGTACTCCGCAGGACGCTTACCGGTGCTTCATGCGCACCGGGATGGACCTGTTGGTCCTGGAGGACCGGCTGATCTGGAAGTGTGAACAGCCGCCGGTGGGCGGTGATGATGATTGGAGAAGCAAGTATGAGCTCGACTGAAGGGAATCGCACCCGGGAGCTCGTGGCGGAGCTCATCGATGAGGTGATCGTGCCACTTGCGAAGTCTCGGAGGGACGCGGGCGAGCAGCCGTACTTCCGCTCGCGGGCGAAGAGGGTATGTCCACCTACTACGAGGAGCCCCTGCTCCGGAAGATGCAGGCGAAGGACTTCGAGTTCCCCGGCGGCGGAACGGCCGGCGGTCTCATCGATGCCTTAGCAATTTACTGGACGGCCCAGGGCGAGATCGAACTGGCGGCTATGGCACCGAAGCTGAAGGAGATCGCCCAGGCCGCCCGGGACGAGGCTGCCCAGTCAGACGGTAGCGTGAATATCTTTTGCTACACGATGTTCTAGTCAGGAACATGCCATGAGTGACGTCGATACAACGGTTCAACAGGTCGAAGAGGACATTTGGCATTGGATCCGCAATTTCGTCACGGTGAAGAACGCGTTCTACGATTTCAAATGGGCTCCTTGTCCTTACGCGAGCAAGGCGGTCCAGCTAAAAACGGTCGACGTGAAGGTGTGGGACTCCGGAAATGTGAAGGATTTCATTCGGCAGAACGCCTTCGAGATGCGCGTGACGTCGGCCCTTACCACTCGGGTGATGGTGTTCCCTCCCAAGACGCGGTTCCTCTGGGGTTTGCACGACTACGTGGACCGACTTAACGCGGAGTTGATCCCGCTCAACATCTTCCTGAACCCTGGTGTGGCGCGGACGACCCAGAGCCGCTACTCGGGCTCGTCCAATGATCCCTACTTCATCGTAGTCGCGAACAGCCTGGAGGCGGTTCTGCAGGGCGCGGCAGCCCTGGAAAAGACCGAGTTCTACAAGAAGTGGGCCGCGGACCATTACGCGCATGTCGTCGAGCGCCGGTCCCGCATGGCGAAGAAGTACGGCGGCAAGAAGTGATCACCCGGATCGGCCCCGCGCACCCTCTTGATGGCTTCTTCAGAACCATTGATAAGTTCCAGAGCAGCAATGTCGACATAGGCCTTCGCCGCGGTTTGACCGGCTCGGCACTTTCAAAACCCCCGCAATCGGTTTCACGCGGGGAAACCATTTCGGGGCTTCCACCGTTGGCCCATTTGCTACGGCCTGCCAGTTTGCTCGCCCCCCTGTACGGATCCGACCGGTCTCCCAGCCGTCGGGGACTTTTACTTCCAGGCTTTCAACGGGATAGGCTCGTTGCTGGATATGACTACAACAGTGACTGGACTCCTCTGTTGGCGGAACTCTCACCCGCAGGAACGGCAGCTAGCCTCGCTGCACCAAACCGTTGGGTTTGGACCAAAATTAAGTCGGCGGTGACAAGCCGAGGCCGTCGGACGCTGGAAGAGCGCAACGCCCGCCGTCAGACCCCACGACGTGCTGCGCATGGTCGTGGTGCACAACATGTTACGCTTCGTTAGTTTCATGTGAACACGGCGGGGGGTGCTAGGCCGCCGGCCGGGAGCGGAGCCAGGCAACAAGTTGCGCTCGGCCACAACTAGCAGCAACTCATGCCTCCATTAAGGACTGATCAAAGTCTTGGGGTGCCTTCCCGAGACTTGAAAACCGGCACCCAAAAAAAATCCTACCTTTTCCTACCTTTTTACGTTTGCTCACCTCACAAGATCACCTAAGTCCTTGCAATTATTGGTGAGCCCGGTTGGGAGCGAACCAACGACCACCTGATTAAAAGTCGCCTAGAAAGCCTTTCGAATTGACAAAGTTTGGCAAATCACCCGCCAATTTAAGCCGAGCCCGTCATTGATGCATAGGGCGGCGCTGCCATTGCCAAACCGATTGGGCGTCAATCCGCCGCGTATCGAGAACGCGTCGCTCGGCAGGAAGAAGCCCGTCAACTTGCCGTCAGCTGAGTATCCGGCATTCCCGAGAACGAAGCGGACGCCAACTCAGCCGAGTGGTGCCCGTCGAATTTCGTCGTTGCGTTTCTTGTGCCCTGATCAGCCCTACGGCTTGCCTTGCTGCGGCTGTCAGGACCTTCCATCGCCGGCGTTGGCTTGTCCCCACCGGTTGCGACGAGATCAAGGCATCGATCTCGACCGCTGAATTAGTGACTCTGGTCTTCTATCACCCCTGGCCGCCGAGATCATCGGCTGCGGCGAGAGCTATGCCGAGAGATCGCCGAGCGGCGTGGGCATACAGGCCCCGGCCGACGGCCGAGTGCGTGCGCCCCCCACCTCGAGCTCGACCCCTCGTCGCATTGCCTCAACGACAACAGTATCGGATAAATGGCAAGCGGCCGCACGGCATCTGACTGCGGATAAATGGAAGCGGCCGACACGGCTCCGAGACTTGCATCCCTCCCTGAAGCTCACACCACCGGAACCCACACCCCAGGACGCGCAGGTAGACATGCCTTACGAAGCTCACGCCACCTTCGGAAGGCGTCAGCTCTTACGGCCCAACCCGCAAAGCCGATCGCCGCGCCAAATACCTAACGGGCATTGAGATCACCTTGGACGGCGACATCACCCGGGGCTCGAGCCGGAGCAATCGCGCCACCAAATGAGGTTACTCGATGCTCGTCGCCGCGGTCGGCTGCACGACCGAGAGGGCGCTGCGTGCTTGTCGGGAGGGCCGCGGCAATCCGGGTGGATGCAGCATTAGGGTCGAGGGTACTCCGGACCTTATGCCGGGACTCCCCAGGGTAGTGCCTCCGGTCAGAGGTTGCCCCTCATACCGATTAACCCCAATCGACCGCCACAACTGACAGGAGCATGCTCGGTTTAGCCGTTGCGCCGGCTCGATCCTGCATGTGAAGGGCTGCCAGCGGTTGGAAGGTTACCACCCCGCGCTTGCCGGTAAACTGAGATGCCCTCCACCGTATGCGTTGTCCTACATCCCAGCCCTATCTTCCGTGAAGGTCTCACGAGCATCTTGGCGAAGAGCCCATTTAAGCCTGTGTGCACTGCCTCAAGCACTAAGGACGTGCCCAGCACAGTAGCCCGGGCGGGTGAGCAGGTGTTGGTCCTCATCGGTGCTCGCGACGATGGCAATCTCGCCGAAGCCCTGATCGCGGCAAAGGCTCGGTTCCCGGAAGCGCACATCGTGGTCGTCGGTGACTCTGGCCAACGCGACCTTGTGACAACCGCCCTCGCGTCGGGCGCGACGAGCTTTATTGACCAGAACGTGGCCACGTCTACGCTAATCAAGGAACTTGAGCTTATGGCCCAGGGCGAACCCGTCATCTCAGTCTTGATTCTCAAACGGCTGCTCGGGTCTGGCTCTGCGCCTCCCTGCGAGCAAGCCCTGGCGCCTCCAGCAATCGAGGAGTCTCAACCGCCAGAATGCGACGACGAGCTGGGAGCAAACCCACAGCTCTCTGGCCGCGAGGCCGCAATTCTGAATGCCTTGATTCAGGGGGCACCGAACAAGCTCATCGCATCCCAGCTGAAGATCACCGAGGCCACAGTGAAGGTTCACGTAAAGGCCATACTTCGCAAAATTCGGGTCACGAATAGAACCCAGGCAGCGATCTGGGCCTTGCATCATCAAGCCCTCCCGAAGCCCCCGCTCGGGGGGAACGGTCAAGTGGCGCTCACCGGGGCCTAGGCGCTGCTTGGGGCTCGGTTGCCACCACAGCGGCGCAGTCCCTCGAGGGTCGCATGAAGCGGCAACGGGGGCGCACGCCGCGCCCCCGATTTCGTATTCCGATCGCAGTCCTCGCTCGTCCCACTTGGCAGACTTGGCCTCGGTCGCGATCGGCATCTGGATCGGAACCTGATCGACGCTTTCGTCTAAGAGGAATACCTGGCCTTCCCCCTCGGCCAGCATGACGACATGCCGGACTGCCTCGCCCGCATCGAAAACCCGGCAATGCATTTACGCTGGTCTGAGGCAGGCGCTCACGGCTTCGGAAACCGCAGCGAGAGGCCCCGACACCTACTTGCCTGATCGATCAGCCCGAATGCGCGCCCGCCACCGTGAACCGCGGAAGCTCACGCACGACCGGCCACGCCCATGATCGATCCGCCCGCAAACCCAACTGACCTCGCATCGTCACACTAGGTGAAGTGCCATCTATGGAGGACATTGCAAGAACCGACCAACCATCTCAGGCGAATACCAAGGCAAATCCGGCGTTATCTCGCGACTCATGCAGCCATTGAAAAACGCAGCGCAGTAAGTCTTCTTTTCCGCCTCCGTCCAGGCGATGGGATTTAGCGCGTGATCTGCTCGCATACATGCCGAAACTGCCGAACTGCAGATCTCTTTTCTGCAATCATCACCCCTTGGCGAGGCCAAAGCCACCGTGGAAACGACGGGCGAAACCAGGCCCAGCAAGCCTATCGGAATTAGCACGTATGGGGCTTTGCCCTTCACAGTTTGCGCCGCTACGAAAAAAGTCACGCCATGCCCAGCTAACAATCGCCAACGCTCAAGGCAATCCAAACAAACCCCAACCACTACGGCACAAAAACCCTGAAATTTTCGCCCCGCTATGCGACGCTGGATCGATTAGGAGTGATACGGAACGGCGCTCAGATTCATTGCGTCCGCAGGACGCGCGCACACGCATCATGGGTTTGCAGTAGGGAGGGGTTGAACGATCATGGCTGGGCGATGGGGTCGTAGGTGTCGCCATAGCGTTGAGGAACGGGCGATGCCGCAATCATGGCGGCATGGCAACTGGCGCCAACACAGAGGCAGGGAGACGCCGTCTATCACTCAAGGCGGTTGCTGAATGGGGCGCGCTGGCGAGCGGAGCGCGCGCTGTCAGCCGATTGGCGGTATCAGACTGATCGGCACCGTCCCGGCTAAAACGCGAGGTTGGGGCACATTCGACGTAGGGCCCTCAGCAAATCGCCACCTGGAGGGCAAGGACGGGCAAGTCGGACGGGGCCGCTAACCCCCCTCAAACAAACGGAGAAATTTCGGCCCTCGGCGTGCGTCCTACGAGTTGCACCATAGAACTCTGGCTTCTCTCACGACCCCGCAGCGCAGGGAGGCACGAGTTGCCGTTGCTACCCGCGCTAGACCCGTCTCATACCGTAAGTTAGTGCGTTATGCGCCGCGCAACGGGCGCCGCCGGCGTCGCAGCGGGACACGCAGGCATCAGCCCACTGACGTTTCAAGTCGTCCCATAGTCGTCCCAATAGTGGGTTTGTGGGACGACGGTTTTTTTTCGTGCATTTGAATAAGCGGCGTGACTAAAGGGTTTTTTGGTGAGCCCGGTTGGGATCGAACCAACGACCACCTGATTAAAAGTCAGATGCTCTACCGCTGAGCTACGGGCCCTGAAGGCGGGTAGATACGGGCCTTTTCGCTGGAAAACAAGCGAAACCAGGGTCCTGGAACTGGGCCGAGCAGGGAACAAACCGAGACGATCCTCGCAAACCAGGACCTGCACGGCGCGTTGGTGCATCCTGCTCAATCTGCAGCGTGGTTGGATTTCGGTGATCCTGCCCTTGGCTTGGCCGATTGAGGTGACCAGCACTCGCGCGTTCGCCACTTTGCGGGCGCGAGACAGAAGGGGCGTCGCGGGGCTCCCCGGTGCATGACGCCCAACACCATCTGATTGCTGCAAAGATAATTACCGCGAAGGCGGAGGGTTGTGGTATCTGGCAATCTGCCACGAGTGGGTCGTTGGGCCTGCCAGAAGGTCACCTGGAAAGCCGATGTGTGACGGTTCTCCCGTTGGCCCAGGTATGCGCGAGCCTTGCTGCTGGATGCCGGCAGGATTGCGTCGCTGCCCCAGTGACCTGGGCGGAAGTGCCGCACGCGCGATACTTGGCCAGCTCAACGAATTCCCCTGCGTTTCCTTACACATTGGGAAGGCATGCGTCTGGAACATAGCCAACCTCAATAGGGATGGATCGTCTTTGCGAGGCGGCCCTATAAGGGATCAGTGCGGCTCACTTATGCTGCTCGGTCCATCGTCCCTCGCCAGATGAGCCACTCTGCTTCGCCTCCCGTAGCCATAGCCACCCACCCGCTCAAAGCGATCGCGCTTATGTGCGTTGCTTGGGTGCTGTTTGCCTGCCTCGACGCCACGGCAAAATACCTCGCCGCCGTTGTGGGGATGCCGGCGGCGCAGGCGGTATGGATGCGGTTTTTGGGGCAGTTTATCGCCATGGTGGTCGCGCTCGGCCTGTTGGCCATCCCGCGTCTGCTGCAAACCAACAAACTCAAGATCCAGATCGTGCGCTCCTTTCTGCTGCTCTCGTCCACGGCCTTCAATTTTCTCGCGCTGCGCCACTTGCGCCTGGACCAAACGACAACCATCGGCTTTCTGACCCCGCTGACGGTCGCCGTCCTCGCCGGGCCCTTTCTGGGCGAATGGATTGGCTGGCGTCGCGCCATTGCCATCGGCATCGGCTTTGCCGGCATTCTGGTCGCCCTGCGGCCCGGGGTGACGGCCGTGCACTATGCCTTCGGCTTCTCGCTTGCGGGTATGCTGAGCTACGCCGTCTTCAGCCTCGTCACCCGCTACCTTGCGTCCTACAATTCGGCCGAGGTGACGCTGTTCTACTCCCTTCTTGCCGGCAGCATCGTCATGGCGCCATTCGCGATCATGGAGTGGCAATGGCCGCGGGACACCTTGGTCTGGTTCCTATTGCTGTCGATGGGATTTTATGGCGGCCTTGGTCATTACCTTTTCATAGTCGCGCACCGCTACGCACCCGCCTCGACGATTGCCCCCTTTCTCTACATCAGCCTGCTCACACACTCGACGGCCGGCTACTTCGTGTTTGGACAAGTCCCCGACCAGTGGACGCTGGTCGGTGCCGCCATCGTGATCCTCACCGGCCTTTACCTGTTGCATCGTGAGCGGATCACCGCGCGCGCAGCCGCCGTGGAAATGACGGCCAAGGCCGTTCCCCAACGCTAGCCGCGCCAGCCGACTACAAGGCTGCTGCCATGCCCCCGTCGACGGCCAGTTCCGCGCCGGTGATGTAGGAGGCATCGTCGCTCGCCAAGAACACGGCGGCCTTGGCAATCTCCTCGGGCTCACCAAAGCGCCGCAGAGCCGTGCTGCCGAGCAACGCTTCCCGAATGCCGGGAATGCGCAAGGCCCGTCGGGTCAGCGCCGTCTCCACGAAGCCCGGGCACAGCGCGTTCACCCGGATACCGAAGGGCGCGTACTCGACGGCGAGCCCGCGGGTCAATGCCGTTACCGCGCCCTTGGTCGCCGAATAGGCCGTGAGCCCGCGTAAGCCTCGGTGCGCCATGATCGAGGCAACGTTCACGAGCGCGCCCCGGCCCGAGGCCTTCAGCAGGGCAAAGCCGTCGCGCGCCACGCGTACCACCCCATCAAGGTTCACGTCCCTTATCTTCACCCAGTCCGCATCGCTCAAATGCCGAAAATCGCCGCGCACCGTCAGTCCGGCATTGTTGATCAGCACGTCGAGCCGGCCATCCAGCCGCTCCACCGTCCGGAACATCGCCGTTACGTCCTGACCGCGCGATACGTCGGCCGCAATGGCGCGCGCGCCGGCCCCCAGCGCCTCGAGCTCGCCCGCCACGACCTCGGCGGAACTCGCATCGACGTCGGCGACATACACCCGCGCGCCTTCGGCGGCGCAGGCATGCGCGATCGCCCGGCCGATGCCGGCGCCGCCGCCGGTGACCAGGGCAATGCGCTCTTCAAGCCGCTTCATCGGCAGTTCGCCTCTTGTCTGGCCGCTCATGTGCCGGGGGCGCAACGGGAAGCGGCTGCCACTTCTCGCGCATGGTCACCAGCTCCTCGGCGACCGTGGGGTGCAGCGCCATCGTCGCATCGAAATCCGCCTTGGTTGCCTTCAGTCGCAAGGCGATGGCCGCGACCTGCACGATCTCGGCGGCGTCTGCACCCAGCACATGGCAGCCCAGCACCCGATCGCTCTCGCCGTCGACGACGAGTTTCATCAGCATCCGCTCGTCGCGCCCCGAAAGCGTATGCTTCAAAGGCTTGAACCGCGCCTTATAGATGTCGAGCTTGGCGTAGCGCTCGCGCGCAATGTGCTCAGCGAGGCCAACGGTGCCAACCTCCGGCGTGGAAAAGACCGCGGTCGGCACGAGCTCATGGTCCACCAGCGTCGGCTTGTTGCCGAAAACGCTGTCGGCAAAGGCGTGCCCCTCGCGGATGGCAACCGGCGTGAGATTGACGCGGTCCGTCACGTCGCCGATCGCATAAATGTTGGCCACCGATGAGCGTGATTGTGCGTCGACGGCAATCTGCCCCCTTAGCCCTAATTGCACGCCGGCCGCCTCCAGGCCGATGCCGGCGGTGTTCGGCTTGCGGCCGGTTGCATACATGACCTGGCTGACATCAATCGACCGGCCGTCCGTCAAAGTCGCCTTCAGCCCGCTCCAGCCCTTGTCGATTTTTGCGATCTCCGTGCCGCAGACGACGTCGATACCGCGCTTGAGCAACTCCGCGGTCAGCGAATCGCGCAGGTCCTCATCGAACCCGCGCAAAATCTTGGGGCCCCGGTAGAGAAGCGTGGTTGCCACCCCGAAGCCCTGGAAAATACAGGCAAACTCGATGGCGATGTAGCCGCCGCCGACGACGATGATCGAAGCCGGTAGGTGATCGAGATGGAAGGCCTCGTTGGAGGTGATGGCATGGCCGACGCCGGGGATCTCGGTCAGGACCGGACGTCCCCCGGTCGCGATCAGGATGACGCGCGCCGTCACCCGGCGATTGCCCGGTTGCACAATCAGGGTATGGCCATCGACAAGCTCGGCGCGGCCCGTCATCGCCCGCACGCCCGCCTTCTCAAGCAGCGAGCGATAGATGCCCTCAAGGCGCGCGATCTCGGCGTCCTTGTTGGCAATCAGCGTCGGCCAGTGGAATTTCGCGGCTGTGCCGCTCCAGCCAAAGCCGACCGCATCCTCGAAATCATCGCGAAAGCGGCTGGCATAAACCAACAGCTTCTTGGGAATACAGCCGCGAATGACGCAGGTCCCGCCGAACCGGTATTCCTCGGCAATGGCCACCTTGGCGCCGTGACCCGCGGCCACGCGGGCGGCGCGCACCCCGCCTGATCCACCACCCACCACGAACAGGTCGTAATCGTCCGTACTCATGCCATGCCCTCACCGCCCCGAGGCCGTCCCGCACGCACGCCGGACGCACCCGCACGTGGCGGACTGAATATCTTGCATCACCTTCAAGACTACCGCCGTGCGCGCGATCGCTAAAGCTCGATGCCGCGCTTCTTTAGCTCCTTGCGCGCCTCTTGCTCAATTTCCCGGCCGATTTGAGCACCCCAGCGCTGTCCCAGCGCCATCGACTGGCGCGCAATCTGCGGTTGCACGGCGAGCAGCTTGGCGCCGGCCGCTGACTTGTAGAAGGCACTGACGGCCCCCAGCTCCTCGACGCTGAGCTCCTGGGCATAGAGGCTTGCCACCGCGTCGATCAGCTCTCCTTTGCGGTCGATGAATTTGCCGGGAAGTTGGGCAAAAACCTGGCGGATTTCCTCGGCCTTCTCCGGCGCGACGGCCATGAAGCTTTGACTGAGTTGCTGGGCCAGCAATGGCATCAGCTCGTCGAACTGCTTGGCAACGCCGGCGACCTCCATCATTTCCCGCGCCGCCGCAAGGCGCGCCGGATCGGGCGCCTGTGCCTCAAGGGAAGTGCTAAAAACCGCCGCCGACAAGGCCAGCGCCAAGGCCGCCGCCCGATGTGCCATTGCCCCCCGGATTGCCGCTCTTTGCATCCTCTAGCCGTCCTCGTCGGTACTGTCGCGGTCAAGCGTGACGATGCCGCCCGGGCCGGCGATGATGGCCATATCGGCGATGCCCAGGAACAAGCCGTTTTCCACCACCCCGGGCACCAGCTTCAGGGCTTCGTCGAGCGCCTCGGGATCCTCGATGCGTCCAAATGCGCAGTCGAGGATCAAATTGCCGCCGTCGGTCACAAGCGGTTGCCCATTCTTGTCTAGGCGCAACACGATCTCGCCCTCGCAACCGGCTTCGGCGGCAAGCACCGCAACCATATGGCGCGTCGCAGTCAGGCCGAAGGACACCACCTCCACGGGCAAAGGAAACCGCCCGAGCCTGTCGACGCGCTTGGAGGCATCGGCGATCACCACCATGCGCTCCGACGCGGTGGCTACGATCTTCTCCCGCAGCAAGGCCCCCCCGCCGCCCTTGATCAGCCTGAGGTCGTCGTCGAGCTCATCGGCACCATCAACGGTAAGATCGAGGAATGGCGTGCTTTCGAGCGAGCTGAGCTTCAGGCCAAGACGCTCGGCCCGGGACCGCGTTGCTTCCGAGGTCGGCACGCACAGGAGCTGGAGACCGGTTTGCTTGACGCGGTGGCCCACGAGATCGACGAACTTCGCCGCCGTGGAGCCGGTGCCGAGACCCAATCGCATGCCGTCCTTGAGAAGGCTCAGCGCCTGCGCGGCCGCCTGCTGCTTGAAGGCGTCGGACTGATCCGGATCTGCCCTCCTCACAGGCCACCCATCAGCATGTACTTCATCTCCAGATATTCTTCGATGCCATGGTGGGATCCCTCTCGTCCCAGGCCACTTTGTTTGTAGCCCCCGAACGGCGCCACCTCGCTGGAAATGATGCCTTCGTTGATGCCGATGATGCCGCACTCGATCGCCTCGGCGATCCGCCAAACGCGGCCAACGTCACGGGCATAAAAATAGGCGGCGAGACCAAACGGCGTGTCGTTGGCCATGGCGATGACATCGTCCTCGGTCTTGAACCTGAACAGCGGCGCCACGGGGCCGAAGGTTTCCTCGCGCGCCACCAGCATGTCTTGCGTGACATCGGCCAGCACCGTCGGCTCGTAGAAGTTGCCGCCGCGCGCATGACGCTTGCCGCCGACCACGACCTTGGCACCCTTGTTGAGGGCATCGGCGATATGCTCCTCCACCTTTTCCACGGCGGCCTTGTTGATGAGCGGACCGGTGGTGACCCCCTCTTCGGTGCCGGCGCCGACCCGCATTTTCTTCACCTCGGCAACCAGCTTCTGCGCAAAGCTGTCATAAACCTTGTCTTGCACGTAGATGCGGTTCGCACATACGCAAGTTTGTCCCGCGTTGCGGTATTTCGAGGCCATGGCGCCGGCCACGGCCTTGTCGAGGTCCGCATCGTCGAACACGATGAACGGTGCGTTGCCGCCCAACTCGAGGCCGAGCTTCTTGATGCTGGGGGCACACTGCGCCATCAGCGTGCGGCCGACCTCGGTGGACCCGGTAAACGTCAGCATGCGTATTAAGGGATTGCCGGTCAGCTCCTTGCCGATCACGCTGGCCTTGCCGGTGATGACGTTGAACACGCCCTTGGGCACGCCGGCTTTCTCCGCCAGCGCCGCCAACGCCAGCGCGGTGAGCGGCGTTTCGGAGGCAGGTTTCAGCACCATCGTGCAGCCTACCGCCAAGGCCGGACCGGCCTTGCGCGTAATCATGGCGGCGGGGAAGTTCCACGGCGTGATCGCCGCCACCACGCCGACCGGTTGCTTGATCACGACAATGCGGGCATCCGCCTTGAAGGTGGGGATGGTTTCGCCGTAAACGCGCTTTGCCTCCTCGGCGAAGAACTCGATGAAGCCCGCGGCATAGAGAATTTCACCCTTGGCCTCCGCCAGCGGCTTGCCCTGCTCGCTGCTGAGCAGCAGCGCCAGCTCGTCGGCATGCTCCAGCATCGAATCATACCAGGCGCGGATGATCTTGGAGCGCTCCCTAGCGAGCAGCTTTGACCAACCCGGCAAGGCCGAATGCGCCGCCTCGATGGCGCGCCGGGTCTCGCCTTCAGCGAACTCCGGCACCCGCGTAATGACGTCACCCGTCGCCTTGTTGGTGACCGGCAGCCGGCCCTCGCCGATCCACTGCCCGTCAACGAAGCACTTGTTTCGAATAAGACTGATGGTGGGCTTGTCCATGCAATGCACCTCCATTGTCGCCCGCTTGCACCAGGGGGGCGGGCCGCAAAAGGTTGTAGCATCATGGTGTAGGCCTGCATCGCTCTGCGTGCAAGCGTACGTTGCGGAA
This sequence comes from uncultured Alphaproteobacteria bacterium, assembly GCA_963775835.1. Taxonomy (GTDB): domain Bacteria; phylum Pseudomonadota; class Alphaproteobacteria; order Rhizobiales; family Hyphomicrobiaceae; genus AWTP1-13. The sequence goes on along the minus strand of CAVZKV010000015.1, from coordinate 429,155 downwards.
GCGTTGGCAAGGTGACAGGCAGCCAAAAGCCCAATAGCTTGCCGGTCCCGCAGCCATTTGAACGCATGCGCCACAGATATGCAGTTGAGCGATGCTACCATCGTCTTCGATCTCGACGGCACGCTCGTCGACACCGCACCGGATCTGGCGGCGGCCACCAACCACGCACTTGCCGGTGCCGGGCTCAAACCCATGAGCGTGGCGGAGCTGCGGCCTTTCATCGGCTATGGTTCGCGCGTGATGCTCGACGCCGGCCTGCGCCACCACGGCTTGTCCGTGCTCGAGCCGGAGCTCAGCGGCCTGCACGAACGCTTCTTCACCTTTTATGCGGATCACGTGGCCGTGAGCAGTCAACCCTACGACGGCGTGCGCGAGTTGCTCGCAGCGCTGCGCCACGCGGGTGCCCGCCTTGCCGTCTGCACCAACAAGTACGAGCATCTGTCAAAGGCGCTTCTGCGTCAGCTCGACCTTGAGCCTTTGTTTGGGACCATCGCCGGGCGCGACACCTTTGCGATGTGCAAGCCCGATCCCGGCCATTTGACCGGCACGATCGAGCGCGCCGGCGGCCGCGTCGATCGCGCGGTGATGGTCGGCGACAGCGAGGTCGATATCGCCACGGCAAGGGCCGCCAATGTCCCCTGCATCGCCGTCACGTTTGGCTACACGCCGCGTCCCGTGCGCGATTTTGCGCCGGATGCCACCATCGATGACTACGCTGAATTCATGGCGGCGCTCGCCCGCGTTCTGCCCGGCGCCTAGGCCTTGCTGCCCTCACAGGGTCGCCGGCGATGGCGCCCCTTCGGGCCCCGGCGCCACCTTCGGCTCAGCAAGGCCAGCCTGGTTGGCGGCGGCCATGCCGTCCTGCAAAGCCTTGCGCAGCCCAATGGGATCGGCGAGCACGGGCAGGCGGATGTCGTCCACGCCCCGTGCCGTGCAGCCGTAGCCGGCCACAATCGAAGATCCGTCCCAGCAGGTCCTGTTCCAGGTTCACTTCTTCGATCGCGCGCAGCTGCAGCTCATGCGTCGAGCGCCAGATCAGGCCTCGCTTGAAGATCAATCGCTGGTTGGTCACGCCGATCTCCGTGGTCCACAGCGGGCCCATGATGGTCACGAACAGCACGACCCCCGCCGCAACCAGACCGAGGGCCACCTCGCCGTGCCCCACCGCGTAGGCCCAGAGGCATCCCGCAAGGGACCCAAGCAGCAAGGCCCAGGCGCAAGCCGCATAAAACCAGGGATAGCGGGCCCGATAGAGCAGGGTCTCGCTGCGGCCAAGGCTGTGTTCGATATAGCTCATGGGTTACCTTCAACAGGCGCCTCCTGCGGCAAGGAGATAACGCGGCAAGAGCTTGAGCGTTCGCCGCTTCCAGGCTGGCCGCGGCCGATTGTTCGGCCCGGCGCCACGGGTGGCCCGGCCCGCACATTGGCGCCAGCGGCGCCAGCGGCCCGCGTTAGGCGAGGGCTGCGGCCGCCAGATCCGCCGTGAAGCGGTCGACGGTCTTTTCCGTGGTATCCCAGGCACACATCAGGCGGCAGCCCGTCTCGCCCAGAAAGGTGTAAAAGCGCCAGCCTTTGTCGCGCAGTCGCTGCTGCACCGCCGGCGACAGTTCGACGAAGACCCCGTTCGATTGCACGGGCGCCAGCAACCGGGTGCCCTTCACCTGGGCAATTCCCTGGGCCAGCCGTTGCGCCATCGCATTGGCATGGCGCGCATTCTTCAACCAGACATCGTCAGCGAGCAGCCCGACCCAGGGCGCCGTCATCAGCCGCATTTTCGAGTTGAGATGACCCGCCTGCTTGACCCGCCACTCGAACTCGCTGGCCAGCGCCTTATCGAAGAACAGCACCGCCTCGCCGAAACCAAGTCCATTCTTGACGCCGCCGAAACACAACACGTCAACCCCCGCCCGCCAGCTCAGCACCGCCGGCGCGACGGCAAGCTGGGCCAGCGCGTTGGCGAAGCGGGCACCATCCATATGCACCTTGAGGTCACAGCTATGCGCCGCTTCGCTCAGCGCGCGAACCTCATCCACGTCGTAGACGGTGCCGAGCTCTGTCGCCTCGGTCAGCGACAGAACGCGCGGCTTGACGTGGTGCACGCCGCGACCGGCGCTGGCCGTGGCCCGCACCGCCGCGGGCGTCAATTTGGCGAGCGGCAGATCCAACGCCACGATCTTGGCGCCGCCGCTGAGGTATCCGGGCGCCCCGGCCTCATCCTCCTCGATGTGGCTCAGTCTGTGGGCGATGATGGCATGGTAGGGCCTTGCCAGCTGCGCCAGCACCAGCGCGTTGGCTGCCGTGCCGTTGAAGACGAAAAACACCTCGCAATCCGTCTCGAACAGCTCGCGTAGACGGTCGCAGGCCCTAGCGGTCCAGCCGTCATCGCCGTATCCGGGCACGTGCCCCTCCGCGTTGGCCCTGAGCAGGGCCTCGAGTGCTTCGGGGCAGATGCCGGCATTGTTGTCCGAGGCGAATTGTTGCGCCATTGCGGCCTCCAGCTGTCGCCAAGGGTCAAACCATAGGGGGCATGACCGGTCGGGTCACGCGGGCTTTCCAGTCTCGGGGAGCCGCCTCAGGCGGCCGGCGTCGGGTGGCGCACGCGCCAGATCTTGCGCACCAACATGATCAGCCCGGGCAGGAAGACGAGATCGGCGACGAGCGAAGCCAACAGCGTGGTCCCACACACGAACCCGAAGGTACGCAGGCTGGGTAAATCCGAAAACACCGTCACGCCGAGCCCGAAGGCCAGCACAAGCGTGGTCAGAATAATGGCTGGGCCGACCAGGACGCGGGCCCTGCGGATCGCCACTTCCGGCCGCGGCTCGGCGCGCTCCTCCAGGCTCAGCCGGTTGAAAAAATGTATCAACGCGTCGATGGCAAGCCCAAATACCACCAGCAGCGCCACCACGGAGGCAAATTCGAGGCCCCCGCCCGTCCATTGGATAATCGCGCCCGAGGCCACCATGGGGTAAAGGCCGGGCAGCAGGCTGACCAATCCCACAAACACCGAGCGGAAGGCGAGCGCCAGCAGCACCGCGGCGAAGGCGACGCAGATGGGCAGGCTTTCGTTGAGCTGGGAGATCATGCGCGCGCTGTTGCGGGCCGCAATCGCCGGCAGGCCGGTGACGGAAAGGCGGAACTGCGGGTGCTCGACGCGCACCTGATCGAGCGCGCGGTCGATCTTCTCCACCACCGGCAGGATGCGGCTCGAATCCACGTCCGGCAGCCGACCCGTCACCAGGACGGCATTGCCCTCTTTGGCAATAAAGCGGCGCACCAGGTGCTCCGGCAGGTAGCCCACGTATTTCTTGATCGTTTCGGGGCTGTCGTCCCCCGCCTCCTTGAGCCAGCGCCGCAGGCTTTCGAGCGACCAGACATTGCCGAGGCCGGCCTGTTTCTCCAGCACCTCATGGGCCGCGGCAATCACGCCGAGCGGACCCGGGGCATAGATCGACGCCCCGGTCTGCCACTCGATCATGATGTGCACGGGGTTGGCACCCGTCAGCTTTTGGTCGATCCGCTCCGTTGCGCCGAGCGCCTGCTCCCGATCGGGGACCTGGTCCGCCAGCCGGTAGCGCGGCTCAAGTTGCAGGTAGGCATGGCCCAGCAGCAAAAACGATCCGAGCGCGACCAGCGTGGTGGTGAACGGCCAGCGCACGACGCGGTCGACGATCCAACCCACCAGGCCGCCGAGGCCATCCATCAGCCGGTCGGCGGGCGACCTGTCGCGTGCCAGCGACGCCTCGTTGCGGATGAGGAGGAGGCCGAGCAACGGCAGCACCAGGAGCACGGCAATGAAGGAAATGCAAACCGCCAAGGCGCCGGCCATGCCGAAGGTCCGGATCAGGCCGGATGGCGAAAACAACAGCGCGATGAAGGACAAGAGCGCGGTGCCGTGCGCCAGCACGCAGGCCGGGCCGACGATGCGCACGGCGAAGCGGACGGCCTGTGCCTTGCTGTCACCTTCGCGCAGGCGGATGCGGATTGCCGAGACCATTTGCATGCTGTCGGCAAAGCCCATCACCATGACGAGCGGCGTCATCACATTGAGAAACAGATTGAGCTTGAAGCCGATCCAGCCCAACAGCCCCAGTGACCACAGGACGGCCAAAACCGGCGGCAGGGCGGCCAACAGCATCAAGGAAACGCGCTTGAAGAAGACGGCGGCGATCGTGGCTCCGAACAGGAGACCCAAACCGTTGTAGAGGATCTGATCGCGCTCGACCGCGTTGCGGATCTCCAGCTGCATCACCGGCGCACCGGTGAGGTGCGACTTCAGCCCGACCGGCGAGAGCTCTTTCTTGAGCTGGTCGGCGATGCCGCCGATGATCACCCTTGCGCCTTGCTCCTCCACCGCCTTGCGGTCGAGCGCGATGACCGCCAGCGCCAGTTCGCCATCGGGGGAGAGGAACTTGCCGGCAACGATCTCGTTGCTCCTCATGGCGCTGATGATGGCCCCATAGGCTTGCGCATCGTCCGGCAATTCGTCGGGCACGATCGGCGCCGCATAGCCGCTGGCATCGGGTTTGCCGCGCGCCGAGAGCATGGAGACGAGGCCATCGACGCCATCGGCGAGCTGCAAATCGATGATGGCGCGCCGAAAGGCCTCCAGTTGCGGTTTCTTGAGAAGGTCTTTGCCCTCCACGACCACGAGCACATCGTATTCGCTCGAGGGAAAGCGCCGGTCGATCTCCTCGTAGCGTCGAAACTCCTCGGTGTCGGTGCGAAACAGTTCCGACAGCGAGTTGTCGACCTTGAGGCGCAGCAAGCCGAGCACGCCCAGCACCGAGAACAGGACAATGCAAAGGCAGGTCAGGTAAGGGGCGTTGATGCCAAAGAAACCGACGCGCTCGAGCCCGAACGCAAAAGAGCGTCGCGGTGCATCGGCGCTGGCGTCCATTCGTCCGTCCCTAGCGAGGCGCGCGTGGCAAAGGTGCGCGGTCTGCCCCTCACCCCGGCGCTGGGACAGAGAATTCTCATGTTTCAGGGCATCGTGGCGTGGGCGCGGCGGGCGCGCAAGCCGCCGCCGCCGCATTTGCCTGTCATTGTTGCCAGTTGTCGGCTTTGCTTGATATCTGGGGGCTGGCAAGAAACTGCAGCAACGCCCACCGGGAGCCCCTCATGGCCGACAAAACGTTGGATTTGAAGGGCCTTACCTGCCCCCTGCCGATTCTCAAGACCAGAAAAGCCCTCTCGGGGTTGCCAAAGGGCGCCACCTTGGAGGTCTTTGCCACCGATCCCGGCTCAGTTCCCGATTTCAGCGCATTCTGCGAAACGACGGGCAACCGCATGGTGGAGCAGGACGAGGCAAACGGCGTCTACCGGTTCGTGATCGAGCACCGCGCCTGAGCCCCAGCCTCAGCGCTGCCGGACCGGATGAGGAGGAGAAGCTTCACGATGGCAAAGATGCGCTACCGCCCATTGGGATCGAGCGGCCTTAAGGTATCGGAAATCTCCCTGGGCACCATGATGTTCGGCGGCCCAACCAGCGATGGGGAGGCCCGGCGCATGCTCGACTTTGGGCTCGAGCAGGGCGTCAACTTCATCGACACGGCCAACGTCTACAGCCAAACCCGTGCCGAGAGCGTGATCGGCGAGGCCATCAAAGCCAACCGCAACGCCTGGATCCTCGCCACCAAGGTTGGCAACAAGGTAGGTTCGGGCCGCAATGACAGCGGCCTGTCGCGGCGCCACGTCATGGCTGCCGTCGATGCCAGCCTCGGGCGGCTCAAGACCGATTGGATCGACCTTTACTATATTCACCGGGTCGACGCCGATACCTCCTGGGAGAACGTCGTTCAAACCTTTGCCGACCTGATCCGGGCCGGCAAGATCCGCCACTGGGGTCTGTCCAACGTCCAGGCTTGGCAAATCGCCCACGTGCATCACCTCTGCCGGCACATGGGTACCCCAGCGCCCAGCGCGCTGCAGCCCTATTACAATTTGATGAACCGCCAGCCCGAGGTGGAGGTTCTGCCGGCCGCCCGCGCCTTCGGCCTGGGCGTCGTGCCCTATAGCCCGATTGCGCGCGGGATGCTGACCGGCAAGTACAAGGTCAACCAGGCCGCCGATCCCGCCAGCCGCGGTGGGCGCCAGGACCGCCGGATGATGGAGACGGAGTGGCGCCCCGAGAGCATGCTGATCGCCGAAAAGCTCAAGGCGCACGCCGAGGCGGCCGGCGTGAGCCTGGTGCATTGGGCCGTGGCCTGGGTCCTCAACAACAAGGCGGTGAGCTCCATCATCGCGGGACCGCGCACCTTCGAACAGTGGACGAGCTACTTCGGCGCCCTCGACTACGCCTGGACAAGGGAGGACGAAGCGCTGGCCGATCGCCTGGTCGTGACCGGGCACGCCTCCACGCCCAGCTACAACGACCCGCAATATCCCGTGGTGGGCCGGTTTCCGGCCATCGCGTGAGGCGGCCCTCGTCGCGCCAGGGCGCCGCCTCGGCGGCACCGCGCACGGGCTCGGTGCAAGGGTCCGGCCGCCCGCTTGACAGGGGCGCGGACAGGCTCGCATAAGTCCCACCACGGGCGCGTGGCACAGCGGTAGCGCACTCCCTTCACACGGGAGGGGTCACAGGTTCGATCCCTGTCGCGCCCACCATTTTTCGGCCTCTGCCATGCCTGCCGGGGTCTTGTCGCGCCCCTTTCAAACCGCTTAGGCTCGGCAAAGGGCAGGTCGGGCGGCGGTCCTTGGGGAGCGGCGGGGTGGCAAACTGGCAACTGTGGCTGCCACCGGCGCTGAGCAAGCCGCGCTTCAGGTTGTACGTCGCGGGCCACTCGGTCTCCGTGATCGGTGGCTGGATCCAGCAGGTCGCCATCGCCTGGCTGGTGTTCCGCCTCACCAACTCGGCGGTCCTGCTTGGCCTCGCCGGCTTCCTGCTCAACATTTTTTATCTGCTCTTGGGCCCCCTGGCGGGGCTCGCCGCCGATCGCTTGCCGCGCCTCAAGACCTTGATCGTCATCGACATCGTCTTGGCGGCGCTCTCGACGCTCCTCGTGGCCATGGCGGCGGCGGGGGTGGAGAACGTGGCGGCCTACTTAGGCGTTGCCGCCTTGATCGGCGCGGCCAACGCCTTCGAAATGCCGGTCCGGCAGACCCTGATCCGGATCATCGTCGAGGAGCGGGCGCTGGTGACGAGCGCGCTCGGTATGAGCGCCATGGTGTTCAATGTCGGGCGCATGGTGGGGCCGGCCATCGCCGGCATCGTGCTCGCCTATCTGTCCGAGGCCTGGTGCTTTGCGCTCAATGCGCTCAGCTATGCGGCCATCATCGCCGCGCTCTTGGCCATGCGCCTGCCCCCCGAACCCGCCCGGGCGGCGGCATCGGCTGGGGCCGCGCAAACCTTCGGCGAAAGCCTGCAGGTCCTGTTCGCTTTCCCAGCCGTGCGCTACTTCCTGCCCGTTTGCGTGGCGCTGGGACTGCTGGCAACACCCTACGTTCCGCTGATGCCCTCGATTGTCAGCCACTTTTTCGACGGCCAATCCTCCACCCTCGGCCTGCTGATGAGCTCGGCGGGCATCGGCGCCTTGGCGTCCGCGACCTATCTGTCCTTGCAGCCGGGCTACGGCCGCCAGATCCGCCTCATGACCATCGCTCCCCTCGCGGTCGGGGCGGCGCTCGCCTTGTTTGCCTGGTCGCGCAACCTGCCGCTCTCGCTCATGTTGCTCGCCATTCTCGGTGGCGCGGCGCTGCTGGGTGTCAACGCCACCAATGCCATGCTGCAACAGTCGGTGCCGGATGCCTGGCGCGGGCGCGTCATCGGCCTCTACAGCATGTCGTTTGCCGGTACCGCCCCCATCGGCGGCCTGATCGCCGGCTACGGCGCCGAGCGCATCGGGCTTACGACCACGCTGACGATCAACGGCATCTTAATCATCGCGGCGGGTTTTGCCTCGCGCTGGCGGCTGCACAATCACCCTGAAGCGCTGCGCGGGCTCATGCGCAGCCTCACGCGTTAGTCGGCAGACCCGAACTATCGCCGCGCCAGCGCATAGCTCAGCAGCTTGTAGGCGAGCGCGGCGGCGGTGTAGTCGAAGGCGTGTAGCCCCGCAATCGGTGCAAACTCGACGAGGTCGGCGCCAACGACGGTGCCGGCCTCACAGGCGCCCCTCAGAATGGCGAGCGCCTGCCAGTAGCCGAGGCCGCCGGGGGTGGGCGTGCCCGTGGCCGGCATCACGGCCGCATCCAGGGCGTCGATATCGAAGGTGATATAGACGGGACGACCCTCAAGCCGCCGCCGCATGCCCGCCAGATCCCAGGTCGCCTGGTCCTTGGCCCAGTAAACGCTGACCCGATCCGGGTGATCTTGCAGATACGCCGCCTCGGCCGCCGAGACGGCGCGGATGCCGAGCTGGATCAGGGACACGCCCGTGTGGTCCAGCACCCGGCGCATGGCGGCGGCGTGCGAATAGCGCTCGCCCAGATAGCCGTCGCGCAAGTCCGCATGCGCGTCAAACTGCACAACCACGAGGTCACGATGGCGCGCCAGCAAGGGGCGGATGGCGCCCGCGGTGAGCGAATGCTCTCCGCCCAGCACGAAAGGGAATTTGCCGACCGCGAGCACGTCCTCGACAAGGCGCTCGAGCTGATCGAGGGCGGCTTCGATCGGCGTGGCGATCGGCGGTTCGCGCACGGCCGCCACCCCGTAGTCGAGATAGGCCTCCCGTCCCAACTCATCGTCGTAGAGCTCGAGCTGTTGGCTGGCCTTCAGGATGGCGGCGGGTCCCGCCGCGGTCCCTGCCCCATAGCTGACCGACGCCTCCAGGCCAAACGGCACAATCACGGCACGGGCCGACGCTGGCGCATCGGCGTCGGCGCGCACCGGATCGAGAAAGCTCTGGTCGGCCGGCAGGTAATCGAGCCCTGCGCTCACGCCTGAACCTGTTGGGCCGCGCTCTCGACGGCTGGCTCCCCGTACATCGTCAGTATCGGCTCGTCGAGCAGGATGGCCTCATCATAGGCGCCGTAGCCGTTGAAGCGCCCGCCCAGAGCACGACCATAGGCTCCCGTGTTGCCGATCTCGATGTAATCGCCTTCCTTGATCTTGGCGGGAAGCAGGAAGGGCCCCGGCATGAAGTCGATCGTGTCGCAGGTTGGTCCCCAAAAGGCAAAGGGAGCCAGCGTCTCGCCCGCGTCCAGCTCGCGGCCGATCAGGCGCACCGGGAAGGCGAAGCCCATGTGTGCTGCGTCGAACAACGTGCCGTAGCTGCCGTCGTTGATGAACAGCTCGTTGCCCCGCCGGGCGTCGACGCGCACGATCAAAAATTCGGCCTCCGCCACCAGGGCGCGGCCGGGCTCGCACATCAGCCGGCAGTGTTCGCCAACCGGCATCCGGTCGACGCCATCGGCAATGGCGCGCACGAAGGCAGACAAGGGGGCCGGTACATCGTCCGAGTAGACGGATGGAAAGCCGCCACCCACGTCGAGACGATCCAGCACCACGCCTGCCTTGACGATCAACTTGCCAACCTCCCCCAGCGCCTGCACGAAGGCATCCGGCGTCGCCGTCTGCGAGCCGACGTGGAAGGTAACGCCCAAGGTCTTGGCCGCCTGGCGCGCCTTGCTGAGCAAGCGCACGGCCTTGGCGCCGGCAACGCCATACTTACGCTCGAGCGGGATCTTGCTGTTCTTGGCCGCCACAGCGATCCGCACCCACAAGGTAAGGTCACGGCAGCCGCCGGTCTCCTCGGCGATCTTCTTCAGCTCCTCCTCGCTGTCGAGCGCAAAGCTGCGCACCCCGAACTCGGCAAAGGCGCGCCGGATCGCCGTGCGCGACTTGACCGGGTGCATAAAGTGCAAGTTTGCCTCGGGGATGGTCCTGGCATCCTCGATTTCGGTCAGCGAGGCGACGTCGAAATGGCGCACGCCGGCGCCATAAAGCGCGCCCAGCAGGAACACCGAGCTGTTCGCCTTGTAGGCGTAAGCCACATCACCGGGGAAGTTCTGCAGGAACCAACGTGCCGCGCGTCCCGCAGCATGGGGACGCAGGCCGATGACCGGACGATCCGGCGTGTGTGCGCCAATCAGGGCAGCAGCAGAAGCGTATCTTTCCATCTCATGGGACCCCCACCAGTCGGTTGGACCAGGGCGCTGCTCGAACCAGCAGAAGCCGCCGCGAAACTTGGGCGAAGGGGGGACATAGGGTCTGGCGGGGGGTGTGTAAAGGTTTTTTTGCCGGCGTGCGGTCAAAAAACCCCTCGGCGGTTTGCGCCGCATTGCCGCACGCGCGGTTTCGAGGAGGATTTCGCCGCGCGCCGCGATCGCCGCCAAGGCGCCGGCGGCTAGGCTGCAACGCTGGCGGGGCTGATTTCCTGTAGCCGGCCGCCGTCGAGCACCAGGACGCGGTGCATGCGCTTGGCAAGCGCCAGATTGTGCGTTGCGATCAATGCCGCCACGCCGCTGTGCCGGATCAGCTCGATCAATTCGTGAAAGACGTGAGCGGAGGTGTGTGGATCGAGATTTCCGGTCGGCTCGTCGGCGAACAGCAGCTTGGGGGCGTTGGCAAGCGCACGCGCGATCGCCGCGCGCTGCTGCTCCCCGCCGGAGAGCTGGGCGGGACGGTGTTCGAGGCGATGGCCGAGGCCCAGCATGTCGAGCAGCTGTTTGGCTCGCGCTTCGCCCTGCCGACGGCTGTTGCCGGCGATCAGCTGCGGCATCAGCACGTTCTCGAGCGCGGTAAACTCCGGCAGCAGTTGATGGAATTGGTAAACGAAGCCCATTTCGCGCCGGCGCACGCGCGTGCGCTCGCCATCACTCAGCCTGGCGCAGTCCACCCCATTGACCAGGACGCGTCCGCCGTCGGGCGTTTCCAACAGGCCGGCGATATGCAGCAGCGTCGACTTGCCCGCCCCCGACGGCCCCACCAAGGCGATCGCCTGGCCGGGATAAAGCGCGGCCTCGGCACCGGTCAATACGGGGATCTCGCGATCACCCTGCTTGAAGGTGCGCCGCACCTCGCGCAGCTCAAGGACAGGGCGTGACGTTGCGTCCTGCACCGGTTTCACTCGTAGCGAAGCGCTTCGACGGGATCGAGGCGCGAGGCCCGCCAGGACGGGTAGAGCGTGGCGAGCACGGACAGGACGAGGGCCATGGCGATAATGACCGCCGTGGTCTGCGGATTGATATCGGCCGGCAGCCGCGTCAGGTAGTAGATCTCGGGATCGAACAGGCGCGTGTTGGTCAGCCACGCGACGAACTGGCGAATTTCGTCGATCTTCCAGCAAAAGATGATGCCGAGCAGGGCACCGGCCAGGGTGCCGACAACGCCGATGCTGGCACCGGTGATCAGAAACACCCGCATGATGGCGCCTTTGCTGGCGCCCATGGTGCGCAGAATGCCGATGTCGCGTCCCTTGTCCTTCACCAGCATGATCAAGCCGGAGATGATGTTGAAGGCGGCAACGATGACGATCAGCGACAGGATGATGAACATCATATTGCGCTCGACCTCGAGCACCGTGAAAAAGCTCTCATTGCGTTGGCGCCAGTCGGACAAACTGAGGTTGCGGATCCCCATTTGCTTCATGCTCGGCAAGCACGGGGGCCACGTTTTCGGGATCATCGACGATCACCTCCAGCACGTCGACCGTGTCGCCTCGATTGAAATAGCGCTGCGCCTCGCCCAGGGGCATGAAGATCATGGTGCGGTCGTATTCCGACATCCCCATCTCGAACACCGCCGCCACCCGATAGGGCTTGATGCGCGGCGCCGTACCGAAGGGCGTGGTGGCTCCGCGCGGCGACACCAAGGTGACCGTGTCGCCCGCGGTCACGCGCAGCGCATTGGCGAGCCGCGCGCCGATGGCAATCCCGTCCTGGCCGTCGAAGCCATCAAGCGTGCCCGCCCGGACGTTGCCGGCAATCAGCGGCAGGGCCTTGATGCCTACTTCCGTCAGCCCGCGCACGACGCCCGCCAGCGCCTGCGCCGGCGTCGATACCATGGCCTGGCCCTCGATCAGCGGCAGAGCGTGCTTGACGCCGGCAATCGCCCCCATCTTCTGGGCGGCTTCGGCATAGTCGTCGAAGCCGACCCCGATCTTGCTGACGATCACATGACCGTTGAGGCCGAGGATCTTGTTGAAGAGCTCCTTGCGGAAGCCGTTCATCACCGACATGACAATGATCAGCGTCGCCACCCCGAGCAGGATGCCGAGGAAGGAAAAGCCGGCGATGACGGAAATGAACCCCTCTTTGCGCCGGGCGCGCAGGTAGCGCAGCGCCAGCAGCCACTCGAAGGCAGCAAATGGTCTGGTATCGGCCACCGACCCGCGCATCTCGACACCAAGCCTCGCCCGTTGTTGCCGCCGACCCGATTGTTTCAGGCCAACACGCGCCGCGCGCTGATGAGTTCGACCAGGCGCTTGACCGCTGCGTCGGGTGCCAGATTGACCCGTTCGCCCGTCCGGCGCTCCTTGACCTCGACCTCGCCGTTTCTGACGCCCTTCGGACCGACGATCAGCTGAAATGGCATGCCGATGAGGTCCATGGTTGCGAATTTTGCCCCGGCCCGCTCGTCGGTGTCCTCATAAAGGACCGAGATGCCGGCGCGCCCAAGCTTGGCGTAGAGATCTTCGCAGGCCTTGTCGGTCTCTTTGTCCCCAACCTTGAGGTTGACCAAGGCGACCTCGAATGGCGCCACGGGAACCGGCCAGACGATGCCGGCGGCATCATGGCTCGCCTCGATGATGGCCCCCACCAGGCGGGAGACGCCGATGCCATAGGAGCCCATCTCAACCGCAATCATGCTGCCGTCCGGTCCCTGTACGCGGCACCCCATGGGTTCGGAATACTTGGTGCCGAAGAAGAAAATGTGACCGACCTCGATGCCGCGCGCCGACACGCGCTTGGCTGGGGGGACCTCCGCCTCGAAGCGGGCGGCGTCATGCTTCTCATCGGTGGCCGCGTAGGGCTTGGTCCATTGCCCGATCAGCGGCGCCAGCTCGCCGCCGAAATCGATATCGGCGGGCGGCACGCGCATCTCCAAGAGGTCGGCGTGGCAATAGACCCGGCTCTCACCGGTTTCCGCCAAAATGATGAACTCGTGGCTGAGATCGCCGCCAATGGGCCCGGTTTCGGCCGCCATCGGCACCGACTTCAAGCCCATGCGCGCAAACGTGCGCAAATAGGCGACGAACATGCGGTGGTAGGCCTGGCGGGCGGCGGCGGCGCTCAGGTCAAACGAATAGGCGTCCTTCATCAGGAACTCGCGCCCGCGCATGACGCCGAAGCGCGGCCGCACCTCGTCGCGAAACTTCCATTGGATGTGATAGAGGTTGCGGGGCAGGTCGCGGTAGGAGCGCACCGCGTCGCGGAATATCTGCGTGATCAGCTCTTCATTGGTCGGCCCATAGAGCATCTCGCGCTCGTGCCGGTCGCGAAAGCGCAGCATCTCCGGTCCGTAGGCATCATAGCGACCGCTCTCGCGCCACAGCTCGGCCTGCTGCAAGGTCGGCATCAGCATTTCGATGGCACCGGACCGGTTCTGTTCCTCGCGGACGATCTCTTGAATGCGCTGTAACACCCGCAGGCCCAGGGGGAGCCAGGAATAGATGCCGGCGCTCGCCTGCCGCACCATGCCGGCCCGAAGCATCAACTGATGCGAAACGATCTCCGCTTCTTTTGGCGTCTCGCGCAGAACCGGCAAAAAAAAGCGTGAAAGGCGCATGGGCGTTTTGGCTGGTCGCTTTCTAGGCAATCACCGTCGCTGCCGCAGAACTATGCAGGAACAAGGGCAGGAGCGCGGCACGAACCGACGGCAAAGGCCTCATATCTTGTTCTGAACGGGGGTGCAACTTAGGCGCAGGGCGCAGCGCCGGCCTCGCTCCAGGTCCGAGGGGGCCCAGTGCCATCCTTTACCATTGGGAAAAATTCATTGTGGCGGTGCGCTCGAGGGGTGACACAAGGCCGCGCCTTGACTACTGTGTGCGCAATCACGACGGGCGCAAGCCCGCTTGCTGTGCAAAGGGCGCCTAGCCCAAGTCTCGGGAAGGATGTGTGAATGCGTACCGCGTCGGCCCGGCCGACGCCAAAGCACAAAGAAAACAATGCTTGAGCAAGGCGGCCTGCCTTGCTCTTTTCATTTTGGGCTCACGCTGGGTCCTCAGGGCTCACGCTGGGCTACCCCCGCCCAGCCAATAGCCGAAGTCGATCAGGCCGAACCTGACGGCCGCCCAAAACGCGCCGAACACCAAGGAAGCCAGCAGCGTCGTCAGCAGCACGATGAACAGGAAGCGAGGCGCGGTCGGCGCACTTTCCGGCGTCCCCGGAACGACGGTCCCGTCTTCGCCTTGCGTGCGCACGCCGAGCGGCAGCACGGCAAAAAGCACGACCCACCAGATCAACACGTAGATGGCGATGGCGAGCGTCGGGCTCATGGGCGTCAGGCTTGCTCGATCTCGATCAGCGTACCATTGAAATCCTTGGGGTGCAGGAATAGCACGGGTTTGCCGTGCGCACCGATCTTGGGCTCCCCATCGCCCAGCACGCGCGCACCCGCGGCCGTGAGCTTCGCGCGCGCGCGTAGAGATGTCGGCGACCTCATAGCAAATGTGGTGGATGCCGCCGCTGGGATTACGCTCCAGAAAGGCCGCGATCGGCGAGCCCGCGCCGAGCGGCTCCAAAAGCTCGATCTTGGTATTGGGGAGCGTCACGAAGACCACGCTGACGCCGTGCTCGGGGTGCGGCACCGGCTCGGACACTTGCGCGCCGAGCGCCTTGGCATAGACGGCCGCCGCCTCGGCCAGCCTTGGCACGGCGATGGCCACGTGGTTGAGACGACCGATCATTTCTGCCTCCGTCCCGCCAATGGGTGTTGCTAGCCCCGCGCATTGAGCTGCGTCAGGAGCACCTTCGTGATGGGGCGCTTGCCCCATAGGTTCTCGACGCGCGCTCGCACCGCCCGCCGCACGGCTTCACGCACGGTCTCCCCGTCCCTGCGCCGGGCCGCCGGAATGCTTTTCAGCGTGTCATCGACGACGTCGAGCAAATGCTCGAGCATGCTCTCGCCGCTGCCATCCAGCGCCGGCACGCCGTCGAGCATGATCAAGGGGTCGGCCAAAAGCTCGCCGCGCAGCGACAGGGTGAGCGAGACGATGACGATGCCGGCGAACGCCAAGGCCCGACGTTGCCGCAACGGGCCTGCTTCGGCGGCAAGCAGCAGCCGTCCATCCCTAAAGAGGCGGCCGACCGGCGCCTGATCGATGACTTCGGCCGCGCCCGGGCCCAAGCGCACGACGTCGCCGTTGCGCACGGCCACCACCTCGTTTCACGCCCGCGGCCCGCGCCAGCTTGGCGTGCTCGGCAAGATGGCGTGCCTCGCCATGCATGGGGATCGCCACCCGCGGCCTCACCCAGCCATACATCTCCTTCAACTCCTCACGGCGCGGGTGCCCGGTGACGTGCACCAGGGCATCGGCGTCGGTCAGCAGCTCGCAGCCGAGATCGACGAGCTGGTTGTGGATGCGGCCGACGGCGCGCTCGTTGCCCGGAATGGTGCGCGAGGAAAAGATGACCAAGTCGCCTTTGCCAAGGCTGATGTGCGGATGCTGGCCCTCGGCGATGCGGGCCATCGCCGCCCGCGGCTCCCCTTGGCTGCCCGTGCACAGCACGACCGTCTCGTCGCGCTCGAGATACTGATAGTGCTCCTGGTCGTGGTACTTGAAATCGCTGGGCAGGTAGCCCGTGTCCATGGCGGCAGCGATAATGCGGTGCATGGCCCTGCCGGCGACGACCAGCTGCCGCCCGGCGCTGCTGGCGGCGTCGGCAACGGCGCGAATGCGGGCGACGTTCGAGGCGAAGATCGTGACCGCAACCCGCCCCTTGGCCGTGCGAATGAGCCCCGATAGCGTGCGGGCGACGTCGCGCTCGGAGGGTGAGCGGCCCTCGCGCAAGGCATTGGTGGAATCGCACACCATGGCCCTGACGCCGTCGTCCCCGAGCTGAGCCAGACGCCCCACGTCGGCAGGGGCGCCAATCAGGGGCGTGGCGTCGAGCTTCCAATCGCCCGTGTGCAAGACCGAGCCCAGCGGCGTGCGAAGGACCAGCGCATTGGACTCCGGGATCGAGTGCGCCATCGAAATGAGCTCGATATCGAAGCGACCGACGGCGAAGCGGCTGTCCAGCGCAACGACCCTGACCTCGGGCCGTTCTCGGCCGCCGAACTCGGCGAGCTTGGCCGTCAGCAGGGCCGCCGCGAACGGCGTGGCGTAAATGGGGACCCTGAGCCGCCACCAAAGCTCCGCCACGGCGCCGAAGTGATCCTCATGGGCGTGCGTCAGCACGATGCCGGCAAGGGAGGCGCGCTCCTCCTCGATGAAGCGCAGGTCCGGCAGGATGACGTCGATGCCGGGGTCGTTCTCGCCCTCCGGAAAGGTGATGCCAAGATCGACCATCAACCATTGGCGGGCATCGGCCGGCCCCAGGCCGTAAAGATAGCAGTTCATGCCGATCTCGCCGATCCCGCCAAGCGCCAGGAACACAAGCTCGTCGCCCGGCGAGGGGCTTGGCGCTGTCGGCGATTGCTCGGTCACGCTATCCCCTTTCGCCCGGCCGCCGGATCGTAACCTCCCCGTAGGTCAACCTGCGTTCCCGGCCACTGCCATCCAACATGATGAGCGCGCCATCCTCGGCAAGATCGAGGAATTGGCCGCTGATTTTTTCCCTGCCGGTATCGACGGTCAGTGTTTCTCCGGTCGGGCCGCCGCGCTCGCGCCACGCCGAGCGGATGGCGGCAAAACCGATACCCCAATCCCAGATGCCAAGCCAGCGTTGCATGGCGCCGGCAAGATGGCTCAGCATTGCCTCCGGCCCCAGCGCCACGCCGTGCGCGGCAAGATGCGTGGCCGCGCGCCCCAAGTCTTGGGGATGCCAGGCCAAATTGATGCCGATGCCGATCACCGCCAGCAAGCTTGTCGCCTTGGCGCCCGTGTGGCTCTCAGGCAGGATGCCCGCGCACTTTGCCCCACCGATCAAGACGTCATTGGGCCACTTCAGGCGCAGGTTGGCAATGGCGCTGCCGGCGGCGGCCGCGCCGATGGCATCGATCACGGCCACGCCGGCCAGGAGCGACAGTTGTTGTACCGCGGCGGGCGGGCAGGCCAGGCCCAACAGCAGACTGGCGTGCAGATTGCCGGGTTCGGAGACCCATTTGCGCCCGGACCGGCCGCGGCCCGCCGTTTGCCGGTGCGCCATGACCCACAGCGGCCCGCTGTCGCCCGCCTTTGCCAGGGCGAATGCCTCGGCATTGGTCGAGCCGACCTGTTCAAGGACGATGCTGCGGAATGGATGCGGCACTGGACCCGATGGGCGCCTCGTTGCCTAAAACAGGCTCTTGGCTGCCGCATCTGCCGCGCTGACCAGCGGCGCCGGCCAAACGACATAGAGCAGCACGAACAGACCCGTCACCGCCATGACGAGGCCGGCCTTGGCGGGGATCGCCAAGAACTTCTCCTTCGGTGCATCGAAGAACATGATCTTGACGATACGTACGTAGTAGTAGGCACCCACGACGCTGGCAAGGACGCCGAAGATGGCAAGCGGCCATAATCCCTCTTTCACGGCCGCAACGAAGACGTAGAACTTGGCAAAGAAGCCGGCGAGCGGTGGCAGCCCCGCCAAGGAAAACATCAACAGGCCGAACACGGTAGCCATGCCGAGATTGCTCTGGGCCAGGCCGCTCAGCTCGTCGATCTCCTCCACCATGCCGTCGGCGCGCCGCATCGACAGCACGCAGGCAAAAGCGCCAAGCGTCATGGCCACATAGACGACGAGGTAGATGATCATGCCGCGCGCCCCTTCGGGCGAGGCGGCGGCAAGCCCGATCAGCATGTAACCGACGTTGCCGATGGCCGAGTAGGCCAGCAGCCGTTTGATGTTGCGCTGGCCGATGGCGGCAAAGGCGCCAAGGCCCATGGAGGCGATGGCGAGAGCGCTCATCACCTGCTGCCATTGCGGTGCCACCCCGGCAAAGGCACTCAAGCTAACGCGCATGAAAAGCGCCACCGCCGCCACCTTGGGCGCCGAGGCCAGGAAATTGGTGACGGGCGTCGGCGCACCCTCGTAGACGTCCGGCGTCCACATGTGGAAGGGCACGGCCGAGATCTTGAAGGCGATGCCGACGAGGAGAAAGACCAAGCCGATGACGAGCCCGATGTTTTGAGCGGCGCCGGCCGCCTTGCTGGCCTGAGCGATGGCCGCGAAGCTGGTCGAACCCGTGAAGCCGTAGATCAGCGAGGCCCCGTAGAGCAGCATGCCGGAGGACAGCGCACCCAGCACGAAATACTTGAGACCGGCCTCGCTCGAGCGCACGTCATCGCGCCGGATGGCGGTAACCACGTAGAGCGCCAGGCTCTGCAGCTCGAGCCCCAGGTAGAGGGCGATCAGATCGTTGGCCGAAATCATCATCATCATGCCGGCGCTGGCCAAGAGCACGAGCACGGGATATTCGAACGTCAGCGACCGGGTCTCGCGCATGTAGTCGAAGGACAAGAACAAGGCGCCGGCCGAGCCGACCAAAGTCAAAATCTTCATAAAGCGCGCAAAGTCATCGACCACGAAGCCGCCCTCGAACACCAGCTGCGTTCCCGGCAGCTGCGCCAACAGCCGCCAAAGCGCCACGCCGACGACGGCGAGCGCCAGCCAGCAGATACGCTCCGCCTCCCGCTCGGTCTCCGGCCGCGCCACGCCGAGGAGCAAGAGCGCCAAGGCCCCGACGACGAGCACGATCTCCGGGATCAGCGGCTGAAAAATGAGGGCGAGCTCGCTCATGATCTACCGTCTTGACGCTCCCTGCGGCCGCCCGCTGCAGCCAAGGCTTGTGTTAGCGCCCATTGTCGGCCTGTTGCGCCTTCAGCGACGCCTCATAGTTGGAGACGAGCTTTTTGACCGACACCGCCGTGACGTCGAGTAGCGGCGCCGGGTAGAAGCCGAACAGGACAACCAACAAGACCAAGGGCGCGAACACGACGATCTCGCGGGTGTTCATGTCGGCAATCGCCCGCAGGCTGCGCTTCTCCAGGGGGCCGAACATCATGCGGCGATAAAGATAAAGCGCGTAGGCCACCGACAGGATCACGCCGGTGGTGGCGAGGAAGGCAACCCAGGTGTTGGCCTTGAAGGCCCCGACCAGGGTCAAGAATTCGCCGATAAAGCCAGACGTCCCGGGCAGACCGACGTTGGCCAAGGTGAAGAGCATGAACACGAAGGCGTAGATCGGCATCCGATTGACGAGGCCGCCATAGGCGTCGATTTCCCGGGTGTGCATGCGGTCGTAGACCACGCCCACGCACAGGAACAAGGCGGCCGAGACCAGCCCGTGCGAAAGCATCTGGAAGATGGCGCCGTCGACGCCCTGAACGGTGAAGGAAAAGACGCCCATGGTCACGAAGCCCATGTGGGCCACCGAGGAGTAGGCAATGAGCTTCTTGACATCCTCCTGCGCCAGCGCCACCAGCGACGTGTAGATGATCGCCACCACCGAAAGCGCAAATACCAGGGGTGCAAAGTCCTGGCTCGCCAGCGGAAACATCGGCAGCGAAAAGCGCAGGAAGCCGTAGCCCCCCATTTTTAGGAGAATGCCGGCCAGAATCACCGAACCGGCGGTCGGCGCCTCCACATGGGCGTCGGGAAGCCAGGTGTGCACCGGCCACATCGGCAATTTCACGGCAAAGGAGGCAAAGAAGGCCAGCCACAGCCAGGTTTGCATTTCGCGGGGAAACTTGTGGGTGAGAAGGATCGCAATATCGGTGGTACCGGCGTGCCAGTACATCGCCATCATGGCGAGCAGCATCAACAGCGAGCCCAGCAGCGTGTAGAGGAAGAATTTGAAGCTGGCGTACACGCGCCGCTTGCCGCCCCAGACGCCGATGATCAAGAACATCGGGATCAGGCCGCCCTCGAAGAACAGATAAAACAGGATGAGATCCAGGGCGCAGAACACGCCGAGCATCAGCGTCTCGAGCAGCAGGAAGGCGATCATGTACTCCTTGACGCGGTCTTGGATCGCTTCCCAGCTCGCCAAAATGCAAAGCGGCATCAAGAAGGCCGTCAAAATGATGAACAGCAGCGAAATGCCGTCGACGCCCATCTTGTAGCGAATGGAGGCGCCGAGCCACTCCATCTCCTCCACGAACTGGAAGCCCGGGTTGGCATAGTCGAAGTTCGCCCACAGATAGAGCGAGGCGCCGAGGGTAAACAGCGTCGTGTAAAGCGCGATCCAGCGGGCATTGCCCTTGGCCACCGAATTTTGCGTGGCGATCAAAAGCGCCCCGGCCAGCGGGAAGAAGGTAATCAGGGACAGGATATTGAAGCCGGTCGCGTTCATCGCCCCACCCCGCCATAGAACATGAACCAGGTGACCAGCAGCGCCACCCCGATCAGCATGGCGAAGGCGTAGTGATAGACGTAGCCGGTCTGCAGCCTGACGACCCGCCCTGTCGTCCAAAGCACGCGCGAAGCGATGCCGTCAGGCCCCAACCCATCGATGATGACGCCATCGCCCCCTTTCCAGAGTATGCGGCCGAGCCGCATGGCGGGCCGCACGAACAGCCAGTCGTAAAGTTCGTCGAAGTACCACTTGTTGAGCAGGAACAGATAGAGCGGGCGGAAGGCCGTCGCCGTGGCCGCCGGCAGCGCCGGCACGGCGATGTAGTAGACGTAGGCGAGCCCCAGGCCGGCGAGCATGGCAAGCGTCGGCGACCAGGTCACCCACTCCGGCACCTCGTGCATAGCGTGCATGATGTGGTTGTCCTTGCCCTGGAACAGGGAGGCGCGCCAGAAGGCTTGATAGTCGTGGCCAACAAAGAGCTGCTCAAAGGCAAAACCCGCCGCGACCGCGCCGAGCGCCAGGATGATGAGCGGCACCAGCATCACCCACGGGCTCTCATGGGCATGCTCAAAGGTCTCCCGATCGGCGCGCGTCGGCCCATGGAAGGTCAAAAACATCAGGCGCCAGGCGTAAAAGGCCGTCATGAACGCCGCCACGACCAACAACCAGTAGGCGTAGTTGTTGGGGGTATGTCCGGCGTAAGCCGCCTCGATGATGGCATCCTTGGAGTAGAAACCGGCAAAGCCCAGGGCGTGCGGGATGCCGGCGCCCGTCAGCGACAAGGTGCCAATCAGCATCATGAGCCAGGTCAGTCGCAGCTTTTGCGCCAGCCCCCCCATTTTGCGCATGTCCTGCTCGTGATGCATGGCCTGGATGACGGAGCCCGCACCCAAAAACAACAGCGCCTTGAAGCTGGCGTGCGTGAACAGGTGGAAGATGCCGGCGCCATAGGCGCCGACGCCGCAGGCAACGAACATGTAGCCGAGCTGCGAGCAGGTCGAATAGGCGACCACGCGTTTGATATCGTTCTGCACCAGCCCGACGCTGGCGGCGAAAAACGCCGTGACGGCGCCGACCAGCGTCACGACCTCGAGCGCCACGGGCGCCAGTTCGAACATCGGCGAGAGGCGCGCCACCATGAACACGCCCGCGGTCACCATGGTGGCGGCGTGGATCAACGCCGAGACCGGGGTCGGGCCCTCCATGGCGTCGGGCAGCCAGGTATGCAGCAAGAATTGCGCCGACTTGCCCATGGCGCCCATAAACAGCAGTAGGCAGAGCACGGTGAGCGTGTCCCACTGGTGGCCGAGGAACTCCATCGGCTTGCCGGCCATGGCGGGCGCGGCGCGGAAGACGGCCTCAAAGCCGATCGTGCCGAACACCGCGAAGGTGCCGAAGATGCCGAGCGCGAAGCCGAAATCGCCGACGCGATTGACGATGAAGGCCTTGATGGCGGCGGCGTTGGCCTCGGGCTTCAGGTACCAGAAGCCGATCAGCAGGTAGGAGGCGAGCCCGACACCCTCCCAGCCGAAGAAGAGCTGGAGGAAATTGTCGCTCGTCACCAGCGCCAACATGGCGAAGGTGAACATCGACAGGTAGGCGAAGAAGCGGGGTCGGCTGGGGTCCTCGTGCATATAGCCGATCGAATAAAGATGCACGAGGAACGAGACGGTGTTGACCACCACCAGCATCACGGCGGTCAAGGTGTCGACGCGCAGTGCCCAGGCGACCTCGAGCTCGCCGGACGTGACCCAGCGCAGGATCGGAATGCGCACGAGCTGGGCGTCGATCCCCACCTGCCAGAAGGCAACCCAGGACAAGGCCGCCGCCAGTCCCAGCAGCGAGGTGGTGATGAGCTCGCAGGGGCGCGCGCCCAGCGCGCGGCCGAAGAACCCGGCGATCAGCGCCCCCAGCGCGGGCAGGAAGACGATGGCCTCGTAAATCATCGGCTTGCTCTGGCTGCATTGCCGCTGCGGCCGTTGCCGGAGCCGCGCCGGCCACGGCGGGCGGAAGCGGCCCACGCCTTGTGGATCTTACCCATCTCAGCCCTTCATCATGTTGATGTCTTCCACCGCGATCGAGCCGCGATTGCGGAAGTAGACGACGACGATGGCAAGGCCAATGGCCGCCTCCCCTGCCGCCACGGTCAAAACAAACAACGCGAACACCTGGCCGACGAGGTCCCCCATGAAGGCGGAAAAAGCGACCAGGTTGATGTTGACGGCGAGCAGCATCAGCTCAATCGACATCAGGATAACAATGACGTTCTTGCGGTTGAGGAAGATGCCGAAAATGCCGAGCGTGAAGAGGATCGCGGCAACCGTCAGGTAGTGCCCAAGCTGAATGGCCATTGCGCTATTCCTCAGCCGCGCTCATCGACAATGGCCACCTCGGGGATGACGGCATCCCCGGGTTTGACCTTGACGATGTCCATCGCCGTCGCCTTCCGGCGTGCCACTTGCCGGGCGATCGACTGGCGTTTCACGCCTTCCTTGTGGCGCAGCGTCAGCACGATGGCGCCGATCATGGCGACCAACAGGATCAGCCCCGCCCCCTGAAAATAGTAGACGTATTTGGTGTAGAGCACGCGCCCGATCGCCTCGGTATTGGTGATGCCCGAGCCGCTGGTGGGAATCGGCGCGGCCGGGGCGGCGAGCGCGCCCGGGTCGATGATATGGACGCCGAGCACAAAGATCAGCTCGGCCAAAAGAATGAGGCCGATCATGGCCCCGAGCGGCGCATTCTTGATGAAGCCGGCCCTCAGTTCGGCGAAGTCGACGTCGAGCATCATCACCACGAAGAGGAACAGCACCGCCACCGCACCGACGTAGACCACCACCAGGATCATGGCCAGGAATTCGGCCCCGAGCAGCACGAACAGCCCGGCGGCGTTGAAGAACGCCAGGATCAAGAACAGCACGGCGTGCACGGGGTTGCGCGCCACGATCACCATGGCGCCCGACGCCACGGTCATGGCCGCAAACAAATAAAAGAAGGCCGCCGCTAGCATTGCCACCTCATCTGAAGGGCGCGTCGAGTTCGATGGCTTTGGCGATCTCGCGCTCCCAGCGGTCGCCGTTGGCGAGCAGGCGCTCCTTGTCGTAATAGAGCTCCTCGCGCGTCTCGGTGGCGTACTCGAAGTTTGGCCCCTCGACGATGGCATCGACCGGGCAGGCCTCCTGGCACAGGCCGCAATAGATGCATTTGACCATGTCGATGTCGTAACGCGTGGTGCGCCGCGTGCCATCGTTGCGCCGCGGTCCCGCCTCGATGGTGATCGCCTGCGCCGGGCAAATCGCCTCGCATAGCTTGCAGGCAATGCAGCGCTCCTCGCCGTTGGGATAGCGGCGCAGCGCATGCTCGCCCCGAAAACGCGGCGACAAGGGGCCTTTCTCGAAGGGATAGTTGAGCGTGGCTTTCGGCTTGAAGAAGTAGCGCAGCGACAGCCACAGGGCCGAGGCGAACTCCTTCAAGAGGAGCGAGTTGACAGCTTGTGCAACACCAGCCATGGGGCTTTCTCTCACGGCGCAAGTTCGAAGTACTGGAGCACGGCGGCGACCGCAACCACCATGAACAGTGACAGCGGCAGGAACACTTTCCAGCCCAAGCGCATGAGCTGGTCGTAGCGGTAGCGCGGCACAAACGCCTTCACCATGGCGAACATGAAGAAGACGAACACGACCTTGAGCAGGAACCAAATCAGTCCGGGCACCCAATTGAGCGGGGCCACATCAAGCGGCGGCAACCAGCCGCCGAGGAACATGATGGTGGTCAGCGCGCACATGGTGACGATGGCGACGTATTCGCCAAGCATGAAGAGCAGGTAAGGCGTGGAGGAATACTCGACGGCAAACCCCGCCACCAGCTCCGATTCCGCCTCCGGCAGATCAAAGGGCGGGCGGTTGGTTTCCGCCAGCGCCGAGATGAAGAAGACGATGAACATCGGGAACAGCGGCAGCCAGTTCCAATCGAGCAGCGAGTTCACCAAGCCGAGCCGGGTGCCGATCCCGACCTTCTGCGCATTGACGATCTCGGTCAGATTAAGCGAGCCCACCACCAACAGCACCGTGATGATCACAAAACCGATCGAGACCTCGTAGGACACCATTTGCGCGGCCGATCGGAGCGCGCCGAGAAAGGGATATTTCGAGTTCGATGCCCAGCCGCCCATGATGACGCCGTAGACGCCGAGGGAGGAAATGGCGAACAGATAGAGCACCCCGACGTTGATGTCCGAGATGACCCAGCGACCCCAGCTGTTCTCGTTGAGGGGGATGACCGCCCAGGCCGCCAAGGCCAGCACGGAGCCCACCAGCGGTGCCAACAGGAACACGGCCTTGTCGGCGCCGGCCGGAATCAACGGTTCCTTCAGCACAAACTTCAACAGGTCGGCGAACGACTGCAGTAGGCCGAAAGGACCCACCACGTTGGGGCCGCGACGCAGCTGCACGGCCGCCCAGACCTTGCGGTCCATCAGCAGCAGAAAGGCGATGGTGACGAGCAGCAGCACCAGAAGCACCAGGCTTTCCAGCACCATGCGCAGCAGCGGCCACAGATAGGCCTGCCAGAGATCGCTCCAGAGCCAGCCGCTAGCCATGCGTCCCCGTCGTGTCTTTATCCCAACTCTTCTTCAAGGCGCTGAGCTCGGCCATGATGCTGGAGGCCCGCGCGATCGGGTTGGTGAGGTAAAAGTCGCGCGTGGTGGCAACGAATGGATCGGGCGCGAGCGGGCCCCGACGCGCCGCCAAGGCGGCGACGCCGGCCAAGTCGGCACCGACCATGCCTTCCAAGCGCATGAGCTGCGGTGCCACCTTCGCCATGGCCGCGCGCAGGGCCTGCGGCCGATCGTAGGGGAGCGTGTGGCCGGCGTGGGCCGACAGGGCGCGAATGATCGCCCAATCCTCCTTGGCCTCGC
Organism: uncultured Alphaproteobacteria bacterium; assembly: GCA_963775835.1. Taxonomy (GTDB): domain Bacteria; phylum Pseudomonadota; class Alphaproteobacteria; order Rhizobiales; family Hyphomicrobiaceae; genus AWTP1-13. Next base: position 403,914 of record CAVZKV010000015.1, on the reverse strand, counting down.
CCGGCGCGAAAGCGGCCCGGCTCGTCAGCTGCGCCCGTCCCTCGAGATTGACGTAGGTGGCAGCCTTTTCCGTGTAGGTCGCGCCCGGCAGCACGACGTCGGCGCGATGGGCGCCGGCGTCCCCGTGACTGCCCTGATAGACGACGAAGGCCTTGTCGCCGATCGCCGCCATATCGATCTCGTCGGCGCCCAAGAGATAGAGCACGTCGAGCGCTCCCCCGGCGGCGGCCAACAGCATGCCGGCAACATCGAGGCCGCCGTCGCCGGGGACGAAGCCCAGATCAAGGCCCGCCACGCGCGAGGCCGCCGTATGGAGAACGTTAAAGGCGTTCCAGCCGGGCTCCTTGCCTGCCGCCGCGCGCAAGGCGATTGCCGCCGCCGCCGACAAGACGCCAACCCCGTCGGAGCGCGCCGCCGCGCTAGCCCCGACGATGATCATCGGCTGTTTCGCTTGCGTCAGCACGCCGGCAAAGCTGTGCTTGCCGTCGGCGACGTCCTTGAGGGTCTGCGGCCCGGCGCCGAGGTAGTCGTAAGGATAGGTCAGGTCCGCCGCCTCGCCGATCACGGCGACGGCGAGGTTGCCTTGCCGCCAGCGCTTGCGGATGCGCGAGTTGAGCACGGCGGCCTCGAGCCGCGGGTTGGCGCCGATCATGAGGATGGCATCGGCCCGCTCGATGCCTTCGATGCTCGAATTGAACAGATAGCTGGCGCGACCGAGACCGGGATCGAGTTTGGCGCCGTCCTGGCGACAATCCAGGTTTCGGCAGCGCAAGCGAGCGAGCAGGTCTTTCAGGGCAAACATCTCCTCGGCGCCCGCCAGATCGCCCGCGATGGCGCCGATGCGCTCTGCTGCCGTGCCCGCAAGCTTGCCGGCAACCAGCGCCAGCACCTCGTCCCAGCCGGCCGGCCGCAGGGCGCCGTCGTGGCGAAGATAGGGTTGGTCGAGGCGCTGGATGCGCAAGCCGTCGGCCACGTGCCGCGTCTTGTCGGAAATCCATTCCTCGTTCACCGCATCGTTGTTGCGCGGCAGGATGCGCACGACCTCGCGGCCGCGGCAGTCCACCCGGATGGCCGAGCCCACCGCGTCCATGACGTCGACGCTTTCGGTTTTGCGCAGTTCCCAGGGCCGTGCCACGAAGGCCCACGGCCGATGCGTGAGCGCGCCGACCGGACACAGGTCGACGACGTTGGCCGACAGCTCCGACATCATGCCGCGTTCGAGGTAGGTGGTAATCTCCATGTCCTCGCCGCGGCCAATCGCACCCAATTCTTCCACACCGGCCACTTCGGTCATGTAACGCACGCAGCGCGTGCATTGAATGCAGCGCGTCATGAACGTCTTGATCAGGGGACCCAAGTACTTCTCATCGACCGCGCGCTTATTCTCGACGTAGCGCGAGCCTCCCATGCCGTAGGCCATCGCCTGGTCCTGCAGATCGCACTCGCCGCCCTGGTCGCAGATCGGGCAGTCGAGCGGATGGTTGATGAGCAGGAACTCCATGACGCCTTCGCGCGCCTTCTTCACCATCGGCGTCTTGGTGTTGATGATCTTTGCACTGCCGTCCTTGTTCGGCGGCAGATCGTTGACCCCCATGGCGCAGGAGGCCGCCGGTTTCGGCATGCCCTGCACCTCGACCAGGCACATGCGGCAGTTGCCGGCGATCGACAGGCGCTCGTGATAGCAGAAGCGAGGAATTTCCACGCCGGCCTGCTCACAGGCCTGGATCAAGGTGATGCCGTCCTCGACCTCGATCGGGGTGCCGTCGATGATGAGTTGCTTCGGCATTGCTCACTCCGCCGCCTGCTTCAGCGCGGCCTGGTGCCGGTCGATGCGCTCCTCGATCACGCCGCGGAAGTGACGCAGCAGTCCCTGCACCGGCCAGGCGGCACCGTCGCCGAATGCGCAGATCGTGTGGCCCTCGATTTTGGTGGTCATGTCCTGCAACAGATCGATCTCGCTCTTGCTGGCCTCGCCGAGCTCCATGCGGCGCAGCATGCGCCACATCCAGCCGCAACCCTCCCGACAGGGCGTGCACTGACCGCAGCTCTCGTGCTTGTAGAAGTAGGCGATGCGGCGGATGGCGGCGATGATGTCGGTCGACTTGTCCATCACGATCACGGCCGCCGTGCCCATGCCCGACTTGAGCTTGGACAGGGCGTCGAAATCGAGCGTCAGGTCCTGGCAGATGTTGGCTGGCAGGCACGGCATCGACGAGCCGCCGGGGATGACGGCCAACAGATTGTCCCAACCGCCGCGCACGCCGCCGGCGTGGCGCTCGAGCAATTCGCGCAGGCCGATGCCCATCTCTTCTTCGACCACGCACGGTTGCTCGACGTGGCCCGAGATCTGAAACAGCTTAGTGCCGGTGTTGTTGGGCTTGCCGAAGCCGGCAAACCAGGTCGCGCCGCGGCGCAGGATGTCGGGCACCACCGCGATCGATTCGACGTTGTTGACGGTGGTGGGGGCGCCGTAGAGGCCGGTGTTGGCGGGGAAGGGCGGCTTCAGGCGGGGCTGGCCTTTCTTGCCCTCGAGGCTTTCCAGCAGCGCGGTTTCCTCGCCGCAGATGTAGGCACCGGCGCCGTGGTGCACGATAAAGTCGAAGTCCCAGCCGTGCACATTGTTCTTGCCGATCAGCTTGGCCTCGTAGGCCTCCGCGACGGCCGCCTCCAGGCGCTCGCGCTCGCGCACGAATTCGCCGCGTACGTAGGTGTAACAGCTATGCGCCCGCATCGCGAACGACGCCAGCAAGGCGCCCTCGATCAACAGGTGCGGATCGTGCCGCATGATCTCGCGATCCTTGCAGGAGCCGGGCTCCGACTCGTCGGCATTGATCACGAGGTAGCTGGGGCGCGGATCGCTCTTGGGCATGAAGGACCACTTGAGGCCGGTCGGAAATCCCGCCCCGCCGCGGCCGCGCAGGCCCGAATTCTTGATTTCGGCGATGATGGCGTCGTGACCTTTTTCGATCAGCGCCTTGCTGCCGTCCCAGGCGCCGCGCGCCTTAGCCCCGGCCAGCTTCCAGTCCTGGAAGCCGTAAAGATTGCGGAAAATCCGGTCCTTGTCCTGTAGAGCCACGACGCTAGCACCCCCTACGTTCCGGCCTTGGCCAAGTCTTTGAGCGTGGTTGGCCCTCCTGCCGGACACGACGCCTGACGGCCAATCTGCGAGCCAGCTTTGGGAGGTGTGCCGCTGGCAAATCCGTCCAACACCTTCTCAAACAGGTCCGGTGTCAGATCCTCATAGGTATCCTTCCAAATCTGCACCATGGGCGCATTGGCGCAGGCGCCGAGGCACTCGACCTCTTCCCAGGAGAAATCCCCGTCGGGGGAGAGGTGGTGTGGATCGGCATGAATGCGCCGCCGGCACACCTCAACCAGGGCTTCGGCGCCCCGCAGCATACACGGCGTGGTGCCGCACACCTGCACGTGCGCCTTCTTTCCCACCGGGGAAAGCTGGAACATGGTGTAGAAGGTCGCCACCTCGTAGACGCGAATGTGGGCCATGCCGAGCATGTCGGCGACCAGGCGGATGGCCGGCTCGGGCAACCAGCCCGCATGCTGCTCCTGCGCCCGCCACAGCAGCGGGAGGACGGCCGAGGCCTGCTTGCCCGGCGGATACTTGGCGATCGTGGCCTTGGCCCACGCCTCGTTCTCGGGCGTGAAGGCGAAGCTGGCGGGCTGATGAGGGTCAAGTCTGCGGACAGACATTGGGGCTCAGCGGGCTCCGAGCGGCGGAGGCGGAATTGTGGCGGCCCCCTTATAAGGGCTGATTTGGTGCTTGTCGCCCGTCTTTAGAACGATGCCAAGGCGGAACGAGCGCGGCAAAGTGCGCTCGGCTCAGCGCCCCTTGCTGGCACGGCGCCACACGACGGTGGCCAGCAGGGCCCAGCCGAGGCCACAGGCGAGGTGGAAGGCCACCTGCGGCACCTTTGCCGTGGAATTGGCGGCGATCAGCGCGTCGGCGAAGCACACGGCGGTGCCGGTGGCGAACCAGAGGGCCAAGCCATGCCACTGGCGCAGCACTGCCAGGCCGATTGCGAGCGCGGCCAGCCACAGGTTGCGCAGGCCAATGATGTAGTAAAGCTCATGCCCAGCCGGCCGGCCCGGGACCCCGAAGGTGCGCGCCGCCGACTTAGGGATCAGGAGATAGCGCAGGCCGATGACGCCGAAGACGGTGCCAGTAACGACGGCCGCCGCCACCAGGAGAACGGTCGCTTTTTGTGACTTTGCCGCGCTCACGTAACGCGCCCCGTCCGGCTGCGGCGGGCCCGCCGGCCCGCGGGTTTAGCGGTCGATCTCGCCGAAGACGATATCGAGGGAGCCAAGGATGGCCGACACATCGGCCAGCATGTGCCCCCGGTTCATAAAGTCCATGGCTTGCAGGTGCGGAAAGCCCGGCGCGCGGATCTTGCAACGGTAGGGCCGGTTGCTGCCGTCCGAGACCAGATAGACGCCGAACTCCCCCTTCGGCGCCTCGACGGCGGCATATACTTCGCCGGGGGGAACGTGAAAGCCCTCGGTGTAAAGCTTGAAGTGATGGATCAACGCTTCCATGGAGCGCTTCATCTCACCGCGTTTGGGCGGGGTCACTTTCTTGTCATCGCTCACGTGCGGGCCAGTCCCGTCGGCCGACATCAGCTTTTCACAGCATTGCCGCATGATGCGCACGGCTTGGCGCATCTCCTCCACCCGGAGGCAATAGCGATCGTAGTTGTCGCCATTCTTGCCGATCGGAATGTCGAAATCGAGTTCCGAATAGCATTCGTAGGGCTGCGCCTTGCGCAGATCCCAGGCGGCACCCGAGCCGCGCAGCATCACGCCCGAGAACCCCCAGCGCAGGCAGTCGGCAAGTTTCACGACGCCGATGTCGACGTTGCGCTGCTTGAAGATGCGGTTGTCGGTGAGCAGGTCCTCGATGTCGTCGAGGACCTTGGGGTGCGTCTCGCAGAACTTGGCAATGTCCTCGATCAGGCGGGGCGGGAGATCCTGGTGCACGCCGCCAAAGCGAAAGTACGTGGCGTGCATCCGGCTGCCCGAAGCGCGCTCGTAGAACACCATCAGCTTCTCGCGCTCTTCGAAACCCCATAGCGGTGGGGTCAGAGCGCCGACGTCCATCGCCTGCGTGGTGACGTTGAGGAGATGCGACAGCAGTCGGCCGATTTCGCAATAAAGCACGCGAATGAGCTGCGCCCGCCGCGGCACCGTGATCTCGAGCAGCCTTTCGCCGGCGAGGCAGAAGGCGTGCTCTTGGTTCATCGGGGCCACGTAGTCGAGGCGGTCGAAATAGCCGATCGCCTGCAGGTAGGTCTTGTGCTCGATCAGTTTTTCGGTGCCGCGGTGCAACAGGCCGATGTGCGGATCGACACGCGTCACCACCTCGCCGTCGAGCTCGAGCACCAGGCGCAGCACGCCATGCGCGGCCGGATGTTGTGGACCAAAATTGATATTGAACTGACGGATGTCGGTCTCGGGCATTGCTACTGCTTTGCCTTTTCGTCACCGGGGAGCACGTACTGGGTCCCCTCCCAGGGGCTCAGGAAGTCGAACGAACGAAACTCCTGGGTCAGCCGGACCGGCTCGTAGACGACGCGCTTTTGCGCATCGTCGTAGCGCACCTCGACATAGCCCGTAAGCGGGAAATCCTTGCGCAGCGGGAAACCCTGGAAGCCGTAGTCGGTCAGGATGCGACGCAGGTCCGGGTGTCCGGAGAACAGGATGCCGTACATGTCGTAGGCCTCCCGCTCGTACCAATTGGCGACAGGATAAAGCTCGACCACGCTCGGCACGGGCGTCGCATCGTCGATCTCGCATTTGATGCGTAGGCGCTGGTTCTTGCGCGGCGAGAGCAGGTGGTAGACGACATCGAAGCGTTTCTCCCGCTCCGGGTAGTCGACGCCGCAGATGTCGACGAGTTGCTCAAACCGGCAGCCCGCGTCGTCCCGCAAGGCGCGCAGCACCGAGAGCACGGAAGCGGCGGGCACGACCAGCGTGAGCTCGCCGAATTGAAGCCGCTGGCTGACGCAGTTGGGACCTAGGAGAGCCGCGACGTGCTGGGCGAGTTGGTCGAGCATGAGGGGCCGTGTCCAGGGCTTGGGCCGGGCGGGCTAGCGTTCGATCGTCCCGGTTCGCCGGATCTTGCGTTGCAACAGCAGCACGCCGTAGACCAGCGCCTCCGCCGTCGGCGGGCAGCCTGGCACATAGACGTCAACGGGCACGATGCGGTCGCAACCGCGCACCACCGAATAGGAGTAGTGGTAGTAGCCCCCGCCGTTGGCGCAGCTTCCCATCGAAATGACGTAGCGCGGCTCGGGCATCTGGTCGTAGACCTTGCGCAGCGCGGGCGCCATCTTGTTGCACAACGTTCCCGCCACGATCATCACGTCGGACTGACGCGGTGAGGCGCGGGGCGCGAAGCCGAAGCGCTCGAGATCCCAGCGCGGCATCGAGGCCTGCATCATCTCGACGGCGCAGCAGGCAAGGCCGAAGGTCATCCACATCAGCGAGCCCGTCCGCGCCCAATTGATGAGGTCGTCCGTGGTCGTGACCAGGAAGCCCTTGTCGGCGAGCTGGGCGGAGACGTCGCTGAAGGACTGGGCCGCCGGGGCAACGAGCCCGCTCGGGCGCTGTACAAGCGATGTCGATGTCTGGCTCACCATCAATCCCACTCCAGCGCACCCTTGCGCCACTCGTAGATGAAGCCGATGGTCAGCACGCCCAAAAACACCATCATCGACCAGAAGCCGAAGGCCCCGACCTGCTTGAAGGCGACCGCCCACGGGAACAGAAAGGCGACTTCCAGGTCGAAAATGATGAACAAGATCGAGACCAGATAGAAGCGCACGTCGAATTTCATGCGCGCGTCGTCGAAAGCGTTAAAGCCGCACTCGTAGGCCGACACCTTCTCCGGGTCGGGGTTGCGCACGGCCACCAGAAACGGTGCCACCATCAGCGCCCCGCCGATGAGGAGGGCGACGCCAAGAAAGACGGCGAGCGGCAGGTAGTCCAGCAGGAGTTGGTTCATGGCCGCCTGGCTCCGCTTGCGCCCCATCCCGTGACGGGTGCGCATGCTCCGGGGGGTGTTAGCGCAGGGCAACCGGTGACGCAACCGGCGCCTTCGTCGCAATGGCGGCCCCCCGTACGCAACGGGGGCGCAACGAGGGGCACCGCCGAGGCGCGCCCTCACCCCAAAAGATCAGACACCCTCGCGCAGCGTGCCTCAATTGCCAAGGTTCTGGCGGCGTAGCTTGTCGTCGATGCTTTCCAGCAGGTTGCGGCTCTTGCTGCGCTCCAAGCGATCCTCGTCCATGGGGGCGATCGGCGGTCCCGCACCGCGGGGGCCGGTCGCAAGCCCGCGCGCGGTGGGCCCCTGCGCCGGGGGCACGAGAGTGAGCTTGAGCGTCTGGGTATCACTGTTGGAGCCCGCCAATTTGAGCCCGCCACCAAGCGATTTGTCGTTACCGATCGGCACGACGATAAAGCGTGGCTCCAAGCCGGCGTTGCTCTTGATGATGAAATCAAGGTTGTAGTCGAGTTGGGTCAGGCCCGTCAGGTTGGCGACCTTGCGCGTTCGCCCCGCCCGCTCGATGAGATCGGCGATGCCGAGCCGGCCGCCGAGCCGGCCATACCGCTCCGTGTCCCGGCCCTCGCAGCGCAGGCTCGGGTCCCGGTGCAGGGCCGCCAGGCTTTCGTTGAAACTAATGCGCTCGGTGCGGGTCGCCTGGCCGCTGAACCCGCCGGTCAGATTGGGGATGAACCTGCCCGTCTGCCGAATGGGAAAGACCATGGCGGTGTCGGCCCCGACCTCGCCGTTGTGGAACACCTCGAGGCTGAGCACGAGGGCGGCATTCCAGGAGTGCAGCCAGTCGTTGCTGGGACTGGCCCAGGCGGCCTCGCGCAGTTCGCATTTGATGTGGCGAGCAATCTCTGCGGTGCTGACCGCGTCGTCCCGATAGGAGGGAAGTGTGGCGCAGCCGGCGAGCATAGACAATGCAACGCACCCCGCTCGCGCGCGAAAGCTACGCATACTGCCCCCAACGCAGCACCAAAGCGCGCACTGTGACGGGTGGGCGGTGGCCTCACAAGCGCGATGATTCGCGGTGGGTTGGAGGAGACCCTAGCTGTTGTTTTTACACAACGGCGATCCGCCTGCGGCCTGCACGGCTCGCCGCGCCCTCAGGGTCGGGAGATGGTCTTTAGCGCCAACTAGTTATAGCGTTGCCGGCGCAAGCGATCATCGATGCTGTGCAGGACGTTGCGGCTCATGGCGCGCGACAGGTTCTCCCGGTCGGCCTGCGAGAGGTTGCCGCCGCAGCGCTCGGCACTGCCACACCCGCTGCGCTTTTCCCTGTCGCTTGTGCGGCCTTCGGCCAGCGAGGACTGCGTCACACTCACGACCAGCAGGGCAGTCAGCGTCGCTAATGCGAGAGTGTGTTTCATGGTAGCGCTCCAGGCTAGCAAACAGATCGCAAAGGATCTGGGCTTTTCCAAGGTCCCGAACCCCGCAAATGCTGCGCGCGGCGCTACCCCCAAGGTGCGATGTCACGGCCGCGAGGCGCAACCATTTGGCTGGCATGGGGGTTTAGAGCCTTAGGAAGATCATCCAAGGAGCTACCCCATGCGTCGGCTTGCTCTGACTGCGGTACCCCTTTTTGCCTTGACCGCACCCTTGGCGCCATCCTTGGCCGCCGATCTCGATGGGCCGGTCTATCGCGAACGCGACGTCGTGATCGAGCGCCCCGCGCCGCCCGTGGTGCGTGAGCGCATCATTGAGCGCAACTACTACTATGAGGCGGAGCCGGCTCCCCCCGTCCATGCCTATGCACCGACCTACTATTCCTATGCCCCGGCCTACTATGCCTACGCACCAAGGGTCTATCGCGGCTATGGCTACGACGACGGCTACCGTTGGCCTCATCGGCGCGCCTTCTTTGTCGACAAGCCCTATCGCTGGCACCACCATCACTGGCGTTATTGAGCAGGCCAAAAGCTAGCGAGGCTGGACCCCCGACCTGCCGACCCTCACCCGCAGCAGACGGGCGCGGCGGCGCCTGTCAGAGGCGCGGGCTCTCCCTCCCCGGGGCGTCAAATCCCCTCTGCGCTCCCTGCGCTCGGCCGCGCGACCTCGGCCGCACGACATGGCTCCCCCCGCGGGTGATGCGCTGGCTGCGTCTTCGACCGCAAGCCGCATTCGGGTTCCAGCGCGCGTGAACATCCTCGCGCAGCGGCAGCCCTGGGCCGGCATAGGCAAGGCTCGCTTGCCCACATCAGCACAAGGTCGGAAGCTTGTAGGGATCGGTTCGCGAGCCACGTCGAAGCTCGGGCGAACGCCCGAAGGCACGATAGACCAGCCTCGTATTTTTGACCGCGCCTGACCCCGTGACGGGTTGCGGTCGAGGCTCTCGCGAGCCCTGTCAAACTGGAAAACCCCGGGCCGCTCCGCCTAACTGGGCCTTTCAGGGGTGCGCCGCACAGGCGGCCTGGTTCGGTTTACCCTGGGGGCCGTCACCAAAGTCAATTGACCGAAAATGGGGCGTCTGCAAGTCTTATCACCGGCCTCGTGGGATAACGAAAAGAATACGTCCGGGTCTGCGAGGCTGCGTGCGGGACTTTGCAAAATGAAAATACCTATTGCCACGCTGGCATACTGTTGCAGCGTCATTGGCTTTGCACAGGTCGCGGGCGCACAGGCGCCGGTTGCCATTGTTGAAGCGATTGACAGCAAGACTGCCGGAATTGAATTCATGGATTATCTAAGATTGGGGCAATCGATTCGATTGGGCGAACGCGATAGATTGGTGATCGGCTATTTCAACTCGTGTTGGCGTGAGGTCATCATCGGCGGAACGGTACTGGTCGGCAAAGAGGATAGTGAGGTTACCGGCGGGGCCGTCGAACGGCAGAAGGTGCGTTGCGACACGGGGAAGAGGGACGGGACAACCAAAGAGACGACCGGCAGCGGCGCCATGGTTTTCCGCAAAATGCCCAACGCCGCGCGGTCATCTCCCACGGTATATGCCCTATCGCCGGTTTTTGTAGGGTCGGGCGCAGGCAGTCTCGCCATCGAGCGCCTCGACAGGACAGAAGCTCACATCACCATACCGGTTCCACAAGCAAATGCGTCGTGTGGAGGGTTTGTCGATCTTGCCGGCAGCAACGTCGTTTTGAGCGCCGGGGGCCTTTATCGCGCCAGAGTGGGTCCACGCGAAATCACGTTCAAAGTTGATCATTCGGCAGAGGCCGGCTCGCTCTCGATCCTCAGTCGGCTTGTGCGGCTGTCTCCTCCCTAAATCAGGTGCAGGTGGACGTGCCCCGTTTGCACCGTCGCCAAATCTTGGCCCTTCTGCTGATCGCCTCGCTTGCGAGCGCAGTGGTGCCCCTTCCACCTGCCCAATGGCTCAACGGCCTTTCAATCGATGTGTTGACTTGGCTTCGCTGGGCGACGCTGGGACCGCGTCGGGACCCGGCACCAGCACCGGTGGCGGTCGTCGTGTTCGACGAGGACACCTATCGAAGCAAGCCATTTGCGGGGACGCCGAGCGTCGCTTGGACGCGGGAAATTGGCCGCGTCATCACGGCGATCGTCGACGGCGGCGCACGCGTGATCGGCCTCGATGTCGTCTTTCCAAGCACGATTGAGCAATCCGAGATCCCGTTTGGCGCGGAGACGCTGGGTGCCCGACTGCGGGGCTTCGACCGTGATTTTCTGCGGGCGGTGGCAAGCGCCGCGGGACAAGGCAAACTGGTGTTGGGAGAAGTCCAAGCCCAAGAGCGGCCATTAGGGCCATCGGACGCACAACGGTTGGCCGTTGCAAATCGAGAGAATATCCGCCCGCTGAACCTTTATACGGACCCCGACGGCATCGTGCGCCGCATCCCGTTGACACTGACGATCGACGGTCGTGCCGTTCCCTCCATGGACGTCGAGCTAGCCGCACGAATGCAGGGTGTTCCAGTGACCTATGAGCATGGTTTTCAGATTGGCACTTATCGCGTGCCAGAGATCGTGCCGAACACCTTGACCTTGAACTTCGACGGTGGCAGCCAAGACCTACCCACCTATGCCTTCGTGGATTTGTGGCGATGTTGGGAAAACGGGGATGCTGCGTATTTTCAACGCCACTTCGCGGGTCGCGTCGTATTGCTTGGGGTATGGCTTGACCTGGAAGATCGGGTCCTGACGTCCAAGCGCTTTGCCACGGGCAGCGAGCAGGTCACTGGCGAACGCTGCGCGGGAGCTGCGCCACCCGCGCAACCGAAATTTATCAGACCCTCGATCCCGGGCGTCTATGTCCACGCGACGGCGGTCAGGAACTTATTGCAGCACGCGGGGTTGAGCGACCTCGGCACCTTTGCAAATTGGGCAGTTGGCCTGTTCCTGTCCGCCTTCGCCGTCGCCGCCGTCTTTATGTTCAGCTTCCCCGTGGCGGCTCTTGTGGTGGGGCTGGGCTTGCTCGTGGGGCTGGCAAGCGCCGTCATGCTATTTGCCAAGGCCTTGGTGTTGCCGATCGTCACCATCGAGACCTCGGCACTCTTGGCCCTGGTGGCAGCCGTGGCCTACAGGTTCATGGTGACCGACAAGGACAAGCGCCTGCTACGCCGCAACTTCGCATTCTATCTTGCTCCCGCGCTCATTGAGAAAATGATGCGTTCGGAGACTATGCCGACCCTCGGCGGTGAAATCCGTATCGTCAGTCTATATCGATCGGACCTGGCCGGCTTTTCCGGCATATCCGAACAAGCGGGCCCCGCCGAACTTGTTGCGCTCATGAACGAATATCTCTCGGCCATGACCGACATAATTGGCGAGTACGGTGGCTTTGTAGACAAATACGTTGGAGATGGCATTGATGGGGTCTTCGGCGCTCCGGTGGAGGATGCCGATCATGCCCTGAACGCGGTCAAGGCGGCCCTCGCCGCGCAAGCGCGCCTACACGCACTGAATTGCGCGACGCCGGCGCTGTTCCAAGGCCACCGCTTGCAACAACGGATCGGCTTGCACACCGGTTCGGCGCTGGTTGGCAATATCGGCTCACGCCAGCGCTTCAACTATACCGTCATGGGTGACGCCGCCAATCTCGCCTCGCAACTCGAAGGCGCCAACAAATTCTACGGTACCTCGATCATCGCTTCGGCCGAGACGGCGAAGACGGCGGGGTCGGCCATCGTTTGGCGCGAACTCGACACCATCCGCGTTGTGGGCCGGCAGGAGCCGGTCGTGATCTTCGAGCCGTTGGCCCACCGCGATCAGGAAACAACCTGGCAGAGAGAGTGCGCGGCGCGCTATGCTTTAGGCTTGATGCGCTGGCGTTCGGCTGATTTTGCCGGCGCGGTGGAGGCGTTTGCTACTTTTGCACGCGAAGATCCGCCGGCTGCGCGCTTTTATGCGCGTGCGCAACACCAGCTGCAATCGGGTCATGCCCACAACTGGACGCCCGTGCACAATCTCGCCAGCAAGTAGCGGGTGCATAAATCATCCAACATCCGCATTTTGCCCGTTGGAGAAAGGCTGCTTCGGTCCGGTCGGTATCGATGGCTAGCGCTCTTCCACGTCAGAGCTCGTTGCGATGCTGTTGAGCGTTACGGGCCGCGCTTGATCCCCCCGTTTTGGAGTCGGTCAGCGATATCCCGAACTTCGACGTGGTGGCCGCGCATGAGTTGTACAAGCTCTTGATGGAACCCGTCGCGCAGAGCTGGCGATGCCAAGACCCTGATCGTGGTGACCAACGGTGCCCTTGGTCTGCTCCCTTTGAGCCTCCTTCCCACCGAACCCGCCAAGGTCGCAGCAAAGATCGAAGGAGAGCCCTACTTCGCCGCGATCGCAACGTGCAGTGGCTGGCGCGAACCCACGCCGTTGTGGCTATGCCCTCGGCAGCGGCACTGCGCACTTTGCGTAATGTCGCGGTTCCCCTCAGCGAAGCGCGAGCAAATCGTCGGTTTCGGCGATCCATATTTTAGCGTCGCGCAGGCGACGGAGGCCAGAGCTGCTGACCTCATGCCAATTGCGGCAGATGCTATGCGAGGTGCCAGGGTGAAACGCCGCGCTGCGATTGGTACCGAGCAGCTACGCAGCGCCACCCTCGGCGCTCTGCCACGTCTTGAGGACACAGGCGGTGAATTGAAAGCCATCGCCTCGGCCTTGCAGGCGGACCCGAGCAAGGTGCTCTATCTCGGCAAAGACGCGAACGAAAAGATTGTGAAGGGTATCAATCTTACGCGTTACCGGGTCATCGTGTTCGCCACCCACGGCCTAGTACCCGGCGACCTCGAAGGCTTGACACAACCCGCGCTTGCTCTGACCGCGCCCGAAGTTGCTGCTATCGACGGCGACGGGCCGCTCACCGTGGATGAGATCCTGTTGCTCAGGCTCAATGCCGAATGGGTGGTGCTGTCGGCCTGCAATACGGCGGCGGGTGCAGGTCAAGGCGCGGAAGCGCTCTCGGGCCTTGGTCGAGCCTTCTTTTACGCCGGCAGCGGGGCGCTGTTGGTCACCAACTGGCCCGTGGACTCGGCAACGGCCCGAGAGCTAGTGACCGGGGTGTTTCGTCGCCAAGCGGACAATCCGCAGCTTAACCGCGAATTGCTGCGCCAGTCGATGCTGGCCGTGCTGGAGGGCTCGGAGCGCAAGAACGAAACGGGCGAAACAATCTACACGCACGCGCATCCGCTTTTTTGGGCGCCCTATACGATCATGGGGACGGAGGTTGAGGCTGCGCGGGGCGAGCCGAGGTTAACGCGGCCGGCCGCGCCGACCCCCATGCGCCCGAACGAGCGCACCCTGCCGCTGATCGCTCGATCAATGTGAGCGCAAGCCCAGGGCAGCTCGCGACCACCGACGGCGAGACTAACCGCACTGAGCGCCGGCGCCTTGCAAGGCATGCGGCCATGAGCCAGGGCCGCAAACTTTCCTCGCCTTGTTCCCTACGTAACAGCGCCTCCAACGAGCTTATGGGAGAACGGTCTCGCACGCCCTGCAGCGGGTCGATGAACGGAGAGATAGCCATGAAAACGATCACGTCCGCCCTTGTTGCCCTGTTGGTCATCGCCGGTGTCGCCGGCACGGCCCAGGCCCTCGATGCCAAGACCTTCTATGAGCAGGTTGACCGCAACCACAACTGACAAACCTTCCCTGCGCTTGGCACCACCCCTTGCTTGCCCACGCAGCGAAATGTTACCGCAAGCATCAGGAGACGCAGCATGAAGACGCTCCTTTCTGCCTTCTTGGCCCTGTCGGTCCTGTCCGGCTACGCGGCCAAGGCCATGGCCGACAAAGTCCCGCCATCGATCTGGGAGCAGCTCGACCGCGATGGTCGCGGTGGTCATCCGACCTGAGCTGAAAAACCTGATTGCCCAGGATGCGGTACAGAGCCCGCTTTAGCGCCTCGGCGGAGGTCGATGGGGGGTGGGCTCCCTGGCTTGTCAGGAACTTGGGTTGGCGGCCTCCCAAACCATCCCCGCGTCGGCCATATGGTAACGACTTTTCCGCAAATGACGAGGTCACTTGAAAGGATGGCGCGAGCGACGGGACTTGAACCCGCGGCCTCCGGCGTGACAGGCCGGCGCTCTAACCAACTGAGCTACGCCCGCAAAACGTCGATGGGACGCCCCCAGCGCTGCTTCGCTTAGGGGCAACGATCACCTGGGGCACGTGTACGTGAGGCTTTCTCCTCCGTCAAGGCATCCTGCCACGCCTCAGCGTGCGCGCGTTCTAGCGTGTCGCGAAGGGGGCCTGGTAGGGTCGCCCATGCGGGACGCCAGCCAGCACTACGCCGGCGGGTTTGATGTGCACCTTGCCCTGACGCTTATTGTTGCGGGTGTCCACGAATTCGACGGGACCTTCAACAACCTCGAGTAGCGATAGGTCCGCTGGCGCGCCCACCTGCAGCGTGCCGTGCTTGGGTATGCGATTGATGACCTTGGCCGGCGCCGTCGTTGCCATGGTGACGACCTGTTCGAGGGACAAACCCATATTCAGGAACTTGCTCATCACCCAAGTCAGATAGGGCATTCCCGGCGTGTTGCCGGAGAACACATGGATGTCTGAGGAAATCGTGTCCGGGCCAGCACCGGCGGCCATGGCCACTTCGGCGACCGTGTAATCGAAGCTGCCACCGCCGTGGCCAACGTCGAACAGAACGCCGCGCTGCTTGGCCGCCGTGGCCGCCGGCAGCAACTTGCCCTCCTGCACGATATTGGTGAACTTGCCGGCGATGTTGGGAGCCCCGGAAAAGGCATGCGTCAGCACGTCGCCTGGTCGCAGCGTGTCGAGGATCTGGCTCATCAGCTCGGGCGTCTCCACCCCGCCGATGTGACACATGACCTTGCCCCCGGTCCCCGCGAGTTCGCAAGCCTGGATCGCCCGCCTCAGCGGCTCCAAGCCGTTCTTGGCGATCACGTTCTCACTCATGCGCACCTTGATGCCGATGACGAGGTCGCCATTCTCCGCCAACGCCTTTGCCGCAGCCTCGGTCTGTGCGTAGTCGATGTTGTAGAGCTCGGGCACCGGAAAGCCGGCGAGCCCGATGTTGGCTATGTGAACGAAGGCGAATAGCCGTGCGCGTGTTTGCGGTACAATGGCACGCCGGAATGCGGCAATGTTGTTGGCCCCGGCATCGCCGCCGGAAACCAGCGTGGTCGTTGCCTGATAGGGGATGAGCTCATCGGCGGGAATGCCGATCGCAGAACCATAGGGAAAGACGTGGGCGTGTAAATCGATGAGGCCGGGCGTGACGATCTTGCCCGCTGCAGCCAGCACCCGCAGTGACTTGTCCGGCGCGATTTCGCTCTCTAGGGCTTCAATGAGCCCGAAGCGGATACCGACGTCGCGCTTGGCCCGCAAGTTCTGGCTGGGGTCGAGCACCTCGGCACCTTTGACGAGGAGATCGAATTTGTCGTTGGGACCCATCGCCGCCCAAGCCGGCGTGCTAGCGGCGGTCGCAGCCGCCACGGATGCTGAACCGGCAAGAGTAAGCAACGTGCGTCGCGAGACGGCAGGCATGGCGTTCCTCCACAGGCTTTCTTGTTTGCGCGCCAGCAATAGTACGTGCACACAGCGTGCGCTGAGGTCAAGGTTGCTGGGCGCAAACGGTGTGACCTCGCTCGCGCACGCCGGCGCGGGACTGAAGACCGATATCAGTAGCGCCGGAGGCAGCGCGCCTGTGATACACTAAACGCGTTGAGAGCTTTGGAGCCGATCGTGCGAAAGAAAGCCAAGAAACGTCCTGCGACTATGACGCGGGCCGTCGCGGAGCCCATGTCCTCCTATGCCAGCGTTTATGCCGCCAAACTTGCCAAGCAAGTGGCCGAGTTTGCGCCGCGTCGACCGGGAACGGGTGGCGGCAAGGTGAGCCGCAAGAGGGGCCGTCGGTAGGTCCCGCGAGCGACGAGGGGCCCTCCGAGCCGGCATTAGCCCGCGCGCGACCCGGCGCGTGACGGGGCCGCGTATCCTTGGCCGCGGTTCCTCCCGCGCCTGTTACCACCAGCCGATCACGTCGCTCGGCCGCTAGGCGCCGTCCGGGGGTGGTGCAGCCCGGCCACTCGCTGGGTCGCTCGCGCGCGGGCGGGCCCGCGCTCTCTATACCTCGGCGGCACAGGCGCGCATGATCCCCGCGGGGAAGACGAGGGGACATGTTTGTGGGACAAAGCCGGCCGCCTGATACGCCGTTCGCTCGGGTCAGCAAAGAGCCGTTGCTCGCCTGGGCGCTCAGCCAGGGTCTCATCGAAGTCAACGCCGACGGGAGCTGGCATCTGACCGAGGTGGCCCTGGAATGGCTGCGTCATCAGCCCCTAAAGGGCAGCAATGCGGGTGCACCGCGTCTGGGCGTGCTATGTCCGGACCGGTATGACGACGCCTAGCCCAAGGCCTAGCCGGCGGCTTGGGGGCTTTTGGTGGCTGCTGGGCCTGGTCGGTCGGCTCTCCCGCTTGCCATAGGCCGCCCGCCGGAACTGCCGGGTCTCAAGGTTGATGTGGCCGCGACAAATGGTCGGGATTAGGGTGGCGCCGCAGATCGCCCTGCCCTGGTCCCGGCGTAGAGGCCCGGCAAATCAGCCCTCACTGAGGCACCTGAACGCAGGCTGCGGCCTCGAGGTCTCCGGTCGCCGTGCCAGCAACAATTGGCGCGGCGGTCCGCCTCGTTCCTTAGCGGGCGGCTGGGCGAGCGCCTTGTCGAGGCCCTCCTGGATCCATCCTGTGCACTGCTCGGCGCGCGTGCCCAATGGGCCACCCTCAGTACGGATGGTCGCTGGCGCCCCTCTACGGCGGTTCTCTGGACTTGGACCGCCAGGTCCAGCCAGTCCACCACCTGGGCCTGCCGGCCTCGTCGAGCTCGCTGGGCCCGACCTCTTCAGCCGTTGGCGGTTCGCTCTTGACGAGCTCGAAGCGGGGCTCCACGTCGAATAGGTCCGTGAGCTCCGTGGCGCGCCGGCGCAGGACGTCACTGACGCTGCCATCGGGGGCGAGGGTGACGGCGAGCACAAAGCCCATCAGCTCTTCCAGCCGACGCTCTAGGTCCTGCATTCGCTTCTCGAGGTCGGCGCGCGTCGCGTCGGGCAAGGGAATCGGCTCCCCCCTGAGGCGCACCACATTTAGCTTGCCGGCCCGGTTTGGTGAAAGGCAAGGCGTTTTTCGCGTGTTGCTTAACGCCGTCGCTTGGGCGCCACCCCTGATACCGGCATCCTCCTGGACCGCGTCACAGGCCGTCCGAAGCCGCATCAGTGCCAGTTCTTCCGGCGAAGGCCATCCAGCCGTGGCGTAATACCAAACGTCTGCCACGGCAGCGTCTGGGCAGGGAGCGACGGGCGCTCCTGGGGCCCTCGGAGCAGTTGCTCCCGGAAGTGGGCGCACCATTCCGGCGACACCCGGATTCGAGCGGCCATCGCCTGCGAGATCTGGAAGCGTCCTCGTAATCGCCTGATCGGCGCGTAGCTTTTTCGATACTGCTCGAGCATCTCGCGCGGGAGCTCGCAGCGGTAGCGCTCGATCACGTCTTGCGAGAGGAGGCAGCTCTGCTTGGCGAGTTGGCGCCGGCGGTGACGGTGGGGTAGATCTTTTGCGGGCCTTGGCCGCCGGGTGTTATCGGCACCCTGGCTCGGCCGCGTCAGTCTTTAGGCGCGCAGCTTGACGCGCGCGTCGGCGTACGTGTTCACAAAGGGATTGGTAGCGGTGGTGGGCGGTGCAGGGATCGAACCTGCGACATCTTGCGTGTAAAGCAAGCGCTCTACCGCTGAGCTAACCGCCCTTACCGTTTCTGGTAGGGTTACGGGTACATTGAGCGGTAAACCCTGTGTGTTTGCTGGGCTTTCCGCGTTCCGTAACGATCCGTGTAAACGAAGCGCTCTACCCGCTGAGCTAACAGCCCCAGTCCGCGCTGCCTCTCTAGCGCCCGCCCGCTGCGCGTGTAAAGGATCGGACCCGAGGTCGGGTCGGTGCGAGCGCGCAATATGTGCGCGCCCGGCGATGCGAGGAACCACGAAGGACTAGTTGAGCATGTCCTTGAGGGCCTTGGAGGCCTGAAACTTCGGCACCACGGACGCCTTTAGCATCATTTCCATGCCCGTCTGCGGATTGCGCGCCTTGCGGGCGGCCCGTTTGGCAACCTTGAAGGTGCCAAATCCAGGAATTCGGACCTCCTCGCCCTTCTTCATCACGGCCTCAATGTGATTGATGATCGCATCAACCGCCACGCCGGCTTTGTCCTTGCTGAGCTCGGTTGCCGCGGCCACGGCATCGATCAAATCCTTCTTGCTCATTTGCACCGTCCTTCGCGTCTGCAGAACAGGGGAATAGGTCCGATTGCAGCCGAACTCTGGGGGGCGGCGGCCAATTTGGGCCGCTCAAGCTCAGCAGCGAGCGCGAAACAACGCCCAATCCCCCCCTGCGTCAAGGGGAAAATCCCAAGAAAAGCGCCCGTTTTCAGGGGAATTTGAAGGCGGCACAAGCCCAAGTTGCATGAACGGCAGGGTTAATGCGGACCCCGGAAAGGTCCGCATTCCCATAGGCCGGCGGCGGTTACCGCCGCCCCTTAATGCGCGGTGATGCGCGAGCCTTCCCCGTCGTCGGCAGCCACGGTTGTCGCCGCCTCTTCCTCCCCGACAATCGGGACCGGCATGCGCTGGAGCGCGATCTTCAAAACGTCATCCATCCGCGAAGCGGGCAGGATTTCGAGATGGGCTTTCACCCCATCGCCGATTTCCGCCAAGTCCTTGACGTTCTCTTCGGGGATCACGACGGTCTTGATGCCGGCACGTAAGGCGGCAAGCAGCTTCTCCTTGAGGCCGCCGATCGGTAAGACCCTGCCACGCAACGTAATTTCGCCCGTCATCGCCACGTCCTTCCTGACGGGTATACTCGACATGATGGAGATGATGGCGGTCACCATGGCGACGCCGGCCGATGGCCCGTCCTTCGGCGTTGCGCCCTCCGGCACGTGAACGTGAATGTCCTTCTTTTCGAACAGGGCCGATGGGATTCCCATGGCATGCGACCGGGAACGAACGTAGGCATTGGCGGCCTGGATCGATTCCTTCATCACGTCGCGGAGGTTGCCCGTGACCGACATCTTGCCCTTGCCGGGCATCATGACGCCTTCCACCGTGAGGATCTCGCCGCCGACTTCCGTCCAAGCCAGGCCCGTCACGACGCCCACTTGATCTTCGGCCTCGGCTTCGCCGTAGCGGAACTTGGGCACGCCAAGGTAGTGCTCAAGGTTCTCGGGCGCTGCCCGCACGGCCTTGGTAGTCCCGAGTAGAATTTCCTTCACGGCCTTGCGCGCCAGCTTGGCAATCTCGCGCTCGAGGCTACGCACACCCGCTTCCCGCGTGTAGCGCCGGATCAGGGTTTTCAAGGCCTCGTCGTCGATCTCCCACTCCGCAAGTTCCAGGCCATGGTTCTGGCGCTGGTTCGGAATGAGATGCCGCTTGGCAATCTCGATCTTTTCGTCCTCCGTGTAACCGGCTAGGCGGATGATCTCCATGCGGTCCAGCAGGGCGGGAGGAATGTTCATCGTGTTCGCCGTCGTCACGAACATCACGTTCGAAAGGTCGTAATCGACCTCCAGATAGTGGTCGTTGAAGGTGTGGTTCTGCTCGGGGTCGAGCACCTCGAGCAAGGCCGCCGCTGGATCACCGCGGAAGTCCGAGCCCATCTTGTCGATCTCGTCCAGCAGGAAAAGCGGGTTGGTCCGCTTTGCCTTCTTCATGGACTGAATGACCTTGCCCGGCATCGAGCCGATGTAGGTGCGCCGATGCCCTCTGATCTCGGCCTCGTCCCGCACGCCGCCAAGGGACATGCGCACGAACTCGCGGCCGGTGGCATTGGCCATCGACATGCCGAGCGAGGTCTTGCCGACGCCCGGAGGACCAACCAGACACAGGATCGGTCCCTTGAGCTTGTTGGTGCGCGACTGGACCGCAAGGTACTCGATGATGCGCTCTTTGACCTTCTCCAGGCCATAGTGCTCCTTGTCCAGGATCTCCTGCGCCTCGACCAGGTCCTTCTTGACCTTGCCCTTGATGCCCCAGGGGATCGATAGCAGCCAGTCGAGGTAGTTGCGCACCACCGTGGCTTCGGCCGACATCGGGCTCATCTGCTTGAGCTTTTTCAGCTCGGCCAACGCCTTGTCGCGCGCTTCCTTGGAAAGCTTGGTATTCTCGATTTTCTCCTCGAACTCGGCGATGTCGTCGCGCTCATCGCCGTCGCCAAGCTCCTTCTGAATGGCCTTCATTTGCTCATTCAGATAGTACTCGCGCTGCGTCTTCTCCATCTGCCGCTTGACGCGGCTGCGGATCTTCTTTTCCACCTGCAGGACAGAAATCTCGCTCTCCATCAGCGTGTAGACGCGCTCGAGCCGGCTAGAGACCGCGGTGATCTCGAGAATGTCCTGCTTGTCGGCGATCTTAATCGCCAGGTGCGAGGCGATGGTGTCGGCGAGTTTCGAGTAGTCCTCGATCTGGGTGATGGTCCCCAAGACCTCGGGCGAGATCTTCTTGTTCAGCTTAACGTAGCTCTCAAACTGGGACACGGCCGAGCGCGCCAGCGCCTCGATCTCGTCCTTGGTGCCCAAGGTTTCGACAATGCGCTCGACCTCGGCCTCAAAGTAATTTGGGTTGTCCGAGTAGCGCACGACCTTGGCCCGCGCCGTGCCTTCTACCAGCACCTTCACCGTGCCGTCGGGCAGCTTTAAGAGTTGTAGCACCGACGCCAAGGTGCCCATTTGGTAGATAGCATCGGGTGCGGGGTCGTCATCGCCGGCGTTTTTCTGTGCCGCCAGCAGGATTTGCTTGTCCGACCGCATGACCTCTTCGAGGGCATTGATCGACTTCTCCCGCCCCACAAACAGCGGAACGATCATGTAAGGAAAGACGACAATGTCGCGCAACGGCAAGACGGGATAGATCTCCTTGCCGCCGCTTTTCTCTTTGCCTTGTTTTGTTTCGCTCATGGTCTTTCTCTTTCGCCGCTCATCAGGGCTTACGCCACGCCCCCGATTTCGCCAAGGTCCTTGCGATGCATTAGCAACCGCTCGTCGCGTTCACGCCACAACCCGTGTCAGCAAGGCTGCCGACACTGGCTTTTGTCACGTGTTTCGTCACAGTGGCTGCCCGACCGCCTCCGCTAAGCAAAAATGGTCACCGTATGGTCACCAATCAAGTGCCCGGTGTCGCCCATTGGCACCACTGAGGCCCATCGAGCGGGGAGGTTGCCGTCAGCTAAGCCGTAGATCCCTTCTCGCCAGCCCGCTCCGAGTAGATTCTGAGCGGCCGCGCACCCCCATCGACCACTTCCGGGCCAATCACCACCTCTTCCACGCCTTTCAGCCCCGGAAGTTCGAACATGGTATCGAGCAGGATGGCTTCCATAATGGAGCGCAGCCCGCGGGCGCCGGTTTTGCGCTCGATGGCCTTGCGCGCGATGGACTTCAGCGACTCTTGGGAGATCGTCAGCCGCACGTCCTCCATCTCGAAGAGCCGCTGGTACTGCTTGACCAGAGCATTCTTGGGAATGGTGAGGATCTGGATCAGGGCGCTTTCGTCGAGATCCTCTAGCGTGGCGATCACGGGTAGACGACCGATGAACTCCGGGATGAGGCCGAACTTCAGGAGATCCTCAGGCTCGACGCCTTTGAGGATGTCGCCCGTGCGCCGTTCATCGGGCCCCGTCACCTTGGCGCCGAAGCCGATCGAGGAGCCACGACCGCGCCGGGAAATGATTTTCTCCAGCCCTGCGAATGCGCCGCCGCAGATAAAGAGGATATTGGAGGTATCGACCTGCAGGAATTCCTGCTGCGGATGCTTGCGGCCGCCCTGCGGTGGTACCGAGGCGATGGTGCCTTCCATGATCTTCAGCAGCGCCTGCTGCACCCCCTCGCCGGAGACGTCCCGGGTGATGGAAGGGTTGTCGGACTTGCGAGAAATCTTGTCGATCTCGTCGATGTAAACGATGCCGCGCTGAGCCCGCTCGACGTTGTAGTCGGCGTTTTGCAGCAGTTTCAAAATGATGTTCTCGACGTCCTCACCGACATAGCCCGCCTCGGTCAACGTGGTTGCATCGGCCATCGTGAATGGCACGTCCAGGATCCGTGCCAGCGTCTGGGCGAGCAAGGTCTTGCCGCAACCCGTGGGACCCACCAGCAGGATGTTGGATTTGGCCAGCTCGACGTCGTTGTTTTTGGACGCGTGGTTGAGCCGCTTGTAATGATTGTGCACCGCCACCGAAAGCACGCGCTTGGCGTGGTCCTGTCCGATCACGTAACTGTCCAGCACGGAACAGATTTCGGAGGGGCTCGGAACGCCATCGCGCGACTTGACCAGGGTGTTCTTGTTCTCTTCGCGGATGATGTCCATGCAAAGCTCGACGCATTCATCACAGATGAACACCGTCGGCCCCGCAATCAACTTGCGAACCTCGTGTTGGCTCTTTCCGCAGAAGGAGCAGTAGAGGGTATTCTTTTCTTGAGCCATCCCGTTCCTTCCACCCCTTCGGGCAACCAACGCGTCATTCCGGCCGAGCCCACCGACTCGAGGCGCCAACCACTGCGAGCGCCTGCCGGCGCCCGGCAGGAATCTTAGGCCCAATCTGAGCATGCTAGCGGCGCCCAGATCAAGATTGGATTAACAACTCCACCCAACGTTCCCGTACGGCTACCCGCTAAGCCACAGCGAGCACCAAGCTGGGACAGTGCGGTAGGGAGCAAACAAGATGCCAGTTCGACGGCGCCTAGCTAGCCCTGGATCGGCTTGGTGGTAGCAAGCATACCATCGGCCTCATCCCGGTCCTTAATCACCTTGTCGATCAGGCCGAATTCTTTTGCCTGCTCAGCTGTCATAAAGTAGTCGCGATCCAGGGTCTTTTCAATGACCTCGTAGCTTTTCTTGGTGTGCTTGACATATACCTCGTTCAGGCGCCGTTTCATCTTGATGATATCTTCGGCGTGGCGTTCGATATCGCTGGCTTGGCCGGAAAAGCCGCCCGAGGGCTGATGCACCATGATGCGCGCGTTGGGCAGGGCGTAGCGCATGCCGTGCGTTCCGGCACATAACAGCAGCGATCCCATCGATGCAGCCTGCCCGATGCAGAGGGTGGCGATGGGTGGGCGGATGAACTGCATGGTATCGTAAATCGCCATGCCGGAAGTAACCACCCCGCCGGGCGTGTTAATGTACATGGAGATTTCTTTTTTGGGGTTCTCAGACTCGCAGTAGAGCAGCTGCATGCAGATCGAGGACGCCATGTGGTCCTCCACCGGCCCCGTCACGAAAATAATGCGCTCTTTCAGCAGCCGGGACGGCAAATCATACCCGCGCTCGCCCCGGTTCGTCTGCTCAACGACCATGGGCCAGAACGTACCCGTATAAGTCGAGATTGGATCGGACATGCTGGCCTCTATTGCTCGCGTGCTTGCTCTACGCCATCGCCATCAAAGTGTGGGGTAGCTGCCCCGACTTCAAGCGGGCTCATTTCTCCTTCTGGCCGTGATCATGCCCGTGATCGTGTGAGTGATCGTGCGCGTGATCATGGTCGTGATGGTGGTGGTCATGCCCGTGGTCATGATCATGGTGGTGTTCGCCATGCTCGTGATCATGATCACGGGCATGGTCGTGGTCGTGTCGTGCACCGGATGCTGCAGCAGCCCATCCGCCTCCTCGGGTTTGAGCAACTCCGCCACCGACACCTTCTTCTCGGCGGGCTTGGCCTGCGACACGATCAGGTCGACCACCTTGTCCTCGAAGATCGGCGCGCGAAGCTCGACAAGAGCGTTCGGATTTTTCTGATAGTAGTCGTAGACAACCCGCTCCTGACCGGGATAACGGCGGGCCTGCTCCATAAGCGCGCCGCGCATTTCATCCTGGGTCACATGCAGCTTGTTGTTCTCGCCGATTTCGCCGATCACCAAGCCCAGGCGCACGCGCCGCTCGGCGATCTTGCGGTACTGGGCGCGCATTTCCTCTTCTGAGCTTCCCTCGTCGGCAAACGTGCGCTTGGCCGCTTCGAGGTTGCGCGTGAGCTGCCTCCAAATGATGTCGAACTCCCCGTTGACCAGCGATTCCGGCAGCACGAAATCGTGCGCTTTTTCGAGTTGGTCGAGGATCTGACGCTTGAGGCGCGCGCGCGAGTGGGCCGCATATTCCGCGCCGATCCTGGCCGAAACCAGCTCGCGCAGGTTGGCCACATCGGTGGCACCCAATGTCTTGGCAAAGTCATCGTCGAGCGCGGGCTTGATGGGTTTGGTAACCTCCTTCACCGTGACGGCGAAAGCGGCGTCCTTCCCGGCCAGCGAAGGCTCAGGGTATTGCTCGGGAAACTTGGCGTTGACCGTGCGCTCCTCGCCGGCCGTGGCGCCGACGATGCCCTCGACGAAACCCGGGATGAAGTTGGCTTTGCCGATGACCAGCTCCACGGCCTCCCCCTTGCCGCCCTCGAACTCCTGCCCGTCGACGCTCCCGACGAAATCGATGGTGACGCGATCGCCCTCCCCGGCGCTCCGGTCCGGCTCCACCTCATAGCGGACCGCCCGCTCGACCAACTCCTCGAGCGCCTTGTTGATGGCCTCATCGGCAACGTCGGCCACCTCGCGCTCGAGCTTGAGCGCGCTCAAGTCGGTGATGGCGAACTTGGGCAGCGTTTCGTAGGACATGGTAAATGCCAGATCGCTCTGGCCCGACAGCACGCGCTCGATCTCGTCCTTGTCCTCGGAGAGGTTGATGCTGGGTTGCTGGGCGGGGCGCTCGTTGCGCTCGGAGATGGCCTTACGGCTGGTCTCGTCGATCATGGTTTGCAGGACCTCGGCCATCACCGAGCGACCATAAAGCTTCTTGAGGTGTGCGGTGGGCACCTTGCCCTTGCGGAAGCCCTTGAGCTGAACGGTGTCCTTGACCTCCCCCAGTCGTGCGGCAAACCGCTCGCCGAGCTCACCCTGGCCAATCACCACCTTGAGCTCGCGCTTCAAACCGTCGGCAAGCGTTTCGGTCACCTGCATGTCTTCGATCCTGGCCTCAATCCTTGCCGACGTGGGGTTTGGGCGCCCACCACGGCCGACTAACTCGTCCCTTTGCGGCGAAATGGCCTGGTGCGGACGGAGGGACTCGAACCCCCACGACTTGCGTCACTGGAACCTAAATCCAGCGCGTCTACCAATTCCGCCACGCCCGCCTGCCACGTTCCGCCCGTCGGTCATGGCCGACAGCCTGAGCCACCGGAAAACCGCTAAATTGTCCGGCAAACCCCGCCTCCCGTGCGCCCACGGCGCCTCAGGTAGAGCGTTGGGGGCACATATATCGGTGGCGGTCCGGTCAAATCAAGGCGAATTGGGCCCAACAGGCACGGGCGGCCCGGCACACGCCGGGCCGGGCTGCCTGTCCGGGACTAAAAAGAGCGCAAGGGCCAAGCGGGGGGCTCAGCCGCCGAAATGAAAGCGCAGGCCGACCTTGAACTCGTGGGCGGTGAGGTCGTCCCCCCGCACGGGGGGTTGTTCGTGAAGCCTGACGTATCGGCGGTCCCGGACTGGGCTTTACCCATATCAATGAAGCGGTAGCCCAGGTCCAGAATTACCCGCTCGCTCAGCTGAAACCCGGCGCCGGCCATCACCGACCAGGCCAACGACCAGTTGTTATCACCGGACTAGGTGTTGGGTGAGGTCGAGTGACGCCGTCCATCTCGTTGCGGGCGACGCCGACGCCCGGGGGGTGTACCGGCCAATCACCAACCGTTCCCGTGTACAAGCTTTCGGGGCGCGCGCGGGTGCGGCTCGATCGCGCCTCTGCGTCGGACCCTAAGCAACCTCGGATCAATCGCGGGGATTGGGTGGCGACCCGCATGGGACCTGCTGTCGCCACGCCTTTGACGGTGGGGGAACGGTGAGCACGAGGCCGCGCGGCTCGCCCTTGCGGGCTCGAGTACCCATCTTTAGGGTGACGCTCACCCATCCCAGGACTGCAAGCAGGAGGTCGGGCCCTTGCAATTCTCCAATGGTGTGGCCGCCGCGGTTGGCCGTACGCCGCTCATCAAGCTGAGGCGAGCCTCTGAGGCAACGGGGTGTACGATCCTGGGCAAGGCCGAGTTCATGAACCCAGGCCAGTCCGTAAAAGACCGCGCGGCACTTTATATCATCCAAGACGCCATTGCCCGCGGGGCGCTGCGGCCGGGCGGTACCGTCGTTGAGGGTACCGCCGGCAATACCGGCATCGGGCTGACCGTGGTCGGCAATGCGCTGGGTTTTCGCACCGTCATCGTTATTCCCGAGACCCAGAGCCGGGAGAAAAAGGAGGCTTTGCGCCTGTTGGGGGCCCAGCTCGTGGAGGTGCCGGCACGACCCTACAAAGATAAGAACAACTACGTGCACTATTCCGAGCGGCTCGCCGTTGCGCTGGCCAAGAGCGAACCGAATGGCGCCATCTGGGCCAATCAATGGGACAACACAGCCAACCGGCGCGCTCACATCGAAACCACGGCCCAGGAAATCTGGACCGATACCGGTGGCAAGGTCGACGGCTTTGTGTCCGCTGTCGGTTCGGGCGGCACGCTGGGGGGCGTTTCCGACGGGCTCAAGGCCAAGCGTAAGGGTATTCAAATTGCGCTTGCCGACGTGCCGGGGGCGGCGCTCTACAGCTACTACAAGACCGGCGAGCTGAAAACCGAGGGCTCTTCGATCACCGAGGGTATTGGCCAGGGCCGGATCACCAAAAACATTGAAGGTGCCGTCGTCGATCATGCCTTTCTCATCCCCGACGAGGAGTCGGTACCGATCTGCTTCCAACTGCTGGAGGAAGAAGGGCTGTGCATGGGTGGATCAACGGGTGTCAACGTGGCCGGCGCCATCCACCTTGCCAAGGAGCTGGGTCCCGGCCACACCATCGTGACCCTGTTGTGCGATTACGGCACCCGCTACCAGTCGAAGCTGTTCGACCCGGCATTCCTCAAGTCGAAAAACCTCCCCGTGCCCCGTTGGCTCGTTTCCTCGCCACCAGCCCTTCCAGAGATGTTTGCTACATCCGATAGGGCCTAAGGCCATGCGGCGCCTGCGGGGAAGACGACCTTATCAGTTGGTTCGGGGGACTGCCGGCGCACCCATTGCCTGCAGGCGGTCGGGGCCCGCGCACCGTCCTCAGATTGCCCTGGGCGCGGTGTTGAGAAGTCCTGCTTGAGGATGCTGACCGCGGCCATAAGGATCGGATTTGGGCCATGACCGAACAAGTTTATCGCAGCGATGCCTACGTCCGCGACTGTGCTGCGCAGGTGCTCGCGGTCAATGATCGCGGTGGGATCGTGCTGGATCGGACGGTGTTTTACGCCGCCGCCGGGGGGCAGCCGGGCGATCGCGGCAGCATCGAGCTCGAGGGTGGTCTCTCCTGCCCCATCACCACGACCGTCTGGGACGCCGACAAGCTGACGATTGTGCATGTGCCCTCGGATGGGGCTCAGCGTC
Organism: uncultured Alphaproteobacteria bacterium; assembly: GCA_963775835.1. Taxonomy (GTDB): domain Bacteria; phylum Pseudomonadota; class Alphaproteobacteria; order Rhizobiales; family Hyphomicrobiaceae; genus AWTP1-13. The sequence goes on along the minus strand of CAVZKV010000015.1, from coordinate 376,000 downwards.
CGGCGGTCGGTCAGATCGTTCGCGCCGTACTCGACTGGGACACCCGCGCGAAACTCATGCGCATGCACACCTGCCTGCATCTGCTGTGCGCGCTCGTGAAGTATCCGGTCACCGGCGGCCAAGTCGGCGCCGAGGAAGGTCGGCTCGATTTCGATATCGAGGATGCCTCCTCCGTTGACAAGGACGCTTTGACCGCCAGCCTGAACGAGCTTATCGCCGCCAACCATCCGGTGACGGAGCGCTGGATCAGTGACGCCGAGCTCGAGGCCAACCCCGGCCTTGTGCGCACCATGTCCGTAAAGCCGCCCATGGGGAGCGGCAAGGTCCGCCTTGTCGTGATCGGGGAAAACGGCTCGATCGATCTGCAGCCGTGCGGTGGCACGCACGTGCGAACCACCGGCGAGATTGGCCGCGTCGTTGTCAGTAAGATAGAAAAGAAGGGTAAATTGAACCGGCGCATCCGCGTCGCCTTCGCATGACAGGCAGGCGCCGCGGTCGGGAGGGATGATCGGTCGCCCCGTCGACTGGCGGGCAAGCAAGGTCGGCCAGTCGCGACCGGCGGCGACGAGCCCGGCCAGGATCGGCGCGCCATCACTTGCAGACCGCGAGCAGGAAGGAAACGGGCATGGCCAATGGTGAACACAAATGGCTGGTCGAGACGGACTGGCTAGCGTCGCACCTCGAGGCACCCGACCTCGTCATCCTCGATGGTTCGATGCATTTGCCAACGACCAAGCGCAACGCCAAAGCCGAGTTTCTTGCAGCCCACATCCCCGGCGCACTGTTTTTTGACATCGACGAGATCGCCGATGAGACCTCGTCGCTGCCCCACATGTTGCCTTCCCCCACCAAGTTCGCCAGTCGCATGAAGAAGATGGGCGTCGGCGACGGCATGCATGTCGTTGCCTATGACAGCGAGGGGCTCTACTCGGCGGCGCGCGTGTGGTGGATGTTTCGGACCATGGGTCATGAAGAGGTGCGCGTCTTGAACGGCGGTCTCAAGAAATGGAAGGCCGAAGGCCGCCCGCTGGAGGATGGTCCGCCGCGCCAGCGCACGCCGCGCCACTATACGCCGGTCTTCAATGCCTCGTTGGTGCGCGATGCCGCCGAAGTAAAGGGCCTGATCGACAGCCCCGAGGCGCAGATTGTCGATGCCCGAGCCGCTGGGCGGTTCGAAGGCACCGTCCCGGAGCCGCGCGCCGGCTTGCGCTCGGGTCATATTCCGAGCGCCCGCAACCTGCCGTTTGCGAGCCTCATCAATGCGGACGGGACCTTAAAACCGGCATCCCAGCTCAGGCAAATTTTTGCCGCCGCCAAGATCGATACGGATCGGCCGGTCGTCGCCTCCTGCGGCTCGGGTGTTACGGCCGGTGTCATCGCCCTCGCGCTTGCAGTCCTTGGCAGGCCGGACGCCGCCGTTTATGACGGCTCCTGGAGTGAATGGGGTGCCGACCCGTCTCTGCCGATTGCGACCGGTCCGGCCAGATAGCGCCGGTTGGCAGGCTCGGTGACCCGCCGCGGCTTTGGCCAAGGCGGCAACCTCGCTCCCCTTTTCACTCCGGCAGCGGCCCGTTCTTCACTCCGGCAGCGGCCCGTTCTTCACTCCGGCAGCGGCCCGTTCTTCACTCCGGCAGCGGGATGAATTCCTTCTCGTCGCCCGGCACGAGCGCAAAGCGTTTCGCGCGCCAATCGGCCTTGGCCTGCTCGATGCGATCTTTGGACGAGGATACGAAGTTCCACCAGATGTGACGGGGTCCATCCATCGGATCTCCGCCCAAGAGCACCAACCGAGATTGCGCAAGGGCCAGGATCGAGATGCGGTCTCCAGGCCTGAAGATCAGCAACCGCCCCTCAGCGAAGCGGCTACCTGCGACATCGATTTCACCGGAGGCGACATAGACCGCTCGCTCGTCGTGATCAGGATCGAGCGGAAGCACCGCCCCTGGCGCCAGTACGGCTTCGGCAAACAGCGATTCGTGGGGAAACTCGACTGGTGACTGCGCGCCGTAAGCCGAGCCCAACACCAACCGCACGGTCTTTCCCTCACCGGTGATACGGGGTAGCTCGGCCGTGCCGTGATGGGCGAAGGCGGGTGGGCCCTCTTCATGGCTCTTCGGCAGGGCCGCCCACGCCTGAATGCCGAACAGGCGCCGGGTAGCCGCGTCGGGGGCCTCCCCATTGACGTGCGCCAGGCCGTGACCTCCCGTGACCAGGTTGGTCTCGCTGGTCTCGCGCTCGGAATGCACGATACCGCGTCCGGCCCGCATCAGATTGACTTCGCCAGGACGGATGGCGAGCGATGAACCCAAGCTATCGCGATGGTGCACTTCGCCCTCGAATAAATAGGTAACCGTGGCGAGGCCGATGTGAGGATGCGGCCGCACATCGATGCCCTTGCCGATCAGGAACTCGGCCGGCCCCATTTGATCGAAGAAGATGAAGGGGCCCACCATCTGCTTCTGCGCCGCCGGCAATGCGCGGCGCACCTCGAAGCCGCCGAGATCACGCGCCCGCGGTACGATGACATGCTCGATGGCGTCACATGACAAGGGATCCCCAGGCTTGGGGTCCGCGGAGGGTAACCAGCTCATGCGCTTTCCTTTCTGGACCATGACGTTGGGCCAGACGCCCCGACCCAATGTCGCCGTCAGTCTCTTTTTGCCACATCGGGCGCCGGCTTTTTGGCAAGCAACTCGATCGCATCCGCCAAGTGCTCGTCGGCGATGTTGTAGGCCCCCTGTGCGAGGCGGATATTATGCGCCTCGCGCAGGACGTCGGCGTGGGTTTTCCCGGCCGGTGGTTCGAACTTGTAGCAGGCCAATTCCAGTAGCTGCCCGAGCGGCTCGCGAAAGTAGATCGAATACATGAACCCTCGATCGACCTCGCCGGAGTTGGCAAAGCCGCGCTCCTGCAGCCGCACTGCGGCCTGAGTATAGGTCGCGCGCGAGACCATGAAGGCAATGTGGTGCACGTTGCCGATGCCGGTCGGATTGGGGCGGGCGTCGGGTTGCCAAGATTCGCTGGTGAACACGGTGATCAGCCGGCCGTCACCTGGATCGAAATAGAGATGATTCTGTTCGGGATCGTCGAGGTTTGGCTGCTCGAATACGAAGGGCATGCCGAGCACGCCTTCCCAGAAGTCGATCGAGGTTTGCCGGTTGGCGCCGACAAAGGTGATATGATGCACGCCCTGTGCTTGCAATTTGCTCATCGCGGTCTCTCCGCCGAGGGACGGCTCAACCTCGCCGCGCCGACTGTCTGCGACTTAGGAAGGGCGGCAGGATTTTGCAAATCGGAAAAGTTGCGGCGTGCCGTGGGCGGCGTCGCTTCCCACGTGCGGGGGCGAGGGCTCGGCGGCCGTTTTTATCTTCGCCCGGGCTGGTCGGCTCATTGCCTGACCCACTGTGCGACCGGGGTCGTTGGGCGGCCGGCCGGGTAAGGCTTCCCGGCTAGCCCCGGCAGGAAACCTTATTGGGGTCTTCCATCCATTCCAAAGCGACCCATTGCGCGCCACCAAGGGTTGGTGCCGAAAAACGGACCATATCCCGAGGCGCTATCCGGATCGGGGCCATATCCATAGAAACCATATCCGCGCGGGACAACGCCGAAGGAGTTGCGGGCATAGGCGCCAAAACCATCGCTGTAGGGATAGGGAGAAAATCCGCTGCCATAGGTGCTATAGGCAAACCAAGGTCCCGAGCCGTTAGGGCCGTAGGCGTTGGGAGCATAGGCATAGGGGGCGGGGGCGACGGGGACATAGGCATAGGGGGCATAGCCATACGCCTGCTTGCGCTTAGCCGCGGCTGGGGCCGAAACGCCAGCGATGCCCGACACCAGGACCGATGCGGCCAGCAGGGTGGTGATGGTGGCTTTCATGTCAGATCCATCGTTAGGAAAGAAGTTCTTCGGTCTACTTGCTACCGCTGCCGCCAATCCGACACACTCCGCATTCACCGCATTTTCCAGGATGCAATCCTTTAGGTTTTGGGGGGCGCCGGAAGAGACCCAGTGAAAGTTAGTCCCTCGCTGTCGCCGCGGGGACGTCCGGATAAGATCAGGGGCGCGGCTCCTTGCCGGCAAAATGGAGGTTCAGCCCTTTTTGATTGGACCTGAGTGGAGAGGCGCGCGATCGCTCCCGTGCGATAAGGTCTGCTGCTTACGGGCGCGCCGCGGCGGCCCGCGCCTCCGCAGCTAGCTGGTCGTGCCGAGGTTTTTGTGATCGACCCGCGCCTGCAACATACCAAACTCACCTGAGCACGAAGGTCCCTGGACCTAGACAAGAAAAACGACCCGGGCTGAGCGAACAAGACCCGCCAAAAAGACTTCCGTTCAAGTTCACCCAAATTCAGTTGATTGCCTAATCTCAATGGAAGAGAAAACGACGCTCTCGCGTCTTAGGCGCTACTGTCTTTGGCGCTATTGGGGTCACTACGGAACCCGTTACCAATTGCGCTTTGAGCCCGCTCGAAAGACCGCGAACGCTTTTGCAGATACCTGCTCGTGGTGACGATATTGCTGCCTAGCTGATTCCGAAGCCCTGTCAGATCCGCTGCAGCAAGCCGGTGGCTGCTGGCAAGCCGACCGCCAACATGAGCGCCAAAGGGCCCATACCTGTTGCGGTGCGGCTGAGCTGCCGCCGCTTCATTCCGCCGCGCAGCGGAACCCCGCAAGTCCGCAATCTGAGTGCATAATATTTATTGCAATTGCCGGTCCACCACCCGATCTACAGATCTGCCAGCCGTGCTTAGGGTCCGGTGCGCGATCACGACAACGAGAGGTTGCATGAGGGACGAGCTTAATTCTATTCGGCCCATCGACGGTGCCGGCCCTGGGGGAACAATCTTCACGGCGCTCAAGCGATCAGTAATCCGAGCGGCTTTGTACGCGCGAGGAACGATTGGAGAGGTGGCGCGCGCGGTGGCGGATGCTTGTGAGGCCGGGCGCCTCTCCACGCCCCACGCGAAGCAAAACTCCTATGATCCAACGCAGATCTCTGGAAGCTTTGCTGATCTTCCTCACTACCGATTCATACTCAAGCACAAGGAGATCGGGAAACTCTTCGACATTGCGGATCCCTTCTACCGATGCCATGAGGCTCGCAACGGCGTTACGACCGAGATCGCCGGCCAGAAGTACGTGAACTTTGCCTCCTATGACTATCTTGGCCTCAACCAGCATCCCAAAGTGGTCGAAGCTGCCAAGGAAGCCATTGAACGTTTTGGCACATCGGTGTCGGCGAGCCGCATCGTCGCCGGCGAGAGGCCATTGCACCAGCAGCTCGAACGCGCGCTCGCTGCCTTCTACGGTGTCGAAGCCTCGGTTGCCTTCGTCAGCGGGCACGCCACTAACGTATCCACAATCGGCACGCTGATGACGCCGGATGATCTCATCATCCACGATGACCTGTCGCACAACAGCGTGCTGGTCGGCACCAAGCTTTCAGGAGCAACGGCCTTCGCCTTCAAGCACAACGATGCCGATGCACTTGAAGCACTGCTCAAGCAACACCGCCATCTTCACAAGCGGGCATTGATAGTGGCCGAGGGCCTTTACTCCATGGACGGCGATGTTGCCGACCTTCCGAGCCTTGTCGCTCTCAAGGAGAAATATGGCGCGTGGCTGATGATCGATGAAGCTCACGCCTTGGGTGTCCTCGGAGCGACCGGCCGAGGTTCGGCCGAGCACTTCGGCATTGATCCATCCCGCGTCGACATCTGGATGGGCACACTCAGCAAGGCGCTGGCAAGCTGCGGTGGGTACATCGCGGGCAAGCAGGAGCTTATTGATGTACTGAAATACCAGGCTCCTGGGTTGGTCTATTCGGTTGGGCTGTCGCCTCCGCTGACGGCCGCGGCCATCGCTTCACTCGACATTCTTAAGGCCGAACCGGAGCGTGTTGCACGCATACAAACGAATGGAAAACTCTTTCTGTCGTTGGCTCGTGCTGCCGGAATGGATACTTCCACGAGCGAAGGCTATGCCGTCGTTTCTGTGATCGTGGGCGACTTGGTCAACGCAGGCCGCATGGCCGAGCGACTGCTTGCGCGTGGGCTAAACGTACTTCCCATTATTTACCCCGCCGTCCCGATCAAAGCAGCACGCCTACGATTCTTCCTCACCTCCGAGCATACACCTGCACAGATCCGCGAGGCTGTGCGGACAATGCGCGAGGAACTCGATGCTCTGCGTAGAAGGTTGAGACAGGCAGCCTGACCTGTGACCATCGTCGCTCCCCCCTCTTGAGCGAATAAGCACGCGCACATGTTAAAACGATCGTCCGTTGCAGTTGTGTTAGTCACAGGTTGCTCGTCCGGAATCGGCAAGGCGATCTGTGATCAGCTGGCGACGGGAGGCACAACCGTCTACGGAGGCAGCCGCACACCTTGCGCTTCCTCTCAGTGGACGCATCTTCCCCTCGACGTCACGGAGCAAAGCTCAGTGAATGGAGCTGTCGCAGACGTGTTGCGGCGCGAGTCACGGCTAGATGGTCTGGTTGCTTGCGCTGGCGTGGGCCTGGCAGGGTCGCTCGAGGACACGGATGAAGATGAGGCCAAACGGACTTTTGATACGAATTTCTTTGGAACGGCCCGTATGATCCGTGCGGTCCTTCCTACAATGAGGAAGCAGTCCTGCGGCAAGGTTATTGTGATCGGTTCAATCGGCGGACTAATCGGCTTGCCCTTCGTTCCATACTACAGCGCTTCGAAGTTCGCGCTGGACGGCTTGGTAGAGGCTTTGCGCGGCGAGGTTGCGCCGTTCGGTATTCAGGTTACCGTCGTCCATCCTGGCGATCTGAACACGGCCTTCGGAGCAAACCGCATCTTAGGTCGCAATGTCGGCACAACGTCGGCCTACCAGGGTCGTTTCCAGGATACAGTGCAGTTCTACGCTGCCCAAGAACTCAACGCTGCCTCGCCGCAAGCGCTGGCACGGAAGGTAGAGAAACTTCTCTCGAAACGATCACTTCCTGCACGCGTGATCGTAGGTACACGTTTGGAAAAGCTCGGGGTGTCTGGTAAGCGATACCTACCAGGTCGGAGCTTCGAATACCTGCTGCGAAAGGCTTATGCGCCCTAAATAAGATGACGTCTCGCGACGCTCACGGTTTATGAGCAAGAGACTGCGGCGTCCTTCCGGGATTCAAAACGCCTCACCTTCGGGTCGCTCGACAAGGAGCTTCTCACCAACGCTTGACCGCTCGCTGGACTTTTCCATCGGCCCTAAGGCACCCGTCGGCCTAGCCGACGAGGGTACCGATCTAGGAACAATGCTTGAACGCCGGGTCTTGCGTTACCTTTCGCGAATTTTCGCATTCTGCTGTTGACGCCATTCCGGATTGGCGGCGGCCTTGTCGAGATCTTTCAAACATCTGTCTCATCGCGGAACTGTTCCTAACATTCCGTTGACTGTCTGAGAAGAATGAGTGGCACGATCGAGCGCCTCACCCAAGTGAAGGAGCTCGGCCAGGCGCTCTTGCGTTGTGCGGTTTAGGTTGCGGCGAATGTGACCACCGTCGCGGTAGAGAAACTCGCCGTTCAGGAATGTCATGCAGGCCGTCGCGCTGCACATGAAATCCTGAACCATGAGCGCGGACACGTTCGGCCATCGTTCCGGAAGTGCGAGAATAATAGCGTTTGTGGCAGCATGAGCATTTTCAACGCGCTCGCGCGGGGTCTCGAAGATGCTGGGAGTGCAGTCGCGCCGCAAGATCATGCCGCTCGTGGCCATGATACATCCAATGGCGACGTTCGGCTGCAATGCGACATCGGAAAGAACGATGGTGTGCAATCCGGGCCGACTTGTCTGTTGGAGGAGCTGACCGAGGCCCGTTCGCATCAACTCAACCCCAATCTCTCTCGAGCGAGCTGAGTCATTGCCGTAAAGTTCAACCGGATAATGTTGCCATGCTGCTGCAAGCACCAAGAGGGTAACATCTTGGTGAGTTCTGAGAAACGATAGCAGCCTACCGCGCCGCTCAGAACACTGTTGATTGTAGTTAGGCTGCTTGGGGAAATGCCGTTGTACGCCGTCTTTTGTAATGATTGGGAGACAGATTCCCGGGAAGAGCAGTAGAGAGATGCTCCTATCTTGCGCGGGCTTGTCGAGGAGGGGAGCAAAATGTTGGGCGTGACTGTCGCCCCAAATAATCCCGCGCGTCTTGGCGCTATGCCAGGGTGCGCCAATGGCACAGTGAGCCTCATCACCAGGATAAGGGTAGGTGACGGATTGCGGGCAATCCCACTGCCACATGGCGGCGAGACTCTGCATGCCGCGAGCGGTCTCCGGAATGCGTTGGGCAAAACCGTCTCGTGTTTCAACGACCAAGGAAACACCTGCAACCGCGGTCGCAGCTCCAAAACCCATGCCAATGTGTGTTAACTGCGGCAGGCTCGAGTGGCGTGCTGGCAATTCGACAAAACGCCAGGACAGCCACGATAGGATAAAGATGCAGCACAAGAGCGCCGTAGCCTCTAGCAAGCTAACCTGCGCACCTAACGAGTAGTGTTTGTAAAATACGAGGACCGGCCAATGCCATAGATAAAGCGAATAGGACATCTTTCCAATCAATCCCAATGGCCTTGCCGAAAGACCGACCGCAATCGTGGTCGAGCAAGTCCAGGGCGCAACAATAAAGGCGGCTCCGACAACCGAGCCGAGTGCATTGACCCCTGGGAACGGCGACGAGATGTCCAGCTTAACACCGCTGACAATGATCAGCGCCAGTCCGAGGATGGGCATTGCTTCCCCCACGAGGTGGTGGCACCGAAACCACCTTCGGGGTGCTATTGCGACCAACGCGCCAGCACCGAGTTCCCAGCTCCGGGCATGCGCAAGATAGAATACGGCTTTTGGGTCCGCATTCATGAGGTCGAGGCTCCAAACGAAACTTCCGAAAGCGAGGCACGCGCAGATCCCGGCAATGATTTGTCGCTTACCCCTTGTCATCATGAAAATGGCAAGCAGCAACAGCGGCCAAACGAGATAGAACTGCTCTTCCACCCCAAGCGACCAAGTGTGGAGCATCGGCTGCAATTCGGCTGCCTGGTCGAAGTACCCCGTATGCTTGTAGAAAAAGATGTTCGACACAGACAGGACGGCCCGTATCGCACTTCGCGCGCCCGTTGCGTAGTCGCCAGGAGTTAGGAAAAACGCGCCGCCCGCGAGTGTGACAACGATCATCGTTAAAAGGGCGGGGAAAATGCGCTTGATGCGACGTTCGTAGAAGCCAATTACAGTAAAGGTCCCTTCCTCTATCTCACGCAAAATAATGTCAGTGATCAGATAGCCCGAGATAACGAAGAATACATCAACGCCAATGAAGCCACCGGACACACCAGGAATGCCGAGGTGGAAGGCAACAACCAAGAGTACTGAGATGGCGCGAAGGCCATCGATCTCAGGGCGATAGGCAGACGTGTAGCCATCCGTTGTGGGGCGCAGGAAACTACCCGACCAAAGGTGGCCTGACCTCAATAATTGCATTTCTCGCATCCCCCGTCTGAGAGGGACAAGTAGCACGCTGAAAAGGCACGGTGCATCCCCAATCCTCATCTACCCGTGCGCGCCATGGGTGCCAACGCGGCCAGCAGAAGTGTTATCCAGCGAGACTGTGATCGGCTCCCTCAAGGCCGAGACAATCAAGACCGAGGCGTCGGTCTGCACAAGGGTTGGCGATGGTCTATCATCGATCCTGACGAGGGTCCGCGCATCGGCGGGCCGAGACGCAAGAAGAGGCGCAAAGGATGTTTGCCGAAGCGTGGCGCCCCTGGTTGGGCAAAACGGGCCTTCAAGAAATCAAGACCACCGTCGCGCAGACATAGCCAAGCTCATGCTGCTCGCGACTCTGCGCTGAACTTCTATGAGAGACGCTCTGAGAGAGCGAGCCTGATGCCCAAAATGACGAAAAGTGCGCCGATGCCTCGCTCAAGCCATGCCCTCAATTGGAAGTAGTTAATCGATGCCGCAAATTTTCCGGCGAACCATGCTACCGCAATGTTCCATGTGGTCCCAACTGCATCGAACATCAGTCCAAGCGTCAGAAACGACGCGACCTTGGAGGGCGCGTCGGCATCAACGAACTGGGGTAGGAAGGCAAGAAAGAACACCGCAACCTTGGGATTTAGTGCGTTGGTCAGGACACCTTGCAGGAATATCTGTCGAACGCTGTCGGGCGGCAACGGCAGCTGTGTTTTCAAGGGGGGCTTGCTCTTGAACGACGATCGCAACATTTGAACGCCAAGCCAAATCAGATAGGCCGCACCAATCCACTTCAATGTCGTGAAAGCTGCCAGCAGATGCGAGAATAAGTGCGGAGATCCCGATAGCTGCCGCGGCGATGTGAATAAAGGCTCCTACTCCCACGCCCAAAGCTGCGATGATCCCCGCGCGTGTCCCGTGCTGCGTGCTCCGCGCGACAATGAGGGTCATATCTGGACCCGGCGTGATGTTCAGAAGCACACCCGCCATAAGGAACAGCCCGAGATCGTGAATACCCATCCTTGTCCTCCACATATCTCAAAGCATTATCCGGGACCTTTGTTAGCGGCATCACATGCTATCTCTTCTACTCCGGTCACCGCATCGCGTCTGCGGTGAACCCCTGTCAAGATGAAGCACCGTCGACGCACGATCTCGCTGCCTCGCATGCAATGAGGGTCCTTCGCGAACACCGCCGCCAACGGCTTGAGTTGCGCTTACAGCTCGGCCACAGCAAGCCCGAACCAGATGCGCTGGTGTACTGTAATACCGCCGGCGCTCCTAGGTCTCGCGACGATCTGTCGCGATGCTGGCAAGACGCATGTGTTGCGCGCGGGCTGCCGCAGGTGATGTTGTATGCTCTTCGCCACACACGCACGCGTCGGCGCTGATCGCCGCGGGATCGACGCCGTTAAAATCAGTCGCAGGCTGGGGCACGCCGAGGGATGGTGACCTTTAGATTCTGCGCGCACCTGTTTGACAAGGTCGAACGACGGCCGCCAGCACCATTGAGAATTGCGCTCCTGCAGGAGGCTGCTAGAGGAACAGCTGGCGAACACTGACCAACGTGATCCTGGGGCTCCGCGTGCTGGGTGCCAATTTTGGGTTTTTGCGGACTGACTGATTTGCTAAGTGCTGATCCTTCTCAGTCGGATGGGTGGCCGAGTGGTTTAAGGCACCGGTCTTGAAAGCCGGATAGCCGCATCCCACGCTGTCCCGCCCCGTCAGCCTTCACCCGGAAAACAAGTGTTTTCGCTCGTCGATCGGACGGATCGTGCTGTCCAATAACCCCTGGTCCCTCGCCGTCCGGTGCCAATAAGTTGTAGTCGGCCGCAACACTGCGCACGGCGTCGGTAGGTTTGCGGTAATGGGTCGATGCTCGCTATTTGCTGTCTTTTCCTGGGCGCTCTGACGCGGTCTCGGCGCTCATTCTGCGCAGGGGTGTTGGATATTGCCGGCGCTCACGTCGCAATCGGCGCAAGCCGAGCTTCTCGAACAGCAGGTTGAGCGCCTCGGCAATCAGCTTCTGTTGTGACACGCGCTTGTGCTCCGCCAGGCGCTTCATACAGCGCCTGCGTCGCATTCTGGAGGAGAAAGGTGTTTACACGGCGTGCCCTCGCGGCAGGCCGTGGTGCGCGTATGAGATACGCTCCTCGCGCAACCCAGACCGGTCACAAACCTCTGGCTCGCCGGCGAGGAGCGCGCTTGACAGCTGCAGAATGCACATCGCCATGGTGACCAGCGCCAGAGGGGCGATGCCTTCGAGATAGCGCACAAGGTCGAAGCTGTGCGCCAGCGCCACCACGACGGTGGAGGACAGATACAACCCCACGGCAAGCCCCATTGTCACCAGCGCCTGCCCACATTACTGACGACCCACGGCGCCACCTTACCGCGGCAACACATGCGCCACCCAAAATGCCGGCCCGACTAAGATTGCGAGTCGGTTCAGAAGAGCAAGCAAGCTTGTGGCGAGATGCTCACTAAGCGGAAACGTCGCGAGCAGAGGCCTTGGCGCCAAACCGGTAATCCATTCCTCAGGGAGCTTGAACGACGCCATCTCCCCCTCCCTAACAAACATCCGATACGTCTCAGGTGACGACCATCCACGGACGTTGATATGGGGGACCGGGTGCGACAACGCATAGGTTATCTGATGCCCAACCTTCCAGGCGTAGCCTATGGGTTGTTGCAACACCCCGGCAAAGAACGAGCGCATCAGGAGGTCGCGCTGAGAACTGATATCTTTGCCAAAGCTGCGCATTTAGATCGTCTCGAAGCTTGCTTCTATAGAAACAGTAATCAGCGTCGAAACCAAGGAGCTTCCGGTAGGGCCCGGGTTGACTTCGAGTGTCTCCCGTAGAGATTTGGATAAACGGTCCGCCAAATCGCGCGGAATGTTGACTTTATCGATCACTGGTTCGACGAGGTTCGCGTTTGTACAGAGGGTAAGCGGCCCAATAGCGCATATCTGCCTCCTCCATACCTGTCGTTCAGCGTCTTCTGGGGCAGGAACAGCAGGAAGAGCCCAATCGTTCCGCGGCAACAGGGGCAGCGGCGGCTAAGGCCAAGCGGAGCGTCTGCTGATTGCCACGCGCAAAAACAGGCGAAGCGTTAGCGCTATCCACGTAAACGCCACGCGGCTCCCCAATGGGGTTTCACATAATAGGTAAAAGTGTCAATAGCGTTCCGATAAGGTAGAGGCCGAAAAGATTAACCGAATTCACCTCCTGGTAGGCCGCAACGAGGACAAGCAGAACACCAGCGAGAATGCGTACAATACCTCGGGCATGATGTGATGGGCGTTAGCTTGTCAACGGCTGATAGGCCAACAGCATCGCAACGGTGATAACCGTCAGCAGAGCCTGGAAGAGCGACAGACCGAGGCTGCCTCCAACTCTGGCGCGAGAGCGACCCATAGCGCACAATGGTTCCTAGCACCGTGCCGATGACGAGGACGAACTGCGCGGTCGGAATTTGCGCTAGGCTGCCGGCTGAAAAGAAGCACGGCCGCCAAAAAGGCTGGATAGCCGAGTGTGCGGTCCATGATTGCCAGATCACCGCCTTGAGATGCCACCAGTGCCGGCCGCAAATACCCCGGGGTGTCCGGGCTAAAAATCACCAGGGGCGCGGATGTCATCCATCCTAGGAGGAAAAAAATGAGAAGTCCAAAGCAGAGCACCACCCCGACGCTTCGGTATGTGCGCGCCTGCGCTTGCGGAGTAGCGAACAGCCGCTGATACCATGTCATACAGCACGCGCACAGCACGGTCAGGGTGACGATGCTTGCGAGGATTACCATCGAGCTCGACAACCCGACTCGTGGCCCTCAGCGTGACCGGCGCTAGCTCCCCATTGCCTGGCACGGAGAGATAGAGCGTATTGCCCCGGTGCAAGTAGGCTCCGTTCCCGACTTTCCGGATGTCCTCGGGGGGAACATCGAGCGGGTCCCTGCGCGGCACCATCATGAATGAGTTGAAGCGTCGATGCATCCCGCCCGGCACCTCGTAGGGCCAGCGTACTAGGGGACCTACATTGATCAAGACGGCATGCCCCTCTCGGCAATAACGTCGCCTGGCATTATGACGCGCTCGACGCCAGGAGCCCTTTGATTGACCAGCATCAGAATGGTATCGAGCACAAAAACGCCCACCAGCACTGCAGGCAGCCATCGGCGAAGCCTCTTCATGCAGGTCTCCTCAGCGAGGCTATGCCGCCCCTCTCACTGAGCCGCTCCATCCTCATTAATTGCAGATGTTGGTATCGCCGACTCGATTGCAGATGGTCGGGCTGGCAGAATTGCGCGCGATTTGTTCTTGCGCGAAGGTTTCGCTTGCAATGAAGTTATCCTTCGGCACAATGGCCGGTCTCCCGCCGGCTTGCCTTCATCTGGCTCGCAAAAGGCCCGGCACGAGGCACCGCCGATTGACGAAGCTGTTATTCCAGAATTTGGTTTGCGCCTTGTCGTCGAGGTCACGCGCTTCGGTGCGTAGCCATCGCGCAGCAGGATGAACCCCCAGCTGCGCATCACCAACTCGCGCTCGCCATTTTCACTCTGCTTGATGATGGGTGCTATGCCGCCGGGAAAGATCGCCGGCGCGCACCGAATACCGCCATCCAGTTGTCGGATAGGCGGAAATTGCGAGCGGGACCAGCCCGGCGTGTTTTGACGCTGTCGAGATTGCACATCAGTGCTTAATGCCAGCACTAGGATCCCATTTCTTCAGCGCCGGAATGCTTGTCCACAGGATCCCTCCAATGCGCCGTAAATGACCTATATATTTGGAATGTGCCGGGCGTGCAGGTAACTTGATGTGGTGGAGATGTTGCCGTGGCCCAGGGTCATCGGACCAAGGTTATTAGCCTGCGGGACCGGCACTCCTACCTTTACCCTCCTGGATTCCACGATGGCTCGGTCACCGGCCTCGTGGTAAGGCTTAGCTCCCCGCTTGGGAGGTATTCATGATACCAGTAGTATTCGGAACGAGCCTTTTGGCTCTCTTCTCAGCGACTATGGTAAGCCACGCATCTGTAGAAAATTGCCAATTACACTATGAGAATGTTGTTTGGCGAAATTGCACTTCAGTTTCATACACTCTCCGGCCACATAGTGACCCGTGAGGGACTTCATCATTGCCAAACTTATGCCGCTCTGTGGTTCAATCGGTGCGTCGCGCAAGAAGAACGCCGTAGGGGCTACCCAACTGTGGACCAGGTCACTCATTTCATGCTCGCTGGCACTGTCGCTGAGCAGCGCGGCCGCACGGCGATAGGCTGCCAATGCCCACGAGGCGCGGCGACGGACGCGGGCGCCAGATCGCCGAAGAATTTCGTGCGTCGGCTGCTTCATGCCAGCAAGGGGTGCGCTGCTTCTGCGCCAAGCGGCCTCTCCAGCTCCGTTGGCGCGTCGTCTAAGTGGACTAGGCCGCCGGCTCATAACCGCAGGTTCGAGCCCTGCCGCGCCTACCAAGAAGAATTGGGCTGTTCGTTTTGACCTGCCGCTCACGGATGAAGATCTCGGGCAGCACCTGGCTGAGGGCAATCAAAAGGTACTCAGGGGCGGATGAGCGCTGGAGACCAGGGCTCCACCGCACTTGTTGGCCAAGACCTCGCCAAAGGCGACCGCGTACTCATCCGCAATTGTGTGGCCAAGCGAACCAAGACCAAGCGCTCAACCCCTCCTGGGGGTGCCGCTTTGCCGTTGCCCAGAACCTCATGCACGGGCTTTGTGGGGTATAGCCCACTCGTCAGACCTCTTTTCGATGGCGACCGCGCCCTTGCGCCGATGAAGCCCGCAAGAGGGAGCATCGCAAGGCCTATCGGGAGCACCTGGAAAAGAAGCGCTGACTCCTCCTCGCTCAGCGCACCATAGGCAAGGGCAACACGCACGCGGCGGAAGCAGGTCGGCCTGTAGCTCGCGCAAACGTGCAAACAATAGGGTGAGAGCCGAATCAGATCGGCGCATCATGTACACCAAACGCATCTGTGACCCCCAGCTGCCAACGTTGCGATGCGGTCATTTCTTTCTTGCAGCGGCCGCTGTTGTCCTTTTGACGTTGTTTTGTCCTGCGTATTTCGGGTGTCTTGCGGGCACGGACAGGTTCCTGCTCTTTCGTTTGCTCATTAGCTAGCCCTCTGTTGCTTCTTCTCTCACCCTGCGAACGATGTCGAACGCGGACGGTTCCTCCTGCTTGGCAATCGGCTCGGCATAAGCGGAGGAGGAAAACCTGAGACGCGGCAGCTCCTGCCACTCTTGCTCCGTCCCATTCCCCGGGCCGATGTCCCCACCTAGCTATGATCGCGTCCGTTTGTGGGGCCGGCTGAGGCGCCCACAACCGGGGGCGAAAGTCCCCGTTCTCGTGCGGTTCTAGCAAGCCACTGCTCTCTGGTTTCATCAGGCGGGGCGTCGATCGTCATCCTGAGCACCGTCGTATTGTCTTCGTCGCCCCCGACCTTGACGGGGATGAGCTTGCCCGGGAGGGCGCATAAGGCCTTGGGATCCTCACGAGCGACCGCACACAGGTACTCGACACCGCCCGCCAAGTCAAAAGCTTGAGGATCGCCTCGCGGACATCCTCGGTGATCTTGTTGGTTCCGCCCTTCACCGGCCGGATCCTGGCCGCTTTCCGCCGCGTGGCATCTTTGAAAACCCTTCTATTTTTTTCAAAGCCGTTCCATGGCGGCGACCATGAGCGGCGGTGACAAGACGCCTGCGCCTCCCTCAACCTGCCGCGTGTGTCCTTCCAGGCGCTGCGGCACACGCACGCCTCGGCCCTGATTGCCGCCGGCGTCCCACCGTGACCCTGAACATCTACGGCCACCTATTCAAGAAAGACGACGGTGCGGCCGCCGACGCCATCGAGGCTGCGCTCAGATACGGACGCGAAGGGGTGATCGGCCTGTCCCGTGGCGATCCGGTGGCGGTCCCGGCTTTGTTCGATCGGATCAAAATGCTAAATGCTGACTTGCTAGACGGATGGGTGGCCGAGTGGTTTAAGGCACCGGTCTTGAAAGCCGGAAAGAACCATCTCCACCCATCCCTGGGGAACCCCTAATGTCCTTATTTTTCCTGCGAAACACGACGCCTCTGGCACGCTTCGTCCTTTTCTGTACCGATCCGTTCCTGCCTGTTCGGTGCCAATTTCGGTGCCAACTTTTCGGGATCGATAGCCGACCCGCAAACGGTCTGCCAGACCTGATTTGAGGGGATGACCCCTCCGTCAAAACTGTCAAAACTGTCAAAAACAAATCACGCCGGTGGCCCCCGTGTGCACGCCTGTGTGCACGGCGCGCCATTTGCCAAGGGGCCATTTGGCCTCTTTGCCACCCGCCAACAGTGCAAGCGCGTGCATTGTCCGATAGGTGGTTTTATCGGCAAACCCCGGATGCCCAGGTTGCCGCTTGCTTTTTGCTCCGCTCGCCAGCAATGGTGCCGCGTGCGCGTTCTGTTCCAGTAGCGTGTGTGTTGACCGCTTGAACCGATCGGCATTCCCGTGGCGCTCCAACGCGCAGACGACCCAGATGATGGCCCACGCCCGCGCCGCGGCGTTCTCCGCCGGGCCTTGCGCGCAATCGCGCTAGGTGGGCCGCCGGCGAATGGCCGAGCGCATGGCAACTCAGATGGCGGCTCAGATGGTGGCTCAGGTGGCCAGCTGTGTGTCGAGCCGTGTGACGAGGTGTGTGTCGACCCGGATGTTGGCTCACGTGGTGGCTCAGGTGTTGGCCTAGATGTTGGCTCACGTGGCGGCTTAAGATGGCGAGGCCCATGTCGAGGCCAATGGCGCACCGGATGGCGACATTGTGCTCCAGCGCCACGGCGACAGCATTATTGTCGTCGATGTCGACGGATCGCTGGCCCCGTCGGCGCATGAATATGCACTTGCCTTCCTTGTATACTTGCAAACTCACCATCCTGAGATATGCGGCGGCTGGGTCAGCTCGAACGCGCTAGGGTCCAGTCTTATCCTCGGTTCCTCGAAGCGTGCCGTTGGCCGGCGATGCACTGGTTTGAAGTTTCCAACGCGCTGAAGCGGGTAACAAAGAAGCGGCCAAAGCAGCTTATGCTGTTCAAGGACGGCAAGCGGAAGCGCTGTCACGTGCCGCAATTCAAAATTCCGCGGCCGCGACGGAGGTGACCTGAATATTCGTGGGGAGAAACACAACAATGTTCATCGAGAGCATCGTTCGGCGTTCCGTCCTGGGCGCGGTGGCGGCCCTGGCGGTGGTTGCAGGTTGGGGCCCGCCCGGCGCCCTGGCCCAGCAGGTGATCAAGATCGCGGCTGGTGCGCCTCTCACAGGCTCGCTTGCGAAGCAAGGGCAGGAGGTGGCTGACGCCGTGAAGCTTGCCGTCGACGAGTGGAACGCCAAGGGCGGCGTGCTCGGCATGAAGATCGAGTTCGTGGCCGCCGACGACCAGGGCAATCCTCAGGTCGGCGTGGCCGCCGGAGAAAAGGTGGCGGCCGATCCCGCGGTGGTCGGCACGGTATGGGGTATAACGAGCAGCACCTGCATTCCGGTGTCTGAGGTCCTCGACCGGGTCAACCTCGTCATGATCACGCCGGGCTGCAGCAACCCGAAGGTCACCGACCGGGCACTCAAGACCGTCAACCGGCTCTGCGCCCGCGATGACTTCCAGGGGCCAGCCGGCATCATCTTCGCCGTCAATGACCTCAAGGCCAAGAAGATCGCCATCTTCGACGACGGCACCACGGGGCCGCGTGGCGCCGCCGACGAGGCCGAGAAGCAGGCGAAGGCCATGGGGATCACGGCGTTGCGCTTCGTCCTGCGCTCCGGCGACAAGGACTTCCGCGCGGTGCTCGGCACGGTGCCCAAGGATGTCGATGTGATCTATGCCAGCTTGTGGGCCCCGGATGCCGCGCTCATGGCCAAGCAGCTTCCGGACGTCGGCCTCAACGCGAAGATGATCGGGCCCGATGGCCAGTTCGAGCCCATCGACTATGTCGAGGCGTCGGCCGGCGGCGCCGAGGGCAACTACGTCACATTCTTCGTGCCCGACATGAAGAAGCTCCCCGCCGCTGCGAGCTTCGTGAAAGCGTTCGAATCCAAGCACGGCGCCTTGAGCTCCTATGGTCCGCTGGCCTACGAGGCGGCCAACATCCTGCTCGAGGCGGTCAAGACGGCGGGCAAGGCCGATCGCGCCGCGGTGCGCGATGCGGTCCGCGCCACCAAGGACTACAAGGGCATCCTCGGCTTCCCGATTGCCTTCGACGTCAAGGGTGACGTGGCGACGCCGACGCTGTCCGTGTACCAGGTCAAGGGCAAGGGCTTCGAGCTGGTGAAGTCGGTATCGAAGTAGAGCTCAGCCATGGCGCTGCTCGAGATCGCCGGACTGAAGAAAAGCTTCGGCGGCCTCCATGCCGTGCAGGGCTTCGAATTCTCCATGAAGGAGGGGGAGATCGTCAGCCTGATCGGTCCGAATGGATCGGGCAAGACGACGATCTTCAACCTCGTCACCGGGATGTACGGCGCCACCGCCGGCCGGGCCACCTTCCTCGACCGGCACCGGCTGCTCGGGTTGAAGCCCCACGCCATCACCGCGCTCGGTATCGCGCGCACCTTCCAGAACCAGCGTCTGTTCAACCAGATGACGGTGCTGGAGAACGTCCTCGTCGGACGGAACTGCCGGTCGCGCGCCGGAGTAGCCGGCATCGTCCTCGGCCTGCCGTCGGTCCGTGCCGAGAAGGCCAAGGTGATCGACGAGGCCAAGGAGCTGCTCGCCCTCTTCGGCACGCGCCTGCTGCCGCGCGCCGACCGGCTCGCCTACTCGCTGTCTTATGCCAATCGCCGGAGGCTCGAGATCGCGCGCGCTCTGGCGACTGAGCCGCGGCTCTTGCTGCTGGATGAGCCCGCCGCCGGCATGAACCCCACCGAATCCCGCGAGCTGATGGCCGACATCCTGCGCATCCGGGAGCGCGGCATCTCGATCCTGCTGATCGAGCACGACATGACTATCGTGCGCGGCATCTCGGATCGCGTCATCGCGCTTGATCACGGCGTCCAGATCGCCGAGGGCGACTTCGCCACAGTGCGCAACAATCCGTTTGTCATCGAAGCCTACCTCGGACGCCGCGTCGCACATGCTTAGGCTCGACAAGGTCGTGACCTACTACGGGCCGATGATGGCGCTGAAAGGCATCGACCTCGAGGTGCGAAACGGTGAGATCGTCTGCCTCCTGGGCGGCAACGCCTCCGGCAAGTCGACCACCATGAAGACGATCCTCGGCCTCGTGCGACCGCATTCCGGCACGGTCACCTTCGACGGCGACACCCTGAACGGGCTCGCCACGGGCAAGATCGTGAGCCGCGGCATCTCCATGGTGCCCGAGGCGCGCCGCGTCTTCGGCCGCATGACGGTGTGGGAGAACCTGCAGATCGGCGCCTACACCCGACGGGCCGAGCCCAAGGACGAGATCGACCGCGACCTCGATCGCGTCTACGGCCTCTTTCCGCGGCTCCACGAGCGCGCCGGGCAGTACGCCGGCACGATGTCGGGCGGCGAGCAGCAGATGCTGGCGATCGGCCGCGCGCTGATGGCGCGTCCTCGCCTGCTGCTCATGGATGAGCCCTCAATGGGGCTGTCGCCGGCGCTCGTCGATCAGGTGTTCGACATCATCCAAGAGATCAACCGCCAGGGCGTCACCATCCTGGTGGTCGAGCAGAATGCGTCGGTCGCGCTGTCCATCGCGCATCGCGGCTATGTCCTGCAGAACGGCCGCATGATGCTCAACGGCGAGGCAAAAGACCTACTGGAGGCCGAGGACGTGCGGCGCGCTTATCTGGGCGAGGAGTGAGACAGACGTGGACAACATCATTGCCATCCTCCCGCAGCAGCTAGTGTTCGGCTTGGCGCTCGGGACTGTTTACGGACTGATCGCGCTGGGCTACACCATGGTCTACGGCGTGCTCTTCATGATCAACTTCGCCCACGGCGAGGTGTTCATGATCGGCGCCTACATCGGATGGGGGGTGCTGGTCGCGCTGCTCGACATGGCGGTCGGCGGGCTGCATCCGATCTGGGTGCTGCCGGTGATGCTGCTGCCGGCCATGGTGCTGTGCGGTGGTCTCGGCATGGCGCTCGAGCGGTTTGCCTACCGTCCGCTCTATGTCCGCGGAGCAACGCGGCTCGGACCGCTTATCAGCGCGGTCGGCGCCTCGATCTTCCTGCAGAATGCCGTGATGCTCACCCAGGGCGCGCGCATGAAGGTCTACATGACGAACCTGGTGTTCCCGCGCACCTGGCGCTTCAACATCCTCGGCGTCAACGTCTCGGTGCTGCTGATCGTCATGGCCTCGGTCTCGCTCCTTCTCATGTGGGCGCTGATCGTGCTGGTGCAGCGCACCACCCTAGGGCGCTCGATCAGGGCCGTCTCGGAGGACCGAGAGATGGCGACTGTCATGGGGATCGATGTCGGCCGCGTGGTGGGCTTGACCTTCTTCCTGGGCTCTGCGCTCGGCGGTGCGGCGGGCGTCCTGATCGGGCTCTACTACACGCAGATCGACTTCGTGATGGGCTACTCGGCCGGGCTCAAGGCGTTCACCGCGGCAGTGCTGGGCGGTATTGGCAACATCAGGGGCGCCATGATCGGCGGGCTGCTGCTCGGCGTCATCGAGAGCCTCGCGGTCACCTTCATCAATCCCGCCTTCAAGGACGTGGTGGCGTTCGGCGTGCTCATACTGACGCTCGTCTTCAAGCCGGATGGGCTCTTCGGCGAGTCGCTGGCCGATTGGAAAAAGGTGTGATGATCGAGCGCCTGCGCAACTACCGGAATTTTGGGCCGGCGCTCCTGCTCGCGGTCGGCGCGGTCGCCCCGCTCGCCGCGCCCAACGACTACGTCGTCGGCGTGCTGGCCCGCATCTGCCTCTATTCGCTGCTGGCACTCGGCCTCAACGTCGTCGTCGGCTTCGCCGGCCTCCTCGACATCGGTTACGTCGCCTTTTTCGGCATCGGCTCCTACATCTATGCCTTTCTTGCCTCACCGCATTTCGGCCTGCACGTGCCGTTTCTGCTAGTGATGCCGATCGTGACGCTCGTCGCCGCTATCTCGGGCGTCCTGATCGGTGCGCCGACGCTCAGGCTGCGTGGCGACTACCTCGCGATCGTGACGCTGGGCTTCGGCGAGATCACCTACATCTGCCTCGTCAACCTCGACCGTCCTATCAACATCACGGGCGGCCCGAGCGGGCTCATCTCGATCGATCCGCCGTCGTTCTTCGGCTACGTCATCGAGCGCAACATCCAGTACTATTACCTGTTCCTCGTCACGCTCGGGGGGATGCTGCTGGCCTGCGTGCGGCTGCGGGAATTCGCAGGATCGGCTGGGCGTGGCAGGCGATCCGGGAGGATGAGCTCGCGGCAGAGGCCACGGGCGTCAACACGACGGTGGCCAAGCTGCAGGCCTTTGCCATCGGTGCAAGCTTCGCGGGCTTTGCCGGCGGGCTGCTTGCCTCCTGGCAGCGATCCGTGTTCCCCGACAACTTCCTGTTCCACGAGTCGATCAACATCCTGGCCATGGTGATCCTAGGCGGCATGGGCAACGTCGTCGGCGTCGTCCTCGGTGCGGCGGTCATCGTGGCGCTGCCCGAGATCTTCCGCGACCTCGCCCTTTACCGGCTGCTGGCGTTCGGCGCGATCCTGATGGTGCTCATGATCTTCCGGCCGCAGGGGCTGTTCCCGGCGCGGCCTGCGATGGCGGCCGAGGAGGCGCAGGAGGACGCCGCGGGGCGTAAGGTGGAGAGCGCCGCCAAGCCATGAGGAGGCACGGCTTCGCATGCACACTGTTGTTCTCGGCGCTGGCGCCCTCGGCGTTGCCACCGCCCATTATCTGAGCCGCCTCGGCCATCGCGTCACGGTCATCGAGCGCCAGCCCGGTGCGGCGCTCGAGACCAGCTTCGGCAATGGCGCGGTGATCCATGCCAGCGAGGTCGAGCCCTGGTCGCAGCCCGGGATGCCGCTCAAGATCCTGAAGTGGCTTGGGCGCGAGGATGCGCCAATGCTGCTCCGGCTCAAGGCGCTGCCGCATATCCTGCGCTGGGGTCCCGCGTTCCTCGCCAACTGCACTGAGGCGCGGTTCGTGGCCAACGCCGCCGCCAACCTGCGCCTCGCTCTCTACAGCCTGAAGTCGCTGCAGGAGATCCGGGAAGAGACCGGCATCGAATATGACCTCGGCACCAAGGGCGTGCTCAAGATCTACCGCAATCCCGAGGCGCTCGCTGACGCCCGCCGCAATTGCGCGATGCTGGCGCCGCACGGACTCATCTTCGAGGAGCTTTCCCCGGCTCAGTGCACCGCTCGGGAGCCGGCGCTGGAGGAGACCGGCGCATCGCTGTGCGGAGCCCTCTACTTTCCACGCGATGAGGTGGGCGACTGCCACAAGTTCGTGCAGGAACTCGCCCGCTATAACGAAGCGCGCGGCACTGCTTTCCACTACAGCATGTCCGTGACCAGGCTTGTGCGGAGCGGCAACCGGATCGTGGCGGTTGCGACCTCTCAGGGCATGATCGAGGCCGACAACGTCGTTGTGGCGCTCGGCAGCTTTTCGCCCGCTCTCCTTAGACAAGTCGGCATCGACGTGCTGATCTATCCCGTCAAAGGCGTATCGATCACCGTGCCGGCAGCCCCCTGGAATGGAGCACCGACGCACGCCATCATCGACGATGGGCGCATGTTCGGTCTGATCCGGATTGGCGACCGGCTGCGCGCGGCGGGCTCCGCCGAGATCGCCGGCTTCGATGCGACCCCGATGCCCGCCCGCGTCCAGGCGATAATCGACAAGGTGCTGCAGACATTCCCTCAATTTGCGCGCTGCTATTCGCGGGGCACGGCCAAGGTCTGGGCGGGATTGCGGCCGGTGAGCCCGAGCGGAGTTGGCTACATGGGGCGCACGAGCATTCGCAATCTCTTCGTCAATGCCGGCCACGGTCACCTGGGGTGGACCATGTCCTGCGGGGCCGGGCGGCTCGTTGCCGAAATCGTCGCCGGCCACAAACCCGAGATTGACCTCTCTGGCTTTCCCGCTCTCTCCAAGACGCCATTGGGTGCCAATGTCGCCGGGACCATTGGATAGGGCCGATGGTTGAGCTCGAGACCCGAGAGCAATGGCGCGTCCTTCTTCATCGAATGTGACGCAATGGTCTCGCGCATACTAAGCCACATCACCTGGGCTGGAGCGACTGAGCTGCATGCGTGGCAGCCGCGCCGAGCCGAGTGCGCAAAGAAATAATCAATCGACCGGCATCGCCGCTTCTCCTCGAGCGAGTCGAGGGCCGCGTCCAGGGCCTCCGTGAACGACAGGCCGCCGATTTTGGCTGAGGTCTCCTGTGGGTCAAGAACGGCTATCAACCACAGCGAAATCCAGGCAGATTTTAGGTCTGCTTTACCTCCCTAGACCGGAAGCGTGCGGATTAGATCGAACGGCGAGGCGCATGATAGATCGGCGCTGCGCCTTGCCGCTACGGAGGCACTGTTCCCAATGCGCGGTAGAGCTCCTCGACATAGGATGAGCTACCGGAATGCAGGATCACCAGCATGTCCTCGGCCCGCGTCATGGCGACATAGAGTAGGCCGCGATCGATGCCGTCGTCGCGGCTTGAAAGGCGAGGGCAACAGATCGGCCCACAGCAGCAGAACGATGCGGAACTGCAGGCCGCGTGCGCTGTGCATCGGCAGGATCTTCACCGCCTGGTCGCGCAGCGTGCCCGTCGGCTTGTCACCGGCCGGCAGCACCGCCCGAGTGAAGCCGGTCAGCCGGTCACAGAGCGTCGTCACAGCCGCATCCGGACGCCGCCTGGGATAGAGCACGGCGATGTCGCCGGGCTTCACACGCTGGCGCCGTCCGCCGATCTCGAGGCCGCCGCGCAGCCAGGTCTCGATCAGCGCCGCAGCGTAATGCATCTCGCTCGCCACGTCGTCGAGCCGGATCAGCCAGGGCTCGGGCCCGGAGCGGATGGCGGTGTCCGGCTCGACCGGCAAGGCGAGCACGCCCTGCATGCCGCTAGTACCTTCCAAAAGAGCGGGCCAGGCTTTGCAGGGGCCAATATGGAGAGCTTACTTACGCATTTCACCAGCTCATCGTTCCGCACCTCGACCGGCAACTTGCCAAACAAGTCATGGATAAGAGCTGGCTCCCCCCCGACGAGATGCGAAGCGGGACTGGAAAGCCCAACTGATCTGGCGGCGAATGGGGAGCGAGCCCGCCACTTCGTGCCCCTGCTGGCGCGTTTACCACCTTTGGTTCTCCAGATATTCCCGGATGCCAACGCGTGGTTCCGTTTGCTGAACTGCCAACGAGGGGCAATGGCATGCGGTGGGAGACAAGGCGACGTGGCGTGACGCGTATCCTTATTGCCGATGACCACGAGGTGGTTCGTGCGGGACTGCGTAGAATGCTCGAATCTCAGCCCAGCTGGGAGGTCGTTGCCGAGGTCGCAGACGGCAAAGACGCCATTAGCAAGGCGGTCGAAACTAAGCCGGATATTGCTGTGCTCGACTACTCGCTGCCACTGGTTAACGGCATCGAGGCAACCCGCCAGATTCGGGCCCGGCTGCCCAAGACCGAAGTCCTCATTTTCACGATGCACGACAACGAAACGCTCATTCAGGATCTCCTGAAAGCAGGAGCGCGCGGTTATTTGCTCAAGACCGACGCCAACCACCACCTCATAAATGCGATCGAGGCGTTGGCGTCACACAAGCCTTTCTTCAGCGCCAAAATCTCCGAAGCGCTGCTTGACTCGTTTATTGTAGGCCCGACCCGGCACGGATCTGCTCTCACCAACCGGGAACGCGGTGTGGTGCAGCTGATCGCCGAGGGGCACACGAACAAACAGATCGCCGCTGTCCTCACTATAAGTCTCAAAACCGTGGAGACGCACAGGGCGACGGTCATGCGCAAGCTTCATCTGTCATCGTCCGCCGCTCTCGTGCGATACGCAATCCGAAGCAAGCTCGTGGAGGCCTAGGAGGACTGCCCCTCTGCGATTGCGCGCGGTCGCGTTATCTGAACTGAGACACGCGCTCGGCGAGCTCAAGAATAAGTCTGGCGTTGTCGGCGGCAGCCGTCCCGGTCGGCTCGCCATTGTACATGATCCTGGGATTGGACCAGTAGGGTATGCGCGCGCAGCCGCCACACCCTTGCTTGTAGCTCATTAGGTCTCGCCATTTACCGCCGTTGACGTAACCGTGCCCGTAGGCATACGGCGAGTCGTTGTCATCCACAAAGCGATCGTGGCGGGCGCCCAGGATATGCCCTATCTCATGTGCAATCGACATAGTAACGGCGGCGCAAGCGTGATGCACGATGAAGAAAGCCTGATCCGAGTCCGGACCAATTCGAGTTGAAAGACCGCAGCCCGTCGGGTTATCGATGATCAGACCAACAATGTCCGCATGTTTCTCGTCGCGTAGCCGCTTTACGTCCTTGAACGGACCGAGCCCGTCGACCATCGTATAGAGGTGGGTGAAGTGATCATCTTCACTTGCATCGTAGTCGACAAGCTGGCTGTGCACGAGCCGCAGGTTGATGTTGCCAAGGCCGCTGTTCTTCAGCGTTTGATTGGTTTCCTCGATCGCGAGCGCCAGCAGATCCGACGGGTCGCGGATGTAATGCTTGGCCGCCCGGGCGGTGTAAAGCAGCATGACATCGATCGTGACGGCCTTGGCTTCTAGGGCCTGGCGGTCTGCCTTGGCAAATGGCGCAACCGCCGGCTCTGCAGGAGCGGGAGTGGGCTCCGGCTCTTCATCGGCGTTCGGAGCCTGGACGCCGTCGCGGCTGGCCGCTGGAGGGTGGTCGGCCGGCAGCTTGTTGCGGTCCATTTCCGCGTAGGCATGGACTCCGCCGCCCAGGCTCTCGACCGTGAAGACGGTGCCCTTGTAAGCAAAATACCCGGTCAACAGCGCGTTGCCCCAGACCATGAGAACCGCTCGTTCACCCGTCTCCTCAACCTTGCCCTGCCAGGTAACGCTGCCGTCCTTCTGGGTCACAATCCCCGTTCGGATTAGGGTGATGAATTTGCCATCGCGGAACGGCAGCTGGATTTCCGCTCCAATAGGTTCAGTAGGCGCTCCTGCGTACTGAACGTTTCCCGCGTCGGACGGCTTTTGCAAGCTTGCTGATGATCGTTTGCTGATCGGGCGTGAGGCCGACGGGCTCAGCTGCGGTCTGTGCCAAGGCAGATGTAGAGATTGCGCAAACCGCGAGCCCTGCCGCGGCGAACGAGAGCGGACGCCTCCGCCACCCGTTAGCAAGGAAGAACCGCCCGGACTGGCGATGAACTTGTCGAGAGCGCAGCGTTTGCGCTAGTTGCACAGGGCAGCACATCAGGCCACGCTTACGAGCGCCAGCGCCAAAGCGACAGCCAGCGTTACCCCAAGTAATGAAAGGCCGCTGACCATCGACGCCAGCCATAACAATTCGCGCAGCTCTTTGCCCGCTGAGGTCCACATTGTTTTGAACTCTCGCTAGTTCCCCGACAGAACTCACCTTCGCCCGGTGTCGAATGCCGCAGCCATCGGTGGAACTACCCAATTCATGGAGCGGGCATTGCTGAGAAGAGCTACCGGCCACAGAGGCGTTCCTTACACGACACCGGAAGGCAGTTACGGGTCATTTTTCCCCGTCGTGGGTACGACAGGTTTCGAGACAATCCGGACCTAAGATCACAGTGCCACGGTGAGTTTGTGCCAGGAGCAGACCCGGCATATCGTGGGCACTTTCCTGTTTGTTGTACTCAAGGAGATTATGTGCTGGCTCCGCGTCATCGAGTAACGCGGAGAGTACATATGATCAGCGCCCTGCTTTTTAGTGACTATCTTGAATGTCCAACGAAATGTTGGCTCCGCTCACGTGCGGAACCGAGCGGTGGAAACGCCTATGCGGAATGGGCTCGCTTACAGACCGAGGCATATTACGAGCATAAGCTCAAGTATCTCCTCTCGATATTTGCCAAAAGCGACCAAGTTTTTGCGCCGCCAGTATTGCACGACGAAAACGCCACATGGCGTCTTGCAATCAATGTGTGGTTGCAAACGAAGACGTTGGAGTCGCGCCTACGAGCAGTGGAGCGGGTACCATCCAAACACCGGGGTAAGTTCGTCTTTATTCCTTATCGCTTCCAATTCACCAACAAACTCACGAAGAACGATAAACTGGCGCTTGCTTTCGACGCGCTTGTGCTCTCCGCACTTGGGTTTGAGGTAAGCCTGGGCAAGATTATACACGGCGACGATCATCTCGCTTCGAAGTTCAATCTCCGCTCCTACGTGGGCGATGTAAAAAAATTGATTGTAGGCAGCACAGAGGTTTTGGCCCGGAATTCGCCACCCGATCTCGTCCTCATCCCACACTGCAATGAATGCGAATTCCGGAGGCGTTGTCGTCAGGTGGCAATCGAGAAAGACGACCTAACGTTGCTCTCGAGCATGTCGGAAAAGGAACGCAAGAAGTTGCGCGAAAAGGGCATTTTCACAATCACCCAGCTGTCTTACACATTTCGTCCGCGTCGGAGAGCCCGTAAATTGCAAGCGAAGCCGGAGAGATTTCACCACTCGTTACGGGCTCTCTCGATCCGAGAAAGCAAGATCCACGCCGTTGATCTCATAGTCCCCGACCTCGACGGCACACCCGTCTTTCTGGATGTCGAAGGGCTGCCGGATCGCGACTTCTATTACTTGGTCGGCATGCGTGTCGGAACCGGCAACAACGCCGTCCATCATTCTTTTTGGGCTGATGACGAGGATGGGGAGCACAAAATCTGGGACGAATTCATCGGACTCCTCTCCTCCATTCCCGAGCCGCGCATCGTTCATTACGGCAGGTACGAAAAGGACTTCTTGAAGCGAATGCAAGAACGATATGGCGGGCTGTGCGAAGGCTCGCCAGTCAGCACCGCGATGAATAGCACGGTGAACCTTCTTTCATTCATCTTTGCACACGTTTATTTTCCGACATTTTCCAATGGCCTAAAAGAGATTGCGAACTATCTCGGCTTCCAATGGTTGAGCTCCCCAAGTTCTGGGCTTGAAGCAATCGTATGGCGGCATCGTTGGGAAGATTTAAGAGACCCGATCAAGAAGAGAGAGCTGCTCGATTACAATCGAAAGGATTGCGAAGCACTTGAAATTGTTGCAAGTGGGATGAAAGCTTTGCATCGCGGGGCGTCAGGCAACGGCAATTCATCACAGAACAACCTAATTCTTGTATCGGAGATGAAACGGAAAAATCCATTCCCGTTTCGCTTTGGGCGCAATGCGTTTGCAATTCCCGAGTTGGAAACAATCAATAAAGCGGCCTATTGGAACTATCAACGCGAGCGGGTGTATCTGAAATCATTGAGCAAGCACGCACACGCGAGGAAGCACCCTTCGACACTCAAAGGAGCCCAGACGCCCAATACAACGGTCGAATGCAGACGCCCAGAATCTTGCCCAACCTGCAAGTCCGATCTGATTTATCGCCACGGCAAGAGAAGCAAGAATGTGGTCGACATCCGATTCATGCGACACGGCCTAAAAAGGTGGATTACGCGCTATGTCATCCACAGATACCGTTGTTTATCCTACCGAAGCACCTTCTACCCGCCGGATAGGGAGTGGAGTGCAAACAAGTACGGCCGGAGCCTTGCGGCATATACTGTATACCAAAACATCGAACTTCAGCTGCCTCAAAGTCGCATTGCTTCCGGTGTGCGCCAAATATTTGGACTTTCTATCTCTCGCCACACAGTGAACCGGTTCAAGGCCGTATTGGCACAGGACTATGTCTTCACATACGACAAGCTGTTGAAACAGCTGTGCGGTGGTCATCTTCTTCACGTTGATGAGACCCGCGCAAGCGTAATGGGTAAAGCCAGCTATGTCTGGGTGCTCACCAGCATGGAAGACGTGGCGTATTTTTATACGCCGACCCGGGAAGGCGCCACTGTTCAGGCCTTGCTGTTGAATTTCCGCGGAGTTCTGGTCTCAGATTTCTATGCAGTGTATGACGGGATCAAATGCCGGCAGCAGAAGTGCCTTATTCATTTTATCCGAGATTTGAATGACGAGCTGCTTAAGCATCCCTATGATGAAAGACTTAAACAGCTCGCTTGGGATTTTACAAGCTTAGTCAAACCGATGGTGGAGACGGTGGATAGGCGTGGCCTCAAAAAGCATTTTTTGGGAAAGTACCGCATTTCAGTCGATCAATTCTACGCGGACCTGGATAGTAAGTGTGATCTCGGCGACGCCGCTCAGAAGTTCGTCGAACGCCTACGGAGGAACCGCGACAAGTTGTTTACGTTTTTGGAGTTCGACGACGTTCCGTGGAACAACAATAATGCTGAGCACGCGATAAAAGCATTCGCATCACTGCGCCGTATTATCGAGGGAAAGAGCACCGAAAAAGGGCTTCGCGATTTCCTTATTCTGCTGAGCATTTGCGAGACATGCAAATACAAAGGCGTGCCGTTTCTAGATTTCCTGCGCTCTGGCTCAAAGGATATTGGTGAATTCGCCAAGTGTCGTTGAAGGCTGTATGCGAACCGTTCATAGAGGCAGCCATGTCGGTTGTGGGTCGTGCAGCGAGTTTAGCTGTCATTCTTGCGGGTGAAAGTCCCGCCAGCATAGGAGTCCAGTCGATGCTGTAGTCATATCCAGCAACGGGCCTATCTCGTTGAAAGCCTGGAAGTAAGGCGGTATCGCCTTCGAACACTTC
Source organism: uncultured Alphaproteobacteria bacterium (assembly GCA_963775835.1). GTDB lineage: Bacteria > Pseudomonadota > Alphaproteobacteria > Rhizobiales > Hyphomicrobiaceae > AWTP1-13. The sequence continues at coordinate 345,815 of CAVZKV010000015.1, read as the reverse complement.
TATCGCTACGGGCGTGCCATCCGTTGCACATAGCAATCCGTACACGATTTGGGGTCGGTCAGCGCGATGGTCCCGGCTGTGGCCGTACCTCGCGAGCGGACAGCGACGTCCCTCCATGTAGCTCGACGAGACGTCGTAGAGTACCAGCGTGCCGTCGACGAGATGCTTCCTGGCCAGCGCCGCCTCGATCCGTGGCTGCTGCTCGATGAGCCAGTCGAGCGCTGCGTACACCTCGCGCTCGGCGACGTCTGTGAGGCCCACCGACTGTGCCAGGCTCGATGTTGCCGTATCTGCGGCAAGCGCTCGGTGGAAGGCGAGCTTCGATCCCGGCGCAATGATCCGCTGGATGATCATGGCCTCGATCAGGTTGCGCACGCGGCGCTCCACCTGCGTGCGCCCCTGCAGCATCCGATCGAGGCCGAGCTTGCGCATCATGCCCCCTACCGCGGCCACGTGGCCGTGCGCTAGCGCGCGAACGATCTTAAAGCTGTCCTCTTGCTTGCCCGCTTCCGGCGTGGCCACCGTGCCACCGGCGATGAGCCCGCGGATGCCGTCGATCAGCCGTTGCGGCAGCTTCGATAAATTGGCCAGCGTGCGTTTCTTGACCTTCCCTCACGTAGCTCGCGCAAAAGGATCGCCGCCGGTCTTCTTCGGGCGGGGTTAGCGTCCGCATCAGCTTTTCGTCTTCCTCGCTGTACCGTCGAGGTAGCATTGTGGTCTTCCCAGTAGGGGGTGCCTACTACTTGTTTCTCAAGAACACCCAATAACAATAAATAAAGAACTGGGACCGTATCCCCCCGAGAACGTACAGATTGGGGGAAATCTGTACGCCTCAACTGACAGCGCTGTAAGCCTGACCTCACAGACTTCATCTGGCCGGCCCTCCGGCGAGGAGCGCGAGGACCGTAATCAAGGGTGCCTTTCGAGGTTCGCGCTTGAGCCGGATCAACCCCATCCGCTCCAATTCGCGCAGCACTGGACCTTTCCTCTCACGACTGATTCCTAGCCGTTTAGGTCTCTATTTGGCAGCTTGAATGGTCGATGGCCAGCCTTCCAGCTCAAATGCAATAGCAGCGGGATATAGTTTCGCCGTGCCGGGATGCTTAGCTCCCCCATCTGGTAGATCACCTTGACCGGATACGGGACATAAGGGGCCGCGCCATTGGGCTTAGCGCCGGTGCTGTCGGGCTTGGATTTTTGTGGGACCGCATGGTAGGCGGCATTGCCCCACGTCGGCGAGCGGGACGCGATACTTCTCCAGATCAAATCGTCGTTGCGCCGTGTCATCCGACAGCCCTCATGGCTTGCGCTTCGCTTTGTTCGAGCAATCCCATCACCGTGCGCCACATCACGGCGCCGCGCGCATCGGCATAGCGATCGGGGTACTTCACTGGGTGGGCATCGGTTCGAAGCTCGAAGCCGTCGAGCACAGCGCGCGAGGCTTCAGCCATTGCGTCACGCATCACAGCGGTATCGTGCTCAAGTCGCTCGATGGGCGCGAAGATCAAAACCGCGTCATGCGCGGGCCCGCATATCTCGACGCCGCGCTCGGTGCCCAGACAGCAGGCGATGCGCAGCATCTCGGCGCCGTTCGCCTGCATGGGGAAGTTGCGGAAGGAACGGGGGTTTGGGTTGGGCCCGATATGCACCGGCCAGCCGAACACAGTCCGCAGCGGGCGACCCTGCATGGCGATGTCGACGGCGGCATCGGACCACGCCCAGAACTTGGCATAGGCTTCACGGTGGGCACGCAGCAGATTGCGGGCAACGATTTCCGGCTGGCCGATCCGGAGGGCAAGCGACCGCTCGCCCATCGCGTAGTTGACGCCGAGCACGCACTGCTTGAGTAGTTCGCGTTCGGCCGCGTGCGTCGCCTTGGTGGCATCCAGCGGCAGTCGCCCGCACTGTTTGCCGAAGGCGAGATAGGGGTCACCGCCCAGGTACGCCGCCTTTAGGTTCTCGTCACCGGAGAGGGCGGCGGCAATTCCAATCTCCTGGCTCGACCAGTCGATGTAGCTGAGCGCCATGCCCGGTGGCGGCTTGATCAATCCACGTATCCAGACCGAAGGCCCGAAGATGTATTTTGCATTCGACGGCTGGTTGCGGCCAGTCTTCGCGCGGAAGGCCGACAGCAGGGTGCGATTGCGGCCATCGTCGCCAACCGCCAGAGCATTGAGGCGCAGCTCCGACAATGTGTGCCGCAGTTCACGAAGAGGCGCGATGATCGGGTAGGCTTTGGCGGCGGAGCGAAAGGTATCGTCGGACAGATCCAGCGCTCCCGACGGCAACCGTGCCCAGGGGATGCCCATACGCGCCAGGAACTTCTCAAACAGATGGTACCGGAAAACGCCGTCTTCGAAGACGCCATAGGCAGCGGCGGCGGCGGTGGTGGTCAGGCCGCGCTTGATGGTCTCCCACCGAGCCACTAAGCGGCGCCACAGCGGCACGTCGATTGGAACCCCGGCATGCTCCATGGCGGAGGCAGCGGCCATGTAGCGCCCGCGCAGCAATGCCCGTGGCAGGTCGATGCGTGGCAACATCACCGGCAGCAGCTTCCCCAGGGAGATGACATCGCCTTCGCAGTAATCCACGATGGCTTTTTGTTCAGCATCGGACCATGGGCCACCGCGCAAGATCACCTGGACCATTTCGAACTTCTCCTGGGCGCTCATCGGGTCCAGGGAGAAATAGGTCAGCGCGCCGACCAGGGACGATTTCCCGCCGGGCGGAAGTGCACCATTGGTCAGGGATCGAAATTCGCAGAACAGGTCAAGGATGCGCGCCGGCATTTCCCATCCCAGGGCGCGGAAGCATCCAAGCTCGGCGGAGGCGTAGAAGGCGACAAACAGCGCATCAGGGCCGGTGGGGAAGGGAGGCCGCGGCCCAAATTCATCTCGCCACAGTCGCCAGGTCTGGCCGGAGAGCAAGTTCACGCGCGACCATGCAGACCGGTCGGGGCCTGTTGCCATCGACGCCGCCGAACTCGAATTCGAAATCGGCGGCGATGATGTATCGATATGGGAGCCGACCCAACATTCACAGCCCACGGATCTGCCGGATCACCGGATGGTCGAAACTGTCGATCAGCCGGCCACCCTTGAACGCCAGCCTGATCAGCTCTTGGAAGGAAAGCTCCGGCCACTTGGGCTCAAACCCTGTCGGCGAATTCTCGGTGACGATTGTCTCGTAGGCACCGAGGCTCCGATTGCTAACAAGCCGTATCCGCTCCCGCATAGCCTTGGCGGCGGCCTCGTGCGCCGAGGTCGACCAGTCGTCGAGACGGTCGCCGGGGGCCGCCATTCTCACCGGCCACAAGAACGTGACGCGGGACGCGTTCTGAGCCGTGTAGATCATTCGGCGCTGGATCTCGCTGGGCAGCTCCTGTGCCACATGGGGCGACGCGACGTACATCTCCCGTTCCTCCTTGAGTTCAATCGACATGAACACTCCCCGATATTCCTCACTGGGGTGCACCCAGAACCATTCCAGCCGATGCGGGCGGCGAACGGGGACGGTGATGATGAGTTTTTTCACCGCAGCATCGGCTTCATAGTCGGCCGTTACCCGCAATCGATCGAGATCGAACGGATCGGGGGGTTCAACTTTTGTCGCCTCAGGCGCGGCCGCGGCATCGTCCTCCACCAGCGTCGGTTTAGATGGGTTGCTCATCATCATTTGATCCTCCCTTTATGGGCGTGAACTGAAAAGATTGCGGACAATCGCGAAAAAGCCCATCGCGGCAGGAAGTCACGCAATGGCCGTCATTAGGCGGCCTCAGTGTTCGCTGGCCTGATCAGCGTTTGCGCGTATTCCAAGATGGCGTCACGCCGATACAAGTGCGTGCGCGGCATCTGATTGGGCATGCATCGACGCCATCGACTATGAGGAGGATGACGACGCCGGCCTTGCTCTTGGCTGCGTTACACGCTGCGCCTCTTCGCTTCGCGCGGCCCTTCTCTCCACGATGAGGCTACGCGCCCAATCCAGAAATTCGCCGGGGCGGAAAAGATCCTGCTTGCTGCCGTATTTCGCGACCGGCTTTGGTCCGGTCCCGTTCGCCATCGCGCGGTTGATTGTCCAGATCGAAATGGGGATGCCGAGCTCTGCAAGCGCGAGCTCAACCCCGGCCTTACGGGTGATGAGCGGAAAGTCATCGTTGTTCATGATTGCTACCTCGCGTTTACGACCAAGCGAGGTGTGCCTGAGGCAGCGGGGAGTTGAGAAGAAAAGTTCGGGACCAAAATCAGACTGTTTTTGGTCCTCTGGGTCTACGTAAGAGTTCGCAGGCGCGTTTCAGCCTTCGAAGCTGGGCGTCTGTCTTGAAGTTGCGCCTTTTGGCAACATTGGCCTTGGCCAAAATCATGGCCCGCCTCTCGGACAATTCTGGGTGTTGTTGCAGCTCAAGCAGCTCAGTCCACACATCGACGGCAAGATCAATGTATGAAGCGCGTGTGCGCCGGTTCCGGACGCATCTGGGGCGTCGCCTTTTCGGCTTCTTTGATGGCGTCGAGCACCGCTTGAAAAGCGTCAGGGGTGATCTCTGCAAGCAATGGCTTCCTTCGCACGAAGGCAAGCAACCCTGTCGTGGTCTAGAAGGAAAGTCGCGCAGGCTCAACTCGTACTTGTCGTCAAAATCCATGCTGCCCTTTGCGAGACGACGCTGATGGTGCATCAGCACGGGCAACGGCGATGTCGGTAAGCGTTCCGTCGCTAATTGTCAGCCACGGCTTGGCCTTGGGCATTGGGGCACCTCCGAACGGTGCTCCGAAGGGAAAAGTAAGTGCGCGGCGGTCCGGTTCGGAAGCCGGATGTTCGGGGATCAGCCTAGCCGCGCCACGAACGCTCTATCTGTTTTCCACCAGCTCCCTCAAGAGCCCTCGGGCGATCGATGATGGGGGCTCCCTCCGATCTGAGTAGCCTTTTGCCCTACCGCCGCATCGAACGCACACCATGCCGCGCTGGGTGTAGTACTCACCCGCGAATTCCTTCCCATCCTTGGTGATGCTGACCTTGATATCGTATGGGTGTGGTCGCACTTGCCATTTGCTTACCCCGTGCTTACCCAGCATCTTGCCCGCGGTGCGTTTCGGTCATAACTCTTTGATTTGATTGGTGGGTGTAGCAGGACTCGAACCTGCGGCCCGCTGATTAAGAGTCAGCTGCTCTACCAACTGAGCTATACACCCATCCCGCCGCGGCGGCGCAGGAGCCGCGTCGGCTCCCGATGGCGGACCATGTAGCATCGCACGTCAGGCGCTGTCCAGCCGGGTGGACTTTCCAAGCGCATTACCGAGCAATGCTCTGATAGGAGGAGGTTGTTTCGTCGGCCGACGTCGCCCCGGTGCGGAGCGCTCACAAATCCAGACGCCTGGTTTGGCCTTAGGGTATGATTAGCAGGTGTTCGCGCTCGTTGAGGCTCTCAAGCACAAGCGCAGTTCCCTTGATCACGCAATGCATCGGCGTCTGTGGTAGCACAAAGGGCACGCCGACGCGCTCCGCCAGCGCGACGTCGAGCTTGTCTAGCAGCGAACCACCACCCGTCAGTACGACCCCTCTGTTGGCGACTTCGCGCGCCATCGCCGTCGGTAGGTCCTCGATCGCGCGCAGTATGAATTCAGCAAGCTCGGCGACGCTACCACTCAGCGCTTCCGCCATCTCCTTCGGGCCCAGCACAACACTTTTGAGCCGACCCTCACGCAGGTCACGCCCCTTAATGTGGATCTCGACGTTGCGCCCATTGGCCTGCGCCACCGCCGTGCCTGCCTCGATCTTGATGCGCTCGGCATTGCTCTCACCAATCACCAATTGGTGCCTGCGGCGCACGTAGCGCATAATTGCCTCGTCGAAGGCATTGCCTGCCACCCGCACGGAACGCCCCTGCACGACGCGACCGTTCTTGATAACGGCAATGTCGGCGGTGCCGCCGCCGATGTCGACGACCATGCACGCCGTTGGACCATCGATTTCAAGTCCGGCGCCAAGCGCGGCCGCAACAGGCTCCTCGATCAGATAGACGCGTCGCGCCCCCGCCGACAATGCCGTTTCGTATACCGCGCGCCGCTCTACGGGCGTGGCACCGGCGGGCACGCAGATCAGAATGCGCGGCCGTCGGAAACCGGTCAATGTCTTCGTGCGCTTGATAAACTGCCGCAGCATTTCCTCGGTGGCAATGAAATCGGCGATCACACCGTCGCGCAAAGGCCGCACCAGCTCGATCGGCTCCGGGGTCTTGCCGTACATGGCCTTGGCGCGTGATCCAACCGCCAGAATCACGCGTTCGCCACCACGGATCTGCACTGCCACCGCAGAGGGCTCATCGATGATGATGCCGCGGCCCACCACGTGCACAAGGGTATTGGCCGTGCCCAGATCAATGGCGATATCGTCCGCGAACGCCCGCGAAACCCCGGTCAGCATTGTCATAGGTGTGGCTTCAGCCTAAGGCCTGCGGCTTCTGCCGCGCCTGTTCCTTTCCCGTCGTCCCCCCTCCAGCGTCGAGGCCCTAGTATACAAATTCTCGGCGGCCACATATCCACAGCCAGCCAGATGGATGTTCCCTTTTTGTTCTAAAGCAGGTACCCAGGTCTGGCGCCGCCAGCGGACCGATGCCGCCTCCTTCCCCGGTATCGGCTTGCCCCCAATGCCGCCAGCGGCTCGCCCCGGCCCTCCCCCCGGGCCGGGGCGAATTTTTCCGCCACCTTATGCGAAGAGCCCGCCTATCCCCCCATTTGCGCGTGCAACCGCCCGCGCTTGGCAAAGAGCTTGTTGAGCGCGCTCAGATAGGCCTTTGCCGAAGCCACCAGGGTATCGGGGTCGGCGGCGCGCGCGGTCACCGCCCGGCCGCCTTCCTCGGCGCTGTCCTCAAGCCGGACCGATACCTCCGCCTGCGCGTCGGTACCCTCGGTCACGGCGTGCACCTGGTAGAGCGCGAGTTTCGCCTTGTGCGGCACCAGCCGCTGGATGGCATTGAAGGTGGCATCCACCGGTCCGTTGCCGGTTGCCTGCACCGTCTCCTGCCGCCCCTCCCCCATGTCGAGGGTCAAAGTCGCCGATTGTGGGCCCATGGTGCCGGCGATGACGGTCAGCGCCACCACCTTGATGCGGTCCTGCGCCGTGGCAATCTCCTCGTCGACCAACGCCTCGAGGTCCTCGTCATAGACGTGCTTCTTGCGGTCGGCCAAAGCTTTGAAGCGATTGAAAGCGTCCTCGAGTGCATTGTCGCCGAGCTCGTAGCCCAGCTCCTTCAGCTTGGTGCGGAAGGCGTTGCGCCCGGAATGCTTGCCCATCACCAACGAGGTCTTCGACACGCCCACCGATTCCGGCGTCATGATCTCGTAGGTCTGTGTATGCTTGAGCATGCCATCCTGGTGGATGCCGAACTCGTGGGCGAAGGCATTGCGACCAACGATCGCCTTATTGTATTGCACCGGAAATGACGTCGCCGCGGCCACGAGTTTGGAGGCGCGGTTCAACTGAGCCGCGTCGATGCCCACCTGGTAGGGCAAGACATCTCCGCGCGTCTTGATTGCCATCACGATCTCTTCCAGCGCCGCATTGCCGGCCCGTTCGCCGATGCCGTTGATGGTACATTCCACCTGCCGGCAACCGGCGCGGACACCCGCCAGAGAATTGGCCACCGCCATGCCGAGATCGTTGTGGCAGTGCACAGAGAAGATCACCTTTTCCGCGCCCGGCACCTTATCCATCACGGTGCGGAACATTTGGTAGTATTCCTCGGGCGTGGCGTAGCCGACCGTGTCGGGCAGGTTGATCGTTGAGGCTCCTGCCTTGATTGCGGTCTCCACGCAACGGCAGAGATAGTCGATCTCCGTTCGCGTGGCGTCCTCCGCGCTCCACTCGACGTCCTCGCACCAGTTGCGCGCGCGCGTGACTTGGAACTGCACCATCTCGAGGACTTGCTCCTCGGTCTTCTGCAGCTTGTGCTTGCGATGCACCGGGGAGGTGGAGATGAAGGTATGGATACGCGGACGCGCGGCATGCTTGACGGCCTCTCCCGCCCGATCGATGTCGAGCTCGCCCGCACGCGACAGTCCGCAAACCACCGACTTCTTGATGCGCTTGGCGATCTCGGACACGGCGTAAAAGTCGCCCTCCGATGCAATCGGGAAGCCGGCCTCAATGATGTCCACCCCCATGGCCTCGAGGAAATCGGCCACCTCCAGTTTCTCCTCGAAGGTCATGGTGGCGCCGGGACACTGTTCGCCGTCGCGCAAGGTCGTATCGAAAATAAAGACGCGGTCGGTGTTGGCGATCTGTGGGTTGGCGCGACCCACCATGGGATGGACCCGGCCTGGTTGCTGCTCAGACATGTGCTATTCCTTAGCTTTGCGTGCCGCGCCGGCAAAGGTTGGGCGCGGGCGATGAAGAGATTGGGACTGAGCTTCGATCCCCTGAGCGCCCGTCCGGATAAAGCCCAGACTTGGGTGGCTCAGGGGCCCATAAGGAGCAGGGTCAGCAGGCTGAGCAGGCTCGCGGCGGGAATTTTCCCATCCGTCGCTAAGGCTGCAGCACTGGAGCGCGTCTCGCTCACGGGAAGCCTACCTGCCGGCATCAAGCTGGCGCCACTTAAGCCAAATTGCGTTGCCAATGGCAAGCACAATCGGCACCTGCCGGTGTGCATTCTCGCTTCGGGCCGGGCTGGGTTTGGCATGTACCTGCAAGGGGCGTGCGGCGAGGCAGGACCCGCTTTGCTTGCCGACTTGGCGGTGCCACGGGCGGCCATCTCCTTAGGGCGCCCGCTACCGGCGCGGGGACATCCCTTCGACGGCAACGCCTAGCTGGCGTGCACGTCCTCGCTCTTTCTTCAGGGCTGCGCTCAGGTATGTATCGGGTCCCTCAACCTGTCGCCCAGGGATCGATGCCCACCAAAGCCACCCCAACCGTCCAGACGAGCCCAGGGTTGCTGCCCTGGCTGGCCTGGGCGACGGCCTCGTTCTTCTTCTTTTACGCCTGGATCATGCGCGTGGCACCGAGCGTCATGGTCGAGGAACTCATGCGCGAATTCGCCGTCGGTGCCGGCGTCCTGGGCAACCTGTCTGCCGCCTATTTTTATGGTTACGCGGGAATGCAGATTCCCGTCGGTCTCATGCTCGACCGCTTCGGCCCGCGCCGGCTCATCGCTCTTGCCGCGCTCTGCTGCGCCGGCGGCTGCGTCCTGTTTGCCACCGGCACGACGCTGACGACGGTCACCGCCGGTCGCTTCCTAATCGGCGCTGGGGCGGCTTTCTCCCTGGTCGGCAGCATGGTCGTCGCCGGCCAGTGGTTCTCGCCATCGCGCTTCGCCTTGCTGTCTGGGCTTGCCATGGCAATGGGCATGGCGGGCGGCGTGTTCGGCCAAGCGCCTTTGCGCCTGGCGGTCGAGGCCAGCGACTGGCGCACGACCAATCTCAGCTTGGCGCTCGGTGGGGTCGTCATCGCCCTTTGCGCCTGGCTTTGCGTACGCGACCGCTGGCGCGGCGAGGGGGGCGTCGGCGAATTGCTGGCCAATTTCGCCCTTGTGTTGAAGCATCGCCAGACTTGGCTCGTCGCCTTGGCCGGGCTTGGTACGTCCGGACCACTGCTCGGCTTTGCCGGGCTGTGGGGTGTGCCGTTCTTGCAGGCGACCTACGGTTTGGAGCGCACCGAAGCGGCGGCCTTCACCTCGCTGCTGTTCGTGGGTTGGGGGGTAGGTGCGCCGCTGTTTGGCTGGCTTTCCGACCGCATCGGCCGCCGGCGACCCGTCATGATGGCGGGCCTGCTGCTGGAGACCGCATCGCTGGCAGCCCTCGTCTACGTGGCCAATCTGCCGGCGGCGCTGCTTGCGGGCTTGTGTTTCCTGACCGGCTTGTTCGGCTCGGCACAGATCGTCTGCTTTGCCATCGCCAAGGAAAACCACCCGCCGCGCCTCGCCGCCACCGGCATCGGCTTTGTCAACGCCATGGTGACGGGCGCCGGTGCGCTCTTCCAACCTCTCATGGGGTTGCTCCTCGATTTCGCCTGGACCGGCGAAACCTCGGCGGGGGCCCGCGTCTATGACCTTTCCGCCTACCACCTGGCGTTTTCCTCGCTGCTGGTGGTGGGCTTCGCCGGCCTCCTGTGCTTGCTGGCCGTGCGCGAGACCTATTGCAAGCCGTTGCTGGAGCCATTGGCGAGCCCGCTCCGCCCATAATCGTGCGCACACGGAGAGGGTAACGCGGCGCGGAAGCCCGCTTGCAGCGCCTTCGCATCGGGCGGCTTGCCCATTCGCGGCGCGCCGGCACCAGGCCGCAGCCCTCGGCAGGCACGACCGCGGCAATCACTTGACCCCGGTCACACGCATCGCCCCGCCAGCATCGCCGTTGTGCCGCGCCAGCGCTCTTTCGAGTGCCGGGCCCCACATCCGCCAGCTCGCCCGATCGTCAACCATGGCGTGGCCCTCCTCGCCATAGGCCGGCAGCACGTTGAACTCGGCGCTGCCCCCCGCCGCCGTCCAGGCGCCCGCCATCGCCGCGGCCAGCTCCGGGCCGAAGAAACTGTCGTTCTCGGCGTAGGCCCAGAAGGTGGGCACGCGCGCCGCGCGGCCGAGGGCCGCCGTCGCCGCAATCAGACGGTCCTGTCCGCAAACGGCATTGGGGCGACCATAGGCATGGCCACCGCGGCCGCCGGCAAAATTGACGACCAACTGCAATCCCGGTGGGTTGCGCGCGGCCAAGGCCAGAGCCGCCCAGCCGCCGGTTGAAACCCCTGCAACAACGAGGCGGGAGGGGTCGACAAAGGGTTGGCGCTCCATGAATCCCAGCGCCGCCTCAATATCGTCGGCCGCCGCCTGGCCCGAGCCCAGATGATCAGGGTTGGCGCATGTGTCGCGCCCCTCGGCGAGATCGCCTCCGGTTGCTCCGTGACCGCGCCGCTGGGGCAGCACGACCACATAGCCGCGCTCTACGAACCAACGCGACAACCAGTAGAAGACTGGCATCGATACCGCCTCGCGCGTAAAAGCATCGCTGCCATGGTTGATCATCACCAAGGGCCGCCGCAGGCGACCTGCGGTATCCTCGCCGACACTCTCGGCTGGTCGAAACACGGTCGCGCGCAAGGGAACGCTCGGATCGGCGCCGGGAAGGAGCCAAAATTGCTCGCGCATTCTCGGACCCTCCGGGCCATAGGCGCCGTGGGGCGTAGCCTGGACGTCGCTCGCCCCCGCTCCTAGACCCGTTTGCCAATGCGAAACGAGCATGAGGCAAAGTGCCGCCAGCAGTGCGGCGCGCCCAAGCACGAACGCACGCCTGGCGTTGCAAAAGCGACCGTTCATTTCCCCCAAAACCCCCAGCGCGCTGCGTCCCACCCAAACGGCCAGGACGAAGACCCCATTCACCCTGCGCGCAGCATCAAATCATAATCTTTCGCAGCTGCGAACCGGGAACTTGATTACGCCGTTCAGGTGCCTGCGCCCGGACCGGGGCTTGGAACTTTCCGGAACGCAGGCGCGTGGTCGACGTTTGACCGGGAGCACGATCACGCCCTGGAACGTAAACAGCAACGAACCACAAAGGAGCGAGACATGCGCAAAGCCATTCTTGTGGGTAGCACAGCCATCGCTTTCAGCATGCTGGGCGGGGCCGCCATCGCACAGACCAAGTCTCCCTCGTCCCCTTCAACCGGCGCCGCGAAGATGACCCAGGCCGAATGCGCCGCGCTTTGGAACCGCGTGGACGCCAGTAAAGCCGGCAACCTGAGCGAAAGCCAGGCGAATGCCTACGTGACCGACTTCAAGGCGCTCGATACCAACGGCGACAAGAAGTTGTCGGAATCGGAGTTCCAAGCCGGCTGCGACAAGGGCTTGGTGCACAGTACGGCCTCGACCGGTGCAGGCACCGGCAGCATGGCTCCCGGCGGCAGTACCGCTCCGGGCGCGACCAATCCCACGCCCAAGAAGTAGTGGGTCGTCGTCTTAGCTTGGGCTAAGGGAACGCGCGGCACCGAATACCACTCGGCGCCGCGCGTTTCATTTGCTGGCGCCCGGCCGATCATGTCTCCCCGCTCATTCCTCGATGAAAGATCGCAGCCTTGCGAGTGCATGTCCCCACTGCTCCGATACGCGCGCGAGATAGGCTTGCGCCTCGTTGAGCGGCTCGGGTCGCAGTTGAAACCGGCTCTCGCGTCCCACGCGCTCGCTCGCGACGATGCCGGCCTCTTCCAGCACGCGCAAATGCTTGCTAATCGCCTGCCGCGTCAGGCGTGAACCTTGCGCCAGCTGGGAGATCGAACGCGACGATCCGCCCACCAACGTTGCAACCAAGGCGAGGCGCGTCGCATCGCCGAGGGCCGCAAAAATCGAGGCGCGGACCTCAAGTTCGGTCAAGCTCGACATGGTGCGTGATGTTCTTGATCTGCTCGCTCCAGCCCGCATCATTCATACGGTATGCCTCGAAGCGGCGCTCCTTGGGGATGGCGGCAAAGCCGGATTCGGTGACGACGAGCAAACTGCCTGCGCCGTGGGCCGCGAGCCTGAATTCGACGAGGGTGGTCGGCTCCTTGCTATAGTCGATCGCAGGATCGACGGCATAGGGATGCCAGGTGAAGGAGAAGAGGCGTTCCGGCTCCAGTCTTTGCACCGTCACCTCCCAGGTCACGTGCTCGTAGCCGGGATAGGTGATTTGGCCCCGCGACACCCGACCCGGCTGGAATGGCTCGGTCAGCTTGACGCCGAACCATTGCCCAAACTCTCGATGGTCCGTCAGGGCGCGCCAGAGGCGCGAAACCGAGACCTTGAGTTCAATGCGCTTCTCGATCCGATCATCCATAGGCAACCTCCTGGTTGCGGATCATCCTGGCGTCGTCCGGACAAATATGCAACCTTTTTGTTGCGTGTATCGACAGGGCTGGCCGCGACCCCTCCTGTCTCCGGGCGAAGGTCGCTCCCCCCGGAGGGTTGGCGCTGCAGCTGCGAACCTGAGCCCCGTGCGCCGGTGCCGCGGGCGATGCAAATGGCACCGAGTCTGCCTATATAGTAGTGCACGACTTTGGTCGAAATCGATGAGAGGGAGCCCATGCCTCGCCTTGGTATTACGTTCGCAGTCCTGTCCGTTCTGGCGCTCGCCACGGCCGATCTGGCCGCGGCCCGCATCGGCGGCGGCGGCAGCTTTGGAAGCCGTGGCACGCGCACGTTCACGCCGCCGCCGGCCACCAACACGGCACCAAAAACCGCGGCCCCCATCGATCAATCGATCACCAAGTCCACGCCTTCGGCGACCTCCAGTCAACCCGGCGTCGGCGCGGCCGCCTCCCGCTTTGGTGGCCTGCGCGGCCTCCTGCTCGGTGGCTTGATCGCTGCGGGCCTCGCCGGCATCTTCGGTGTGGGGGCGCTGGCGAGCGTCCTGGGCTTTGTCTTGCAAATGCTGCTCATCGCCGGCGTCGTCTGGTTAGCGCTCGCCTATTTCCGCAGCCGGCGCACGGGCCAGCCCGTCTTCGCCTCGGGTGGCGGCCGGGGGCATGAGGTCCCCATTCCGAAGGCCGACACCACCAATCGCGCCAACGGCGGTGCCCCTGTGGCCGCCACCACAGCACCGGCACTCAACATTTCGCAAGCGGATCTCGACAGCTTCGAGCGGATGCTCGGGGACATTCAGGCCGCCTATAGCCATGAGGACACGCACCGGCTCGGCGACATGACGACGCCGGAAATGCTCTCCTACTTCAGCCAAGAACTGGCGGACAACGCCCGCCGTGGCGTGCGCAACGAGGTGTCGGGGGTCACGCTTCTGCAGGGCGACGTGTCGGAGGCTTGGCGCGAGCCGGGTTCCGATTACGCCACCGTCGCCATGCGCTACGCGCTGCGCGACACGCTCATCGACCGTGCCAGCGGCCGCGTCGTTTCGGGTGATCCGGGACGCGAGGAGGAGGTCACGGAACTGTGGACCTTCCGACGCGATGATCGCGACCGTGCCGCCGGCTGGCAACTCTCCGCCATCCAGCAGACCTGACAACTGGCCTGTGCTCGACCTGGGCTGCCCTCACATCATGCCGAGCAGCTTGGGCAGCCATAGCGAGATCTGCGGCACGTAGGTGACGACCACCAGGAAGCACAGCATCGTCAATAGCCACGGCCACACGGCAATGGTGAGCTCGGTAATACCCATCTTGGCGATACCGGAGGCGACGTAGAGGTTCAGCCCCACCGGCGGGTGGCAGAGGCCGACCTCCATGTTCACGGTAATCAAGATGCCGAAGTGGATTGGATCGATCCCGAGCTTCATCGCCACCGGGAACAAGATGGGCGCCATAATGACGATGATGGAGGATGGCTCCATCACATTGCCGGCAAGCAACAGCAAGACGTTGACGATCAGCAAAAAGCCGACCCAGCCGAGGCCTTGACCGGTAATCCAATTGGCGAGCGCTTGCGGGATGTTCTCGTGCGTCATCAGGAAGGAGAACAGCACCGCATTGGTGATGATGTAGAGCAGCATCGCGCTCAAGTTGGCTGAGGCCAGCAGCACGCCCGGGACTTCCCTCAGCCTCAGGTCGCGATAGACGAAAACGGCGATGACGAAGGCGTAGACCGCGCTCATCGCCGCCGCCTCGGTCGGCGTGAAAATGCCACCGTAAATGCCGCCGATGACGATGACGATCAAAAGCAGACCCCAGAAGGCGTCGAGGAAGGCCTTGAAGCGCGTGCTCCAACTTGCCTTGGGCAACCGTGGATAGTTGTTCTTGCGCGCAATGCGCCAGGTCGTGAGGCCGAGCAGCGTCGCCAGCATCAGGCCCGGTACGATACCGGCGATGAAAAGCTTGCCGACCGAGCTGTTGGTGGCGACGGCGTAAATGACCATCGGTATCGACGGCGGAATGAGAATTCCGAGCGAGCCCGAGGTGGTGATGACGCCGGCGCCGAAGCGGTTCGGAAAGCCATGCCGCACCATGGCCGGCATGAGAATCGAACCGATGGCTACAACCGTTGCCGGGCTCGAGCCCGACACGGCGGCAAACAGTGCACAGGCGACGACGCCGGCCAGCGCCAAGCCGCCGTGCCAGTGGCCGACCATCGCCGTGGCGAATGTGATCATGCGCCGCGCCACCCCGCCGTGCGTCAGGAAGTTGCCAGCCAGGATGAAGAACGGGATCGCCATGATTTCGAAGTTTTCGATGCCCGTGAACAGTTTCAGCGCCACCGCTTCGATCGGCACCTGGGTCAGCGTGAACAGAAAGGTGAGTACGCTGAGGCCGAGGGCGATCGACACCGGCATGCCGGTGACCATCAAGGCAAACAGCAGTGTGAAGATCAGCGTCCCGCGCGCTGCCGGCCCGAGATCGACGAGGCCGTACTTGCCGGCGAAGCACAGAGCCACCAGCAGCATCGGCACGGCGATCAGAAGCTGGGAAATGGTGCGGCCGCGCTGCGGATTGGGCCCGCTGGCCTGGATGGCACCGGAGACGGTCATGTCGGGATTGCCGCCGATTTATTTTCCGCCTCGAGGCCTTTGACCTCCGCGTGGTCGTGCACGGGCAGCTCGCCGCTACGGGCGTAGGCCCAGGCCACCTGCAGGAAGCGGAAACACATCAGGTAGGACCCCAGCGGCACACATAGGTAGACGATCCACATCGGCACCTCGAGGTCCTGCGATACCTGGCCGATCTCGCCGATGTGCCAAACCAGGTAGGCCCCGAGCGACCCCACCACGCCGGTGAACAGCGCACCGCACAGCAATCCGAACAGCACCACCTTGCGCCGCCGCTCGACGCCCAGCATGTTGATGAAGACGTCGACGCCGACGTGAATGCCGGTGCGCACGCCATAGGCCGCGCCGAACTTTGCCATCCACACGAACATATAAATGCAGAGTTCCTGCGCCCAGGTGAAATCCCAGGTGCGCGCATAGGCGTAGAGTGCCGGCACTCCGGTGGCGTATCTTTGGATGATGGCGAGGAAGATGATGATGGTGGCCGCGGCCATGAGGACCGCAATCAGCAGCTCCTCGAGCCGATTGAGAATGCGCATCGGCACCGGCGTTTTTACTCCCTAGGCATAACGCGCCGGCGACCATCGGCCTCCGGCGCGTCTCGATCTTGCGCGCGTTGGATCGCTACTGTGTCATGCCGGCTTGAAATCGACCACCTTGTAAAGCGCCTCGATGGTCTGCTTGCCGATGCGCTTCTCCATCTCCCTGTGCACGGGCAAAACGGCCTCCACCCAGGATTTGCGCTCCGCCGGAGTGAGCGAATAGACCTGCACTTTGCCGGTCCTCTTGATGTCCTCGAGGGCGTCCTCGTTCTCTTTTTTGGCAATCGAGTCAAAATAGGCGCTCGCCTCCGCCATGGCCTTGTCCAGGCCGGGCCGCACGTCGGCGGGCAAACCGTCCCAGAACGCCTTGTTGGCCACCACCGCGTAGCAAAGATGCCCGTGGTAGGAAACGGCGATGTACTTCACCACCTCGAAGAACTTCTGGGTCCAGAAATTCGACGGCACGTTCTCCAAGCCGTCGACCACGCCAGTTTGCAGGGCATGGTAGACCTCGGAGAAGGCCATCACCTGCGGAATTGCGCCCCACGCCTTGGTGGTGGCGTCGAGCACCTTTGAGCCCTGGATGCGCAGCTTGAGCCCTTGAAAGTCCTTGACGTCGCGGATCTGGCGGTTGGCGCCCATGACGTGGAAGCCGTTGTCCCAATAGGCGAGGCCCTTCACGGCCTTGCTTTCGAGCTTGGCGAACATCTGCTTGGCAAGCTCGCTCTTGGCAAACGCCCGAAACGCCGCCTCGTCGTGGAATATGAAGGGAAGATCGAGCGCCTCGAATTCATTGAAGCCAAGCGGCCCAAACTTCGAGGTGGATGGCGCCAGCAACTGTACCGCCCCCAACTGAAGCGCCTCCAGCTCTTCCTTGTCCTTGTACAAGGACGAGTTGGCGTAGACCTCAACCTTGACTTTGCCGCCGGTGTACTTCTCCGCCAGCTCCTTGAACTTCTCCGAGGCTTTGCCCTTCGGTGCATCGGTGGCCACCACGTGGCTAAACTTGATGACGATGGGAGCCTGCGCCGTGGCCGAAGGGACCCCGGTCGCCGCCGCGGCCGCCAGCGCGCTCGAACCCTTTAGCACCTCACGTCTGTTCATCTTGCGACCTCCTTGCCCGTTTCACTTCGCCTGTCCATCCGGGAGGCATGTTGTCGCCGGTTATAGCGACCTGCGCTAGCCCTGACCACGATACCTTCGTTGCGTGAGCCTGGCCCGGCGTTGCCTCGCCCGGTCCGCCAGGCGCCGGGTGGCCGCCTCAGCGCCGCTTCGTCCCAGCCCCGGCGGCAACGCGAAGGAACCGGGGCTCCCGCCGCCAGAGGGACCCAAGGCGAGGCGCAGCCGCGGCGGCAGCCAGCGACAGGACATGATGGGTCGCCTACACCTCGATGCTGCCTGCGGCCACGCGCACTGCATGGCCGCCGATCCGCACCGTGGTGAGCCTGCCCGCCTCGACCGTGACGGACAAATCGATCAGGCTCGGCCGTCCCATCTCGAAACCCTGCTCGATGGTGCGCTTGTGGCTGCCGTCCGGCAGCTCGTCAAAGCGGTGCACGATGCCGGCAAACGCCGCCGCCGCCGAACCCGTGGCGGGGTCCTCGGCAATGCCATGGTGGGGCGCAAACATACGCGCGTGAAACGCCGAGGTCGTGTGCACGGTCTGGCGACAATAAAGAAAAACGCCGGTACCGCCCCCCGTGGCCGCCTCCCAATGGCCGCTCGAGACCTGCGCCTTGCCGATGGCCTCAAGCGAAGCCACCGGCAAGAACAGGAACGCGTTGCCCGCCGAATAGCGGGTAGGACGGTGGTTTTCGAAACCGATCTCGGCCGGGATCAGCCCGACCGCCGCAGCGAGGCGATCGACGGCTGGCGGGGTCCCAAGGTCTTCAGGCAGCCTCGGCGCGTCGAACTCGGCGAACGGTGCACTGCCTCGACGCATGCGCACGCCGACGCGGACCGGGCCGATCTCTTCCTCGAGCACGACGAGGGCTTCGCTCCCCTCCTGTGCCGCCGGCAAGCGCAGCTGCGCCAGCAGGCACGCCGTGCCCACGGTGGGATGCCCGGCAAAGGGCATCTCCGCCGCCGGGGTGAAAATGCGCACGCGCGCCGTGTGGGAGGCATGGCTCGGCTTCAGCACAAAAACCGTCTCGGACAAATTGAATTCGCGCGCGATGGTTTGCATTCGCTTGCCGTCGAGACCATCGGCGTCGAGCACGACGGCCAGAGGATTGCCGCCGAAGCGTTCGCTCGTGAAGACATCGAGAACGTGATAGTCGAGGGCGGCCATGCTCACGCTCATGCTTGCTTCGGAGCAGGCACATTGGCGTATTTCTCCGACGCTTCCAAGACCATCCCGCCAGCAAGGCGGGATCTCAACTTCGTTTCGCGATGTTGCAGTGGGATCAATTCTTCGCTCCATCTGCCGCTGCCACGTCATCGCCACGTCTGCGCCACGCTACGGTCACATGCGAGCGCACACTCGCGCACGCGTAACCACTCGCCAGCGTGTGTATTTTCACGGGGGAAGGAGCAGTTGCGAGTTTTGCTGCAACCCAGGGCCCGCAAGGGCGCGCGGTGCGCTCCTTCGTAGGGGCGGCGGTGATCGCCCGCAACACTACCGCCTCATTTGCTGGCGGAACCGTAACTGCTCCATTGCCGTTTTTGCACGCAGGAAAGAACAAGGGGGTACCATTGAAAAAACTGCGCTCTGTCGTGCTGGCCGCCATTGCCAGTGTCGGTCTTGTTGACGTCGCCGCCGCCGCCGATCTCGGCGGGCCGCCGTCGCGCCGTGGGAGTTTGAAGGACGCTCCCGCTCCGGTCGTCTACGAGAGGCCCTTCTCATGGAACGGGCTTTATATTGGTGCCAACGTCGGCTACGGCTGGTCGGATGTGGACTGGCAGGACGGTTTTCCTCTGGGCAGTCATGACGGCAAAGGCTGGTTGGCCGGTGCTCAAATTGGCTACAACGTGCAGTCGGGCCAGTTCGTGTTCGGCGTCGAGGCGGATTGGTCGAGCACCTGGATCGATGGCGGCAACACCTGCTGCGGCCACGAGTTCAATTGGCTGGCCTCGGCGCGCGGCCGCGCCGGCATCGCCATCAACGGCAACCGTACGTTGCTTTACGGCACGGGTGGCGCGGCCTGGGCCGACGTCGACTATACCTCGACCACGCCGGGCGCCACGGGCTTTTCCAACACGCATTTTGGCTGGGTCGCCGGCGGCGGCGTCGAGCACATGCTGACCCAGAACTTGAGTGCCCGCGTCGAGTACCTGCACTACAGCTTCGACGAGGCCACGGGAGCGGTCGGCGGCATCTCCACGACCGTCGAGCCGAAATTGGATTCCGTCCGCTTCGGGCTCAACTACAAGTTCTAAAGCCGCGCCAGCGCACCGTTATGCCTAACAGGGGCGCCGTCGGCGCCCCTGTTAGCCGGCGCGGTTACAGACACCCGGTAATGGTGCTGCCACACTTCACGTAGTTGATCTCGTGCCACACGCAGCAGGGCTCTTCCGACTTGCACACCCAGGTCTTGACCTCGCCGCTGTATTTGAGCTTCACGCGGCAGACCTTCTCGCCCTTGCCGGCCTTGGCAGTAGCCGCCGCGGTCTTGGTGCTCGATTGCTGGGCAAGCGACCGATCGCCGGACCCCACAAGCAGGGCCAACCCCATCGCCATCGCAGCGGTCACCGCCATCACGCCTCGTTGCATGGAAGACCTCCTAGCGTCGCAAATGTAAAGAGTTCGTGGAGACCGATACTGCCGCCTAGGCGGCCGGCCGCCTAGAGCTTCCAGGCCGCAATGCAACGCTATTTCATGACTGCCGACGGGTCGGTGTGGCTATTGCAGAGCGCCGCCCGAGCTCATAGCCTGCTGGCAACCAGATAACGGCACCACCGGCCTGCCGTGGCGCCTGGAGGCAGCCCATGCGCAACAGTCAGATCGAGGTCCGCCCCGTTTCGGGCGCAATTGGTGCCGAGATCCACAATGTCGACGTCAGCCAGGACCTCGACACGGCCACCATCTCCAACATTCGCCAGGCCTTGCTCGACCACTGCGTCATTTTTTTTCGTGACCAGACGCTTGATGCCGAACGCCACAAGGCCTTCACGCGCCGGTTTGGCAAGATCTTCATCCATCCCAACTACCGGGGCACGCAGACCGATCCCGAGATTGTCATGATCACGCGCGAGCCCGGCGACAAGCACATCGTCGGTGAGGACTGGCACGCGGACACAACCATGGTGGCCGAGCCGCCGATGGGGGCCATACTCTATGCCTTGGACGTGCCCCCCTATGGTGGCGACACCCTGTTTGCCAACCAGTACCAAGCCTACGAGACCCTATCGGAGGGCATGAAGCGCATGCTGTCGCGCCTGAAGGCGGTGCACTCCGATCGCAACGTGGCGGGCCCCCAGGCCAACCGCAACGCGCAGCGGTCGACCAAAGTGCGCGAGGACGCGGACTGGCGCGAGACGGTCAGCGTGCATCCGGTGGTGGTCACGCATCCCGAAACCGGGCGCAAGCTGCTCTATGTAAACCGCTCCTACACCCAAGGCTTCGAGGGAATGTCGCAGGAGGAGAGCCGGCCGCTGCTCGACTATCTGCTGGAGCACGGCCACCGACCCGAATTCACCTGTCGCTTCCGCTGGGAGCAAGGATCGATCGCCTTTTGGGACAATCGCTGCTGCAAGCACCTCGCCATCCACGACGCCGGACCCTTCCGGCGCGTGATGCGCCGCACTCAGATTGGCGGCTCACGCCCCTTGTAGGCGGCACCGAGCGCGGCGCTGGGTCGGCCCGGTGCCCTGAAGAGAGGGAGATGGGCATGGCCATCGTGCTGCAGGAGACGCTGCGCGCCCCCTTTTATGCGCCTTTCTATGCGGCGCTTGCGCTGGGGGCCTACCGGCAAGAGGGCATCGAGGTTCGGCTTGTCACGGCGCCGACGCCCGCCGCGGCCGCGCGCGGCCTTGCCGACGGCAGCGCCGACGTGGCCTGGGGCGGGCCGATGCGCGTGCTGCATACCTACGACAATCGCCCCGATTGCGACCTTGTCTGCTTTTGCGAGGTCGTCACCCGGGACCCGTTTTTCTTGCTCGGCCGCCAGGCAAAAGCGGATTTTCGGCTGCCGGACCTCACGGGGTTGCGCCTGGCCACGGTCAGCGAGGTGCCGACGCCCTGGATGTGCTTGCAGGAGGACCTGCGCCAAGCCGGTCTAGACCCGGCGCGGCTCGCCCGGGTCAGCGATCGATCGATGTCGGAGAACTCGCAAGCCCTGCGGCGCGGCGAAGTCGACGTCGTGCAGCTGTTCCAGCCCTTTGTCGAGACCCTGGTCGAAGACGGCGCGGGACACATCTGGTCGGCCGCCGCGGACCGGGGGCCCACCTCCTATACGACGCTCTATGCACCCCGTGGGCTGTTGGCGACGCGGCGCCAGGAGTGCGAAGGCATGGTGCGCGCCATTTATCGCACCTTAAAGTGGGTCCACGCCGGCGACGGTACCCGGCTCGCGGCCGCCATCGCCGACTACTTTCCGGACCTGCCGCAAGCTCGCCTCGCCAAAGCGCTCGACCGCTACCTGTCGTTGGGCATTTGGGGTCGCGATCCGCGCCTGCCGCGGTCGGGCTTCGAGCGTCTGCGCGCCGGCCTGCTTTCGGGCGGCCTGATCTCGACGGGCGCCGCTTACGAGCGCCTCGTCGACAACAGCCTGGCCGAAGGCGTCCTGCAGCAGGATCCACCGCCGCTGACGAGCTGACGGCCGCCCCGAGGCGACCCGGGTGCCATGAGCTGCGGGGCAAACGCTCCATGCCGCTCGCCCGCTGCGGGTCAGCGCTTGCTGATCACGACCTCCAGGTATTCGCTGGGCAGCACCATGCTGGCGTCGTCGGCACGGTTCATGGTCCCGATCAAGGCGAGGAGGTCGCGCCGCAAGCCCTGCTGCCCGGCGCCGTCGAGGGCGGCAAAAGCCTTGAGCATCGGGCCATAGTAGGTCTTGAACACGTCAAGGAAGTGCTCCGGCGAGCGGTAGCGAAATACGAAATGACGCGCCTCAGTCTCAATCGAAGCGGCCCCGGCCCCGAACAACTCGCTAAGGCGCGCCCGCATACCCCACCCGGCGGGCGACTTGGCGCCGGCGGGCGGCGGCAGGTACTTGCCCAAGGTTTTGAAAAGTTGGCCGATGAAGCCGTCGGGCGTCCAGTTGGCAAGCCCGATCTTGCCGCCGGCTTTGCACACGCGCAGGAGTTCGGCGGCGGCCTGCTCCTGGTTGGGCGTGAACATGACGCCGAAGGTGGAGACCACCACATCGAAGCTGGCATTGCCGAACGGCAATGCCTCGGCATCCGCCTCCCGGAACTCGACCGACAGTCCCTCGGCCGCGGCGCGCATCCGGCCGCGTTCGAGCAGGCTTGCAACATAGTCGGTCGATACCACCTCGCACCAGCGGCGCGCCGCCGCCAGCGAGACGTTGCCGTTGCCGGCGGCGACGTCGAGCACTTTTTGACCCGCGCGCAGGTCGAGGGCTTCGCACAGGTCTTCGCCCACGATCTGTAAGGTGGTGCCTACGACCGCATAGTCGCCGGAGGACCAGGCGCCCTGTTGGCGTGCCTTCAATTCCTTAAGGTTGATGGCCGCCGGCGGCGGATTTTGACCGATTGCGGTAGCTGCTGTAACCATGACCGTTCTCCGTTGCGCGGCGATTGCCGTTTTTGCTTGCCTGGGCGTCACTTGCGGCCCGTGAGCGTCGAGGTGGAAGCTAGCGGCCACGCGTGGAGGCGAACGTGGGTGGCGGCGTGGAAAAGGGCGTGGAAAAAGGTCGCGCGCATCGGTCGGGGAGCGCCTTGGGCCTCGAGGTGCGCTTGCTGGGGCCGCTGACGATCCGCCGCCAGGGCCAAGAGCTGGCGCTGCCGGCCTCGCGCAAGGCCCGCGCGCTGATCGGCTATTTGGCGCTGGCGCCGCAGGCCGTCCCGCGCAGCCAGCTCTGCGAACTGCTGTGGGATGTGCCCAACGACCCGCGCGGCGAGCTGCGCTGGTGCCTAAGCAAGCTGCGCGGCATCCTCGACGCGCCACAGTGCCCAAGGCTCGAGAGCCGCGGCGACAGCATCAGGCTCGATCTTGCGAATTGCTTCGTCGACGCGGTCGAGATCAGCCAGGCGACACAAACAGGTATCGGGTCGCTATCCCCCGTACGCCTGCGCGAGCTGTGCGCGCTCTTTAACGGGGAGTTGCTCGACGGCTTGGAGGTCGACCGCAATCCTGGCTTCAACAGTTGGCTCACCGCCCAGCGGCGGCGGTTTCGCAGCTGCCATACGGCCCTGCTCGAACAGCTGGCGAAGAGCGCCAGCGGCGATGAGGTGTTTGTCTACCTCGAACAGTTGGCCGAACTTGCACCCTTCGATCAACGCGTCCACGAAATGCTGCTCAATGCCTTCGCCCGGCGCGGCCGTATCCGCGAGGGGGAGGAACATCTGGCCGCCACCGCCCGTCTGTTCGAGGCGGAGGGTCTCGATTATACACCCATTGCCAACCTGTGGCGGGCTGCCAAGGCGCACCGCGAAGTGGCACCGCCCGCCGCGGTGACGGCCGCCGCCGCGACCCTCAACCCCGGGGCAACGAACCTCAGCGTCACCCCCAGGCGCGCCTCGATCGCCGTGATGCCGTTTACCGCCCCGGACATCGCCACCACTCTGGCCCATGCCGGCCCCGCCGGTGGCTTGGCCTACGATGTGATCACGCGGCTTGCCAAGCTGCGCAGCCTGTTCGTCATTGCGCAAGGCACGATGTTTGCGTTGAGCGAGCGCCGCATCGGCCCGGAGGAGGCTGGCCGCATCCTCAACGTGGATTATATCGTCAGCGGGTCGTTGCGACGCCAGGGTAACCGGCTGCGCGTGAGCGTCGAGCTGGCCGAGACGCGCAGCGCCCGCATCGTCTGGGCCGAAGTGTTCGACCAGAAGATCGATGACGCCTTTCGTGTTCTCGACGAGATCGGCAACAGGATCGTCGCCTCCATCGCCACCGAGGTCGAGACGATCGAGCGCAACCGCGCCATCCTGAAGCCGCCCAATTCGCTCGATGCCTGGGAGGCACATCACCGCGGCCTGTGGCACATGTATCGTTTCAACAAGGTCGACAACGATCTGGCCACGCACTTCTTCGAGACCGCGGTGCGCCTCGACCCGACCTTTGCGCGGGCCCATGCCGGCCTGTCCTTCACCCACTTCCAGAACGCCTTTCAGGGCTGGGCCAAGCGCGAAGCGGAGATCGAGCGGGCCTTCGAGGCCGCCGGGCAAAGCCTGATGGCCGATGATCGCGATCCCGCCGCGCACTGGGCGATGGGGCGTGCGCTCTGGTTGTATGGGCGCCAGGACCAATCCGTCACCGAACTGGAACGGGCGATCGACCTCAGCCCAAATTTTGCGCTCGGCCACTATACCCTGGCATTCGTCCACGCACAGGGCGGCGATCCGCGCGCCGCCGTCACCTTCTCCGATCAATCGCGCCACTTGAGCCCATTCGATCCCATGCTGTTTGCCATGTTCGGCTCGCGCGCGATGGGCCTCGTCCGCCTGCAACGCTTCGAGGAAGCCGCCGAGTGGGCCGTCAAGGCCGCGGCCCGCCCGAATGCGCACGAGCACATCCGTGCGATCGCGGCGTTTTGCTTGGCGCTGGCCGATCGGGGCGATGAAGCACGCACCCTGCTTGCCTCGATCCGCCGGACGCGCCCCGACTACCGCGTCGACGATTTCCTAGCCGCCTTCCAATTCGAGCCCGACGCCGTGGCGCTTTACCGCAAGGCCGCCAAGCGCATCGGCATGGAGTAACGCGCCCGCTTGGCCCTCGGGGCCGACGCGCGCACCGCCACAGCCAGCAAAGGCCTGCCGCCGGCCGTGCCCTCACCAGCCCCGCGGCCGGCCAACGATTCCGGCACCGATGGCCTGGTTGGGACTTGGGTCGGCCGCTTGCGCCTTCGCGCCTTTCGCGCCATGGGCCGCCGCCGCGCTCCCGCTGCGGTTCGCCGGCCCGGCCGTTGGCAGCGGGGCAAAGGCCTGCTTTCATAGGCGGCGTGACGCAACGCTCAAGTGTCGGGAGAGAAACGTGCAACAGGCCCTGTCTGGTATCCGAGTGATCGACATGACCCACAATCAAGCGGGACCCGCTTGCACGCAGATGCTGGGCTTCCTCGGTGCCGACGTGATCAAGCTCGAGGAACCCAAGGGCGGCGACGTCGCCCGCAGCAACATGCGCGATGCCGCGGGCGGCGACAGCTTGTTCTTCCTGCTCCTCAACGCCAACAAGCAGAGCCTGACCCTCAACCTGAAATCGGCGCGAGGAAAGGAGCTGTTTGAGCAGGTGATTGCCAACTCGGACGTGCTGGTGGAGAACTTCGGTCCCGGGGCCCTCGATCGTCTCGGCGTCGGCTACCAGGTGCTATCGGCAATCAATCCGCGCCTCATCTATGCCACCATCAAGGGCTTCGGCACCTACGGTCCCTACAGCGACTTCAAGAGCTTCGAACCCATCGCCCAGGCCATGGGCGGCGCCATGTGCGTGACCGGGTTCCCCGATGGCCCGCCGACCTACGTTTGGCCCTCGATCGGCGATTCCGGTACCGGCATGCACATGGCGATCGGCATTCTCGCCGCCTTGCAGCAGCGCCATAGCACGGGCCGCGGCCAGCACGTGGAGGTCTCCATGCAGGACGCGGTCGTGAACATCTGCCGGGTCAGCCTACGCGATCACCAACGTTTCGGTCACCCGCCACCGCGCACCGGCAACCAGCTCGGTCGCAACGTGCCTGGCACCACTTATGCTTGCGCCCCCGGTGGCCCCAACGACTACGTCTTCATCTACGCGCAACCGCAAATGTGGCCGGCCCTGCTCGGCGTCTTGACCAGGCCTGATCTGGCGGCAGACCCGCGCTTCAAAACGCTCGAGGCACGCTGGGAAAATCGCGCGGCGCTCGATGCCATCATTGCTGATTGGACCCGTCAGCGCGGCAAGCACGAGGTGATGCGGCTGCTGGGCGAGGCCGGCGTGCCCTGTGGCGCCTGCCAGGACACCGGCGAAGTCCTGGCCGACCCTCACCTCAAGGCGCGCGAGATGATCGTCGACGTCGACTACCCCCAGCGGGGCACCTATCAAACGGTCGGCTGCCCCGTGAAGCTGTCAGCCTCGCCCGTCAGCGTCGCTCGCCCACCACTGCTCGGCGAGCACACCGATCAGCTCTTGGCTAAGCTGTGCAGTCTGGCGCCGGCGGACCTGCAAGCCCTGCACGAGGAAGGTATCGCTTAACGTTCACCCGATCCCCGCTCATGGCTTGGCCTGCTGGGCCCGCGCGAGCAGCGCCCTGGCGCGTTCCACCACCGGCGCATCGATCATCTTGCCGTCAAAGGTGACCGCGCCGACGCCGGCCGCCATGGCCGCGTCGTAGGCGGCGATCAGGCGGTGCGCCCGCTCGACCTCGGCGGCCGAAACCCCGTACTCCTCGTTGAGGATCGGCAGTTGGCTCGGGTGCACGCAGGTTGCAGCGGCAAAGCCGAATTTGCGCGACCGGCGCACCACGGCGCGGAAGGCATCGAGGTCCTTGAAGTCGGCCACGGTGCCCATGAAGCCGAGCGGCAGAATGCCGGCGGCGCGGGCGGCGATGATCACCGTCTGCTTCGGCATCTCCAGTGTCTCGCCGAGCGGCTCCATACCGACCGACCAGGCAAAGTCTTCCGCGCCCAACGACAGGGCCACCAACCGGGGCGTCGCCCCGGCGATCTCGCGCGCCCGAAAATACGCCCCCGCCGTCTCGATCAACGCCACCAGCCTGGTATGGCCGAGGCGGAGGCCGCGCCGGCGCTCCAGCACGTCGAGCATCTCGGCAATGACCTGCAAGTGCTCGGGGCTCTCAACCTTTGGGCACATCAGCGCCGTGACCGCTGGACATACCGCGGCCTCGATGTCGCGGAAAGCGTGGTGCCAGGGTCGATTGATCCGTACCAGGACTTCGGCGCCAGCTTTGCCGACCTCGCTGGCCGCGGCTGCGATGAGCTCGCGGCCGCGCTGCTTGCCTTCTTCCGGCACGCTGTCTTCGAGATCGAGGATGATGGCATCGGCACCGCGCGTGTGTGCGGTGGCGACAAACTTTTCCCGCGTGATCGGGACAAACAACAGCGAACGCCAATTTGGCAGCTCGGTGAGCGGCATGGACATCATACAATCCCTTCGGAGCGCAGGCGGGCAAGGTCACCCGCGGCGACGCCAACGCGGGCCAAGATCTCCGGCGTATGCTCGCCCAGCTTGGGGGCGGGGCGGCGCAGCGCACCCGGCGTTGCCGACAGCCGCGGCAGCACGTTGTGCATGGTCAAGCTGCCGAGTTCCTCATCGGGGACCTCGACAACCACCTGGCGCGCCTGAACGTGGCGATCGGCGACGAACTGATCGATGTCATAGACGGGAGCCCCGGTAACCTCGGCGGCCTCGAATAAGGCCAAGCACTCGACGAGATCCCGACCGGCGATGAACTCGCGGATCGGCCGCTCTGCTTCCTCGTTGTTGGCAAGGCGCGCGCTGTTGCTGGCAAACCGGGCATCTTTCGTCATCTCGGGGACACCCACGGCCGCATACAGCCTTTCCGCCATCGATTGCATCGAGCCCGAGATCGAAAGCCAGCGGCCGTCGCGGGTGCGGTACACATTGCGCGGACTCGTGATGTTTGAGCGGCTACCCTGTCGGCGCGGCACGACGCCGAAGGCCTTGAACGCGGCGGCATCCGAGCCGACCACCGAGTGCATGCCTTCGAGCAGCGACAGGTCGATGACCTGACCGCCGCCGCCCTTGCTCTCGACCTCGCGCAAGGCGAGCAAGGTGGCGTAGGCGCCGTAGAGGCCCGAGATCATGTCGGCAAGCGCCGTCGGCGGCAGCACCGGTTCGCGATCGGGGAAGCCCGTCTTGGCGGCGAACCCCGACAGGCCTTCCACCAGCGTTCCGAAGCCGGGCTTGTTGGCATAAGGTCCGGTCTGTCCCCAACCGGACACGCGCACGATGATGAGCCGTGGGTTGCGCGCGTGCAGCACGGCCGGAGCAAGCCCCATGCGTTCCAGCGTGCCTGGCCGATAGTTCTCGATCAAAACCTGGCTGCGCTCGATGAGATTGAGCAGCAGTTCCTTGCCCTGCGGTTTGCGCAGATTAAGCGTCAGGCTCAACTTGTTGCGGGCGTAGGCCTTCCAGAACAGCGAATGCCCTTCGACGCGCCAGGCGCGCAAGGGGTCACCCTGGTCCGGATCCTCGACCTTGATCACCTCGGCGCCAAAATCGGCCAACTGCAGCGACACCATGTTGCCGGCGACGAGACGCGACAGGTCGAGGACCGTGATACCATCGAGTGGGCACGATGCGGTTGGTCGAAACGGCGTCATTGCGACTTCCCTCGACGGTTGCGCCTGCCAGCGGTTGGCCAGCAGCCAGAGGCTAGCAGGATAATAACGCCGATAAAGTGCCGCCGCCCTGGCCGCGGCACTCGGGCAACGGCTCTGGCATGCCGGAATTGGACAGGCGATCGCGCAATTTTTGTGATCGGCGGCCCTGCGAGGCCGCTAGTCCGACCGGATGCCTCGGGCGCGCCTCTGGTCCAAGCTCGGGGGGAGGGCACGCAAAAGGCCGGCGGCGAATGTCGCAGCCGGCCGCCTGCGCCTTGCAGGAAGCGCTAGTTTTTGCTCTTGTCGACCAGCGCGCGTTCCTTGATCCAAGGCATCATCGCGCGCAACTTGGCACCCACGTCCTCGATTGGATGGGCATCGTTGTTGCGCCGGGTCGCCTTGAAGCGCGGCAGCCCAGAGCGAAATTCTTGCATCCACATGGAGGTGAATTGGCCCGACTGGATGTCGCGAAGGATGCGCTTCATCTCCGCCTTGGTTGCATCGGTAATGACGCGTGGGCCCGACACGTACTCGCCGAACTCGGCGGTATTGGAGATCGAATAGTTCATGTTGGCGATGCCGCCCTCATAGATGAGATCGACAATCAACTTCACCTCGTGCAGGCACTCGAAGTAGGCCATCTCCGGTGCGTAGCCCGCATCCACCAACGTCTCATAGCCTGCGCGGATCAGCTCCACCAAACCGCCGCAGAGCACCGCCTGCTCGCCGAACAGATCGGTCTCGCATTCCTCCTTGAAGCTCGTCTCGATGATCCCGGCGCGCCCCCCGCCGATGGCCGCGCCGTAGGAGAGAAACAGATCGTGCGCATTGCCGCTCTTGTCCTGGTGGATCGCCAACAGGCACGGCACCCCGGCGCCGCGCTGGTATTCCGAACGCACGGTATGACCCGGCCCCTTCGGCGCAATCATGCCGACATCGAGATCGGCGCGGGGCTCGATCAGGCTGAAATGCACGTTGAGCCCGTGCGCGAACATCAATGCCGCACCATCCTTCATATTGTCGCGCAAGTGGTCCCTATAGATGTCGGCCTGCAGCTCGTCGGGCGTGAGCATCATCATCACGTCGGCCCACTTGGCGGCCTCGGCCACCTCCATCACCTTGAGTTTCTCGGCCTCGGCCTTCTTTACGCCCGCGGAGGTCTTGCGCAGGGCAATGGCGACATTCTTGACGCCGCTGTCACGCAGATTGAGGGCGTGGGCGTGTCCCTGACTGCCATAGCCGATGACGGCGACCTTCTTGCCCTTGATGAGGTTGATGTCGGCATCCCGATCATAGTAGACGCGCATAGGTTTACTCCCCGGACTGGCTTGACTTGGCAGACTTGCGGAAAATTCTCTTCCCTGCTAGCGGCTTTGGGCGCTGCCCTGCAAGCGCAAAAGCGCCGCGCCGGCCACCTCGGGCGGGCCGCCAAGCTCGGCAATGGAGGGTCGGCAGGCTATGAAGGCGGGTTGCCCCTCCGCCCAGGCGGCCAGCCGGTCCAAGGCCGGATGGCGGCCAACCGGCGCCGCCTCCGGCAAATACAGCCGAATAAAGCCCAGCATGGCGGCAACACTGATCACCGGTTGCAGCAGCCGTTGCGGCGGCCAAATTTGGGGTGCCGAACGACGGTCGAGCTCGCCAAGGCCCGCCTCGATTTGCTCGCGGTAGCGCCCGATCCAATCGAGGTCGAGCTTGCTGGCCTCGCGTCGCCTTTCGTAGACGGTGGCTACCGTCTTGTCGCAGATGCCGGTGGCCAGCGCGACCGTCTTCAAGGCGTCGCGGCGCGCCGCTCCCGCCGCCGGCAGCAATGCCCGCCGCGGGCCTACGCGCTCGTCGAGATGATCGAGGATCGCCGCACTATCAATCAGGCACTCGCCGTCCTCGATCAGGAGGGCCGGCACGCGCCCGAGCGGGTTGCGCGAGCTCAAAGCCTCGGCATCGGCAAAGACCGAAAGCGGCTGGCGCTCGAAGGGCAGCTCTAAGACGGTGAGCGAGACCGCCACGCGACGCACAAAAGGTGAGTCATATTGCCCGACCAAGCTTAGCATCTCCTTAGCCCTCCAGCTGCGATGGCCTTGCGGCCGAGACTGCGGCCGGGGGAGATTGACCGGCCAGTATGCGCGCAAGATCGCAAGGCACAGGTGTGGTGCGCAAAAGTCGGCGCCGTGCGCGCGCCGCCGGCTCGCGTGGATTGGCTTCCGGGAGCGCGCGAACGCGACTACAATGCCCGATGGCGTGAGGGCATCGGCAGCGTTCGACGGGAGGGCGTGAAAGATACCGCACGCTGATCGCACCGGCAAAAGCGCGATCGTTTGCTCGAGGAAACCCGATTATCCGTGCCAGGGAGTTTGACCATGCAGCGACGCTTAGCGACACACATCTTCCCCTTTGCTATGGGACTCCTGGCGTTGGGTATAGCCGTCATCGAACTAGCGCCGCAGGCCACGGGCCAAACCGGTGACGGCTGGACGACGCTGCTCGACGACAAGACCATGGGCGATTGGAACAAGGTCGGCGAGAGCAACTGGCGCCTCGAGGACGGCGCGGTGGTCGCCGACAAGAAGACCAGTCAGGACCCAGCCTATCTCGTCAGCAAGGCCCCTTATAAGGATTTTCAGCTGCACGTCGAATTCTGGGCGAGCGAAGATGCCAACAGCGGCATCTTCCTGCGCTGCCAGGACCCCAGCAAGCTCGTGGACAGGTCCTGCTATGAGGTCAACATCTTCGACCAGCGCAAGGACCCCACCTACGGTACCGGCGGGATCGTCAACTTCTCCGAGGTGAACCCGATGCCGAAAGCCGGCGGCAAGTGGAACACCTTCGAGATCACCGCCAAAGGCCGGCAGATCACGGTCCTCATGAACGGCCAGAAGACGGTCGAACTGCACAACGGTCTGTTCGTCGAAGGGCCATTGGGCCTGCAGCACGGGGCGGGCGTGATCAAGTTTCGCAAGGTAGCGATCAAGCCGCTCTAACCAAGACCGAAGCTGCGGCCTCGCCGCGCAACCGCAATCGCAGCGAGGACGCAGAGGCCTCCGTTTGGCGGCGGCCCCGTTACACGCTGAACCGATCAAAGGCGCCGCGCCCGCGCGGCGCCCAGCGGTCGACTTCGATGGCCGGTGCACGCGCCGCAGCGCAAGGCAGCTGGGCCGCCCGGCAACGGCCTTACCTCGCTAGCGTACAGAGGGCATTCATGGGGGCGTTCATGGGCGTGTCGGGCACGACCGGACCGAGCCCACGTTGAGAGACCTCATTTACGTGCAGCGCCCCGATCGAACCTTCGCCCCTCCCCTATCGGTCGCCGCCGCTTTCGCGCGGCGTCGGAAACGAGTATGACCGCGCATTGACGTCGCGCACAACCCAGCCAGCCGCCAGCGAACATGGCACTTTTCAAGCTTCGCATCGAGGCCGCCGATGCCGATGCCGGACGAACCGCGGCGGGCCTCTTGGGCGAACTCGTCGCACCGGAGCCGCTCGCCGTTACGCTGTTCGAAGCCCGCCCGCCGCGCTTTACGGTCGAGGCCTACTGGGACAGGCGGCCGCCGATGGCGTTGCTGGCAAGGACGCTCGCCGATGTCGTCGGTCTCGGCACCCCATCGCTGGAAGCCGTCCCCGACCTCAACTGGGTGGCCTTGTCGCAAGCGGCCCTGCCGCCGATCGAGGCTGGCCGTTTGCTGGTGCACGGCAGCCACGACCGCGCCCGGTTCGCACTGCGGCAAACCGCCATCGAGATCGACGCGGGTGAGGCGTTCGGCACCGGTCACAATCCGACCACGGCCGGTTGCCTGGTCGCACTCGATGGCCTGACCCGACGGCGGCGCTTCCGCCGCGTCCTCGACCTGGGCTGCGGCACGGGGGTGCTCGCCATTGCCGCAGCCCGGCTGATGGCCGATGCCCAGGTGTTCGCGGTCGACAATGATCCGATCGCCACCGAGGTCGCACGCGCCAACGCGCGCCTCAACCGAACGGGGCGCCGCCTCACCATCCTCATGGCCACCGCCTTCGCGCACCCGAGGTTGCGGCGAGCTCAGCCCTTCGATCTCGTGCTCGCCAATATTTTGCCGCGTCCCCTGGTGCGGCTCGCCGCGCCGATGCGCCACGCCATTGCTCCGGGTGGTTTCGCCGTCCTCTCAGGCCTTTTGAACCATCAGGCCCGCGAGGTCGCCATGGCCTATCGCGCTGCCGACTTTCGTCTTATGGGCTGGGAGCGGCGCGCCGGCTGGTCCATCCTGACGCTGCAGCGCGCCTGAAGCCTGGTGCGAGTCGCGTCTAGAGCGCCACCTCGATAAGGTAGGGTCCGCCGGAACGCAGGCCGGCGTTCAATCCCTTGATCAACTGCTCGCAGTCTTTGGCGCGTGCGGCCTCCACCCCCATGCCCCGGGCAAGGCTGACCCAATCGAGGTCCGGGCGCCGGAGCGAAAGCATGTCCACGGCGCGCGGCCCCGGATTCTTGACGCCGACGTTTGCCAGTTCGCCACGCAAAATGTTGTAGCTGCCATTGGCGAGGATCAGCACCGTAATGTCGAGCCCTTCCCGGGCCATCGTCCACAGCGACTGCAGCGTGTACATGGCGCTGCCATCACCCTCCAGCGCGATCACCTTGCGCTCCGGACAGGCGATCGCCGCGCCGATCGCCACCGGCATGCCGTAGCCGATCGAACCGCCCCTGTTGTTGAGCCAATCGTGCGGCGGCGCACCGGCCGTCTCGGGAAAGAACTCGCGCCCCGTGCTGACGCTTTCGTCGACGACAATGGCGTTCTCCGGCAGCATGGCGCCAAGGACCGCGGCGATGGCGGCGGGAGTGATGGCGCCTGCCGGAAGCGCCGGCCGACGCGGCCGCGCCAAGCCGGCCGGCGCCGTCTCGATGGCCCCGAGTTCCACCGCCAGTGCCTCAAGCGCCCCTTCGATGTCCTCGTCGAGGCCCGCAAGCGTGCTGGAGCGGGTACCCTCGGCCATCAGCAGGCTAGGCTTGTCGGGATAGGCAAAAAACGCCACCGGTTGGCGGGCGCCGACCAGCACGAGGTTACCGGCGGCGCGCAGGACGGCGAGCGCCTTGTCGACGACATAGGGAATGCGCTCGACCTGAACGCGCCCAGCGCCGCGCTCCAACCGGGTGTTGGCGCCCTCCGTTAGAATGCCGCAACCGGTTTTGGCCGCGATCTTGCCGGCCAATTCGAGGCAGCGCTGGCGCAAGGCAGCGCCGCCCAGCAGCAGGCTGGCGCGCTCGCCGGCGCGCAGCATCGCCGCGGCCACCTCGATCGCGCCCTGCGAAACGTTCCGGACCGGCGCATCCGGCGCCGGCTCGGCGATGCCATCGGCCGCATTCCAGGCCGTATCCGCCGGCAAAATGAGGGTGGCGATCTGTCCGGGCGTCTGGCGCGCGGCCGCAATGGCGAGCGCGCCATCCCGTGCGAGGCTCGCCGCATTGGGCGAGGTCTTCAGCCAATGCGACATTGGCGCGGCCAGACCCTGGATGTCCGAGGTCAGCGGGGCGTCATGGGCAATGTGATAGGTGGCGTGCTCGCCGACGATGTTGACGATGCCGGAGTTGGCCTTCTTGGCGTTGTGCAGATTGGCGAGCCCATTGGCGAGGCCCGGCCCCAAGTGCAACAAGGTCGAAGCCGGCTGCCCCAGCATGCGGTAGTAACCGTCGGCTGCGCCGGTGACGACGCCTTCGAACAGGCCCAGCACGCAACGCATGCCTGGCACCTTGTCGAGGGCCGCAACGAAGTGCATTTCCGAGGTGCCAGGATTGGTGAAGCAGACGTTCACGCCCCCGGCAAGCAGGGTGCGCACCAAACTTTCCGCCCCGTTCATGCTACCCATCGCCATTACCGCTCCATCGTGACATCGACCTGGAGGCCGTCTGCCGTCGGCCAGCCATTGATCATTGCGGGCATCGACCCGCCCGCCTCCGCTTGGGGCGGCCATATCATCGTTCCTGGCCGGCCTGGAAGCAAAACACCGCGGTGAGCGAGATTTTGTTGGCGCGCGAGCGCCGCGCCGCGGCACGCTCGGCAAACGGGCGCTAGCTACTTTCTGGCGCAAAGCTAGAAGGGGCTCAGGCCGAAGCTGAAAGCCTGCGTCTTGTCGAAGGGCTGCTTGACGATCGGGAAGGCATAGTCCGCCCTCAGCGCACCGAGCGGCGAATCCCAGGCCAATCCCATACCCACCGAAGCGCGCGGCGCCAGCGAATTGCCGGCAAGACCCGGGAGCGATGCCGCGGTCTTGTTGACACCCCAGAGCGAGCCCGCATCGGCGAACACGGCGCCACGCAGACCGAAATCCTGCGGCAGGTAGGGGATCTGGAACAACAGTTCGGCGGTGGTCGCGAAATACATGCGCCCGCCCAGCGCGTCTTTGTTGGGGCTCAGGATGTCGCGCGGCCCGATACCGGAATAGGCAAAGCCACGCACGGTCTCGCTGCCCCGATAGAACAGATCGAGGAGCTTCACATCCTGCCCTCCCCAGCCGCCGATCACGCCGCCCGTGACGCGACCCGCCGCCGTGATGGTATCGGAAACGGGGTAGTAGGCGCGGGCGTCTCCCACCGACCGCAGATAGCGCACGTCGCCGCCAAGGCCGGCCAGATCCTGCGATAAGGTGTAGTAGAGGCCCTCCGTCGGTCGCCGCTTGTTGTTGCGCGTATCGTAGGCCACGCTGTAGCCGACGGACGAGGTATCGTAGGTGTTGGAGGAAACATTGGGAAACCCGGGCACCGCCTCCTTGATTGCGGCGGAAGCATTGGCGCCGACGTCGTAGATGGTGTTGCGCGAGAACGTATAATTGACGCTGCCCGACCATTCGTCGGTGATCTGATAGCCAAGCCGCAGGTCGCCGCCGACCCTCTGGCTCTTGAACGACGACTGCGTGGTGTAGTCGGTATCCCTGTAGAAGATGTCAAAGCCGCCGGCGTAGTTGCTGCCGAACAAGCGTGGTTCGGTGAAGCCGACTTCGGCCTGGAAGCGCGTGGCGCTGCCCGTCAGCTTTACGCGCAACGCTTGGCCGTTGCCGAAGAGATTGCGTTCGCTCACCGCAATATCGCCGACGATACCTTCCGAGGTCGAGTAGCCCGCGCCGAAGGCGATGTTGCGCGTATCGTCCTCGATCACCTCCACCGTGATGACGACGCGGTCCTGGCTCGAGCCGATCTTTCGCTTCAGCGTGACCTTCTTGAAAAAGCCCAATGCCTGCACGCGCTTGCGGGCCCGCTCGAGGATAAAGGCGTTGACCACGTCACCCTCGGCAAAGCGCAGCTCGCGGCGGATGACAAAGTCCTTGGTTTGCGTGTTGCCGGCGACCTCGATGCGCTCGACATAAACCGGCGTGCCCTCCTTCACCTCGATGGCCATGGTGATGGTGCGGGTTGCCTGATCGCGCTTGGGCACAACGCGAACATTGGCGGACGCATGCCCTTGATCGCTCAGCATCAGGGTCATGCGCTCGACGGACTTATCCACCTGCTCCGCATTATAGGTAGAGCCCGGCTTGATGGTGACGGAGGATTGCAGCGATGCCGTATCGACCTTGGCGATGCTCGATTCGATCGTGGTCGGCCCGAAGGCGTAGCGCTCCCCTTCCTCGATCGTGAACGCGATCGCATAGCCGGTGCCCTGCTCGTTCTTGTTTGCGTCCGCGGTCACTACCCGCACATCGGGAAAGCCGTTCTTGAGGTAGAACTGCCGCAGCAGATCCTGATCCTGCTTGATGCGCTCGGGATCGTAGAAGGCGGCCGTTTTCAGGATGTCGAACCAGCCCGATTGACTGGTGGTGATGACGTCACGCAGCTGGCGATCGGTAAAACTTCGATTGCCGATGAAGACAATATTGTCGATCTTGGTGACCTCGGCCTCCTTGATGGCGAACACGATCTCGACCTGCCCATCCGGACGCTTGCTGAGCTTTGGTTCGACCTCGGTCGCGAGCCTGCCCAGGCTGCGGTAGTAGTCACGAAGCTTGACGGCATCGGCGTGCGCCTTGGCCGCCGTGTAGCGGGCGCGGGCCTTGAGCGCGATAAGCGGCTCGAGCTTGGATTTGTCGGCATTGGCATTGCCTTGGAAGGCAATGCTGGCGATCACCGGATTCTCCGTGACGCTGATGACGAGCTTGCCGCCTTTACGGTCGATGCGCACGTCGGAGAAATGCCCGGTGGCAAAGAGCGCTTTTAGAGCTTCGTCGATCTGGGCGGGCGTAATCGTGCCCCCGTTGCCAAGACGCAGGTGGCTGCGGATCGAGGCGGCGTCGACGGTGCGGTTGCCCACCACCTCCACGGCGCTGATGCTATCGGCGGCAACGGCCCGCCCCATCATGAGATAGACGAGGGCCACCAGCGCAAGCACCACCCGGCTCTGCCACGATCGGCAATCCACGCGAACTCAAGTCCCTTGAGTGTCCCAGGAGGCGCTTTACACCATCCCTCGAGGCCAGCCTTAAGCGTTTGATGTAGATTGTAATCTGGGCGGGATTGGGTAAGCGGCGAGGTCTTTCGTGGGCGCTGCCCCCGGACAAGCGGGGATCCGAGTCGGCTCCCGGTGGCCCCGACGCGGCCTCTGGCGCGGCTTTTCCGGCGCTCCCAGCTCGCTCCTGGGCCAGGGCGCAGACCCGCCGCCCCCCGGCGGCTAAGGACCCCGCGTGGTGGCCTTGCCGCTCAAGGGCTCACGATCCCCGCCAGACCCTGCGCCGCTCCGAGTACGGCGGCCCTCGCCCTCGCGGTGCCGCGGGCGGCGAGACCGTCAGGCCTCCCGACAGAATCGGGGCGGTCCCCCCTAGGCGGGAGGCGCCACGGAGAGACCGCGCACCTTGTGCATCTCGATCAAGCGGCCGACAAACCCCGTGGCCTTCACCTCCGCGACGAAGCTGCGCAGATAGTCGGCGGCCGCACCGTTGCGGCGCGCCGTTCCCACGGCCTGCTGTACGGCCGTGAACTGGCCATCGAGGATGCGTGCGCCGGGCAGCTTTTCCACATCCGACAACAGCCGCGGCCGCAGTCCTGCCAGCGCGTCGAGCTTGTCGGTCACGAACTGCTCGTAGGCGCTGTCGAGCGTGCCCGATTTCACCAGTTGGGCCTGTTTGATGTTGCGATCGAGCCAGAGGCCATAGGCGCTGCGGCCGGTCACGGCGATGCGCACCCCGGGACGGTCGACGTCGGCGATCGACTTCAGGGTCGAGCCCGCCGGCACCAGATAGGTTGCCTCGATCTCCACGTAGGCCGGCGTGAAGGCGATCTTCTCGGCGCGCTGCGGCTCGGCGCCGATCAAACCGATATCCCAGGCACCCGTGTCTGCCATGTCCGCCAGTTCGCCGGGCGTCTTGTAAGTGACAAATCGTACCGGCACGCCCAGACGCCTGGCGATTTCGCTGGCCATGTCGGGCGCCACGCCGACGGGATCACCGGTGTCCGTCTTGCCCGTTACCAGCAGGAAATTCGACAGGTTGATGCCCGCGCGCAGCACGCCCGTCGGCGCCAACTCGGCTTTGACTTGTTGCGACATGAGCGCTTCCTCCTGCTTGGCCGGTGCTGATTGTGACGAGGCCGCCTGCGGCAATAGCCCAACGAAACTGGCTGCGATGACGGCAATCCAAGTGATCACGGCCCCACCTCGCCACGGTCGAGCCGACACTTTAGCCGCTGCTGGTCGGCAAACGCCAGCGGCTCCGTCAGCCGTCGTTGCCGCGGAGGTCTTTTGGCGGCGTTATGGCGCCGCCAACCACAACCCCAGCGCACGCCCATGGGCCCGCGCGGCCGCCGCCACGCCAGCGTGGCCGATCGAGGCGCCGCCACCATCTCAGCCCTCGCGCTCCATCGCCAGTTCCGCTTCAAGGCTGGCGACGTCGCGGTTGATCGAGGCGACCGCCAGCGTCCGGCCGCCCAACCGATAGCGCACCAGACAGTCCCTTGCCGCCGGGTCGCCGGCAACCTCGATGTCATCCCAACGCTCGGCGTGACCCACATAGTTGATCGCCACGTCATAATGCTGGCTCCAGAAGAACGGCACGGCCGTGAATTTTTGCCCTAGGCCCAGCATGTTGCGAGCGGCAACCTGCGCTTGTCGCTCGGCCACCACCCAATGCTCAACGCGCAGGCTGCCGCCGCTTCGAGGATCCGGGCAGCGGGCGATGTCGCCGGCGGCAAAGACACCAGGCACGCCCGTTTCCAGGCAGCCGTCGACAAGGACGCCGCGGTCGAGAGGGAGGCCGGCCTGCTGGGCCAGCTCGAGGCGCGGTTTTACGCCGACACCCGCCACGACGAGATCCGCCTCAAGCCTCGTGGCGCTCTTCAGCTCGACCTGCTTGCTGGTAATGGCGGTCGCGACATCCGGCAGGTGGAAGACGATGCCGTGTTCGAGGTGCAGCAAGCGCACGAACTCGCCGAGTTGCGGCCCGAGCAGGCGCTGCATCGGCCGCGTCTCCGGCGCCACCACGTGCACCTCGAGCCCGCGGGCGCGCAGGGAGGCTGCAACCTCGAGCCCGATGAAGCTCGCACCCAACACGACTGCCCGCTTGGCCGCCGCGGCCGTCGCGATGATGCTTTTGCAGTCGGCGAGCGAGCGCAGCACGTGCACGTGGGGCAGGCTCGCACCGGGAATCGATAGCCGCACGGGCTCGGCACCCGTCGCCAACAGCAACCGGTCGTAGCCAACCCTTTCGCCCCCGGCCAGCACCACCGCTTTGGCGCGCAGATCGACGGCCATGACATTGGCCTTAAGGCGCAGGTGAATGCCTTGCTCGCCGTAGTAGGCGTCGGGTCGCAACGGCAGCCAATCCTCGGGCGCATGGCCGGCCAGATAGTCCTTCGACAGGTTGGGCCGATCGACGGGCGCAGCGTCGTCAGCGCTGAGCAAGCTAATAGCGCCCTGGTAGTTAAGACGGCGCAGCATATCGGCGGCCGCGAAGCCCGCCCCCCCGCCGCCCACGATGACGATGCGGTCGGGCGCCGTCGCGCCCACAGGCAAGTTTTCGGTCTCCGGCAGGGTCGCTTTCTTGCGGTGCACAAAGAGCCGGCCATCGCGTTCTTCCACCAGCCAGCACCCTAGCGGCGAAAACGCCGGGGCGTTGAGCGCCTCGCCGTTGGCGAGGTTAAAACAGGCGTGATGCCATGGGCAGCGCACGGTGGCCGCGACCAGCAGCCCATCGGCGAGGGGGCCCCCGTAATGAGTGCACTTGGCGTCGACGGCAAAGACCTCTTTGCCGCAGCGCGCCAGCAGGACGGCGTTGTCCCCGACGTGG
This sequence comes from uncultured Alphaproteobacteria bacterium, assembly GCA_963775835.1. GTDB lineage: Bacteria > Pseudomonadota > Alphaproteobacteria > Rhizobiales > Hyphomicrobiaceae > AWTP1-13. The sequence continues at coordinate 306,208 of CAVZKV010000015.1, read as the reverse complement.
CCCGCGAGCATACGGCCATCGTCGAGCTCCTCGCTGGCGATGCCATTAGTCAGGTCGAGCCCTGCCGGCTGCCCCTGTGCGGATCCCATGCTGACCTCCTGCGCAACCTCCTGCACCAGCCACATCGCTTGGCCGTGCTTGGCCACTTGGCAAACGCATAGATGCGCAAAGGCGCGAAAGGTTCCAAGCCGCTTAAGGCACAGGCTGAGGTGGGAACCAATCGTGCGATCGGAACATCCAATGCGGCACAACCCCCAATGCGAGAGGGCGAGGTCGACCTATGAACGGGCTGGCAAGAGACGTGCAATCGCTAATTCCCACCGTGGCGCCATCGAGCGCGGGACGGACGGCGCCGACGGATCGTCCCACGCGTGCGGAGGCCGAACGGGCGGTTGAGACCCTCATTCGTTGGGCCGGCGACGACCCCAGCCGCGAAGGGCTGCTGGAGACGCCGGCCCGGGTGGTGCGCGCCTTTCAGCAGTGGTTCGCCGGCTACCACCAGGACCCCGCCGAGCATCTGCGGCGCACCTTCGAGGAGGTCGCCGGCTACGACGAGATGGTGGTGATGCGCGACATCGATTTTCAGTCGCATTGCGAACACCACATGGCGCCGATCAGCGGACGGGTACACATCGGTTACCTGCCACGCAACAAGGTGGTCGGCATTTCCAAGCTGGTGCGCCTTGTGCAAGTCTTCGCCGGGCGACTGCAGACCCAGGAAAAGATGACCGCGCAAATCGCCGACACGCTCTATGGCGTATTGGCGCCACAAGGTGCGGCGGTGGTGGTAGAAGCGAGGCACGGCTGCATGACCAGCAGGGGCGTGCGCCAACCGGGCGCGAGCCTGCTCACCAGCCGCATGCTGGGCGTCTTTCGCGACCGACCGGAGACGCGCCAGGAGTTCCTGGCAGCCATCGACCTCGATCGGACGAGGCCGGCGGGTGCGGCAAGGCTCTGACGGCAGCACGCGTGTGGTTGGGAGATAGGGCAATGCCGAGCTTACGCGCCAGACCGCCGGAAAATCTGGAAAGGCTCGAAGACGCCGAGCTCGCCCGGCTTGCGCACCAACGCCACGGCAAAGCCTTCCGTCTGATCATGCAGCGCAACAACCGTCGCCTTTATCGGGTGGCGCGCTCCATCCTTGACGACGATGCCGAAGCCGAGGACGTCGTCCAGCAGGTCTACGTCGTTGCCTTCGGCAAGCTGGCAGAATTTCGCGCCGAATCCAGTCTTGCCACGTGGCTCACACGCATTGCCGTCAACGAAGCGCTGGGGCGGCTGCGCCGCCGTCGGCCCAGCCTCGAGTTGTCGGTTCTCGATGCGGCTCCCCGAACCAACGCGCACGTTATCGCCTTTCCCCAGATGCCCACCCACACCGATCCCGAGCGTGGCGCCGCGCTCAAGCAGATCCGCCAGCTCATCGAGCATGCCATCGACGAGCTGCCCGACGGCTTCCGGGCCGTGTTCGTGATGCGCGACATCGAGGCCATGAGCGTCGCAGAAACCGCGGGCGTGCTCGCCTTGTCGCCGGCAACCGTGAAAACGCGGCTGCACCGTGCGCGGCGGCTCCTACGCCGGGCGCTGGATGCCCAGCTGGCCTCGGCTTTGAGCGACACTTTCCCCTTTGACGGCGAACGCTGTCGACAGACGACGGAAACGGTGCTGGCCAGGCTCGGCTTACCGCCCGCGCCCGCCGGCTGAGACCCACCACCGGCGGGCGGACACGACCGCCGGCGAACCACAAGCGGCAAGGGCTCAATGCGCTCAAGCAAGTTTCCACCGGCGCCGCACGCGCACCCCGGCTTCATGCCGGGGATCGTTACTCAACCTGGTGCGGCCCATGGCGGCTTTGCATGCCTTCGCCCCAAAAAAAGCGACATCTTCATGCCGCAGTCCCTGCGCACACGGGCATCTGGAGGCAAGCTCGAAAGCCGACCGGCCAACTTGGCCCATTCGCTGCCTTGGCCGCGGCGAAGGGTCGTGGGGTCGGATGGCGGGCAAAGGCGCAAGGGCATCCTCAATGCTGCTCAAGGATGAGCAATTCTCATCGTCCCGGGGGCGCGGTGGCGCAAGGCGGCGAAGCCTTGCCAAGCGATGGTGCCTGCCGTGGCCGACGCGGTGCGCACGCTGGACGCCACACGAGCTCACTAGGCCCAGCAAATCCTTGCCGAATCGGCCGCATGCGAAGCTGATCTTTGCCGTGCGATAATTGAGCCATGACGGCATTCGATTCGTTTTTGGACTGGTTCGGCCGCAAGCTCGGCGAGCGCTTGCGACGCGAGGTTCCTGGCCAGGAACCACACGTGCCATCGAACCCCGTGGCGCTGCGGCGCGTGTTGCGCCCGGCCGACGTTCTCTTGGTCGCCGGCGGCAGCAAGCTCTCGACCGCCATCAAGTACCTGACCCAATCGACCTGGTCGCACGCGGCCATTTACGTTGGCGACTGGTTTGATCTGCCGAGCGACGGCGCCGAACCGCACGTGTTGATCGAGGTGAACCTGGGCGAAGGCTGCGTATCGGCACCGCTTTCCAAATACGACCGCTTCCATACCCGCATCTGCCGCCCCATTGGCCTCACCGAAGCCGATCGCGAGGACGTGCTGGCCTACATGGTCTCGCGGCTCGGTACGCAATACGATATGCGCAACATCATCGATCTTCTGCGCTATCTGCTGCCCGAACCCCCCATCCCCGCCCGTTGGCGCCGGCGCATGATCGCGCTCGGATCGGGCGAGCCGACCCGCGCCATCTGCTCGACCCTGATCGCGGACGCCTTCGGCCGGGTGCGCTATCCGATCCTGCCGCGCGTGGAGCGTCGCGAAAGCGCAAAGCGGGGCGTCACGCGCTTTCAGCGCAGCGAGATCCTGCACATCCGGCACCACAGCCTCTACGCACCGGCCGACTTCGACCTTTCCCCCTACTTCAAGATCGTCAAGCCCACGATCGAGGAGGGCTTCAACTACAAGGGGCTGACCTGGGCCGAGGACGATGTGCCGGCGGAGCGGCCGCCGGTCCAACCCAAACGCCAGGCGCGCTAGCAGTCACTAGCGGCTCCCGGCCCGCCTCGCCTGGGCAGCGCTGCGGGAAAACGCATTTGCGCCTTTCCCGCTCAGGCCGGGCTGGACTTCAGTTTTAGCACAATCGTGATGATCACGGTCGTCGGTTTGGCGGAGTCGGCGTCCGGTACCTGCTGCATTTCCTTTTTCGCCGCCAGCAACACAATGGGGCTTTTCTCGCCGACCAGCGGGGCAATCTGGTTGGCAGCAGCCGCCGCATCCACGGTAAACGATTGCTGCAACAATCCGGGCTGAATTTCGGTTGCCGCCGGGCCTTTCACCGTCCACATCAGCACGCCCTTGTCGAAGGGGCGTTCGTCGCCAGCGCTTTGCAAGATTCCGGTATAGGTTTCCTCCGCTCCCCGCGTGGCGGGTTTGAAGGTGCACAGCATGTCCCGCGCCTGCCCAATGCCGGCTTCGGTGTCCGGCGAGCCGCTCTGTTCGGCCAGGCTGCAGGTGAGATTGCCGATCTCCGCCAGTTCCTGTGCCGAGGCCGGTAGCCCGGCGCAGGCCAGGGCAAATAGACCAAGCAATCGCGCGCGCATGATACCTTTGGCCTCCTGCTGACTGCAGCGACAACGCCCGGCGCAGCCGGAGGTTGCACTGGGGGCCCGGGCTTGCGGAAAATTGATCAGTCGTCACCGCCCACTACCGGGCGATCGCGGTTACGCCACGGGCTTGGAGGATGCGACCGATTGGACGCTGCGGCTATCGGCACCAAAGGCGTATCCAGCGCCGCGCACGGTGCGAACGGGATCGACTTGCCCGTATTGCATCAGGGCCTTGCGCAGCCGCCCGACGTGGACGTCGACGGTGCGCCCGTCGATGAAGGCATCGCGTCCCCAAACCCCATCGAGCAGCTGCTGGCGCGACAATACGCGGCCTGCATTCTCCATGAAGTAGGCGAGGAGCTTGTACTCGGTCGGGCCGAGGCGCACCTCGCGGCCGCCACGGGTGACGCGATGCGCCAACCGATCGAGCACGATATCATCGCCCTGCAGTGCGTCGGCGACGCGATTGGGCGAGGCGCGCCGCAACAGCGCTTTGACGCGCGCCAGCAACTCCGGCAGCGAGAACGGCTTGACGACGTAGTCATCGGCGCCCATGCCGAACCCGCGCACGCGATCGTTTTCCTCGCCGCGCGCCGTCAGCATCAGGATTGGCACGCTGCGGGTATCGTCCCGCCGCCGCAGGCGGCGGCAGAGCTCGATGCCGGACAGGCCGGGCAGCATCCAATCAACGATGGCAAGATCGAAGCGATCCTCCGCCACCTGCAGCTCCGCCTCCTCGCCGCTGGGCACGACCGTGGGCCGATAGCCCTCCGCCTCGAGGTTGTAGCGGAGAAGCTCGGCAATGGCGGCATCATCCTCCACCACGAGGACGCGCGGAGACATGTCGATGCCGCCTGGCATCACCTGCTACTCCTTGCGAATGAGGGTTGAGCTGGTGTCATCGCCCTTGGGCCGATCGTCGGTGAGCGTTGTACCGTGCACCAGATAGTAGACGTTTTCGGCTATGTTGGTGGTATGGTCGCCGACGCGCTCGATATTCTTGGCGCCGAACAACAGGTGGGTACAAAGGCCGATATTGCGCGGGTCCTCCATCATATAGGTGAGCAGCTCGCGAAAGATCGAATTGTACATGGCATCGATGCGCTCGTCTTGGCGCCAGACCCCCAGCGCCTTGTCGGCGTCGAGTTCGGCGTAGGCATCAAGCACGTCCTTCAACTGATGCAGCGCGAGCTCCACCATGTGCTTGAGCCCGGTCATCAGCGGCTTGGGATGGCTTTCCCCCGAGACGGCCAGCGCCCGTTTGGCGATATTCTTGGCCAGATCGCCGATCCGCTCCAGGTCGCCGGCAATCTTCAATACGGTCATGATATGCCGCAGATCGTTGGCCATGGGCTGCCGGCGCGCGATCATGAGGATCGTCTGGTCCTGTAGCTCACGTTCGAGCTGATCGACGGCGCGATCACTCGCCACCGTGTTCTCTGCCAGTTTCGGGTCACGCCGCTCGAGGGCATCGAAGGCGTTGCCCAACAGACGCTCGGCGAGACCACCCATCTGCGCGACCTTCTTGTCGAGCAGCTGCAATTCCTGGTCGAAAGACTTGACGGTATGTTCGTTCATTGCTGGTCCTTTTCGAACCTCGCTTGGCCTTAGCCGAAGCGGCCCGTGATGTAGTCCTGCGTGCGCAAATCGTTGGGGGTGGTGAAGATCTTTTGCGTGTCGCCGAATTCGATCAACTCGCCCAGATACATGAAGGCAGTGAATTCCGAGACGCGGGCGGCCTGCTGCATGTTGTGCGTGACAATAATGATCGTGTAGTCGGCCTTGAGCTCCTCGATCAACTCCTCGATCTTGGCCGTCGAAATCGGATCCAGCGCCGAGCAGGGCTCGTCGAGCAGGATCACCTCAGGCCGCACCGCGACGGTGCGCGCGATGCACAAGCGCTGCTGCTGGCCGCCGGAGAGGCTTAAACCATTGGCCTGCAGCTTGTCCTTGACCTCGTTCCAAAGTCCCGCGCGCCTGAGGGACTCCTCGACGCGACCATCAACCTCGGATTTCGACAGGCGCTCGTACAAGCGAATGCCGAAGGCGATGTTGTCATAGATCGTCATCGGAAACGGCGTCGGCTTCTGGAACACCATGCCGATGCGCGCGCGCAACAAATTGAGGTCCTGCTTGGGGGATATGATATTGGCGCCGTCGAACAGCACTTCGCCTTCGGCACGCTGATTGGGGTAGAGGTCGTACATCCTGTTCAAGACGCGCAGCAACGTCGACTTGCCGCATCCGGACGGACCAATGAAGGCCGTCACCTTCCGGTCATAAAGCGGCAGGCTGATCGCCTTGAGAGCGCGGCTATCGCCATAATAGAAATCGAGCTTACGGATCGAGATCCGCTCGCTGAGCCCAGACGCATCCGCGGCGATGCGGTTGACTTGAGGTGTATTAACCATCGCGACGTTCATGACGGCCTTCTCGATGCTGTTACCACGCGGGCAACGATGCTGAGCGTCAAAACTGCAAGCGTAATGATCAAGGCGCCGGTCCAGGCGAGCTTTTGCCATTCGGCATAGGGACTGAGTGCGAACTGGAAAATGACGGCCGGCAGGCTGGCCATGGGAGCATTGAGATTGGTGCTCCAGAATTGATTATTGAGGGCGGTGAACAGGAGCGGTGCCGTCTCGCCGCTGATGCGGGCAATGGCCAACAGCACGCCGGTGACGATGCCCGCCTTAGCGGCCCGGTAGGCGACGTGCCGGATGATGTAGGCGCGTGGCATGCCGAGCGCCGCCGCGGCCTCGCGTAGCGGGTTTGGCACCAACAGCAGCATGTCCTCGGTGGTGCGAATGACCACAGGCACGACGATTACGGCCAGGGCAACGGCTCCCGCCACCGCCGAGAAATGCCCCATGGGGGCGACCATGACTTCGTAGATGAACAGCCCGATGATGATCGAAGGCGCGCTGAGCAGGATATCATTGATGAACCGCACGACCGTGGTCGTGCGCGCGTAGCGGCCGTATTCGGCCATGTAGGTCCCGGCCAGAATGCCGACCGGGGTGCCGATCAGCACGGCAAGCCCCGTCATGATCAGGCTGCCGAGGATCGGGTTGAGCAAGCCGCCGTCCGAACCCGGCGGCGGCGTCATTTCCGTGAAGACTTTGAGCGACAAGCCGCTCAGGCCTTGCCAAAGCAGCACCCCCAGGATCAGCACCAACCAACCCAGCCCAATCATTGTGGCCAGCAAAGACAGGCTCATGGCAACGGCGTTGCGGCGGCGGCGACGGGCATAAAGGGAGGCGCGCATGCTTTAGGCTCCCAACCGGCGCTCGACCCGCCGCAGCATGTAGCGCGCCAGGGCGAGCACCACGAGGGTGATGGCAAACAGAATGAGACCGAGGGCAATCAGCGAGGAGGTATAAAGGTCGCCAACGGCTTCGGTGAATTCGTTGGCGATGGTGGCCGAGATGGTGGTGCCGGGAGCCAGGATCGAGGGGGCAATTTTGTGCGCGTTGCCGATCACAAAGGTGACGGCCATCGTCTCGCCGAGCGCGCGCCCGAGCCCGAGCATGACACCGCCGATGACGCCGACGCGGGTGTAGGGCAGCACGACGTTGCGGAACACTTCCCAGGTGGTGCAGCCGAGCCCATAGGCGGACTCTTTCAGCACCGCCGGTACCGCCTCGAACACGTCGCGCGAAATCGAGGTGATGAAGGGCAAAACCATGATGGCCAGGATCAGACCCGCGGTCAGCGTGCCGATGCCGTAGGGCGGGCCGGCGAACAGCGACGACAGGATTGGCACCTCGCCGAAAACGTCAATCAGCAGCGGCTGCACGTGTGCCTGGAGAAATGGGGCAAACACGAACAAGCCCCAGATGCCGTAAATGATGCTGGGGATGCCGGCCAGGAGCTCGACGGCGATTGCAATCGGCCACCGCAGCCACAGCGGGCACAACTCGGTCAGAAACATCGCCACCAGCAAGCCGATCGGCACGGCGATCGCCATGGCGATCGCGGAGGTGACGATCGTGCCGTAGATCGGCGCCAGCGCCCCGAACTTTTCGGTGACGGGGTTCCATCTCTGCGTCAGCAGGAAGTCGAAACCGAAGGTGCGCAACGCCGGTAGCGAGCCGATGATGAGGGCGACAATAATGCACCCGAGTAGCCCTAGGACCCCGAGGGCGGTGGCGTGCGTCAGGTACTGGAACGCCTTGTCGGCAAGACGCATCCGCACCAAGACCTGGGCGCGCGAGGGTATGGCCACCTCAGCCGCTTCCTGTCGCAAAGCTGCCTCGGCCACCCTGGCCTCCCGCCAACTTGGCGCGGCGGCCGCCGCGCCTAAGCTCCGACGCTATCACCCAACAGGGAAGAGGCGCCCGCCGGCGCCTCTTTCTGCGCTCGTTGGCGCTGCTTGCTTGCAACGAATAACGACTTGCCCGTGGCATCCTTGATCTCTGCCGACTACATCTTTTCGATGTCGGCCACGACCTTATCAGGCATCGGCACATAATCGAGTTTCGTCCACCATCTTGTGCCCTTTGGCGTATGACCAGGCAAAGAACTTGAGGGCTTCGGCGGTCGCCGTCGGGTCTTGCTGCATGTCGTCGAGCAACCATGAGGTGCGCCGGGCTGGCTGGCAAAAATGACGATCCAGCAGCTCAATGCGGGCGTCAAGCTGCCGAGGCAAGCTATCGCCATCGTGATCGCTCGGATGGGTCGGGCACAACCTAGAACTTCACGTACTGTTTGTCCGAGGTCCGTCCCGACTGGACGCCCAAGGTCACCAACGCTACCGTCGCATGGCCCGGCGGCCTCGGCGCCAAGGGGCAACGAGGGTGTTGCCACGGCGCCGCTTGCCTGAAAAGCGTTCAATGACGCCTTCGGCTGGCGTCGCCGAGACTCGCTAGAACTGGCCGCGCACGGCGCCTATGACCAACGCGCTCATCAGCGTCAAGCCGACGAAAATGGCGGTAAACCCAAAAATGGTGAGGCACGAGCGCACGGCGCGCATGACAAACCCCCTACGGCGAGGATGCCAACGTCACTGTGTCTTATAACGCACGGACCAAGGCCATCGTCCCGCTCGAGCCCATTCCTTCTGTGGAAAACCACCAGGACCCGTCGCAAGCGCCGGCGATCGCTGTCGGGCGATGCTGGCACACGGGGCGCGCGCGCGTATTTCGCCCGGCTACTCCTGACGGCGCGGCTTTGGCTCCACGCCTGCGCGCCCAAGGCCTTGGTCATCGCCCGCGTCGATGGCATCGTCTGGGTGCAAACCGTCCTGCCCTACACCGCGATGGCGCTTGCGCGCCCGACGTTGCTGTCCGGCCGCCGCCTCGATTTGCTCCTTGCTGATGAGCGGCGCCTGCCGGCTCGCTGGTCGCGCCGGCGGCTCGGTGCCGGTGGCCTGGTTTGAGGCCGGCGGATCGCTGGCGGGAAAGGTCTGGTCTAAGGCCCTGTCGACTTTCTTCTGCTTGGCATCATCCATGTCTCAAGAGCCCTCCAGGCCCTCCAGGTTCCAGGCCCACGAGTGTTGCGACGCGCAACTGATCGCCAGGCCCGCTCTCTCAAGGCCTGCTGCGGTGCCGCCGCACCCCGCTGGCGATGCGGCTCGATCGGAACCGGTGCTGTGCACTAGGACGAAACGGCACAGTTGCGATCCTGGTTCCCCGTTGCGGCCCATTTTGCTTCGCTAAGGCAAAGGCCCATCGACCTCGCGCCGGCCAGCACCACCGGCGCCGCTGCAGGAGGTCCGCCCAAGGCTGCTGCGGTGAAAGCTCAGGCCGCGGCACCATAAACGCCAGTGTGCCGCCGCACGATAGTGCGCTCGCAACGCGATCTCACTTCGCCTTCGGCGTGCGGCGTCGCGCGGGCGGAGGGTCGTTGGCGGGCTGCATGCGCACGCTGTCGCGCAGCATCTCTTTGAGCGTTGTGGGTTGGCGGTGCTTTTTCAACAGATCGCGGAAAGCCTCTTCCGCAAGCTCCTGGACAGACTTCATGCTGGCGAGCGAGAGCTGATGCAGGGCGTGCCAAGTCTCTGCGTCGAACTCGATCCGCCGGCGCACCGAGCCTGGCGGTCGCGCAGCCATCAACCCTTGGCCTTGCGTTTGGCCGGCGTCGGGGCCTGCACCGGCGCTCGCTTGGCCGGCGCTGCCTTCGCCTTGCGCTTGCCGCCTTGATCCGCCTCGACGCTGCGTCGCAAGGCATCCATCAGGTTGACCACGTTGGCGGCGCGCGCCGGCGCCTTCTCGACCTTGGTGGGCAGACCTGCCTGCTTGGAGCGGATCAGCTCGATCATCGCGTTCTCATAGCGGTCTTCAAATTTTTCCGGCTCGAAGTTGCCGGTCATGCGGTCGATGATCTCTTCGGCGAGGCCCACCATCTGCTCGGGCAACTTCAGGTCTGGGATTTCCTCGAACACGGATTCTTCGCCGCGGATCTCATAGGGATAAAGAAGCGTGGTCCCCATCAAGCCTTTGCCGAACGGCTCCAGCATCATGATGCGCTCACGCCGCGCCATCACCACCCTGGCTATGCCGACCATCTTCTTCTTCTTCATCGCATCGCGAATGACCGCAAACGCCTCTTGGCCGACCTGATCTTCAGGGGCCAGATAATAGGGCGTGTCGCGGTAGCGATCGTCAATTGTGGCTTTCGGCACGAAGCGCTCGATATCGACGGTGCGCGAACTTTCGATCCCGATGCTGGCAAGCTCGTCGTCTTCGACGATCACATACTGATCCTTGCCGACGGCATAGCCTTTGACCTGCTCATCGCTTTCGACGACGTCGCCCGTCTCGCTATCGATCATCTGCCGTTTGAGGCGGTTGCCGGTCGCCCGGTTCAAGGTGTTGAAGCGCACCTTCTCGGATTGGGAGGTGGCGGGAAAGATGGCGATTGCAGCAGAGACAAGGGAGAGCTTGAGATAGCCCTTCCAATTGGACCGGGGTGCCATGTCTAGTCCTATGACGCAGATACTCCACTACATATTGTAGCCGGCGGCCGCACGGTCAACAGCGAACTTGGCGCCGGTAGAAAGTTGTAGCTGCGCCGCAAACGCGCTTTGGCCCGCAAGCGAGGCTTTCGCCCGCGCATGCCCGTCGCCGCGTTAAGGCTGAACCAGGCCGCGGCTTGAACGCCAGCATGGCGTTGGCCCATGCTCGCCCAAGCCCTTCAGCCCCGGGAGCCACGCATGGCCCGCACCCTTTTACGCCGGATCGCCCTGGCCCTGGCCCTCCTCGGCGCCAGTGGCAGTAGCGCGATGGCGTGGTGGGACCGGTGCAATTGTCAGCCCTCCGCCTTCTACCCCCTGCCACCGGCTTATATCTACGACCATACGGGGGGGCCGAGCTGGAGCGCGAACGGTTGGAGCTCTCCGCCGGTTGGCGTTTATTACCCGGTCACCATCCTGCCAGCACCCAATTTCGCGGCGCCCTATCGTGCCGACTATTTTGCGCCACCGCCGGCCCCGCCGGGGATCCGCGTGCCGGTCCGCGGCGGCGTGCAACCCCTGAAGTAGGCGCGCCCGCCGATCGCACGCGGGCGCACTCGAAGGATCGGCGCCCGGAGGTCCGGCGGCAAGACTCGGCGGCAGAAAGTGGCGGCCGAAGGCCTCGGCCGAGGTCGGCGATTGCTGCGGGGCCCTGGCCCTTGCGCGCTCGCTCGGCAGGTTCTTGACGCAGTGCGATCAGCCGGCCTTGCAACCCAATCCCCTCGGTCGCCCGACATAGTTTTGACCGTCTTTGCAACAAAGATCATAGTCCTCCTCGTCGCCCGCGATTTTGAGCGTTAGTCGATTGCAGTCTTGGGGCTGAGCGCGAAGCCCCTTGCGGTACCCGACGAAGAGGTCGACAGAGGTCGTGGGAGACTGGAGATCACGGATGCCGAACATCTGCGAGGCCACTGACGCCGCCGGCCGAGCGGCGACAGCGACCGGTGCAGCAACGGGAGAAGGCGACGCATGCGATGCGCAGACGAACGCAAAAGGTCCTTGGGGCGCATCGTGCTACCCGCCGCCATCGGCTGCCTGCTGATCCCCACCTTGGCTGCTGCGGCCGGGGACCCGAAACGCGGTGAGCCGATGTACCAGCGCTATTGCTCGGGTTGCCACGGCGTCGACGGCCGCGGCGGCGGCAAGGTTTTCATGCCTCACGTCGGCCCCCTGAACAAGAAGGGCCACACGGAGCTCCTCGATGATGGTTATGTGGCGAGCATCATTACGGAAGGCGGTCCTGCCTTTGGTAAAAGCGGCTACATGCCCTCCTTCAAGGGCACCCTTTCGCCCGACGATATTGCCGATGTGATCGCCTACGTGCGCAGCCTTTCGCGCAACTAATCTTGCTTCGCAGCGGTCCTCCGAGGAGGTAAGCTGGATTTGTGCAGGTTGGCGTTGCCACCGGCGCCAATGGGGATCGGACCCCACGTCCGATTGAAGAAAACGTAAAGGACGCAGGCAAAAATTGGGGGAAATCGCGGGAACGTCGTTGATAACCACACACTAAGGAGGAAAGCCGTGAAAGTCTTCCTAGGCATCATGTTGACTGCCGCCGCAACGGTTTGCCTGGCGCCTGGAGCCATGGCCCAGAAAGCGGTGACTGGCGAGTGGGTGAAACGGGAGCCGGTCAAACCCGATCCGAGCAAGGTCAAAGTCCCTCCTGGTTACAAGGTAAGCGTGTTCAAGGCCGGGCTCGATACGCCCTCCTCCGCAACCCTCGACAAAGACGGCAACCTCTGGGTGGCGATTTCGGGCCTTCTTCTCGGCAGCGCCGAACCCGACAAGTTCGAGCCCGCGCACGTCAAAATCTTCGACAAGGATGGCAAGCTGCTGCGCGAGGTCGGCAAGGGCACCTTCACCACGGTGATGAACGAGATCGGCTACTGTGCAGAGAACGGCAAGACCTACATTCCCGAATACGGCGAGAAGATTTGGGAGATGGACAATGTCAACGCTCAGCCAAAGCTGATCATCAAGGATTTGTTCAACGGCGATCACCGCAACGGCGGCATCACCTGCAAGGACGGATACATCTATTTTGCGCTCGGCCTTCCAAGCAACAGCGGCTTTGCCGATCCGGACAACCATGGTTGGACGGACATTCCCAACGATCCCTTCTGGGTGAAGCATCAGGATGGCCACGGCACCACCCCGCACGATCCGGTGTGCCGCGACATCGAGCATACGGGATTGAACGTGCGCTCCTCCGATGGGCGCATGACCGGAGCCCTATTGCCGGTCGGGGTTGCCGCAAAACCCGGCATGATCATCAAAAAGCAGGTGCCGTGCGGTGGCTCGGTGATGCGCGTCAAGATGACGGACCAGGGCGCCGATGGCATCTACCCGCACGAGAAGATGGAAGTTTATGCCATGGGCTTCCGCAACCAAGCCGGTGTCGCCTTCGGCCCGGCCGGAAGCAAGTTTGCGAACGCGCTTGCCGTGACCGACAACGGCGGCAATGACCTCGGTCACCGGCGCATCGCCAATGCCCCCGAGAAGATCTTTATTGTGACGCAACAGGGGCAAGATGCCGGCTTCCCGGACAAGGAAGGCTTCGGGTTCGTCACCAACAAGCGCTTTGCGTGGCAAGCCTACCGCGGCAATCCGGTCGACCGGCCATTGCCGCAGCTCTACATCGGCGACAAGCCGTTCGTGCCGAAGATGGTACCCTACAAGTTCCAGCTCCATGTCGACGGCGTACGCGGCGTGCCGCTGATTGCCGCCAACCCGAACCCGAACGGATACATCAACCCAGTACTCGAATGGGACACCAACAATCCCATCGATGGCATCGCCTGGAGCACGCGTAACTTCGGCGCCGACAACAATTTGTTTGGCGCCGTCTATGGCATTCTCGACACCGGCCCAGAGAGCCTGGTGCCGACCTGGCCCTTGGTGCTGCGCGTCGAGTTCCTCGAGCCCGCGGGCGTCAAATGGTCAGCCTTCGCCCAGAACATCGAGCCGGGTCCCAATGCCTATCAGAAGCCGGAGAATCGCGGTGGCCTGGAGCGGCCCAACAAGGTCGTGTTCAGCAACGATGGGCGCACCATGTACGTGGTCGACTACGGTGAGGTCTTCACCGACTACCAGTTGACCCCCCCAATGTACACGGTGCCGAAGTCGGGCGTGATCTGGACCATCACCTACGAAGGCCGCTGAAACGATGGGGCGCCGCTCAAGGCGGCGCCCCAGGCTCGCCCCAAAGCTAGGCTCAGCAATTCAGCCTCTTGCGGTGGCCAAGAGCGAGGCCCGCGTGTTGCCCCGCGCATCCCCTCTCCCCCGCGTCCTTGCGGGGTCCCCGCGCACAACGGGCCGCGGCAAAGGTTCCCCATCAACCCAGCGGCAACGTCTCGGCTGGGCGCCAGCTGACCCCAGCACTTAAATAATTGATCTTGCAGGTATTTTCTAGGAACGCGGAACGCCAGGCGCCGTTCTTGGTTTCAGCAGCGGGCCGGCGCTGCCGTTCGACGAGGTTGCAATGCAGATTGTCTATGACCTTGCCCCCGTGATCGCGGAGATCATTTCCGGACACTGCGCCGGCACACGGGCGCGCGAGGACTTCGTGCACGCCTGCCTGCACGATGATTGGCATGAAGCCAAGGTCATGGTCGAGGGGATGCTGGCGGAGCCGTGGCATTTGATCGGTCACCAGGAAAGACGGCTTCGAGAGTTTCTCGACCTGCTCCACCTGCGCGATGGCACGCTGATATCTGAATAGGCCGCAGCAGATCGCTTTCGATGCGCTCGGCACCGCTGCGCCGTTGCGAGAACGAGCTCGTGAGCGTCGTCCAGGTCGCCGCGCCGCACGCCGGTGCCCCTGCACGTAAGCGAACGACGCAATGCCGCCCGCCTCCAGCCAAAGGGGCTGGCGCGACCGCCCGAGGCGGAGGGGCGCCCGCCGCCTCGGCCCGGCGTCCTCGCCGGTTTCCCGGCCGCGGGCGGTCGTCTTGGCGCGCCCGCGCACGGCTGCCACGCCGGTGGTACCGGGATGAACGCCGCCCGCGCGATCCCACTTGGCCGGCGTCGGTGGTCAGCGGGGCGCAGCCCGACATTGCCGCCACCACGGGGTGGCCCTAAAGTCCCCGGCGGGACGGCTGCGGAACGGTTTGGCCACGGCTAGGCGGCTCCGCGAGGGATCGGGATGACAAAATGACAACGACACGCTGGCTCGCGGTTCCAAGCCTGTTGGCGGCCTCAATTGCCCTCGCCGCCGCGGCACAGGCCCAGGAGCTCAAGATCGGCATCATGGCGGTGCTGTCGGGCCCCCAGGCCGTGTTGGGTGGACAGTTGCGCGACGGCTTCAATCTCGGGGTCAAGCATGCCGGCGGTAAGCTCGGGGGGTTGGCGACGACCGTCATCGTCCAGGATGATGAACTGAAGCCCGACGTCGCCGTCGGCAAGGTCAAGCAATTGATCGAGCGCGACAAGATCGACTTCGTGGTTGGTCCCGTGTTCTCCAATATCCTGCTGGCAATCCACAAGCCGGTCAGCGAGGCCAAGGTATTCCTGATCAGTCCGAACGCGGGGCCTTCACCGCTCGCCGGCAAGGGCTGCTCTGCCTTTTTCTTCTCCACCTCCTATCAGAACGATCAGCCACCGGAGGTGCTTGGCAAGTACGCGCAGGACAAGGGCTACAAGAAAGCGTTTCTACTGGCGCCCAACTACCAAGCCGGCAAGGACATGATCGGCGGCTTCAAGAAGCACTTCAAAGGTGAGATCGCCGATGAAGTCTACACGCCCCTGGGCCAACTCGATTTCTCGGCCGAGCTCGCCAAGATCGCCAGCGCCAAGCCTGATGCCGTCTTCGTCTTCATGCCTGGCGGCATGGGCGTGAACCTGGTCAAGCAATATCGTCAGGCCGGACTCGAGTCCATTTCCTTCCTGTCGGTCTTCACCGTCGATGAATTGACGCTGCCTGCCCAACAGGACGCCGCCGTCGGCTTTTTCTCCGGCATGACCTGGGCCCCCAATACCGACACGCCCGAGAACAAGCGGTTCGTTGCGGACTTCGAAAAGGAGTATGGCTATGTCCCGGGCAGTTATGCCATGCAGGCCTATGACGCCGCGCAGCTGATCGGCAGCGCCGTCAAGGCCGTGGCGGGACAGCTCGCCGACAAGGAGGCGCTGCGCGCGGCGCTGCAAAAGGCCGATTTCAAGTCCGTGCGCGGGGCTTTCAAGTTCGCCAATAATGGCTTTCCCGTGCAGGATTTTTACCTCGTGCGGGTCGCCAAGCGCGCCGACGGCAAGTTCCAGACCGAGATCGTGGAGAAGGTGTTCGCCAACGCCGTCGACGGCTATGCCGGCGATTGTCCGCTGAAGTAGGCCAGCCCTGACCTCGACGGAGACCCATCCGCGGGACCTCGGCCGGTTATCGAGCCGATCTGGGAAACGTCGTCGCCGCGTCTGCCGCGCTGCCTAGGGTCTCGCGATGTCTGTCTCGCTGTTTGTCGTGCAATTGTTCAATGGCCTGCAGCTCGGCATCCTCCTATTTCTCGTGGCGGCAGGCCTCACGCTTGTCTTTGGCGTGATGGATTTCATCAACCTCGCGCACGGTGTGCAGTACATGCTGGGTGCCTACCTGGCGGTGATGGCCTACGGCTTCACCGGGACTTTCTTCCTCAGCGTGTTCGTTGCGCTGCTGGCGTCCCTGCTGTTCGGCCTCCTCCTCGAGCTGTTGGTCTTTCGCCACCTTTACGGGCGTGACCACCTGGAGCAGGTGCTCGCCACCTTCGGCATCATCATGCTCCTCAATCAAGGCGTAAAACTGCTTTGGGGTGCGGCGCCCCTCAACATGCCGATCCCCGACCTGCTGTCGGGATCGGTGCCGCTGATGGACGGGCTGCGCTATCCCGTCTACCGCTTCGCCATCATCGCCGCCGGCGTGCTGGTGGCGGCCGGCCTCTATCTGTTCGTCACCTCGACCCGGGTTGGCATGTTGGTGCGGGCGGGCGCCACCAACGCGGCAATGGTGTCGGCCCTCGGCGTCGACATCAAGCGGCTGTTCACGGTGGTGTTCGGCTTCGGTGCCATGCTGGCCGGCTTTGCCGGGGTAATGGTGGCACCGATCCTGTCGGTGGAGCCCGGTATGGGCGATCAGATTCTGATCTTGGCATTCGTCGTGATCGTGATCGGCGGCATCGGCTCGATCCGTGGCGCCTTCCTGGCAGCGGTGCTGGTCGGTGTTATCGACACGCTCGGGCGTTCCTTTATGACCGACGTCTTGCGCTTCGTCCTGGCGCCGACGACGGCACGGGTCATTGGACCCGCACTGGCCTCCATGTCGATCTATCTGCTGATGGCGGTCGTGCTCGCCATCAGGCCCGCCGGCTTGTTTCCCGCCAAGGGACGCGCCTAATGCCAGCGGCGATGCGCGGCATTCCGGCTGCGACGCCAAGCGCGCCTCGTGCGCTCAGCTTCGACCAGCGCCTGGCGGCCGGCCTGTTTGCGCTGCTGGCGTTGCTGCCGCTCCTGAGCCACGGCATCGCTAGCAGCTATTTGCTCCTCGTCGGCGAACGCGCGGTGATCTTTGCCATCGCCGCGCTGTCACTTGAGTTGCTGATCGGCGCCGGCGGCCTCGTCTCATTTGGACACGCAGCGTTTTTGGGCATCGGTGCCTACGCTGCTGGGATCGTTGCCAGCCACGGCCTGGGCACCTTGTGCATCGCGCTGCCCGCCGCGCTTGCCGCCTGCGCCGTGTTTGCCCTGGCGACCGGGGCAATCGCCGTGCGCACGCGCGGGGTCTACTTCATTATGATCACGCTGGCGTTCGCACAGATGGCGTTCTTCATCGCCACTTCGCTTGCCCCTTACGGCGGCGATGATGGCCTCAGCTGGCCGACGCGGACCATGGTGCTGGGCAGGCACATCCTGAAGGACCAACTCACCTTCTTTTACGTCTGCCTCGCTCTGCTGATCGCCACCTACCTCGGCGTTGGCCGCCTCGTCGCCTCACGCTTTGGCCGCGTGCTGCGTGGTCTTAAGGACAACGAAACGCGCATGCAGGCGATCGGCTTCACACCCTACCTCTACCGCCTCACCGCCTACGTCATTGCCGGCACGCTTTGCGGGCTGGCGGGCTTCCTGCTCGGCAACCAGGCGGAGTTTGTCAGCCCCGCTTATATGCACTGGCAGCGCTCCGGCGAACTGATCATCATGGTTTTATTGGGCGGCACGGGCACGCTCTATGGTCCCATGCTGGGCGCGCTGGCGTTCCTGCTGCTGGAGGAAGCCCTGTCGCGGCAGACCGAGCACTGGAAGGTCATTCTCGGGCCGGCACTGGTGCTGACAGCGCTGTTCGCCAGCGGCGGGATCGCCGGTGCCATTGCCGCTTGCCGCCAACGGCGGGGAGCACCCGCCCGGGCGCCGCGCACTTTACCCCGTTTGGTCCGCCACCTCCTCGGCGCCGGCCTCGAGCGCTCACGTTCCTGGCGCCGCGCGGGCCGGCGGCTTTTCTTGCGACCGGCCCACCTCTGCAAACGGGTCGCCGAAAAGGCTCGCGCCGCTTGCGCGCCGGCGAAAATGGCGCTTGGCCGCGGCCTGCAGGCCTTGCCGTCGCTGGCCGAGCGCGGATTAAAAACCACCGTCGAGCGCTGGTGGCGACGATGAAGCGAGCGGTTCTGAAGCTTGAAGCCTTGAGTAAGTCCTTCGGCGCATTGCGGGTCGCCGAGGCCATTGGCCTCGAGGTCCTGGCCGGCGAAACGCACGCCATCATCGGCCCAAACGGCGCCGGCAAGACCTCCCTGATCAACCAGATTTCCGGGGCGCTGGCCCCGGACAGCGGCCGCATCGTCTTCGAGGACCGCGACGTCACCCAAATGTCGGTGGCCGCCCGCGCGCATCTGGGTTTCGCACGCTCATTCCAGATCACCCAGGTGTTGCCGCATTTCTCGGCGCTCGAGAACGTGGCGCTCGCCGTACAGGCGCACTCCGGGTCGAGCTTTCGCTTCTGGCAAGCCGCGGCCGGCGAAGCGGCCCTCAACCGGGCCGCCGTGCGATCCCTCGACAGCGTCGAACTTGCGGCGCGCGCCGACACCCCCGCCGGCGCGCTGTCGCACGGCGAGAAACGTCGGCTCGAGATCGCCATCGCGCTTGCCCAGGCGCCCAAGCTCCTCCTGCTCGACGAGCCGATGGCAGGGGCCGGCATCGAGGAAACGCAGCGCTTGGTCGCCACGCTCAAAAGCCTCAAGGGCCGCTACACTATTGTTCTCGTCGAGCACGATATGCAGGCCGTATTTGCGCTGGCCGACCGCATCTCCGTGCTGGTTGCCGGTCGTATCATCGCCTCCGGCGAGCCACAGGCCGTGCGCGCCAATCCGGCCGTGCGCGCCGCCTACCTTGGCGAGGCGACATGAGTTCGGCGCTCCTTACCATCTCGGGGCTGCAGGCCGGGTACGGTGACCAGCAGGTCCTGTTCGGCTTCGATCTGACGGTGGGCGCGGGCGAGGTGGCGAGCCTGCTCGGCCGCAACGGCATGGGCAAAACCACCAGCGTCCGCGCCCTGATGGGACTTCTACCCATAAGCGGCGGCCGCATCGCCTTCGACGGCCTCAGCATGGCAGGCGCGCCGCCCTTCCGTATCGCCCGGGCCGGCATCGGCCTGGTGCCGGAGGGGCGGCAGATCTTTCCTACCCTGACGGTTGAAGAAAACCTGCTGGCCACCGCCGCCCGCGGCAGCCGGCAGCGCTGGACGCTCGAGCGCGTTTACGCGTTTATGCCGCGGCTGGCCGAGCGCCGCGGCCATTTCGGCGACCAGATCTCCGGCGGCGAGCAGCAAATGCTGGCGATTGGCCGCGCCCTGATGACCAATCCGAGGCTGCTGGTGCTCGACGAGGCTACCGAAGGTCTGGCACCGCTGATCCGCCAGGAAATTTGGCAAGGGCTTGCCGCCCTCAAGCGCGACGGCTTGTCGATCCTCGTGATCGACAAGAATGTCGATGCCCTGTTGCGTCTGTGCGACCGTCATCACATTGTGGAGAAGGGGCGGGTCGTGTGGCAAGGCAGCTCGACGGCGCTCGCCGCGGATGTGACTGCGCGCGACCGCTACCTTTCGATCTAACGACCGCAGGGCAGGAGTACGGGCGATGAAAGCAATGACCGCAGGCGTCACCAAGGCGGGCAAGGGCATCAACAATCTGACCTGGAACATCCTGGGTCAGACCTATGTGCCAAAGGCGCTGAGCGAAACCGCCTTTTCCTGGCACGCGCTGCTCCCACCCGGAACCTTCGTGCCGCCGCACATTCACGTCAACCAGGACGAGTTTATCTACGTGCTCGAGGGCCGCTTTGATCTCATTCTTGACGGCAAGGAGGCCACCGCCTCGGCCGGTGAGTTCATCCGACTGCCGATGCGGGTGATGCATGGGCTGTTCAACAAGAGCGACCAGCCGATTAAGTGCTTGTTTTGGGTGTCGCCGACCGGCAAGCTGTTCGACCTCTTCAAGAAGATCGATGGGGTGCCCGATCCGGCCGAGGTTACGCGGCTCGCCGCCCTGCACGATGTCAACTTCCTGCCGCCGCCCCCAGGGCCGAAGCGCGCTTGAATAACGAGCGCCAGCTTCGCTTGGACGGTCGCGCCGCCCTGGTGGTGGGCGCCGGCTCGGCATCGGTGAGGCCATCCCCGTTGCCTTTACCTCGGTCGGTGCCATCGTCGCCCTGCCCGGACAAATCCGCTGCGAGCGCGGTAAGGCAGAAAGATCCTGACCGCAGGCGTCCCGGGACGCGTCGAGAGGCGACGCCTGCAGCTGCGCTTCGGGAGACGTGGAAACGGCGCGGCGAATTTCGGGCCCCTTGCATCTCCTAAAAGCGGCTCGGCTAGCCAGACGAGATCGCCGCCGCCTTATGCTTGGCGGGCGATGCGTCGAGTCTCACGACCTGAGCCGACCTGCGCGGCGACGACGGCTATACGGCCCTCTCGGCGGCGCGGCGGCGCGCGCGCCCCGCGCTGGGCGATGCCGCGCGGAGGGCCGCGGGATCAGCGAGCTTTTCGCGACGCGCGTGCGCTGCCAGCCTCCCCTGCAGCTTTGCTGCTGCGCGCGCGCCTAGTCCTGTTCACCTGCTCTTTGGCAAATCCGGCAAGCTGAGCGTAGCCTTTGACGATGGCTTCGCGTTTGGCACGGCTTAGTACTTCGTCGATGTCGCTGAAGCCATCGGGCGCCCGGCGCTCCACCTCGTCGATCACCCCCTCCGGCCCGCCCTGGCGATTGTTGCGTACGATTTCGGCCGTTGTCGGCAGCCGCTGCGCCTCGTAGGCATTGAGCGCCGCTCGGCCGTGCTCGGCCGAAACGAGCTGATCCGCCAGGCAACGGGCGTCCAAGATCGCCTGGCTCGCGCCATTGGATCCGACCGGGTACATCGGATGGGCGGCGTCACCCAATAACGTCACGCGCCCATGCGTCCAGCGCGGCAGCGGATCTTTGTCGGCCATTGGGTACTCGTAGAATGCCGGCGCACCGCGCACGAGCTTGACGAGGTCGACGTGCGGCGTACGGAAGCGTGCGACGTGCGGCAACACTTCGTCGAGCACGCCCCGCCTGTTCCAATCTTCCCGCCGCGGCGGCGGGTTCGAGCCGTCGCCCATGCGATAGGTCACGACCCAGTTTATCAGCTGATTTCCTCCCTTGCCGCGCGCGATCGGGTAGAGCACCAGCTTGTTATTGAAGCCGCCACCGACAATCATCGTTCGCCCGTCGAGGAAGCCCTTGGCGAGCGTAGCCCCGCGCCACATCAAGACACCGTTCCACTTGAGGCCGCTTTCTTGCGGGTAGAGCTGTCGCCGCACGGCCGAATGAATGCCGTCGCAGCCAACCAGAACATCAGCGGCGACGGTGAGGCGTGAACCCGTTGCGCCCGTGAAGCGGGCCTTGACGGCGCCCTCCTCTTGCGTGAAGGAGCGGAAGGTGTGGCCGCAACGTACCGCGGCCCGACCGAGCCGCTGCCATACGGCATCGCGCAGGACGCCTTGCAAGTGACCACGGTGGATCGAGAACTGCGGCACCTGATAGCCGGCCTCCACCCCGCGCGGCTCGCGCCATATTTCCTGGCCGAAGCGGTTGGCGTAGATCAGCTCGCGCGTGCGGACCGCCACCTCATCGAGCCGAGCCAGCAACCCAAGCTCGGCCAGTTCGGCGATCGCATGGGGTAGCACGTTGATGCCGACCCCAAGCTCACGAATTTTGGCTGCGGCCTCATAGATCTGGCATTTGATGCCGCGTGCCTTGAGCATGAGCGCGAGTGCAAGTCCGCCGATCCCAGCGCCGACAATGACGACATGCATGTGGTTGTTTCCCGTTCGGGCTCGCTCAAGCTGGCCGCGAAAGAAAGCATAGTTGCCTCGGGCGCCGGACAAAAGGCATCGCTCACCTCGACCCGCCTTGCCGCGCTCCCCCAAACGGCTCGCTCCCTCCAACCGCCCGCCGGCAGCCATTGTCCGCCGCCCGCAGCGCCGGCCCCGCTCCCGTCTCGCGCGCGCCCGCCCCGCATTTGCCAAATGGGCAAGACTTGGCTTGGAAATCGGAAAAAAATGGCGGCGAGGCAAACGCCAACGATGCTCGCGACGCCTGCCGGGATCTTTGCTAGGGTTTGCGAGCGTCTGGCAGGGCTTGGGTCCGGGCCGGACCAAGCAAGGGGAACCACCGCAATGTCCAAATGCTTGTCGAGCGTTCTTGCCGCTATGGCGAGCGCGTCTTTGTCCCTCGCCGCCGCCGCGCAGGAGCCGACGATCCGGGTCGGCTGGACCATTCCGGCGGAGGAAAGCAAATATTGGCTCATGCGCAGGCCTGAGCAGTTCCCCAATCTCGGCAAGACCTAC
Source organism: uncultured Alphaproteobacteria bacterium (assembly GCA_963775835.1). Lineage (GTDB taxonomy): Bacteria > Pseudomonadota > Alphaproteobacteria > Rhizobiales > Hyphomicrobiaceae > AWTP1-13. Next base: position 283,840 of record CAVZKV010000015.1, on the reverse strand, counting down.
AAAATCGAGTTCACCCAGTTTCAAGGGACCGCGCCGATGGTTCAGGCCATGGTGGCGGGCGCGCTCGATTGTTCGACCCAGGCGCCATTATCGTTGGCTAACGGGGCGCTGCAGGCCAAACTCGAGGCCTACATCATCGCCCAACACGTCGGCGAGCGTCCCGGCAGCTTTTCGGTCTATTGGGCGGTCAAGGACGATTCCCCGATCAAGTCCATTGCCGACATGAAGGGCAAGAGCGTCGGCACCAATGTGTTCGGCTCGGGCATCCTTGGCCCAATGTTTCTGCTGCTCAAGCGCAATGGCGTCGATCCCGAGAAGGATATTAAGCTGGTTGAGACCGGGTTCCCGGGTTCGGAGGACGCAATCCGGGCCGGGCGGGTCGATGTCGGCGTCCTCAACCAGCCGTTCGCGGCGCGCGCCGAAGCCAAGGGTGGTCTGCGCAAGCTGTTTGCGCTCGCCGATCAGCAGCCCAACATCGTGCATATCCTGGAGGTGTGCCGCAAGGAGTTCGTCGACAAAAATGGCGAGCTGGTGAAGAACTATGTGCGCGATCTCACCGCCGGCATGCGCAAGGCGCTCGCCGATCGTGCCGAGACGCTCAAGGTCGTCAACGAGGTCGTCAAGGCGCCCATCGAAGTCCTCGATACCTATCTGTTGAAGCCCAACGATTTTGCACGCGAGCCCGGCGCCGCGCCCAACTTTGCCGGCATTCAGGCCATGCTCGACATCTATGCTGAAACGGGCATGATCAAGCAGAAGCTGGACGTCGCCCAGTTTCACCATCCAAGCATCGTCGCCCCGCTCGAATAGGGGGCGCGACGCCGGCGCCGTTGAGGTCGTGAGCGGCCAACGACATGATCGTGATCGAAGGCTTGACCAAGTCGTTCGAGCCTCCTCGGCGCCAGCGCCATCTCGCCCTTGGCGATCTTTCGCTCAGCATTGGCGAGGGCGAATTCGTCTCGATTCTCGGGCCCTCCGGCTGCGGCAAGTCGACATTGCTTTACGTGGTCGGCGGCTTCGTGCCACCAAGTAGCGGCAAGGTCGTCGTGAACGGCAAAGCGGTGACGGGACCCGGACCCGATCGTGGCCCGGTGTTCCAAGAGTTCGCCCTGTTTCCCTGGAAGACCGTGCTCGGCAATGTCATGTACGGACTGCTCGAGCAGGGCGCGCCGAAGGCGCTAGCCGAGAGCAAAGCCCGCGCCCTGATCTCATTGGTGCACCTGGCCGGCTACGAGGATTTTTACCCCAAGCAGCTTTCGGGCGGCATGAAGCAACGTGTCGCCATCGCGCGCACGCTGGCCTATGGCCCGAAAATCCTGCTGATGGACGAACCCTTCGGCGCGCTGGATGCGCATACCCGCACGGGTCTGCAGCGCGAGCTGCTCGAGATCTGGGAACGCGATCGCAAAACCGTGCTGTTCGTCACCCATAGTGTGGAGGAAGCGGTCTTCCTGTCCGATCGCGTGGTCGTGCTCACCCGCTCCCCCGGCCGCATCAAGGCGATGATCGACATCGATCTGCCGCGTCCGCGCCGGCGCGCCGAATTGCTGGTCGATAGGCGTTACCAGACCTTGGTTGTCGAAATCGAGGGGCTGATGGACAGCCAGGGCCAAGAACGGCAATGAGCCTCAAAGTTTTCTCCGCCTCGGCTGCGCCGCCACTGCTCGCTTGCCTCGCCCTGCTGGCGGCGTGGGAAGGTGCCGCGCGTGTCCTTGACATCAATGGCCTGCCGCCGGCTTACGATGCCTTGCGCGAGCTCCCTCAAATCCTCAGCGACCGCGAGGCGCTCCTCAATATTGCCGCCTCGCTGCGGCGCATGCTGACCGGCTTCGTGTTGGCGTTGCTCGTCTCGATACCCCTCGGGCTGGCCATGGGGCGCAGCCCAAGGGTCGCCGCGGTCTTCAATCCGCTGCTGATGCTCATTTATCCCGTACCCAAGGCCGCCTTGATGCCAATCATTATGTTGTGGCTCGGCATCGGCGATGCATCCAAGACGATTGTGATCGGCCTGGGCGTCAGCTTGCCGGTCATCTACCATAGTTATCAGGGCGCGCGCGCCGTCGAAGAGAAGCTGATTTGGTCCGCCGCGGCCATGGGAATGAGGCCTGCCGCGCGCCTGCTGCGCATCGTACTGCCGGCCGCCTTGCCGCAAATCTTTGTCGGCATTCGCACCGGCTTGGTGCTCGCGCTCATCACCATGGTCACCAGCGAGATGATCGCGCGCCAGGCGGGCGTCGGCAGCATTCTGTTCAATGCCCTCGATATGGCGCAATACGCCAGCGTCTACGCCATGATCATCATTATCGGGGTGCTGGGATTTGTCCTCGACCTGCTGTTTGAGCGGTTGCGCGCCAAGCTTGTGGCTTGGGCCGAACCGGGCCATGACATCGCCGTGGGGACCGCTTGAACGCCGAGCGCACATGGCAGATTGTGCTCGGCTTGCTGCCGCCCGTCTGCCTGATCGCGTTGTGGCATGGCATCGCCGCCGCGGGATGGGCGCCCGCGGCACTGTTGCCGCTGCCGTCGGCAGTGTTCGCGCGCCTCTTCGAACAGTTGCACAATCCCGTGTTCCTGCAGCACGCCGCCACCACCCTATTTCGCCTATTTGCGGGGTTCGGACTTGCCGTCGTGCTCGGCGTGGTGCTGGGCGTTGCCGCCGCCGGCGACCGAAGGCTCGAAGCGCTGCTGCGGCCGCTGCTGCGCGTGCTGGCCCCGGTGCCAAAAATCGCACTCTACCCCGCGCTCGTTTTGATCCTCGGCTTCGAACATGCCTCGAAGATAGCCCTGGTCGTTGCCGATGCCGTCTTCCCGATCCTGTTGGCGACCTATCAGGGTGCCGCCACCGTCGAACCCAAGCTGGTGTGGTCGGCCCGGGCGGCGGGAGCCTCGCCGCGCCGAACGCTGCTGACGGTGGTGTTGCCGGCGGCGCTACCGGCCATCCTGACCGGCTGTCGCATCGGCCTCGTCATCGCCTCAATCGTCGTTTTCCTCGCCGAAATGCTGACCTCGACGGATGGTCTCGGCCACCTTCTCATCTATGCATCACGCAGTTTTCAAACGGTCGATATGTTCGTGCCGCTGATCACCATCTCGCTACTTGGCCTCCTGCTCAACGCCGCCTTTAATGCCCTGCAAAGACGGTTGCTTGCGGGCTTCCCGGAGGTGGAATGAGCCCTTTCTGCTGAGCGCGGGGTGAGGCGTTGCCGGCCCGCCGCCGTCCTGCGTATGATTGCCCGGCGCCGTCCTGCGTATGATTACGCCGCGATGATTAGAAGTGTTTGCGCTGAGGCAATGAGGTCGCGATGTTCGCCGATCGCATCGAAGGCAAATGGATTGACGCGTTCTGCGAAGTTTTCGCGCGCTGCGCCGTCAACAAGGGCGATTGCGCGGCGATCCTGTCGGAGACGCAGTCACGCCAGCTCAACGTGCACCTTGCCGAGCTGGCATTGCTGCGGCTGGGCGCCAGACCGTTCCATGTCGTCGTGCCAAGCCCGCGCAATAGCCACCCGGTTCCGGTGCGCTCGACCGGCGCCAGCGAGGCGATCGGCAAGCTGGCCCCGGTGGTGACGGCGCTGGGGCAGGCGGGTTTTGTGGTCGATTGCAGCATCGAGGGCCTGATGCATGCGCCGGAAACGCCGGCCATCCTCAAGGCCGGCGCCCGCATCTTGGTAATCTCCAACGAGCACCCCGAAGCGCTCGAGCGAATGCTACCCGATGCGGCGCTCGAATCCCGGGTACGCGCGGCGGCCAAGATGCTGCGCGGCGCCAACCGCATGACGGTCGCCTCGGCCGCGGGCACCAACTTGGATATCGATATGACCGGCGCCGCCACCGTCGGTGTCTGGGGCTGGACCGATCGTGCCGGCACCCTGGCGCACTGGCCGGGTGGCCTCGTTGTCAGTTTCTGCCGGAGCGGCAGCGTCAATGGAACGTTGGTTCTCGACCGCGGCGACATCAATTTGACCTTCAAGCGTTACCTGGAGTCGCCGCTGCGGCTGACTTTGGAGGCCGACTATGTAACCGCCATCGAGGGCGGCGGCGCCGACGCCCAGCTGATGCGCGGCTACCTTTCGGCCTGGGGCGATCGGGAGGCCTATGCCGTCAGTCACGTCGGCTTCGGGCTCAATCACAAGGCACGCTATGAAGCGCTGAGCATGTATGACCGGCAGCATCTGAACGGCACCGAGCTGCGTGCGGTGGCCGGCAATTTCCTGTTTTCGACGGGGGCGAACGAGTTTGCCGGCCGCTATACGGCCGGCCATTTCGATCTTCCCGTGATGGGCACCACCATCAGCGTAGATGGTACCGAGGTGATCGGCGCCGGCGTGCTCAAGGACGTGTTCGGCTGAACGCCTAGTCCTACTGAGTGTCCGGCAAGACCGGCGGACGCATTAGGTCCAGATGCGCTAGCAGCTTGACGAAGGCCTCGAGCCGTTGCCGGCGATAGGCGTCGATATCGAGCGCCTCGTAGCTCATGAAACCCTTGCCCGTCTTGAGCCCGATGCGCTGCTCGGCCATGTTGCGCTCGACGATCGGTGGTGCCGCGTAGCGCTCGCTGGCAAGCGCGCCGGTCAGGTAGCGACTGGCGTAATACAGGATATCACCGCCACCCCAGTCGATGAACTCGAGCATGCCCAAGGTGGCAAAGCGCACGCCGAAGCCGTACTTGATGGCCTTGTCGATGTCCTCGGCGCTAGCGACGCCCTCCTCGACCAGGCGCGCCGCCTCGTTCATCGCCAGCGCCTGAATGCGCGGCACAATGTAGCCCGGCCGCGCCGCGCATACGACCGGCACCTTGCCGATGCTCTCCAACAACGCCTGCAAACGCTGCGTCACGCCGGGTTCGGTGCGCGTGCCGGGCGAAAGTTCCACCAGCGGCACCAGAAACGCCGGATTGAGCCAATGCGCATTGAGAAAGCGCTCGGGCATGGCAACGGCGCCGGCCAGCGCATCGACGAGGATGGTGGACGTGGTCGAGGCGATGATGCTGGATGGCGCAAGCGGAGAGAGGCGGGCGAGCACCTGCCGTTTCAGCTCGAGGACCTCCGGCACCGCCTCGAAAACGACGGCCGCTTGCGCCAGCACCGCGGCCGCATCCCGCTCCCTGACCACCGACACCCGGGCAAGCACGCCGTCGACGGCGTTCGCCGGCAACAAACCGAAGTCGGCGAAGGTGGCCAGAATGCTGCGCACCTCGGCAATGGCGGCGGCCGATTGCTCGGCATAGGCAGCTTGCTCGCGTGCCTTGACGTCGAGGATGCTGACGCGATGGCCGGCATAGGCGAACACGACGGCAATGCCGCGTGCCATGCGCCCCGCGCCCAGACAGGCAATGGCGGGCCGCGCGCTCATCAAAAGCCTCGCTGCAGCAAGGCCTTCAGATCGCCGACGCTCTTATCCCCCAGGCCGAGGTTCGCCAGCGAGCGGCCCGTCGCCAGGAAATCCTCGCCGCAGATGGCCGACCCCAAGGCCAAAAAAGCGCCCGCCAGCGGCGCTGCGACGTCGGCCAGCCTCGCGACCGAAGCAAGCAATGAAAGACCGATGCCTACGTCTTCCAGCATGTAACGGTGCTCGCTCAGTACGATCTTCTCACGCCAGTCCCCAGATTGGGTGAGTTTGTCGTGCGAGCCGCGACCATACATCCATTCCTCGCCCTCCTGCGCATAGTGGTTGGCGAGCGGAAAATGTGGGCCGCTGTAGCCCAATGCCTGCCGCGTGGCGATGCGTTCGGCGTCGAGCGCATCCGTTACGCGCCGCACGGCCGGCTGCGTTCCCTCCTTGTGGATGTCCCAGCGCTCGAAATGCTCCAGTGGCGCAGCGTTCATGATGATCAACGGGGGGTGGATGATGGGCCCGGCATTCATCAAGCTCGCCGAGAGCGCATCGCCGCAGGCCTCGATGACACCGGGAAACGCGCGAGCGATCACGGCGAGGGCAGGCTCGGCCAGACGCAGCGGGAAGACGCCGGTCGGCAGCCGCTTGGCGCGAATAGTGATGGCGGCCTCGAAGGGGCCGTGTTTGCGCGTAAGCCAAGGCAGCGTGCCGGTCTCGGCGAACGCAACCTCGGCCCGGTTGCCGGCAGCGTATGCCGCCCTGGCGAACAAGACCGAGCCGAACGTACCCGGCGGAAGAAAGACCACCTGGCTGGCGGCAAGGTGGGGCGCGAGCCGGGTGGCAATATCGTGATGGGCGGTTGCCGGCGTCGGGCAGACGATCAGCTCGGCCCCGCGCACGGCCTCGGCAATGTCCGCCGTGATCAGGCTCGGGCGCGTCGTGTGTCGACCCCGGAAATCCTCAATGATGACGTGGCCGCCGACCGCCAGATGGGCCGCGACGGCCCGAGCGTTCCTGCGCCACAAGCGCACCTCGTGTCCGGCCAGCGCCAGATCACCTGCCGCCGCGAACGAGCCATTGCCGCCACCCAGCACCGCTACTCGCATACTAGGTTTGCTCCGTATCGGAAGACTGCGCTTTGGCAGCGGCCGCGGCGTGTTCCTTGAGGCGGAAATGCTGTACCTTACCCATGGCATTGCGCGGCAGGCTGTCGACCCAAAAATATGCGCGCGGAACCTTGTAGCGTGCGAGCTGCGCCCCACAAAAGCGTTCGATCTCGGCCACGTCGCCGCCGGCGCCCGGGCGTGGAACGATGTAGGCGACGGGCACCTCCTGCCATTTCTCGTCCGGGCGGCCGATAACGGCGGCCTCGGCGATGGCGGGATGCTCATTGAGCACCCGTTCGATCTCGGCTGGATAGACGTTCTCGCCGCCAGAGATGATCATGTTCTTCTTGCGATCATGAATAAAGAAATGCCCGTCCGCATCACGGGTGGCAACGTCGCCGGTATGATACCAGCCCTCGCGCAGCGCTTCGCGTGAGGCGGCGCTATTGCGCCAATACTCCACGAGCGTGCTGGGGCCGCGCACGACCACCTCGCCGGCCCTCCCCGCCGGCAGCTCGTTGCCAAGCTGATCGACGACGCGAACCTCGCAGCCGAGCCCCGGCAGTCCGGTCGAGCCCGCCCGCCGCCAGTCGCCCGCGAGCCGGGTATAGACGGCGATCGGGCAGGTCTCGGTCGAGCCGTAGACCTGCAGCACCGGCACCCCGCGCCGGGTAAAGGCATCGACCAGGCGTTGCGGCACCTGCGTCGAGCCGGTCGTCACCGCGCGCAGACTGGCGAGCGGCGTCTCGGCCCAGGCGGCGTGTTCGAGCATGGCCTGGATGGTGGCGGGCACCAAGACGATCAGGGTGGGCCTGCCCTGGGCAATCGCGGCCAGGGTGGCCTCCGCCGTGAACCGCGCTAGCAGGGTGACGCTGGCACCCAGCTGCAGGGCCGGCGTCGTTTGGATATTGAGCCCGCCGACATGGAACAGCGGCAACACGGTCAAGACATGGTCCGCGGCCGTCATGTCGTGCATGTGCTGGCTCATCACGGCATTCCAGAGCAACGCCTCCTGGCGCAGCACCGCGCCTTTGGGACGCCCGGTCGTGCCCGAGGTGTAGACGATCAGCAGCGGCATGGCATGGTCAACGCCGCGATTGCGACCATCGCCGCTGGCGGCGGCGATCAGCGAGGCCAGCGATTGGCCCTGCTCGGCTGCGAAATCGATCCCGACAATTCGCAGCTCCGGGAAGGTCTCGCGCAGCGGCCCCGCAACGGGCGCGAAGGTCTGCTCGATGAGGAGCGCCTTCACCGCGGCATCCGCCAGGATGTAGATCTGCTCGGCCAAGGCAAGGCGCCAATTGAGCGGAACCAGCATGGCGCCCAGTCGGGCGCAGGCGTACAACAGCACCAGATAGTCCGGGTGGTTGCTGGCAAGGATGGCAATGCGATCGCCACGCTCAATGCCGAGCTGCGATTTGAGCGCCCGCGCGGTATCGACAATCCGCCTGGCCAACTCGGCATAGCTGAGCGTGGCGCCGGCGAAACGGATGGCCGCCTTGGCAGGCGTGAAAGCGGCGTTGCGATCGATGAGATCCGACAGGTCCATGGCGCAAGTCGTCAATCGTCCTTTTCACCCACCTCATAGAGGCTTTCGCGCCCCAGGCGATCGAGGCAAATCTCGGCCGTCCAGGGCAGCATCAGCGAGCCGCAGCGGCTGTCGCGAAAAATGCGCTCGAGCACCAGATGCTTGAGCATGGCCTGGCCGCCGCAGCTGCGGATCGCCTTGCTGGCCAGCGCGCTGGCGTTCTCCATGACGCTGAACTGCGCGGCATAGGCACGCAGCACCTGCTCCTTGCTGGGATTGGCGCGCGCCTCGCTGATGGCTTGGAACCACAGCGCCTTGGTCTGCTCGAGGACGATGCGCATCTCGGCTACGGCAATTTGCTTGGTCGGGAACATGCGGCGCTTCACCGGCGGCGTGCCCGGCAGCTCGCCTCGCAGATAGCTGACCGTGAAGTCGTAGGCTGCTTGCGCAAGGCCCATATAGGTGGGCGAGAGCGTCAGGAACATGTGCGGCCAACAGGTCGCCGCCCGAAAATACACCCCACGCGGCATCAGCATCTCATCCTCGGGCACGAACACGTCCTTGAACAGGAGCGTGCGCGAGACGGTGGCGCGCATGCCGAGCGGATCCCAGTCGCCGACCACGGAAACGCCCTTGGCCGTCGCCGGCACGGCAAGATAGAGCGTGTTGCGGCGACTGGCGGTGTCGCCTGCCGCCCGCTCGGTGCACAAGACCCCGTAGTAGTCGGCGGCACCCGACAGGGAGGCGAAGATCTTCTTGCCGTTGACGAGGAAGCCGCCGTCGACCGGCTTGGCCTCCGTGCCAAAGGCCGCCGCCCCGGCGGCCGCCGCGCCACCCTCGGAAAAAGGTTGCGAGTAGAGGGCACCCGCCGCGACGATGCGCCGATAGTGCAGGCGGCGGCGTCCGTCGTGTTCGGCCCGCTCGGCGGCACTCATCTGCACATCGTCGGCCAGCGCGCCCGTCCACAACGTCGAGCACACGTGCATGTTCCAGGACAGCGCGGTGGCGCCGCAAAAGCGGCCGAGTTCCGCCGCGGCCAGGCAGTAGGCGGCGAAGCCGGCGCCGGCGCCACCCGCATCCTTCGGCACGCAGATTGCGAGCAGGCCTTCCTTGTGCATGTCGCGAAAGTTCTCGATCGGGAAGCTGGCGTCGCGATCGTGCTGGGCGGCACGGGGGGCAAGCGTGCGCCGGCCGAAGCGCGCGCGCCTTGTCGATCAGCGCCGCATCGCGCTCGGGCAGGCGGAATGCCGCCGGCTCGAAGATCGGGGCATCGATATCGATTTTGTCGAGGTCGCGCTCGGGCATGGATCGCTTCCGTTAGAGCGGGTCGGATTGGAAAATGCGGCGCAGAAAATCGAGCGCGGCGGCATTGAAGGCGGCCGGCGCCTCCAGGTTGGCAAGGTGGCCTACCGTCGGCAGGCAGTGATAGGCAGCGCCCTTAATCTTGCCGGCCATGCGCGCCATCATCTCGGCGGGGGCGTTGCGGTCGTGCGCACCGGCGAGGCAGAGCACGGGCACCCGTATGGCCGACAAGTTGGCGCGCTCGTCAAAACCAACCAGACAGCGGACCGCGGCGCGATAGGTATCGGCGTGGACCGCCGACATCGCCGCGATGGCACGCGCGCGGCAATCCGGATCAGGCAGCGGTCCAAGCAAACCGTCGATGATCCCGGCGGCGATGTCGGCGAGGCTGCCGCCGCCGTCCAGCGGTCGCAAGCGATCGCTCACGAACTTCTGCTGGAAGTCGCCGCCAGGATTGCCGAACGCCGGGCTGGTCCCGACGAGGATGGCCGCACTGTAGCCGTCCGGCTTACGCCGCAGGCTGGTTTGTACCACCATTCCTCCCAGCGAGTGGCCAACCAGGACCGGCCGTTGCAGGCCCCGCCGCGCGATTGCCCCTTCGACATCGCCGGCCAGCGCCTCGAAGTCCATGGCGGCGACCGCAGGGCGCGCGCCATAGCCGAGGAGGTCGAGCGCAACCGAGGCAAAGCCGGCCGCGGCGAAGGCGGCCAGCTGCGCTGCCCAGACCTGGGCGGACCCACCGATGCCGTGCAAAAAAACCACTGCGGGCAGCCTGGTGGCCGGCTGAGGCATGAAAACTCCCCGGGCGTACGCTCGCCGCCCCCGTGCTCGAAGGGCACAGTCTAATCCACAAGCTCGCGCGGAAACAAACTTCAATCCTAAAATTTCATGCTTGAAATATCGACCGAAGCTCGGGCACGCTGGCCAGCACTCCTGGCACCATGGAGGTGGCCATGCGCATCGCCTGTCTCGGCGGAGGGCCTGCGGGATTATACTTCGCCATCGCCATCAAGCTGCGCGACCCGGCCCACGAGATCGTCGTCGTCGAGCGCAACCGCGCCCAGGACACCTTCGGCTGGGGCGTGGTGCTTTCGGACGAGACGTTGGCCAATTTGCGCGTCGTCGATGCGCAAAGCTGTGAGGCAATTCATCGTGCCTTTGTCTACTGGGATGACATTGCCGTGCACTACCGGGGCAGCGTCACGCGCTCGTCGGGGCACGGGTTTTGTGGCATCGGCCGCAGGCGACTGCTCAATATTTTGCAGGACCGGGCGCGTTCGCTCGGCATCACGCTCGCGTTCGAGACCGAGATCGAGGGCGTGGAAGCCTACCGCAGCTACGATTTGATCGTCGCCGCCGACGGCGCCAATTCCAAGGTGCGCGGCGGGCTAGCTCGCCTTTTCAAGCCCGATATCGACGTGCGCGCCTGCAAGTATGTCTGGCTCGGGACAAAACAAAGGTTCGACGACGCCTTCACCTTTATTTTTAAGGAAACCGAGCACGGTTGGATTTGGGCGCACGCCTACCAGTTCGACGCCGACACCGCGACGTTCATCATCGAATGCTCGGAGCGCACCTGGCGGCGCTTTGGCTTTGCGGCCATGACGCAAGAGGAAACCACGGCCCGGTGCCAGGAAATCTTCGCCGACAAGCTCGGCGGCCACCCTTTGATCGCCAACTCCCCGCACTTGCGCGGATCGGCCTGGCTCAATTTCCAACGCGTGCTGTGCCAGACCTGGTCGCACGAAAACATCGTACTGATCGGCGACGCGGCGGCAACGGCGCATTTCTCCGTGGGTTCGGGCACCAAACTTGCGCTCGAGAGCGCCATTGCCTTGGCCAACTACCTGAGCAGCGAGCCCAGCCTGACGGCGGCCTTCCGCCGCTACGAGCAGGAGCGGCGCACGGAGGTGCTACGGCTGCAGAGCGCGGCGCGCAATTCGACCGAATGGTTCGAGCAGGTCGAGCGTTATGTGCATCTCGATCCCGTGCAGTTCAACTACTCGCTGCTCACTAGGTCGCAGCGCATCGGCCATGAGAACCTGCGCCAGCGCGACCGGCGCTGGCTCGAAGGCGCCGAGCGATGGTTCGAGCAGGGCACCACCGGCAAGCCGCCGACGACGGCGCGACCGCCGATGTTCACGCCCTTCCGCCTGCGCCAACTCGAGCTCAAGAACCGCATCGTGGTGTCGCCGATGGCGCAATACCGCGCCGTCGACGGCACGCCGACGGACTGGCACTTCGTGCACTATGCGGAGCGGGCCAAGGGCGGCGCGGGCCTCATCAGCACCGAGATGACCTGCGTTACGCCCGAGGGACGCATCAGTCCGGGTTGTACGGGGCTCTATGCCAAAGAGCACGAGGCGGCCTGGCGCCGGATCGTCGGCTTCATTCACGCCGAGACCGACGCCAAGGTTGCCATCCAACTCGGACATTCGGGGCCGAAGGGCTCAACCCAGCTCGGCTGGGAAACGATGGATGCCCCCTTGCGAGGAGGCAACTGGGAGATCATCGCTCCCTCGCCGGTGCCGTGGTCGCCGGTCAACCAGGTGCCGCGCGAGATGAGCCGGGCCGACATGGACGCGGTACGCGATGCCTTCGTGCGAGCAACCGAGATGTCCGAGCGGGCGGGCTTCGATATGCTGGAACTGCACTATGCGCACGGCTACTTGCTGTCGGCCTTCATCACGCCGCTCAGCAACCGGCGCCGCGATGCCTACGGTGGCTCGCTCGAGAACAGGATGCGCTTTCCGCTCGAGGTCTTTCGTGCCGTGCGCGGCGCCTGGCCGGCGGGCGAAGCCGATCTCGGTGCGCATCTCGGCGCATGACTGGGTGGGGGATCGAGGCATCACGCCGGAAGACGCCGTGGAAATCGCACGCCTGCTGAAGACGGCCGGCGTCGACATCATCGACGTGTCGGCGGGCCAGACCTCAGCAGATGCGCGCCCCGTCTACGGCCGCATGTTTCAGACGCCGTTCTCCGATCGCATTCGCAACGAGGTCGGCATTGCCACCATGGCCGTGGGTAACATCTACCAGCCCGACCACGTCAACTCGATCCTGATGGCCGGGCGCGCCGACCTGTGCTGCCTGGCGCGGCCGCACCTGGCCGACCCCTATTGGACGCTGCGCGCCGCGGCAAGCCTCGGCTACGCGGGTCAGGCCTGGCCGCCACCCTATCGCGCCGGCGGCGAGCAACTCAATCGCTTGGCGGCGCGCGCCTCCCCGCTAACGGAGAGCGTTTGATGGACACTAGACACGCCCTCCTCACCGGCGGCGGCAGCGGCATCGGCGCGGCGATCGCGCGGCAATTGGCCAACACCGGGGTCAAGGTTTCGCTCGTCGGCCGACGCCGCGAACCGCTCGAGACGGTGGCCACGGGCCTCAGGGGCGCGTGCGCAATCACAGCCGACGTTACGCTGGAGGCCGACGCCCAGGCCATGGTCGAGCAGGCGCGGCAGGCAAACGGGCCGATCGATGTTGTCATCGCCAATGCCGGGGCCGCCGAGAGCGCGCCCGTCGCGCGGCTCGATCTCGGGCATTGGCAGCGCATGCTTGCGGTCAACTTGACGGGCGCCTTTCTCACGGTCAGGGCGGCGCTGCCCGACCTGTTGCGCCCCGACGCCCGGCTGCCGCGCATCGTCTTCATCGCCTCCACGGCGGGCATCAAGGGCTATGCCTATGCCGCCGCCTATTGCGCGGCCAAGCATGGCGTGGTTGGCCTGGCGCGGGCGCTCGCCGCCGAGTTGGCGCCGCGTCCTATTACGGTCAATGCCGTGTGCCCGGGTTTCACCGAAACGCCGTTGCTGGCGGCGTCGCTTGCCAAGATCGCTGCCAGCAGCGGCCGTTCGCAGGCGGAGGCCAGAGGCGAGCTCAGCCGCTTCAACCCGCAGGGACGCTTCGTGGAGCCCGATGAGGTTGCCCACACGGTACTGTTCCTGTTGAGCGCCTCGGCGCAGGCGATCAGCGGCCAGGCGATATCCGTATCGGGAGGGGAAACGTGAGCGGCCAGCGTCGGGCGCGCCGGAGCGAAACCAGCAACAAGCAGAAGCTGCGGCTTTGGCTGCGTCTGTTGCGCGTGGCCCGCGGCATCGAGGTCCAGCTACGACGCCGGTTCGCCGCCGAGTTCGCAACCACCTTGCCGAAGTTCGATGTCATGGCCGCTTTGGCGCGGGCAGAGACCGGCATGAACATGACCGAGCTATCGCGTCACCTGATGGTTTCCAACGGCAACGTTACCGGCATCATCGATCGCTTGGTTGCCGAAGGGATGGTCGAGCGGCTCGCGCAGGTGGGCGACCGCCGTGCCACCTTTGTGCGTCTGACCGACAAAGGTTCTGCTCGCTTCGCCGCCATGGCGCAAGCGCATGCGGACTGGATCGGCACCATCCTGGCAAATTACAGCAGCGCCGAGGTCGAGACCCTGTTTGCTCTGCTTGCGCCTGCTCGCCCGCGCGCCACAGAGGCTAAGAATGGCTTCGAACCCAAAGCCGAAACCGGCCGCGGTGGCCTCGCCACCACTGCGCCGCCTAGGCAACGGCGGGTCGACGACGACGCGTCGCGGTTAGGTCGAAGGCGAGGCAGTGGAGGCTCCCATGTTCGCTAACCTGTTCCCGCGGCCAATGCTGGCTGCCAGCACCGATGCGCCGGGCGCCTGGCGGCAACCGGCGCGCCTTGGCCCCAGCGCGCACGTCGATACCTTCGCGCGCGACAATCTGCCGGCCAGCGCCGACTGGCCGGATCTGCTGCTGGAGCGACCGCAGTTTCAGTTTCCAGACTATCTCAATGCCGCCGTAGAGCTCACCGAGCGCTTGGTCGAGCGGGGCTTTGGCGACAACATCGCGCTAATTGGCAACGGCCGCCGCCGTACCTACAAGGAGCTGTCGGACTGGACCAATCGCCTGGCGCACGCGCTGGTGGAAGACTTCGGCGTCAAGCCTGGCAACCGCGTGCTGATCCGCTCCGGCAACAACCCTGCCATGGTGGCGGCCTGGCTGGCGGCAACCAAGGCCGGCGCCGTCGCCGTCAACACCATGCCGATGCTGCGCGCCGGCGAGCTGAGCAAGATCGTCGATAAGGCGCAGATCGGCTTGGCACTGTGCGACAGTCGCATCACCGACGAGCTGGTCGCCTGCGCCAAGGATAGCCGCTTTCTCAAGCAGGTGATCGGCTTCGACGGCACCTCCAACCACGACGCCGAGCTCGACCGCATCGCGCTCAACAAACCGGTAAAGTTCGCGGCGGTGGCAACCGGTCGCGACGACGTCGCGCTCTTGAGCTTCACCTCGGGTACCACCGGCGAGCCCAAGGGCACCATGCACTTTCACCGCGATTTGCTGATCATGGCCGACGGCTACGCGCAGGAGGTTTTGGGCGTGAGGCCCGATGACGTATTCGTCGGCTCGCCGCCCCTGGCCTTCACCTTCGGCCTGGGCGGGCTCGCGGTCTTCCCGCTGCGCTTTGGCGCGACGGCGACGCTGTTGGAAAATGCCTCGCCGGCCAACATGATCGAAATCATCGAGACCTACAAAGCCACCATAAGCTTTACCTCACCCACGGCCTATCGCGCCATGCTGATCGCCATGGACGAGGGTGCCAACTTGTCCTCGTTGCGCCTGGCCGTCTCCGCCGGTGAAACGCTGCCGGCACCCGTGTTTGAGGCTTGGACCCGCAAGACCGGCAAGCCAATTCTTGACGGCATCGGCGCCACCGAACTGCTGCACATCTTCATCAGCAACCGACTGGGCGACGCAACCCCCGGCGCCACCGGCAAGCCGGTCACGGGCTACGAGGCCAGAATTGTCGACGACGACATGGCCGACGTCGCCGACGGCAGCGTCGGCCATCTCGCCGTGCGTGGCCCCACCGGCTGCCGCTACCTCGCCGACGACCGGCAAAGGACCTATGTGCGTGCCGGCTGGAACCTCACCGGCGACGACTTTCTCCGCGACCAGAACGGCGTTTTCCACTTCGTGGCCCGTGCCGACGACATGATCATCTCGTCGGGCTACAACATCGCCGGTCCCGAAGTGGAGACGGCCCTGCTGAGCCATGCCGACGTGGCCGAATGTGCGGTGATCGGAATCCCCGACGCGGAGCGCGGTGAGATCGTGGAGGCGCACGTGGTGCTGCAGGCGGGCGTTGCCGGCGACGCCGCCTGTGCCAAGCGCCTGCAGGACCACGTCAAAGCGAAGATCGCGCCTTACAAATATCCCCGCTCCATCAAGTTCGCCGCCGCCCTGCCCAAGACCCAGACCGGCAAGGTGCAGCGCTTCAAGCTGAAACGACCATGACCAAGCCCTGCGCCCCGCCCCCGTTAAGCCCCACCCCGGCAACGAACGGCCGCGGCGCGCAGCAGTGGATGGGCCGGGCGAGGGCCAGGCGTGAGGCCACAGCAGCAAGGACCTTTAGATGAGCGACGTTGCCATGCGAGCGCTGCATCCGCAGCACTGGGCAAGAGCCAAGGGCTTCTCCAACGGCATCCTGGCCGAGGGACGGCTGGTGTTTATCGCCGGCCAGGTCGGCTGGAATGCTCTGCAGCGGTTCGAGAGCGATGACTTCGTCGTACAGCTGGAACAGGCGCTCAGCAACATCGTCGAGGTGCTGGCCGAGGCGGAGGGGCGGCCTGAACACCTCGTTCGCCTTACCTGGTACGTCCTCGACAAGCACGAATATCTGGCGCGCCTCAATGAGGTGGGACAGGCCTATCGCCGCGTCCTCGGCCGCCACTTCCCGGCCATGACGCTGGTGCAGGTCGTGGGCCTCGTTGAGGCGCGGGCCAAAGTCGAAATCGAGGCGACCGCCGTGTTGCCTCGCCGTTAAAGCTCAACTTTGGGGGGCCTGAGGCCGAGCTATGGGAAAAGCACAATACCGCTCGCGCATTACCGTTGCGGGCCTCGACCGCGCGCCGCACCGCGCCTTCATGCGCGCAAGTGGCCTCGACGAGGAAGATTTGGAAAAGCCGCGCTTCGGCATTGCCGACACGCGCGGCGACAATACCCCGTGCTCGATGTCGCTTGCCCCACAGGTAGACGCCGCGCGCCTGGGCGTTGCCGCCGGCGGCGGCGTGCCGATCAGCTTCAGCACGATCTCGGTTTCCGACGGCCTATCGATGAACCACAAGGGGATGCGCCTCAGCTTGATTTCGCGGGAGATCATTGCCAACTCGATCGAGGCCGTGATGCGCGCCCATGCCATGGATGGGCTCATTGGCTTTGCCGGTTGCGACAAGACGCTGCCCGCCATGATGATGGCGATGGTGCGCCTGAACTGCCCAAGCGTGTTCGTCTACGGTGGGGCCATGCTGCCCGGCCATTGGCGGGGACGCGACGTCACCGTGCTGACGGCCTACGAAGGCGTTGGGCGTGTGCTGGCAAACACCATGACCGAGGGCGAGCTTACAGAGTTGGAGCGGGCCTGCGCACCGACCATCGGCTCCTGCCCCGGGCAGTTCACGGCCAATACCATGGCAATGGTCTCTGAAACCTTGGGCCTGGCGCCGTCGGGTTCGGCCATGCTGCCCGCGGTCTACTCGCAACGCCTGGCGCTGGCCCGGCGTGCCGGTCGGCGCGTCACGGAAATTCTGGGCAATGGTGGTCCCTTGCCGCGCGACCTCGTCACCCGCAAGGCCTTAGAGAATGCCGCAGCGGCGGTGGCGGCGACCGGCGGTTCGACCAATGCCGGCTTGCACCTACCCGCGATCGCCCACGAGGCCGGGATCTCCTTCAGCCTAGAGGATGTCGCCCAGGTCTTTGCCCGCACGCCCCTGATTGCCGATCTGCAGCCGGGCGGCAAATATCTGGCCCTCGACCTATTTCGCGCCGGCGGAACTGACGCGGTTCTGAAGGCCCTGCTCGATGGCGGCTACCTGCACGGCGAGACGCTGACGCTATCGGGCGCGACGCTCAGCCAACACTTGGCCGCCCGCGCGGATCCCGATGGCGAGGTGGTGCGGCCGGCGTCACGCCCCCTCAATCCCTCCGGCGGATTGGTCATGCTGCGCGGCAACCTCGCGCCCGAGGGCGCCCTCATCAAGATCGCAGGCCTGACGACCCTCACCTTCGAAGGGCGGGCGCGGGTGTTCGACTGTGAGGAAGCCTGCATGGCCGCGGTGGCGGCACGCCAATACCAGGAAGGCGAGGCGCTGATCATCCGTTATGAAGGGCCGCGGGGCGGGCCGGGCATGCGCGAGATGCTGGGGGTGACCGCGCTGATTTATGGACAGGGCATGGGGGAAAAGGTGGCCCTGATCACGGATGGGCGCTTTTCGGGGGCAACGCGCGGCATGATGGTCGGCTATGTCGGCCCGGAGGCCGAGCTCGGCGGGCCGATCGCCTTGGCGCGCACGGGCGACGGCGTGAAGATCGATTGCGTGGCGGGCACCATCGAGCTCATGGTCGGGGCGGCGGACCTTGCCGGCCGCCGCGCCGCGCTGTCGCCCCGCGCGCCACAACCCCTGGCCGGGGTCATGGAAAAATATGCCAAGCTGGTGGGGCCGGCCCGGCTAGGGGCGACGACGCACTCCGGCGCGGCGGAGTGGCCGCGCGAGTAGGGGCCAAAAATATCGAGGCTGCGCCCCCGCGTCCCCGCAAAAGACCTTGACGCTGCCGGGGCCGAGATGGCCCGATAAGAGAACGGCAAGAGCGTTCGGGAGGATACGACATGGGTCGCACTGCCAGTTTCAGGGTGTACGCTATCGCGGTGAGCCTTGTTGCGACCGCCGGCTGGTCCTTGGCCGCCGCTGCGCAAACCACGCTGACAATGTCAAGCTGGGTGCCGCCGTCGCATTCCCTGACGAAGGACGTGTTGGCCGTATGGGCGCAAAACGTGGAGAAGGCGACGAACGGCCGTGTCAAGCTCCAGATGCTGCCGAAGCACCCCTCGGCTCCGCCCGGAACCTTCGACGCCGTCAAGGATGGGCTCGTCGACGTTTCCTACGTTACCGCCAGCTACACGCCGGCCCGCCACATCCTGCCGCTGCTGCCCGAGTTGCCCGGTGGCGGCGCCACGGCCGAGATCAACTCGGTCGCCTTTTCGCGCATCCACTGGAAGTATTTACACGCCATCGGCGAATACAAGGGCGTCAAGCTGCTCGGGGTGTTCACGCACGGCCCCGGCCAAATGTTCAACACCAAGCGACCGATCAACAAGGTGGAGGATCTGGCGGGCATGAAAATCCGCTCCGGCGGCGGCATTTCTGAGCAGATGGCGCGCGCGCTGGGGGCCTCCGCCTTCGTGAAGCCTGCCCCGGAATCCTATGAGCTGCTCAGTTCGGGCGTGGCCGACGGCACCTTCTTCCCGCTCGAGTTGATCAATTCCTTCAAGCTCGGCACGGTCGTCAAGTACGCCACCTTGTTTCCGGGCGGCTTCTATGGCTCGGCGTTCGGCTTCTTCATGAACGAGGACCGCTGGAACAAGCTCGCCAAGGAGGACCAGGAGGCGATCACGTCGGTCTCGGGGGAAGCGCTGGCGCGCTTGGCCGGCAAGGCCTGGGACGCCGCGGATCGCGCCGCGTTCGAAGAAATGAAGAAGGTGGGGATCCAGATCACCGAGGCCTCGCCCGAGCTGATCCAAGGCGTCAAGGAGCGCGCCAAGGTCATCGAGGATGAGTGGGTCAAGAATGCGAGCGCCAAAGGCCTCGATGGCGCCAGGGTGCTGGTCGAGTTCCGTGAAGAGCTCAAACGCGTTGCGGCCGGCAACTGACGGGAGGGACGGTGGCCTCCAATCAATTCGATGCCGGCTCCTGGCTCGATCGGGCGCTGGGAGCCGCGGCGGCACTCCTGCTGTTCGGATTGATGTCGCTGACAACGGTCGACGTCATCAGCCGCTATATCTTCAATTGGCCGCTGCGCGGCGCCTTTGAGATCACCGAGCTCCTGCTGTTGTCGCTGATCTTTGCGGGATTGCCGCTGGCCTCGCGGGCCGGTGAACATGTGACGCTCGACTTCATTGACCGCGCCTTGACGCCGCCGGCGCGGCGTGGCCTGCGCCGCCTGATGGACCTGGTGTGTGGGGTCATCCTGTTCGGCCTCGCCTGGCGTGTATGGGTCAAGGCCGACAAGATTGCCGCCTACGGTGACACCACGGAGGTTCTGCGCCTGCCCGTCAGCCCGTTCGTCTACGTTATGGCGCTGATGGTCGCCGTCACCGCTGTGGTGCATCTCGCCAAGGTCGCCTTTCCGGGCCCGGACGCGCGGTCCGAGGCGACATTCGATCCAGACAAGATCAGCCCGACATGACGGAAGCTCTGATCGGCCTCGGCCTGATGCTTGGGCTTGCCCTGTTGCGCGTTCCGATCGCGCTGGCCATGGGCCTGATCGGCTTTCTCGGCGTCGCCTATCTGCGCGATTGGAACTTCGCACCGGCCATGGCGATGGTCGAGACCAAAATCTACGAGACCGGGCGCAACTACACCCTCTCGGTCGTGCCGCTGTTCATCCTGATGGGCAACCTGGTCACGCGGGCCGGCATGTCGCAAGAGCTGTTCCGCGCCGCCTACACCTTCATCGGCCACTTGCGCGGCGGGCTAGCGATGGCAACCGTGGTGGCTTGCGCCGGCTTCGGCGCCATTTGCGGCTCTTCGATCGCCACCGCCGCCACCATGGCCAAGGTCGCCTATCCGGCCATGAAGGGGCTCGGCTACTCGGACCGCTTGTCGACGGGAGCAATCGCCGGCGGCGGCACCCTCGGCATCCTCATTCCTCCCTCGACCCTGATGGTGATCTACGGCGTATTGACCGAAACCAACATCGGCAAGCTATTCGCCGCCGGCGTGCTGCCCGGCATCGTCGCCACCTTTCTGTTATGCCTCGCCGTGCAATGGACCGTCTTTGTTGACCCGGCGTCCGGCCCCCACGGCGAGCGCTCGAGCTGGGCGGAGCGTTGGCGAGCGCTCAAGGGGGTGTGGGCGGTCTTGGCTCTCTTCATCGTCGTCATGGGCGGCATCTACGGCGGCGTGTTCACGGCCACGGAGGGCGCCGGCATGGGGGCGTTCGGCGCGCTCATTTTTGCCCTGGCGCGCCGGGCCTTGAGCTGGCGCACGCTGCTCGATGCGCTCATTGAATTGGCGCGCACCACGGCGATGTTGTTCGCCATCCTCACCGGCGCGCTGATGTTTGCCGAATTCGTCAACTATACGACCATGCCCGGCGATCTCAGAGATCTGGTCACGTCGCTCAACCTATCGCCGATCATGGTGGTGGCCGCGATTTGCACGATCTATGTAATCCTCGGCACGGCCATGGAGGAACTATCCATGATCTTGCTGACGGTGCCGATCTTCTTTCCCTTGATCGTGCATCTCGGCTTCGATCCGATCTGGTTCGGCATTCTGATTGTCGTCGTCGTTGAAATCGGCCTCATCAGTCCGCCCGTGGGCATGAACCTGTTCGTCATCAACGCGCTTTTGCCGCACGTTCCTACCCGCGTGCTGTTCCGTGGCGTGCTGCCCTTCATGGTCGCCGATATCGTGCGGCTGGCGATCCTGATCGCCTTTCCCGTAATTTCGCTCTGGCTGCCGAGCTTGATGCGCTAATATGGCGGCATTTCTTGGCGCAGCGGGAGGCACCATGATGATGGCTCTCGTCCCGAATGGAAGCAGCGATCTCAACGCACGGCGCCTAGTATGACTGAGTCAGAAAATCCAACTCAGTCAGTTGGCCGCAGCAGCTTCCCACCGAGAATCATTTACTTGGCGAACCCGCACTTCAGCAGGGGGCTGAGATGGCTCGCCGATTGGCAGACGGGTGTGAAGCCCGTTTTGCGGCCTACGTCGAGGAATTAGGGAGCGTCATCGGCCACGCGGACCGCGTGGCCCCGCTGGAGGCCTATTGCACGGGCCTGCTGCTGCCGTGTGAACGCAAGAGCGTTGAGCCGATGGCGGCGGTGATGGCGCCGGCGCGAGTTTCGGCCCAGCATCAATCGATGTTGCACTTCATCAGCCAAGGAGGCTGGTCAGACGAGAAGGTCCTCGGCAAGGTGCGCGAGACCGTGCTGCCGGAGATGGTACGGCACGGACCGATTGAGGCGTGGATCATCGATGATACGGGCTTGCCCAAGCAGGGCAAACACTCGGTCGGCGTAGCACGCCAATATTGTGGCCAGCTCGGCAAGCAGGACAACTGTCAAGTGGCGGTGACGCTGTCACTCGCCAATCACCATGCGAGCCTGCCGGTCGCCTACCGCCTGTATTTGCCGAAGGAGTGGGCGGAAGACGAAGAACGGCGATGCAAGGCCGGCGTGCCCGACGACATCACTTTCAAGACCAAGCCAGAAATCGCACTCGAGCAGGTGCACGGCGCCATTGAAGCCGGCCTGCCGCGCGGCGCGGTATTGATGGATGCTGGTTACGGTGCCAGCACTGAACTGCGCGCGAGCATCGCTGCGCTCGAGTTGCCGTACGTTGCCGGTATTCTGCCGAACACGGGCGTGTGGGCAGCTGGCGGAGAGCCGCTGCCACCGAAGAAGTGGTCGGGCCGCGGCCGACCGGCCAAACGAACACGCCGCGACGCCGGGCACCAGCCTACCTCGGTCAAGAACCTCGCGCTCAACTTACCCTCAAGCGCGTGGCGCAAGATCACCTGGCGTGAAGGAGCTGCAGCTCCGCTGTCATCCCGCTTCGCACGTGTGCGCGTGCGCGTCGCCCATCGCGATTACACGCTCACCGAAAGCTGGTCAGAAGAATGGTTGCTCATTGAATGGTCGAAGGGCGAAGCCGAGCCGACCAAGTATTGGCTTTCAACCCTTTCAGAGGACATCAATTTTCATCGGCTGGTTGATTACGCCAAGCTGCGGTGGCGCATCGAGCGGGATTATCTGGAGCTCAAACAGGAGGTGGGGCTCGGTGACTTCGAAGGGCGAGGATGGCGTGGCTTCCATCACCACGCGACGATGTCAATCGCGGTATATGGATTCCTTGTATGGGGAGATTTTTGTCAAGGGGGTGCCCCAAGGGTCCTATCCATTTTTCTCGTAACCTCAGTTTCTTTGTTCGACCTGAAAGTTTCTTCGCCCCGACCCACAGGCCTGGAGTTGCCGCGCGCGTAGGAGCGGTCAACGGCTGGCCGCGTTTGGCGGCCACCGTAAGGCTTGGCCTTGACGGCTCCGAGCACGACGGCACACTTGTTATGGTCGTGACGAAGTCGAGGGGGAGCTCGCGCGTGGTGCACGAATGTTCGTGCCACATCCTTGTATTCGGCGGGCCCGAAGGCCCAAACCATGATGCAGTGATACGCATCGGCAGCGAAGCTCCGAAGCGGCGGACCCATTCTGATCTACGGCGTTGTTGGCCATGGAATCCATCGGGACACCGCCACCTCGAACCGTCATCGGTGACCCGTCACAAGCGGTGCGGACAGGGCCGAAACCGTCAGGTGTTCCTTGACCTCCCTTCAGTGTGCGGGACGGAGGACGACGCCCTCGGGCACCACGCCATCCCTGACGAAGCGCCAGAGCGCGATGAGCAGCTTGCGCGCCAGGGCGACGATCATCTTTTTGCGCGAGCCACGAGCGTTCTCGGTGCGAGCTCGGAACCACTTGGCCAAGGTGCTCTCCTTCTGGAACTCGAGGAAGCGCCATGCCAGTTGGATCATGCCCTTCCGCACCCGAGCGTTGCCGGATCGGGCAAGCCCCTTTTCGCGACGTTTCTTTCCGCTCTCGTCGGGCGAGCCCGTGAGCCCTCCGTAGCGCGCCACGGCGCGCCGGTCGCGCAAGTTGCGTGACAACACCTCCTGAACCAGCATGTCCGCCGTATCGATACCAATCCCGATCACACGGGCTAGAAGAAGAACCATAAGATTTGGTCCGGTGTTGGGGAACTGCTTGAGTTGCTCCAGGCGCCCCTTCTCGATCTGGCGTATCTGCTCGGCGCCGAGCCGTCGCCGCTCCAGGTCGCGGTGCAGCTCGGCGAGCGTATTGGGCGGAATGGGCTCGCCCTCGGGTGTGCGCACGTGCTGCAGACGCTCCGGCGCCTTCTTGAGTTTGGGGTTGAGGTTACGGATCCCAAGCCGCGCCAAGGTCGCCT
The DNA here is from genome assembly GCA_963775835.1 of uncultured Alphaproteobacteria bacterium. Taxonomy (GTDB): domain Bacteria; phylum Pseudomonadota; class Alphaproteobacteria; order Rhizobiales; family Hyphomicrobiaceae; genus AWTP1-13. Next base: position 260,550 of record CAVZKV010000015.1, on the reverse strand, counting down.
TGATGCGGTTGATGATGCTGGTTTGCTCCTCAACGAGGTCTCGTGCTCGCGGTGGGGGCGCTTGGCATCTTCCTCCTCAAGCGTCGGGATGGCGGCCATCTTGCAGTGATCACGCTCGCCGCGCAGCCAGCCGAGAAAGGCGCGTTTGAGCTGCTCGGTGTCGAGCCGGTCGGTCTTGGCACGCCGGTGCTCGCGCGACACCGCGACACTCGCGGCATGAATGACGTGGGCCTCGATACCGCGTGCCCTCAGCCAGCGCGCCAGCCAGAAGCCGTCCCGGCCGGTCTCGAAGGCGACGGCAATGCGGGTGATCTTGTGACCTGCCTTCTCCGCTTCCATTCGCCACCGCTCGATAAGCCTTAAGAGTTCATTCTCATCGGTCGCGAGCTTCTTCAGCGGCTGACGCTCCACGCCTGGTATGATCCCGGCAACGAGCCAGCTGCTCTGACTGATTTCGATCACGGCGATTAATGTTTGATTAGGCTCGAACGGTGTAAGCGAACGACTCAGGTCGTTAAGCGGCTGGTGCAGCTGTTTCGGCTTGCGCATCGATGGGCTCCATCGGCAGGGTTAACATCGGCGCCGATGGAGCCATCGTTCGGTTAACAATTTGCCGATTGACGCGATTTCATCGCCGCTCGCCCCATAGCATCTGATCTCCGAGAGGGGAGCCTTTCCCCCCTCAGCTATTGCCAAAGCTCTCTTCCCGCAACTTGCCTTACCCGAAGGTTACCGACCCAGAGGCTCCGCCGCTGCGGCCTGAGCGCCACGTTCCGAATTCCATCGCTACTCTGCGGCGGCGGCTGATTATAGAGCTCGTCGCCAAGCTCTTGCGCTGCCCGTGCTGCGCCGGGAAGATAAAGAGGCGTTCACGGTGTAATTTATGACGCAGTAGTACTAGGGCTCCCGGCAAGCGCCACCAATCCAGGCAAGGCAGGAGTTTGTCCTCAGAACTTGTAGTTGAGACCGGCGCGAGCGATATGGGCCGTTAGATCGACGGTGGTCGCCAAGTTGTTGCTGTGTCCAAGTCGGGAAAATTGGCATCCGTGACTTGCGTGTTTGCAGTCACTTTGCCGAAGTCCAGATAGAGGTATTCCCCGCGCAGGGTCCAGTTGCCGCCAAGCGCCCACTCCGCGCCGCCGCCGACCGTCCATCCCACCACGCGTCCACTGGCGCTGCTAGCTCCCTGCGGCGTGGGAAACCAACGAGGTGACAGCGAATTCTTCACGGAGAGTTCGGTCGCGGCCACGCCACCGGTGACGTAGACGAGCGCATTCGGGCTAACGAGCCAGCCAAGACGGCTTCTTGCCGTAAACAGCCAATCCGTATCGAACGAGGTTGCGACCGTAATGTGGTTTGCGAGATCATTCGGATCCTGCCTCGTGCCCGCGCGCGAGGCTCCGAGCTTGAAGGACTGGACGTCGACTTCGAACCCGAAGACGGCACTGCCCTTCTGCACATTGACGCCAGCTTGGGCGCCCCCCAGGAAGCCCCGGTCCGACATAGTGCCGGTGCCGGCGGCGCCGACGGCAGCAAGCTGACCCGGCACAGTATGACCGAATGGACATCTGCTCATCCGGTGGGTAATGTTGTCCGTATCGTTGCACACGGCCGAGGTGCCAGCGTGTGCTTTGGCCCAGGCCATGCCACCGTTCACGCCGACGTAGAACCCGGACCAGGTGAAGCCTTTGGCTCTGGCGGCGACGCTGTCCAACTTCTGGCTGAGGCCCAGACGACCGCCAAAGGTCTGTTCGTCACCGGATGCTTCGTAGTAGAGCGCCGCGCCAAATGTGGTGTCGCCCTGGGTATAGGTCAGACCGGCATCGACCCCACCATACAAATGCTTTTGTTGTTGTACGGTAACGCCGAGAGGTACTCCATCGGAACGGATGGCCTCGACTTCACTGCGGTAGCCCCACTCCTGCCGCACGTAGCCCTGAATGTAGGGGCGCAGGAAGGCGCCATCTGCGAGGGCCATGTTGCTGAAGAGGGTCGCCGCACCCATTCCGGCCCAGGTCGAAAAGGTGTACTCTTGTTGATCGCCAAAGACGTTTTTGAAAGGGTCGCCGTTGTTGTGCGTGTAACCGACCGACCCCCGCAGATCGAGCTTGGGCCCGGACGGACCGCCCAGATCGATGACCTGACCGGCCGTGATGTTGCCGATGAAGCCAGCCGTGTTGAAGGTGTAGCGATTGTGGTTGCAGCCCGTGGGATGGGGTGACCCGTAGCCACAATCATCGACGGCATCGTGCAATGTGGTCTGGCCCCAGGTGCCGACGAGGGTCGCCAACGCATAGGTATTGCGCAATGACCACAGCGCGGTCGCGCCGGCGATGATCGACCCGTTCCTGGCGCTGCCCGACTGGTTTGAATCGAGCGTAATCAGCGAGTTGGATTTCAGATCGAGGGAAACGTCGTTCTGGCCGACAAAGCCGCTGACCTTCATTTGCCCGCCGAGCACAGTTCCCGGCACGCTGACGACGACGTTGGCGAACGAGGATGCCTCTGTCGTCGAATAGGAGAAAGGTTGCTCCGCTGGCGGCCGCAGCGCATCATGATCGGAGCCGCGCAATCTGCCGGTTGAAAAGGCGGTGAGGCCGGCGGCGGTCGCGCCGCCGCTGCGGCCCAACACCTCGCGATCGATCAGCTCTTTCTCGTTCTGACTTACGGCATCGGCCTGGGATCGGCCCGTGGCTGCGGTCATCGGCCCTGCGACAGTGCTCTGCGCCCACGCCTCCGACGCCCCCAGCAGCCCCGCCAAGCCAATCAGCACCACTAGGATCGTCGTTGCGTGTTGACGATCCCGACGAGAATCCCGCACGGCCCACATTGCACCTACTCCACACCAACGCAAAACGTCACAGCCTAGCCTAGGCTGGAACATTGCCGAAGCACCGGCATGACGCGCACGGACGGTTGACGCGCTAGCTGTTGCGCGCCGGCAACCCATGGGCACAGCCCCAAGCCCCCGGCGGCAGGCGGGCATTCTCCGCGGACCGAAAATTTATTTTGAAATCTCAAGCAGGTGGATTGCGCGAAGCCGCTGGCAACTTTTTTGGCCAAGCCTTGCCATCCCACAAATTGGGGATGGTCCGCGCACGGCAAAAATTTGACGTCAAAACCGTTCAAGCTCTCGGGTTTCGCTCGACCCGAGGTCGAGATCATTTTGCTCGGGCCCTGTTTCTGGCCCTTCCTGCGCGCGCCGGACAGGTCGCGGCCGCATGGCCTTTCTTTGCGCCGCGCCATCTTGCGCGCCGCAAATGTGCGCAACAAACTGCCCTTGAGAAGGCCAAACCGTGGGAGGCAGAAGGCCATGGCGAATGCGGCACAGGACAAGCCCTTGGTGCGGTTTGACGTCGAGGGCAGCATTGGCGTCATCACCATCGACAACCCGCCGGTCAACGCGCTGGGTCCGGGCGTCCGTGACGGCATCATCGAGGCGCTTGAGGCAGGCGAGAAGGATCCGGCTGTCAAGGCCATGATCATGATCGGTGCCGGCCGCAGCTTTATTGCCGGCGCCGACATTCGCCAATTCGGTAAGCCGCGGCCGGCACCGAAGCGCCCGGTGCCGGACGTACTCGATGCCAGCTCCAAGCCGGTCGTCGCCGCCATCCACGGCTATGCACTGGGCGGCGGCTTGGAGCACGCACTCGCCTGCCACTACCGCATCGCCGTGCCGAGCGCCAAGGTCGGACTGCCGGAGGTGCTGATCGGCATCCTGCCGGGCGGGGGCGGCACGCAGCGGCTGCCGCGGCTCGTCGGGCCGAAGCGGGCGCTGGAGATGATCCTTTCGGGCCGGCACGTGCCCGCCGAGGAGGCGAAAGCGCTCGGCATCATCGACGAGATCGTGCCGGGCAAGGATCTGCGCGCCGAGGCCATCGCCTGGGCCCAGCGCGTGGCTGACAAACGCCCGCTTCCGCGCCTGCGCGACAGGACGGATCGGCTGGAAGAAGCCAAGGCCGACCCCGGCATGTTCGAAGCCATGCGCAAGTCCATCGCCCGCAAGGCCGGCAAGCAAAAGGCCCCCTATCATTGCATCCTTTGTGTCGAGGCGGCGGTGAACCAACCCTTCGACGAGGGCATCGCCACGGAACGAAAATTGTTCGCGGAACTGGAAAACTCCGAGGAGGCAAAGGCGCTGCGCTATGCCTTCTTTGCCGAACGTGAGGTCGCCAAGATCCCGACCCTGCCGAAAGATCTCAAGCTTCCCGAGATCAAGACGGCCGCCGTCGTCGGGGCGGGCACCATGGGCGGTGGCATTGCCATGAGCTTCGCCGACCACGGCTTCCCGGTGAAGCTGCTTGATGCTTCGCCCGAGGTGCTGGCGAAGGGTATGCACCGGATCCGCGCCAACTACGCGACCAGCGTCCGGCGCGGCAGCCTGGCGCAAGCCGAGATGGAGCGGCGTTTGGCTTTGCTCGAGCCGGTCGAAAGTTTCTCCGCGATTGCCGATTGCGACGCGGTGATCGAAGCCGTCTTCGAGGAGATGCCCGTCAAAAAGGAGGTGTTTGCCCAACTCGATCAGGTGATGAAGCCGGGCGCCCTATTGTTCTCCAACACATCGGCGCTGGATATCGATGAGATCGCCAGCGTCACCAAGCGGCCCGAGGCCGTGGCCGGGACGCACTTTTTTGTGCCGGCCAACGTGATGAAGACCTTTGAGGTGGTGCATGGGGCGAAGACGTCGCCCGTGACCTTGGCCGCCGCCATGAAGCTTGGACGCGATATCGGCAAGATCAGCGCCTATGCCGGCAATTGCGACGGCTTCGTCGCCAATCGCACGCGCATCCCCTTCAATCTGGAGCAGGGCCTGATGGTGGAGGAGGGGGCCCTGCCCGAACAGGTCGACAGGGTCATGGTCGAGTTCGGCTACCCCGTGGGTCCGTTCACGGTCAACGATATGTCGGGGCTGGATATCAGCTACGCCACCCGCAAGCGCCGCGCCGCGGCCGATCCCAACTATCGCGGCCTGCCGATCACGGACCGGCTGGTGGAGATGGGACGGCTGGGTCAAAAGACGGGCGCGGGCTGGTATCGCTACCAGGACAAAGATCGCACCCCCATCGTCGACCCCGAAGTGCATGAGGTTATCAAAACCGTGGTTGGCGAGCTGGGCATCACCCAGAAGAGCTTCACGGACGAGGAAATCCTGCACCGCCTGCTGTTTTCCTCCGTCAACGAAGCCTGCAAGATTCTGCAAGAAGGCAAGGCGCTGCGCGCCAGCGATATCGATGTGATGTGGCTCAATGGCTTTGGCTTTCCGCGCTACCGAGGCGGTTTGATGTATTGGGCCGACCAGATTGGCGCCCGCCAGGTGTATAACCAGGTGGCGATCTGGCACCAGCGCTACGGCGCGCGCTGGCGACCTTCGGAGTTATTGCAGCAGCTGGCCGAGAGCGGTGGCTCCCTACGCGAGGTTACGGCCCGCATGCCGACGTAGGGATGCTAGGGGGATCCTCGGAAAGGCGACCCATGAATTTTGATTTCAGCGATGACCTGAAGGCGCTGCGCGAGCAGGCGCGCAAATTTCTGCGCGAGCGCTGCCCTACCGCGACGGTGCGGCGCGTCCTGGAGGGGCCCGAGCCCTACGACCTTGCGCTGTGGAAGGAGATTGGCGCCATGGGCTGGACCGGCGCGGCGATTCCCGAGGCATTGGGGGGAGCGGGGCTCGGCCATCTCGGGCTGTGCGTGCTCGCGGAGGAACTGGGGGCGGCGCTGGCGCCGACGCCCTTCTCCTCGTCGATCTACTTGGCGGCGGAAGCCATCATGCTCGCGGGCAGCGAGGCACAGAAGCAAGCTTGGCTGCCAAAGCTTGCCAGCGGCACGATCATCGGCACGCTGGCCATGGCCGAAGGGCCCGGCAAGGCCGATCCCAGCAAGTTGCGCACGACGTTGCGCGGTGGTGCTCTCACGGGAGAGAAGCTGCCGGTGCCCGACGGCGATGTGGCCGACCTGGCGGTGGTGGCGGCGCGGGGGGAACGCGGTCTGCAGCTGGCGTTGGTCGATCTCAACGGACCTGGTGTTACGCGCCATCCCGTCGACACGATCGATCCCACCCGGTCGCATGCACGCCTCATTTTCGCCGGCGCCGCCGCCGAACCCATCGGCGAATTGGGCAGGGGCGAGGCTTTGCTGCGGCGTGTGGAGGAACGCGCCGCCGTCCTCATTGCCTTCGAGCAGGTGGGGGGCGCGCAAAGATCGCTGGAAATGGCGCGCGACTACGCGTTGGAACGTTATGCCTTCGGTCGGCCCATTGGCTCGTTTCAGGCGATCAAGCACAAGCTTGTCGACGTCTACGTTGCGACCGAGCTTGCCCGCGCCAACGCCTACTATGGCGCCTGGGCGCTCAGCCGCGATGCCGCCGAGTTGCCGCGGGCGGCGGCGGCGGCGCGGATTTCGGCGAACGAAGCCTATTTTCTGGCGGCCAAGGAGAACATCCAGGTGCACGGCGGCATGGGTTTCACCTGGGAGTTCGATTGCCATCTGCACTATCGCCGGGCCAAGCTGCTGGCGCTGGCGCTCGGCAGCACCAGGCTGTGGAAAGAGCGTTTGCTGCTTGAACTCGAGGCGGCAAATGCCCCGTTGTGAGCGGAGGAGCCATGGATTTCGAAGACACGCCTGAGGAAGCCCAATTCCGCGCCGGCGTGCGCGCCTTTCTGGCCAAGGCGGCCGAGCCGCGCGCGCCCGGCACGGGCATGGTTTACCGGGCCGGCAACGAGGATCCCGACATTTCGCGAGCGCGCCAAGGCCTGGCAGGCCAAAAAAGCGGATGCCGGCTACGCCGGCATCACCTGGCCCACCCACTGGGGCGGACGCGGCGGCAGCGCCATCCAGCAGGTGATCTACGATCAGGAGGAAGCCAAGTATGCCGTGCCGCGCGGCCTGTTCGATATCGGCCTTGGCATGTGCATCCCGACGCTCTGCACTTGGGGCACGCAGGAAATTCGCGACCGCTTCGCCAGAAAGGCTCTGCGCGGCGAGGAGATTTGGTGCCAACTCTTCTCCGAACCCGCCGCCGGCTCGGATCTTGCAGGCTTGCGCACGCGCGCGGAGCCGGACGGCAACGACTGGATCGTCAATGGCCAGAAGATTTGGACGTCGGGTGCCCACTATTGCGACTGGGGCGTGCTGGTCACGCGCAGTGACTTCGCGGCCAAGAAGCACGACGGCATGACCTATTTTTTCATCGATATGAGGTCGCCGGGCATCGAGATCCGACCGATCAAGCAGATGTCGGGCGCATCGCACTTCAATACGGTGTTCTTCAAGGACGTGCGCGTGCCCGACAGCCAACGCTTAGGGGCCGTCGGTGAGGGCTGGAAGGTGGCGCTGACGACGCTGATGAACGAACGCTACACCATCGGCGGCCGCGTCGGCGTCGGCATCGAGGACATTTTCGAACTTGCCCGCAAACTCGACCTCGGCGACGGCCCGGCCCTGAAGAACCAGGCCGTGCGCGACAAGCTTGCAGATTGGTACGTTGCGAGCCAGGGGCTCAAATACGTCAATTTCCGCACCATGACCGCCCTATCACGTGGCGACACGCCAGGCCCGGAGGCCTCGCTCGGCAAGCTGGTCAATGCCTCGACGCTGCAAAACATTGCCGCCTTCGCCATGGATCTCATGGAGCAGGGCGGCGTGCTGTGCGACCCGACCTTGGCGCCCGTGGCTGCCGCCTTTCAGCAAACCCTGTTGACCTCGCCCGCCTCGCGCATCGCCGGCGGCTCCGACGAGATCATGCGCAATATCATCGCCGAGCGCGTGCTCGGCTTGCCGCCCGAGATCCGGGTCGACAAGACGCAACCGTTCAATCAGCTGCCAATCGGCAAGAGGTGACGGGGAGCCTGGTTGAGGCATCTGCGGTTTAAGCCGGCCAAGGGGGTGAACATGCGCGACGGGCACCGGGCGACGCGACGGCTCTTCGTTAGCGGCCTGGCGGCGACGGGGGCTGGCGCAAGCCTGGGCCTGGCCGCGCGCGCGCAGAGCGATCCAGCCCAAGGCTTCCCGGCCAAGCCGATCAGGATCATCGTCGGCTTCGCCCCCGGCGGGGGCAACGACATCTTGGCCCGGATCATTGCCCAAAAGCTCAGCGAGCGCCTGGGTCAACCGGCACTGGTGGAGAACAAGCCCGGCGCCGGCGCCATGATCGCCACCGAATTCGTGGCCAAGGCCGCTCCCGACGGCTACACCCTTCTGGTCGGGGCGACCGGCGCTATGACCATCAACCCCGCCGTCTACAGTAAGCTGCCCTACGACACCTTGCGCGATTTCGTGCCGATCGCGCTGATCGCCTCCTTCCCGCTGCTGCTTTGCGTCAAAGCCGACGCCGGGGCAAGAACGGTGTCGGAGCTGGTGGCCTACAGCAAGGCCAATCCCGCCCAGGCCAACTATGCGAGCTCTTCGGCGGCCTTCCAGCTCGCCACCGAACTGCTCAAACAGAAGACGGGCGCACCCATCGAGCACATCGCCTACAAGAGCAGCGGTGAGATGGTGACAGCCGTGGTCGGCGGCGAGGTCTTGCTGGCGCTCGCCGATGCGCCGGCGGTGGCGGGCCACATCAAGGCTGGTCGCATCAGAGCCCTTGCCACCACCGCCAGCGAGCGCATGCGGGACTACCCCGAGGTGCCGACCATGGCGGAAGCGGGCGTACCGGATCTCGATCTACGTTTGTGGTCTGGACTGTTCGCGCCCGCGGCCACACCCGAAGGTATCGTCGAAAAATTGGCCAAGGAGTTGACCCAAATCATTGGCTTGGCGGAGGTGCGCGAACGCCTGATCGGGCTCGCCGTCGACCCGGGCGGCGGCCCGCGCGCTGCGCTCGCCGCCCAGATTGCCGCTGAGATTCCGCGCTGGACCAGGATTGCTAAGGCCGCCAACATAAAGCTCGACTGATCGGGCAAGGAGCCCCGCATGAGCCTTGGGGAAGCCGCTGGCAAGGCGCACCTGAGCGCCGCCGACGTCATCCTGGCGTCGCTGCGGCGTCATGGGGTTGAGTTTTTTTTCGCCAATCCCGGCACCGACTTTCCTCCCATCGTCGAAGGTTTCGCGCGCGCCAAGCTGAGCGGTGCCAAGGTGCCACGGCCGATCCTGGTGCCGCACGAGAACCTGGCCATGGCCATGGCCCATGGCGCCTACCTGATGATGGACACGCCACAAGCGGTGATGGTGCACGTCAACGTCGGCACCGCCAACACCATCAACCTACTCGCCAATGCTGCACGCGACCGCGTGCCCTTGCTGCTGATGGCCGGGCGCTCACCGATCATGGAAAAAGGCGCATTCGGGGCGCGTAGCCGGCCCATCCACTGGGCGCAGGAGATGTTCGATCAGGCGGGCATGGTGCGGGAATTCGTCAAGTGGGACTATGAGCTGCGCAATCCTGCCCAAGCCGGCGCGGTCGTGGCCCGCGCGGTGGAAGTGGCCATGGCCTCACCGCGCGGTCCTGTCTATCTGACGCTGCCGCGTGAACCGCTGTCGGCGGCGGCCGACAGCGATAGCTTCGAGGCGCCACGGCAGGCGCCGTCGAGCGCGCATCCCGACCCGGCCCTAATTGATCGCCTTGCGGACTGGCTGCTCGCGGCCGAACGTCCCCTACTGATTGCGTCCAGCCTCGGGCGACGTGGCGAGGACGTCGAGGAGCTCGGCCGCATCGCCGAACGCTTCGCCGTGCCGGTGGTCGTGCACACACCCCGCTTTCTGTGTCTGCCGACCGATCACCCCTTGCACCACGGCTTCGATCCACATTCGCTGCTCGCCGACAGCGATCTCATTGTCGTCGTCGAGGCGGATGTGCCGTGGATGCCGAGCATGCGGGGCCCAGCACCGGCGGCGCGCGTGGTCCACATCGGCGAGGATCCGGCCTACCTGCGCTACCCAATGCGCTCTTATCCAAGCCACCTGTCGATCGCGGCATGTGCCGGAGCCGCGCTAAGGGCTCTGAGCGCTGCTCTCGAGCAACGCGCCACCACCGACGGGGGGCGGTTGCCACAGCGCCGGGCGTGGGGGGTGGCGCGGGCCGCATCGCTGCGGAGAGAAGCGCAGGCGAGCCTCGCTGCCGATGCGCCACACGTCTCGCCCACCTATTTGAGCCGGTGCGTCGGTGAGATCGCCGGCCCGGACGGGCTCATCTTCAACGAATACCAGTTGCGGCTCGAGCACTGCGCGCGCACGCAACCCGCCAGCTATTTTGCCCTCAGCCCGGCCGGCGGGCTGGGCTGGAGCGTCGGCGCGGCCTTGGGCGCCAAGCTCGCCGCACCGGACCGCTTTGTAATGGCCGTCATCGGCGACGGCGGCATGATTTTCGCCAACCCGACCGCCTGCCATTGGGTGGCCGAGGCGCATCAGCTGCCGATCGCGGTGGTGATCTTCAACAACGCACGTTATGGCGCGGTGCGCAATGCCACGATGGCGATGTTCGCCGCCGGCGCGGCGGGCCGCGAAAATGGCGCGGGGCTGGCCGAGCTGTCGCCGAGCCCGTCCTTCGAGCGCTATGCCGAGGCGCATGGCGCCTTTGCGGCCCGCGTGGAGCACCCGGCGGAGCTGGCCAGCACCTTGCTGGCCGCGCGCGATGCCGTGCTCAAGCAGCGGCGGCACGCCCTGGTGAACGTGATTACCCCCTATTGAAGGGGCCGTAGAGGTGCGGCCACCCAGGCCGGCTATGGTTTGGCCGAGGCTCGCTCGCGGACGCGCGGCAAGTGCTCGCGCCCCCAATAGAGGTCGCCGTCGGCAAACAGGAAGCTCGGCACGCCAAATACCCCAGCGGCCTCCGCTTGGCTGCGGATCGCGGCAAGTTCGCGACGGCCCGGACCGTCCAGGAAGTCGACGAACTCGCGCGTGGGAGCACCGCAATGCTGCAAGACCGCCGCCAAGGCTGCGGCATTCTCCAGGTCCAACTCGCGCCGCCAAAACCGCTCGAAAACGCGATCATGATAGGCGCGAAAGACGCCGTGCTGTGCCGCATAGAGCATGCCGATATTGGCAAGGGAGGAATCGAATATCTTCTTGGGACCCCGGATCGTCAGGCCGCGCCGGTTGGCCTCGCGCCGACAGTCCATATAGCTGTACTTGACCCGGCGCCACTGGTGCGCGTTCCGGTTCTCCTCCACCACCTTGCCGCCGGCATCGAGGCTGGCGCTGCCGAGATAGGCCGGAATATCGAGGGTATAGGGTAGCCACTCGATCCGCGCGCCCGTTTCGCGCTCGAGCTCGTAGACCAGATCCTTCGCCAGATAGGCGTATGGACTTTTGTAGTCGGAGTAGACCTTGATCGCGCATTGGGTCATGACCGGTCCTCGCAAGCGGCAACTGGCCCGCCGGCAGATCTTGGCATTGGCGCCGCCCGCAGCGAAGCTGTCAAACAGCCCCACCGGCCGATGCGTGCGCGACGTCGCGCGGCTCCTACTCCGCGAACGCCTTGGCGCGCGTTGCACGCACGCTGGGCAATGCCAAGGTGCACAGCGCCAGCAGTGCGGCCAGCAGCATGGCGGCGCTGATCGGACGCGCCAGGAAGATGATGGGATCGCCGCGCGACAGGGTTAGCGCGCGGCGCAGATATTCCTCCAGCATCGGCCCCAGAATGTAGCCCAACAGCAGCGGCGCCGGTTCGCAGCCAAGCTTGGCGAAGGCGTAGCCAAGAACGCCAAACAGCGCCAGCAAGTACACGTCCATGGGAGCATTGGCGAGACTGAGGACCCCGACCGCCGAAAATACCAAAATCACCGGAAACAGCAGGTGATAGGGGACGGCAAGCAGGCGCACCCACAATCCGATCAGCGGCAGGTTGAGCAGTAATAGGAACAGGTTGCCAATCCACATCGACACGACCACGCCCCAAAACAGGGGCGCCTGTTCGACCATCACGTTGGGTCCCGGGCGAATGCCCTGGATGACCAGGGCACCGATCATGAGTGCCATGACCGGATTGGAGGGAATGCCGAGCGTCAGCATGGGGATGAAGGAGGTCTGCGCCCCGGCATTGTTGGCTGCTTCGGGCGCGGCCACGCCCTCGATCGCCCCGCGGCCGAACGCGACAGCATTAGGCGATACCCTCTTTTCCAGGGCGTAGGCGGCAAAGGAGGCGAGCAGGGCGCCGCCGCCCGGCAGAATGCCGAGCAGGGAGCCCAGCGCAGTGCCGCGCAGGATGGGAGCAACCATGCGACGCCAATCGCTGCGGCTGGGCCAGAGCCCGCCGATCTCCTCAACGAACAGATCGCGCCTACTTTTGTCTTCGAGATTGCGCACGATCTCGGCGATGCCGAAGACCCCCATGGCGACAACGACAAAATTGATGCCATCACTCAAGGCAGGAACGCCAAAGGTGAAGCGCTGCGTGCCCGAGCTAAGGTCGGTGCCGACGAGGCCCAGCAGCAGGCCAAGCAGCAGCATGCCAAGGGCCTTGAGCAGGGAGCCTTGCGCCAGCACGATGGAGGCGACCAGCCCCAGCACCATCAGCGAGAAATACTCCGGCGCTTGGAAGCGCAGCGCCAGGTTGGCCAGCGGTGGGGCGAGGAAGGCGATCACGAAGGTCGCCACCGTGCCGGCGAAAAACGAGCCGATCGCGGCGGTGGCGAGCGCGGCGCCGGCGCGGCCTTGCTGCGCCATGGCGTGGCCGTCGAGGGTCGTGACCACCGAGGAGGATTCGCCCGGCAGGTTGATCAGGATCGCCGTGGTGGAACCGCCATACTGCGCGCCGTAGTAGATGCCGGCCAGCATGATCAACGCCAACTCGGCCGGCAGCGCCAGGGTCGCCGGCAGAAGCATGGCGATGGTTGCGACCGGCCCGAGCCCGGGGAGGACGCCGACCAGCGTGCCCAGCAAGACGCCGAGCAAGCAATAGCACAGGTTCGAGGCGGAGAGCGCGGTGGCGCAACCGGTGGCGAGATTGGCGAGGATGTCTGCCACCGCCGGTCAGCCCCAAAAGCGCAGGATGGGGAAGGGCAGGCCCAGCCCAAATCCGAACAGCAGAGCCGAGAAGGCCGCCAGCGCCAAGGCAAGTACCAGCGCCTGAGGCAGGCGGAAGGGATGGCTTGCCGCGCTCGAGATCAGCACCAAGACCACGACGGCGATGGCGAGCCCGCCGCGCTCGACGGTGAAACCGAACGCCACCACGGCCAAACTCAGCAACAGCAGCGCTTTCAGCGCGATGCTGCCGACCGGCACCGCCTGGGTGAGCAAGGCGCGCAGCGCCGTAGCAACGCCGATAGCGATCAGCAGCAGCGACAGCAGCTGGGGAAAATAACCGGGCCCCATGCGCCGCGCGCTCCCCATGGGATAGCGTTGTGCCAGCAGCAGGAACCCCAGCCCGAAGGCCAGAAAGAGCATTCCAGCCAGCAAGTCTTTGACGTTGGGCCGGTGCATGGCAAGGCTCGAAAATTAGCCGAACGAGGCCACCTTACTCGAACATGGCGCGATTGTCCGGCGCCGCCCAGGCGCCGCCAAGCCGCGGTCCAAAGCGGCCTTGCCCTTCGACCCTGCGAGCTTCAAGCAAAGGGGGTCAGGGCCGCATAGGCGAGGGCGGAAATTAAAGCGGCGGCTGGAAGCGTGAGCATCCAGGCGCTGACGACATCGCTGGCGACGTTCCAGCGGACCGCCGAGACCCGTCGTGCAGCACCGACACCGACAATGGCCCCGGTGATCGTGTGCGTGGTGGACACGGGAACGCCCAGCCAATTGGCGGCAAACAGGGTGAGGGCGCCGCCGGTTTCCGCGCAAAATCCCTGCATCGGCGTGAGGCGGGTAATCTTCGACCCCATGGTCTTCACGATGCGCCAGCCGCCGAACAGCGTGCCCAGCGCCATCGCCGCCTGACAACTGAGGACCACCCACAAAGGCACATAGAAGGCGTCACCCAGATGTCCCTGGGCGAACAGCAATCCGGCGATAATGCCCATGGTCTTTTGCGCGTCGTTGCCGCCATGTCCAAGCGAATAGAGCGCAGCGGAGATGAACTGAAGGCGCCGGAACAGGCGGTCGACCGCAAAGGGGGTGTTGCCGAGGAAGGTCCAGGAAACGCCCAACACCAGCGCCAGGGCGAGGGCGAAACCCGCGGCCGGCGACAGGACAATCGCGGCAACCGTCTTGAGCACTCCCGACCAGACGATGGCGCTGAGGCCGGCGCTCGCCAGCCCCGCCCCGATCAGCCCGCCGATCAGCGCATGCGAGCTGCTCGATGGTATTCCGGCCCACCAGGTCACCAAGTTCCAGACGATGGCGGCCGTCAGGGCGGCGAAGATGACCCGCGGCGTCACGACGGCTGGATCGACAATGCCGGTGCCCAGCGTTTGCGCCACGTGCAGACCGAAGAACAAGAAGGCGATAAAGTTGAAGAAGGAGGCCCAGACGACGGCGGCACGCGGAGGCAGAACCCTTGTGGAGACGATGGTCGCGATGGAGTTGGCCGCATCATGCAGGCCGTTGAGGAAATCGAAAATGAGGGCGACGGCGATCAGGCCGAACAATAAACCCAAGCCGGCGGCATCCATGCCCCATCCTCGCCAACCTATACGTGCTCGATGACAATGCCTTGTATCTGATTGGCAATATCGTCGAAGCGGTCGACACTCTTCTCCAGATGGTCGTAGATCTCGTTGCAGCGCACGAATTCCATGGTATCGCCGCCCTTCACGCGCAGGTAAAGTTGCTTGAGCCCCTGATCGTAGACTTCATCGGCCTGTCCCTCGATGCGACCGATTTGTTGGCAGATCTCGGTCAACTGCCCCGCGTGCTGTCCGATGTTGGCGAGCAGCGGCATGGCTCTGCGCACAAGCTCGGAACACTCGCCAATACTGTCGGCGATGCTGCGCATCTGCGGTGCAAAGGCGTTCATTTCGAAAAGCACGATGACCTTAGCCGTCTTTTGCATCTGATCGATCGCATCATCCATGGCGGTGATCAGATCCTTGATGTCGCCGCGATCGAACGGCGTAATGAAGGTGCTGCGCACCCCGATCAGCACCTCGCGGGTGATGGCATCGGCTTCCTCCTCGTGGCGCATGACGGCGCCACAATGGCTCAGCATCGTTTCCCCGCCATCGAGCATGCGTCGCAAGGCTTGCGCCGCCGCGGCGATCGACGCCGCGTGGCGTTCAAACAAGGGAAAGAACCTTTCCTCCCGAGGCAGCAGCCGCTGAAACCAGTCAAGCATTGCCCGTTGCCCGCTTGCTGACCTTCAAAGCCTACGCGCGTCCGGCGGCCGAGCCTACTTCTTTGTCATGCCGCGCAAATTTGTCATGCCGCGCCAAATCCAGCGCTGGCCGCAGCTGGCAGGGCAAACAAGCGCTTGGCCCCTTTTTTCGCGGGTTCTGCCGGGGCCCGCCGCCCCCGGGGCCAAGCCCGAAACGCAAAGCCGCCGCGCCGAAATTGCAACCCCCCTTTTTGCGCAAGCTTTGCCCGCAGGATCGGCGCTGGCGGGCGCGGGAAGCCAAGCCAGCTATCGCGCTCAGGCTTGCGCTCGTGCAAAATGACGCCGCGCCACCGGCTTTGCACGTAGCGCGCTTACGTGCGGCGCCGTTGGCCCGAATGCTGCCCGAACGCAAAAGGACAGGCGCAAATGAGCCCAAGCCAACAGCGCAACAGCGATCTCGACAGCGCGCTCGCGGAGGCGCGGGAGCGCTATCGATCGGCCCGACCGGCGAGCGAACGCATCCATCGGGCGGCGCGGGGGGTGCTGCCGGGGGGCAACACGCGTTCGGTCCTGTTCTATACGCCGTTTCCAACGGCAATGGCGCGTGGGCACGGTTGTTTTCTCGAGGACGTGGACGCTCACCGCTACATCGACTTCTGCGGCGAATACACGGCCGGTCTGTTTGGCCATTCCGAGGCGCGCATTCAGGCGGCTTTGCATGCTGCGATCGACCGAGGCCTCAACTTGGCCGCGGTCGGAGAACGCGAATCGCAGTTGGCAGCCTTGCTGTGCGCGCGCTTCCCCTCGCTCGAGCGCGTGCGCTTCACCAACAGCGGTACCGAGGCCAACATGATGGCGCTCGGGGCCGCGCGAGCCTTCTCCGGTCGCCCGGGCGTGCTTGCCTTTCGGGGCGGCTACCACGGCGGGCTATTGACGCTGGTCGGGGGCGGTAGCCCGATCAATTCACCAATTCCGATTACCTTGGCCGACTACAACGATACCCAACAAACGCTCGAGGTTCTGCGCGCGCACGCCGGTGAGATCGCGGCCGTTATGCTAGAACCGATGATGGGCTCGGGCGGTTGTATACCCGCACGGCCCGAATTTCTCGCCGCGCTGCGGGCGGCCAGCCGCGACCTAGGCATCCTTCTGCTGTTCGACGAGGTGATGACCAGTAGGCATTCCGCAGGCGGCCTGCAGAAGCTCCGCGGCGTGACACCGGACCTCACGACGCTTGGCAAGTACATGGCCGGCGGCATGAGCTTCGGCGCCTTCGGCGGTCGCGCCGACGTGATGGACCTTTTTGACGCCCATCGGCCCGGCGCCCTGATTCATTCGGGAACCTTCAACAACAACGTTATGACGATGGCGGGCGGTATGGTCGCCATGGGCGAGATCTTCGATGCCGCCGCCGCCGAGGCGCTGTTTGCGCGTGGGGAGGAGGTGCGTGCGAGACTGAACGACATTTGCCGCACGCGCGCCGTCAACATGCACTTCAGCGGCTTGGGCAGCATGATGCAGCCGCACTTCCGCGCCGGACCGATCGAGCGTCCTTATAGTGCCAGCGCCAAGGAGGAGGCTTTGCGCGAGCTCTACTTTTTCGATCTGCTGGCGGCGGGCATCTATATCGCGCGACGCGGCATGATTGCGATGAGCCTGCCGGTGGGAGCCGCCGAGTGCGAAAGCCTGTTCGCAGCGGTCGAGGAGTTCTGCACCCTGCGCGCGCCGTTCATGTCGGAGCCTTGAGGCCGAGCCCAAGGCCAGCACCCGGAGCCAGACACCCGGGCGTGTTGACCGAAATCGGCACGGCAATGCATGCTCGCCGCTCTTGCAAATTGCCAGAACTACCACCTCAGGACCTCCCCCACCATGATCCCTGCCGTCGATCCGATCACAACCTCTGTGGTCCAGCACCGGCTTCGCGCCATTGTCGAGGAGATGGGCGAAGCCATGTTGCGCACGTCCTATTCGCAGATCCTGAATTCGAGCCGAGACTTTTCAACGGCGCTTTGCGATCCCGAGGGACGCTTGATCGCCCAGGCCGAGCATGTGCCCATCCACGTCGGCGCCCTACCCTTCGCCGCTCGCGCCGTGCACGAGTTCTTCAGGGGGCAAATTCGGCCAGGGGACGTGTATCTCCTGAACGATCCCTATCGGGGTGGCAACCATCTGCCCGATCTCACGGTGTTTGTCCCGGTCTTTGACCAGGAACGCCTGGTGTTCTGGTCGATCAACCGCTCGCACCAGAGTGATATCGGCGGTGCCACACACGGGGCCTATAACGCCGACGCTACCGAGATCTATCAGGAAGGCCTTCGCATTCCGCCCCTAAAGCTCTACGAGGAGGGCCGCCGGCGCGATGACGTCTACGAGATGATCGTCCTCAACGTGCGCCATCCCCGCGATTTCCGTGGTGATCTGGCGGCGATGATCGGCTCGGCGCGCATCGGCGAGCGGCGCCTGGGGCAACTGTTCGGCGAGTTCGGCTCAGCTCTCACGCATAGAGCCGTGGCGGCCGTGCTCGATGGGGCAGAGCGGCAAGTGCGCACCATCATCGCCAGCTGGCAGGATGGCTGCTACCAGGGCGAGGCATTCCTCGACGATGATGGTCATGGCGCCCACGACATCCCGATCCGCGCACGCATCGGCAAGCACGGCAGCGATCTTAGCATCGATCTCAGCGACAGCCATCCGCAGGTAGTGGGGTTCATTAACTCGTCCTATGCCAACACCTACTCGGCTGCGGTGGTGGCGCTCGCCTACCTGATCGATCCGGACATCCCCAAGAACGATGGCGCCTTTCGGCCGCTGACTTTGAAAGTCAAGGAAGGCAGCATCGTTTGTCCCCGACCCGGCGCGCCGGTGACGTTGTGTACCAATCACTGTGGCCAGGAGATCATCGAGGCGATCATCCGCGCCCTGGCGCCGGCCTGTCCCGATCGCGCCATGGCGGGCTGGGGCCGACGCTTTCGACTGGCGGTGCAAGGCGTCGACCCGCGCAACGGCAAGCCGTTCATTTGGCATTTGTTTCAAGCGCGGCCGGGCGGCGGCGGCTCCTCGGCGGGAGACGGTTGGCCAGGGGCCGGCGAATGGCAGGCGGCCGGCGGCATCAAGTTCGGCAGCCTGGAGGTGCAGGAGGTGCGTTTTCCCCTGCACTTTCGCCGCCACGAGTTTCGCCCTGACAGTGGAGGCGACGGACGCCATCGCGGTGGTCCGGGCGGCGAACTCGAACTCATCATCGAGACCAGCGAGCCGGCGCTCGGCAATACCGCCGGCGACGGCGTCAAATATGGCGCCTGCGGCCTCGCCGGTGGCGAGGATGGCAAGCCGCATCGGTACTGGCTGCAGTCCGCGGGCCGCCCCGATCGTATCCTCAAGACCAAGGAGACGGGCATCGTGCTCAGGCCCGGCGACGTCCTCAACGCGCACTCGGGTGGTGGCGGTGGCTGGGGTGACGGCAAGCTGCGCACGGCGGCGGAGCGCGAGCGCGACAAACGCCAAGAATTTGTCTCGGACCGGATCGAGTGAGCGATGTTTCGAATCGGCATCGATGTCGGCGGAACCTTCACGGATCTCGTGTCCGTTGATGCGCGGGGTCATGTCACGCTGACCAAGGTCGCGACGACGCCGACCGACCAGTCCTTGGGCGTGATGGCGGGGCTCGATCGGCTGGCGGCAGCGCTCGGGATCGATACCGGCACCTTGCTCGAACGCACCGAGCGCATCGTGCATGGCACAACAGTTGCCACCAATGCCTTGCTCGAACACAAGGGCGCTAAGGTCGGGCTGCTGACCACGGCAGGCCATCGCGACATCATTGAGATGCGCGAGGGGCTCAAGGACGATCGCTACAATCTGCGCCAGCCGCCGCCGATGCAGCTCGTGCCGCGCGAACGTCGACTGGGTGTGCACGAGCGCCTTCGGCCGGATGGACGCGTCGAGACCGCACTCGACCGCGGCTCCCTGGCGGCGGCGATTGCAACCCTCGCGCGCGAAAACGTCGAGGCCATTGCCGTGTGCTACCTCCACAGCTGGCGCGATGCCAGCCACGAGCGCGCCACCGCCGAGGCCATACGTGCGGCGATGCCCAAGGTCTATGTCGCCTTGTCCTCGGAGGTACTACCCCAGATCAAGGAGTACGATCGCGTCTGCACCACCGTGGTCAACGCCTACGTTGGCCCGGCACTGGAACGCTATCTCCTGCGTCTGGAGACCCGCTTGCGTGCGGCCGGGTTCAACGCACCGGTCTTGATCATTCAATCGCACGGCGGCGTCGCCAGCATCGCGGAAGCGGTGCGGTTGGCCGCCGGCAGCGTGCTCTCCGGTCCGGCCGGCGGCGTTGCCGGCAGCCAGTACGCCGGCCAACTCAACCAGCTCGGCGACCTCATTCCTTTCGATATGGGTGGAACCTCCACCGATATCTCCCTGGTGGTCGGCGGCGAAGCAGCCATCAGCTCGGACCGGCGCATCGCCGGGCAGCGCGTCGCCCTGCAGAGCTTGGACATCGCCAGCATTGGTGCGGGCGGCGGCTCGATTGCCCGCGTCGACCACAGCGGCGTCCTCCATGTCGGGCCACAGAGTGCGGGTGCCCAACCGGGCCCGGCCTGCTACGGTGGTGGTGGCAGCGAGGCGACGGTCACCGACGCCAGTCTCATCCTCGGCTTCCTCGATCCCGACAACTTTCTCGGCGGCCAATCGCGGCTTGATCGCGGCGCCGCCGAAATCGCCATCGATCGCGTCGCCGATCGGCTGGGGATCGACCGCATGAGTGCGGCGGAGGGGGTCCACCGCGTCATCAACACGCATATGGCGGAGGGCATTCGGCTGGTTTCGGTACGCCGCGGGGTGGATCCCAGGCGCTTTGCCATTCTCGCCTTCGGCGGCGCCGCCGCTCTGCACGTAACCGACGTCGCACGCCAACTCGATCTGAAGCGGGTGATCGTGCCCCGCCTCTGCGCCGTGCTATCGGCGTGGGGCATGCTGGCCAGCAGCTTGCGCTGCGAAGTAGCGCGCACGCATATCGGCGATACCAGTGGCCTCGATGCCGCGGCGGTGCGCTCAGCCTTCCGACAGATGGAGAGGGAGGGAAGCCAGCGACTGGAGGCGGCATCGTTCCTGGGTCCGATCCGTCTGCGACCGTCCGCCGACATGCGCTACGGCGAACAAGTATTCGAGGTCAGCGTGCCATTGGATCACGTCGATTTCGAACAAGACGACCTTTTGCAGCAGATGGCGGCTGCGTTTCATAGCCGGCACGAGCAGCTCTATACCTATAGCCTTAGGGATCAGGAGGTCGTGCTTGTCAATGCGCGCGTGGCCGCGATCGGCGAACTGCCGGCGCTGCCGCAGGAACCCGAGCTCGCGCCTCGACCGCCGGCGCCCGCCGTCGGCGAGCGCGACATTTACCTCGGGAAATGGCGCAAGGTGCCGATCTACCGCTTCGATGCTCTCGCACCCGGCCAGCGCATCGACGGACCGGCGGTGATCGAAATCGGCGACCACGTCGGTGCTTCTGCGGCCGGGCGATCGCGCGCGCAGCACGGAGCTGGGCTGGCTCGACATCGAGGTCGCCTCCGCCTAACTGTAAACAGTTTGCGCAAGGGGCAGGCGCAGCCGCCGCCCGCCCCTTGACCCCGGTTGACGCCGGGCGGCCAGCCATTGTTGCGGGGACAGGGCCACGTCAAGATGGGGCGGAAGAGACATCCGCAGACTTGCGTCGGGAGGAGTTAGCTATGGCAAGTTCCCAGCAGTTGCGGCTTGGTGCTTTCATGCGCCCCGTCAGCATTCACGCCGGCGCCTGGCGCTATCCGGGCGCCTTTGCCGATGCCAATTTCAATTTTGCGCATTTGCGTCGTTTCGCCGAAACCCTGGAACGGGGCCGCTTCGATGCATTCTTCATGGCCGACCATCTCGCGGTTCTCAACATGCCGCTCGAAGCCCTACAGCGCAGCCATACGGTGACATCCTTCGAGCCATTCACGCTGCTGTCGGCCCTTGCCGCGGTCAGCAAGCACATCGGACTGATCGCGACGGGCTCGACCACCTTCGATGCGCCCTATCATATCGCCCGCAGGTTCGCCTCGCTCGACCACCTGAGCGGTGGCCGCGCGGGCTGGAACATCGTCACCACCTCCAATCCCGACGCGGCCTTAAACTTCGGGCTGCAAGCGCACATGGAGCACGGCGAACGCTATGCACGCGCACGGGAGTTCTATGACGTCGTGACCGGACTATGGGATAGTTTTGCCGACGATGCCTTCGTGCGCGATGTCGACAATGGCATCTATTTTGCGCCGAGCAAAATGCACGTGCTCAATCACAAGGGCAAATACTTCTCGGTCCGGGGCCCGCTCAATATTGCGCGTCCCGTGCAGGGTTGGCCCGTGATCGTGCAGGCTGGCGCCTCCGAGGCGGGTCGGCAGCTTGCCGCGGAAACGGCGGAGGTGGTGTTTGCCGCCGGCTCCAATCTCGCCAACGGCCAGCGCTTCTACGCCGATATCAAAGGTCGGATGCGGAAGGCCGGCCGCAACCCGGAGCATTTGAAGATCCTCCCCGGCGCCTTGGTGGTGGTGGGAGATACCCGCCAGGAAGCTGAGCGCAAGCGCGCGCGGCTGGACGGTCTTGTCAACTATGCCAATGCCATCGCCTCGCTTTCGGTCGCGCTCGGGCATGATGCCTCGCAATTCGACCCCGAAGGCCCATTGCCGGAGATCCCCGAGAGCAATGCCAGCAAGAGCGGGCGCGAACGGGTGATCGACCTGGCAAAGCGGGAAAACTTGAACGTACGTGAGTTGGCGCTGCGGGTCGGTGGCTATGCCGGGCTGGCCTTCGTCGGCACGCCTCACAGCATCGCCGATCAAATGCAGGAGTGGCTGTTTGCTGCTGGCTGTGACGGCTTCAACGTGATGTTCCCCTACCTACCGGAAGGGCTTGATGACTTCGTGGATCGCGTCGTGCCGGAGCTACAGCGGCGCGGGATCTTCCGATCCGACTACGAGGGCACGACCTTGCGGGAAAATCTCGGGCTGCCACGCCCGGCAAATCGAAACTTTCCGCACTCCGGCAACGCGGCGGGAGCAAGGGCATGAGGTTCGGCTGGATGACGCTTGCCCACTCGGCCTCGCCGGCGCACGACGGAGCTGCCATTTTCGAGCAGCTCGAGCAAGCGACGCTCGCCGAGCAGCTCGGCTTCGACGGCGTCTGGCTGACCGAGCACAACTTTACCGGCGAGAGCGTCTATGCGGACCCGATCCCCTTCGCCGCCGCTCTGGCGATGCGTACGGAAAAAATCCGCATCGGCTTCGCCGTCATCCAGATGGCGCTGCGCCATCCCGTGCGGCTGGCAACGCAACTGTCGCTGCTCGACAATTTGAGCCGCGGCCAACTCGATATCGGCGTCGGCCGCGGCAGCATCTTCAATGAATACGAGTTTGTCGGCTACGGCCTCAGAAGCAACGACGCGCGCGAGCGCATGGCGGAAGCCCTCGAGGTGATGACACGCGCCTGGACGGCAGCCCCCCTCGATTTCAAAGGCAAATATTTCAGCCTGCGCCTGCCCGAGCTGCGGCCCGCGCCGGTGCAGCAACCACATCCACCGATCTGGCACAGCGTCGCGTCGACGGCCTCCTTCCGCCACTGCGGCGAAAAGGGTGTCCCGATCCTGACCGTCCGCCTGCCGATTGCCCAGATTGGTACACGGCTTGGCCAGTACGCGGAGGGGCTCAGCGTCAGCGGCCTTGCTGGCGCAGCACAGCTGCGATTGCTGCAACAGGCGGCGATCTGGCGTTGGGTGTATGTGGGCGAAAGCCGCGCCGCCGCCGAGGACGAATTCGTCGCCGCCCTGACCCTGACGCGCCGGCACATGATGCACGCGCGCCAGGCGTTCAACCCGTCCGACTTTCGGGCGGACCCTGCCCTGTTGAACCCTTGGACCGACCCCGCCCATTCGGACGCTGAGGGTATCCATTATGCGCTGAGCTCAGGCACCCTGATTGGCACCGCCGAAGATGTTGCCGAGCAAGTTGCCGAGCTGCGCGAGGCCGGCGTCGGCCATCTTCTCTGTCAAATGAGCTTCGGCTATCTCGATCACGAGCGCATCAAGCGTTCGATGCGCCGCTTTGGCGAGACGGTAATCCCGGCCTTCGGCTAGTTTGGCGCCCGCCGCACGGACGGCGGGCCCGCACCCGCAAAGACAAGCGCGGCCCATGGGCCTCCGGTCTCCGGCAAGGTGAATTTGGGGCAACGGGCAAAGGCGAAGCGATTCCGCGGCAAATTCGGCCGCCTTTGCCGCAGCGGTGAGGGATCAAATTGCCCCGCACAGGCTCGCGCCCAATGGCTCTCGGTCGGCTGGCACGGCCAGCCGCGTTCGCGCTCCGCCAACTCGCCTTCCCTCTCGCTGAGGGCAGCCTGCGCAAGGGCAGCGCACTAAGGTCCCGGGCGCTTGGTAATCGTGCGCTTCCGGGGGTCGTTCGG
Source organism: uncultured Alphaproteobacteria bacterium (assembly GCA_963775835.1). Classification (GTDB taxonomy): domain Bacteria; phylum Pseudomonadota; class Alphaproteobacteria; order Rhizobiales; family Hyphomicrobiaceae; genus AWTP1-13. The sequence continues at coordinate 236,957 of CAVZKV010000015.1, read as the reverse complement.
CACCCCTTGCCACTCGACGTACCGCCACTTGACCTCCGATGCGCCCCCCACGCCGAGGCAATCTCTGACCGCCGGCGACAGGTCGATGCCAGCCCCCACGCCTTTGCTGTTTTTCGGCTGGGTTGCGGCGCCCAAGACATAGTCCGCATCGTCTTTCTCGAACGGACCGACGTCCTGCCACTGCGCATAGCAAAGTAACGTTATTGGCACGGATGGCAACCCATCGGTTCTTCAGCAGGGACTGCTTTGCCCCCGGCTTATCCCAGGGAATGAACGTGTTGACCGCTTTCCTGCGGCCGTCCTCCTCCATGTCGTCGTAGGGAAGTGCGACATAGAAGGGGTTCTCCTTTGGTTTGAAGCCGCACGGGACAAATCCGCAGCGATCGTCGGGATCGTCGATACCCCCGAAGTGCTCGACCCACTTCGCATCCCAGGCGCTCTTGTGATTGGCGCTGTGGTCGTTGTCCTCCGTCTCGGATTTGCCGACCCAGAAAACCGTGGCGCGCCCACTCTTCCAGCGGGGCTCCGCAGCGGCGCTCCCGCCAAGCTTGGCGGGCGTTGTCACGGAAGCATCGCCCGCGGCGCGGGCTGGCGCGTGTGCGGCCGCCAGTAGCAATAGTCCCCCCGCGACACCGAAAGCCATTGTGAGCCCGCGCAGCGGAGTCCGGAGCGTTGTTGCACCATCTTCCATGTCCTGCAGGGTGCAACAATGGCCGGAAAGGTGGTGGTTGCACCCGCCACGGCCGCAACCTCAGGGTCGACGAAATGGCGCACCAGCCCACGCAGCGCATCCGGCTCAAACTGGGTGTCGGCATCGAGGGTGATCACCACTTCGGCATCGGTATGGGCCAGGCCGTAGTTGAGGGCGGCCCACTTGCCGCCGTTCTGTTTGCTGAGAACGTTCACGCGCTGCGTGTGTTCGAAGGTGCGTCGCACGACCTCGGCGGTGGCATCGCTGGATCCGTCGTCGATGACGATGACCTTGAAGTCCACGTCGGGCGTCGCCAAGAGCGCATGTATCGAGTTGCAGATCACCTTCTCTTCATTAAAGGCGGGAATGAGCGCCACGATCGAGGTGGGCATCCACATTTGGTGCTGCCGCCGGCGTTCTCGGCGCGCATGCACAAGGGCAAAGCCGGCAACCCAAAGAAGCCGCAGCGTGCCCAGCGCGATACCGGCGTAGAAAAACAGCGTTAGAAACGAATTCAGCCCCTTGAAAAAGGCAAAACCGGCGTAGTTGGACGCCGTAATCCAGGCGTCCTCGGGTCCAATGCGCGGCATCACCTCGTCGCGCGACAGGCCGAGAAGCTCGTGCACCGGCACGAAACGGAAACCGGCTTCCCGCAATTTGTCGATGATCTGCGGCAGGGCTTCGACCGTGGAGGTGCGCATGCCGCCGGCGTCGTGCAAGAGGATGACCTTGCCCTCGCTCTTGGTCGCCTGCTCGAGGGTGGCGGTCACAATCTGGCGCGCGAGCGGTCGCCGCCAATCTTTGGGATCGATGTCCATGCCGATGCTGAGATAGCCGAGCGACCCGGCAAGCGTCAGCACTTGGGCGCCGTCGATCGTCTGCGGCTCGAGATCATCGCCATAGGGCGGGCAAAACAGTGTGGTGCGGGCGCCGACGGTCGACTCGATCAGCCGCTGCGTGGCATTGATTTCAAAGGCGATGCGCTCGGGCGAGGCAATGGACGTATTGAGGTGGGTGAGTGATTGCCGATCAATTTTCAGGGACCTGTGGCGGGCGCACCAGGCTGCGGTGGGACATCCGCCATGCAACTACAAGCCCGGCAAAGCCACCGAGCAACGAGGTCAGCACAATGGCCACCGCCAGGTCATGCGACAAAGACAAGGGCATGGCGCTCGCACACCAAATGGCGACCAACAGGGTCAGGAGCGTGGTGGCAGCGCTGGCGAGGGCGCACGCCAGGACAGTACGCGTTTGGCTCGCCAGAGCCCCAGCCGCGGTCGTCATGGCAATAAAGCCGGACACGCCATGACAGAGGGCGAGCGGAACAAGCGCCGCCCACCACAGCCAGGACGCCATGCCCTCCCAGGTCATGGCGAAAAGGCCACTCGCGGCGGCGTAAAAAAGAAGACCGAAAATGAAGGCCAAAATTGGAAAAGCCATGGCTCCAACATGCCGGACCGATCGGCCAGATCGTAAGGAAACAGAAAACAAATACCGCCGATAACGGCGGCACAACCCGTTGCTAGGTTAGCCTGGGTTTGACCGCCAATGGAACCCGCTTTGGGTGCAATGGGGACCGGCTCAACGCCACAATTGGGGATCGGCGTCAACGCCACAACGAAGGATTGGCTGCCTTCGCCCCCTAAAATGCGCCAAAATCTCGCGATTTTGGGGACACTCCGCCGAGGGAGTTTTTGCTCCGATTCGATCCGACGACGCAACGCCAAGGTCCACGTTGGCCACCCCAGACCGGGCCAGACCGGGCCAGACCGGGCCAGACCGGGCCAGACCGCGCCAGACCGGGGAAGACGCCCACCACCGGGCCGTCGAGGCAGAGCTTGGAAGCGGGATCCTGCAGGGGCCACGGGTCGGACAGGCTGAAAGTGGCGATCGGCGCGCTTGGCCTTGTCGGGCGTCGCCGGCTCGCGCGCGGCGCCCCAATCCGATACGAGTTGCCGGATCGGACACGGCGAAGGAGACGAGGCATGCCAACGGCTCAGCGCTACATTTTCATGGTCAGCATGGATGTCGATCCCGACAAAGAAACCCTCTTCAACGAGGTCTATGACCAGGAGCACGTTCCCAACTTGCTCAAGGTTCCGGGCGTGCACGCGGCCCGGCGCAGCAAGGCCGAACCATCCTTTCGGCTCAACATCGGCGGCGAAGAAAAGGAGATCGCGCATGTGGGGGCGACCTACTGCGCCATCTACGAGATCGATGGACCGCACGTGCTCGTCAGCCCCGAATGGGCGCAAGCCGGCGAGGCGGGACGCTGGCCGATCCAGGTGCGGCCGTTCACGCGCAACCGGCGTCACGCGATCTACAAGCTGCTCTAACGCCTGGCGCGCACATTTCGTTGTTTTGGCTTGTGGGGGGCAGGCGGACGGCGGGGAAGCGGGCCGGCGAACCGATAGCTGCGACCGAGTACGCCAGCGCGCTGTCCCGTCAAAGCCTTGGCGTCCTGGCGGGAATCGCGCCGGTCGGCGCCGAGGCATGTTGGCGGACGCCGGGCAATTGCCACGGCACATGGCCCTGCCAATTTGGGCACGCCGACGAATGCGCCGTGGTGGGTCGTCGCCCACCGCCAGGAGCCGTCGCGTCGCGGCGTTCGGGTGGCCTGAACGCGGGGGAGATGTGACTGGCCAATTTCCCTCACAACGCTATAGTCTGCGCGCGCAATTTGACCCGGCTTTCCGGCAAGGGAAGGCCGACAACAATGAACAATGAACAATGAACAATGAACAATGAACAATAAAACAGCAATGAGCAATGCACGGAGGAAGCACATGTCCATCAGTCGTCGGCAGGCTTTGGTGGGATCCGCGGCGAGCACGGCGGCGCTAGCAACCGGCGTCTTCCGTCCGGCCATTGCCGCCTCCGAGCCGATCCGCATCGGTTATCTGCCGGCTTTGACGGGGCCCTCCTCCTCCACGGGCATCGGCATCAACCGGGGAACGGAGTTGGCCGTAAAGGAGATCAACGACGCCGGCGGCATCAACGGACGGCAGATCGAGTTGGTTGTCCGCGATACCCAAAGTGACCCCACCAAGGCGGTCAACGCCGCCACCGAACTGACGCGACGGCACAAGGTGCACGTCATTTGGGGACCATTGAACTCGGGCGAAGCCCTGGCAGCGACGCCCTTGATTGCGCGCGACGGCGTGCCTCAGCTGCACCCCTGCTGGGTCGATTCGCTGACCGATGTGAAGAAATATCCGCTGGCCTTTCGGAATGCGCCCACCAACCAGCAAATCGGCGGTGCCGCCAACCACTACGTGGTCAATATCGTCAAGGCCAAGAAGGTGGCCGTCATCAGCGATACCACCGGTTACGGCACGGCTTCGCTCAATGCCTACGTGCCAATGCTGAAAACAATCGGTGCGGAGGTCGTCTACGAAGGCAGCGTGGAATTGAACAATCCGGACTTGAAGCCGGAATTGCTGCGCATGCAGGCCGCGGGGGCGCAAGCCATCATGCCCTGGAGCGTGAATGCCGGTTTTCTGTCGCGCATCATTAATACGCGCGCAGAAATGAATTGGGATATCCCAATCGTTGGCCAGACCACGCTCGGCTCCGGCCAAACCAAGGCCTTGCTGAAGAAACCCGAATACTGGGAAAAGGTCTATCCCAACAACTTCCGCAACTGCAGTTACAATGCCGCCGGCGCCCTGCCGCCGCGCACGATCGAATTCGTCGAGCGGATTCGCAAAGCCAAGATCGAGATGAGCGATACGCTGCTGTGGTGGATTGCGCTTGGCTACGATGGGCCGCGCTTGATGGCGGAGGCCATCAAGGCAGCCGGCAGCGGGCCCGAGGAGATCGCGGGCTACTGGAACAAGGTCAAGGTGTGGCCCGGCGTCTACGGCAGCATCACCTGGACACCGGAGTTGCACGACGGCTTCCAGAATGAAGAGATCGTGATGTGCCAGGCCAACTCGCTCAAGGATGGTGCCTTCACGCTGGCGCCCGGCTACACCGGATAGATCGATGCTCGTATCGATCGTCTCCTACGGCTTGGCACTAGGAGCCGTCTACGCACTCATTGGCATTACCTACAATGTCATGTTCACCGCCTCGCGCGTGTTCAGTTTTACCGCGGGCACGGTCGGCATGCTGGGGGGCGTATTCGGGGCCTTGTTCATCGACCGATTGGGTATGCCGGTGGCCGTCGGCTTGCTCATCACGCTTGCGGCTGGTGCCGGGCTGGGCATCATCACCGAAGTCCTGACGGTACGGCCCGTGCTGAAAAGCCTGGAACAGCACCTCTATGTGCTCTCCACCCTCGCCTTTGCGCTGATGCTGCAGCAGCTGACGGCGATCGAGTGGAGCACGGAACCACAGCCGTTTCCGCGGCTCCTGCCTTTCGGCCCAGGCCTGTTCGACCAGCAATTCTGGCTGCCAATGCTGGCGTGCGCGCTGACGATCCTCGGCCTCGAATGGCTCTATCGCCGTACGCTGGTAGGACGCGCCTTCTTGGCCATCTCTGAAGACAACTATGCCGCGCGCGCCCTCGGCCTGCCCGAACAAAGCCTCCGCATCGCCAGCTATGCGCTGGCCGGTGTGATCGGCACCTTGGCGGGCTTCACCGGGGGCGAGATGATGCTCGCCTACTTCGGCAATGGGCCGCTGCTGAATTTCTACGGCTTTGTCCCGGTCGCGCTCGGCGGCATGGGCAGCAACCGCGGCGCGGTGGCCGGCGGCCTGGCGCTCGGGCTGTTTCAGCAGGCGGCAAACTTTCTGGTGGGCGGCATCTTCGCCTCGGTCGCCATCTTCGTCGTGTTCATCATCGTCTTGCTGGTGCGGCCCGAGGGCTTTGCCGGCGCCGCCCCCGCACGGCGCGTATGAACGACAGCGCCACATTGCCGCTCGCCGTTGCGCCCAAGCGGAAGCTCGGCGGACTTGAAGCCTTGTTCCCGACCGCGCTTCTTGCCGCCGGCGGCGCGGTACTGCCCTTGCTCGGGGATTCCTATCTCGGCGTCATTGCAACGCGCGCCTGCATTTACTGGGTGCTCGTCTCCGGTCTCAATCTGGTCGTCGGCTTTGCCGGGCAAATTGCCATTGGCTGGGTGGCGTTGCTGACCCTTGGAGCCTACGTCACCAGCGTGCTCACCGCCGGCACTGTGATGCCCGAGTTGTCTCCTTACCTGGCATTGCTGATCGCCGCAGCGGTGGGGGCGGTCTTTGGCGTGGTCATCGGCCTGCCGGCCTTGCGCTTGCGCACGTTCTACTTTGCCATGACGACCTTGGGCTTCGCGACGATCGTGACGCAGGTCGCGTTGGCGTGGAAGAGCGTGACCGGGGGAGGTGTCGGTGTACCCGGACCAGTCTTGCCATGGCCCTTTTCCAGCCCGTGGGGATTTTACTATTTTTGCCTTGGCCTGGCGGTCGTTTGTACCTGGATGACCAGCAACATCGCGGGCAGCCGGTTTGGTCGCTCGCTCGTGGCAATTCGCGACGCCGAAGTCGCGGCCGAGGCGGTCGGGATCTCCAAGCCTATGCTGCTGGTCACCGTGTTCCTGTTCAGCGGCGCGGTGGCCGCCATCGCGGGTGGGCTATTCGCCTCGCTGCAATCCTACATTACGCCGGATGCTTTCACCTTCGACCTCTCGGTGCTGTTTTTTATCGCCATCCTGATCGGCGGACGCGGCTCAATTCTTGGGCCCCTCTTGGGCACCATCATTCTCACGGCGCTGCCCGAGTTCGCGGCGCCGCTGGTGGCGTGGTCGACCTTTCTTTACGCCGTACTCCTGCTGGTGATCGTGCTCGCCGTACCGGGCGGCATCGCCGACATGCTCGATTTCAAGAACCGCCGCCCCCTCGAGCGCCATCGTGAGATCCGGCCGCGCCCGGAGCTGCTGGCGCACATCTTGCCGCCGCAGGCGCATCCGAACCTGCTCAAACTCGAGAACCTATCGCTGAGTTTTGGCGGCGTGCGCGCCATCGATGGCGTCGATCTCGAGATCCACATGGGCGAAGTGCACGGACTGATCGGCCCCAACGGCAGCGGCAAGACGACGACGCTCAATGTGATCTCGGGCTATTATGCCCCCCAGCAGGGGCAAGTGCGTCTGAACGACAAGATCCTCCCGTCTCGCGCGGCAGCCGCGCGCGCCGGCCGGCGCATCGCGCGCACCTTTCAGACACCGCGTCTGGTCGGTGCCGCTTCGGTCTTGGAAAACGTCATGATCGGCGCCACGACGGCCGGTCGCGCCAGCTTTATCGAATCACTCTTCGCGCTTCCACGCCATCGTCGAGACGAGCTGCAAGCCTACGACGCGGCGATGGCGGCGCTGAGCGCGGTTGGTCTTGATCAGCTGGCTTTCGTGCGCGCGGACCGGTTGCAGCACAGCGAACTGCGCTTTGTCGAGATCGCTCGTGCGCTGGTGCTGCGGCCCTGCTTCTTGCTGCTGGATGAACCGGCAGCCGGATTGTCGGTCGAGGAGATCAAGCGCCTGGGCGCGCTCATCGTCACCATCAGTCGCCAGGGAACGGGGGTGCTCTTGGTGGAGCACCACGCCGACCTGATTTTCGATATCTGTGACCGTGTCACCGTGCTCAACCTCGGAAAGGTGCTTGCTTCCGGAACCCCCGCCGAAATCCGCGGTCATCGCGAGGTCATCAATGCCTACCTCGGCGCCTGATCCCCTTTTGCAAATCAGTGCTCTGTCCACCGGCTACGGCAAAATCGGCGTACTGCACGGGATCGATCTGACCGTCGGACCTGGGGAAATGGTGGCCCTTTTGGGTCCCAATGGCGCCGGCAAGACCACTTTGCTGCGGGCCATCTCGGGTCTGCTGCCGCGGTCGGGGCGCGTTCGCTTCGCGGGCAAGGATCTGACGGGCGCCAGCCCGCGCGACATGGTTCGCGCGGGGCTCGTACACGTGGTGGAAGGGCATCGCGTCTTCACGCAATTGACCGTATTCGACAATCTGCTGCTGGCCGGCTATGGCATGCGGCGGCGCGAACGGGAGACCCAGGTCGAGGAGGCCCTCGCCTTCTTTCCCGAAATTGCGGCCAAGCGTAACGACCGCGCCGTCACCCTATCCGGCGGACAACAACAAATGCTTGCCGTGGCTCAGGGCCTGGTGCGGCATCCGCGGCTGCTGATGCTAGATGAACCCTCCGCCGGTCTCTCCCCGGTGCTGGTGGACCGCGTGCTCGCGGCCGCCGGACGCCTTCGCGATGGCGGCACGGCGGTCTTGCTGGTCGAGCAATTAATAGAGAAGGCTCTGAGCATCGCCGATCGGGTTTATGCGCTGGTGCGTGGCTCGATCGTGCTTGAGGCCGCTGGCAACGAGCCCAATCTGCCCGGCCGATTGGAGCAGGCCTACTTCGGGCACAGCCTGCGCCCGCCTTCCGAGCCGTCCTGAACGCGGGCCTCCCTAACCAAACGTTGGCCGGCCCAGCCACCACCGTGGCCCGCCAGCGCCGGTGGCGCGGCCGCCCGTCAGCGCCGAGCCTTAGCGGCTTGCGGCGCGCGCGTGCGCCAATTGACGCTGCAACTCTGGGTTAGCCGCCACAGCTTCCGTGAGCGTCGGCTGGGTCTTGGCGGCTGCGCCGTTGGCGCACGGAGCCTCGAGCTGCGCCACCCTCTCTCGCAGTTCGGCCATCGGTGACAGCGCCGTTTCCTCGGCGAAGGGGTTCGGTCTGGGACGTGCGACGCCCTCGAAGCTCGCGCCCTCGTCCACGGAAAGGGACTGGTAGAAGATTTCGCTTTCCACCCGCGCGGTGTCCTGCAAAAGCACGCGCATTGCCCGGATGATGCCCGTGATCTTGCCGCGAATGACGGCCTCTTGCGCGACGATGACGCCGGTGACGGCCGCGTTCTTGCCAACGATCAACTGCTGGCAGTTGATGTTTCCGCAAAGGTGGCCGTCAATCTCGAGGTCGCCTTCACTCCACAGATCGCCGGTCATTGTCACCGACAACTCGATCAAGGAGCGGGGCCGCACCTTGGGAATGTTCAATTCCACCTTGCGATTGTCGTCCCATTGCAAGGCGCGCGTTTCACGGCGCGGGGCGTCCTGGTGTCGGTCGTCACGTTTGTTGCAGTACATTTCACACCCTGCCTGCCCTTTTGGTCGAGGGATCGTGGGGTTCGAGAATGTGCAGGCCCGCCGAGGTCACCCGCGCCAAGCTGCCGGCCAAGGGTGGGAAACGAACCCTCGGCACGGACAGGATCGGTCCCGGCAAGCCGACGATGTCGCGGCAGCTGGTCGCACAATCAGCACACTTAGTAGACGTCAAAGGTCGAGCAAACACCTGCGTGGAGGCTGTATTTTGCGCAAGATCATTGTGTAGCATCCGAGCGTGCGGGATCAGGCGCCGCGGCGCCATCAACGCATGGAAACGGCGGTGCCTGGCGGCCGCAGCCGTTTTTTGTGCGACCGCGAAGCGCTGTGGCGGACGGCCATATCCGGTCCAGCAAAGATCCGCTAAAGTCGGGTGAGGTCGGATGAACAGCTCACCCATAGTTCGGTCGTGGGAGTGTGTTGTGGGCGAACCGAAGAACCCCGCGCAGGCGAGGCTGCGCGACTGGCCAATGTTTCAAAGCGGCTCGAGGACGGGCAATCGCAAGCCGCCCGACGGCCGGCCGCTGCCGAAGATTTCCGAGCTTTTGGTCATGCACCTTGACGGCACCCCCGAAGAAAAGCTGGCCTGGCTGGTGGCGCAAAAGGCGGCCGGGAAGCTCGACGGCGACGACCCCGACGAGGTCGCCGAAGCCCAGGCGCTGCTGGCCATGCTGGCGCGCCTTGCGCGCACGAAGGCCCACAAGCAACACTTGAACGACCTGCTCGACGAGGGACTGAAGGCGACTTTTCCGGCCAGCGATCCGATAGCGGTTGGCGGTTTCACCGGGGCTGAGGTCTTACCCTCCCCTTGAGACCTTGCACGGGAAGCGCAGGTTGGCCGCTTGGCCTGGCGATGGCTTAGTGCAGGGCTTGGCGGCGACGATTTGCACGCGTCTTGTTCAGCGCAGCGCCGCCCGCCGCGGCGCGTCAAACGCCTCTCCAGCCAAATGTGGCCATAGCCGCTGAGAAGCGCCACAAGGCCAAGCAGCACCAGGCCGGCATAAAGATCGGCCGCGCGGAAGGCACGTGCCGCCAGCCGATGCAAAGTCGGCCGTGGGCGGTATATCCGACCACGAATTTTGGTTTGCGCCGCTGCGGCCTACGCGCAAAGCGCGAATAGGATGGTCGCCACCAGTTCAGCAAGCAATCGCGGTCTTGGCATCGGCGTACCCCCTTAGCGTTTGCAGCGAGTTGAGCTGACCGCTCGGTCACCTTGCGAGGACGCTAAAGAGCGCGTTTGTCGCTGGCAATATCTTATCGACAAAGCCGATTTTGCGGACGACCATGCGACAAGGAGAATCCGATCGGCAGGAGGAAGGGATGGTCCGGCGCATAATTGACATCTCGGTGCCGCTGCAAAGCGATATCGCCTCGGATCCACCCGGCACCGAGCCCAAGATCGCGTATTTCGATCACAAGCAAACTGCCGCGCAGGTCTGCAGCTTCTTTCCGGGCCTCAACCCAGCCGATCTGCCGGACGGCGAGGGTTGGGCGGTCGAGCGGGTCGACATCTCCACCCACAATGGCACGCACCTCGACGCCCCATGGCACTTCGCCTCGACCATGGACAACGGCAAGCGCGCCATCACCATCGATGAGGTGCCGCTGGACTGGTGTTTTCAACCCGGCGTGAAACTCGACTTCCGTCACTTTCATGACGGCTATGTCGCCACGGCAAACGATGTGGCGGCCGAACTTAAGCGCATTGGGCACCAGCTGCGCCCGCTCGACATCGTCGTGGTCAACACCTCGGCAGGCAAGCGCTATGGCGAGCCCGACTACGTGCCGACCGGCTGCGGCATGGGTCGGGAGGCGACGCTCTACCTGACCTCGCGCGGCGTCAAAATCACGGGCACCGACGCCTGGTCGTGGGATGCCCCCTTTGTGCACACCGCCAAGAAATTCGCCGAGACGAAAAATGCACAACTGATCTGGGAGGGTCACAAGTCCGGCCGCGAGATTGGCTACTGCCACATCGAGAAGCTGCACAACCTCGAGGTCTTGCCGCCGCATGGATTCATGGTCGCCTGCTTTCCCGTCAAGATCAAAGCCGCCTCCGCCGGCTGGACCCGTGCCGTCGCCATTATCGAGGCGTGAGCCGCCTGGCGACCCGTTGAGGTCGGGCGCGGCCGGCCAAGCCAAAGTCTCTCAACCGTCGCCCAACCGCGGCAAGGGCGGGCGGAAACGGCCCGGCGCGGGCGTGCGAGCGCCGATGGCTGCCGTTGTAGCCGCCGCGCGTTGCTCCTTTTTGTGAGGCCTGCGCGCTCTTTTGTGAGGCTTGCGCGTTCGCGCGGGGAGAGGCGCTTGCCCCTCCGGGAACCAACACCGTCGGGCGCGCGTTTCCAAGCGCGGGCTAGGCCATGAAGCCTGTGGAAGCCTGTGCGCACACGGGCAGCGACCCTAGCCGCGACCAATCCTCGCAACGAACAGAGCATGGTAGATCGCGGGACCAGACTGCTGATGCGATCGGGACGGATGGATCCGCTCCGCCTCGGCGCCTTGGCGCACGGGCTGTTGATCTGCGGCCTCATCGGCCAATCCTCGAGCCATTGGTGATCGCCGCCCTGCTCGCCTTCATCCTGTCACCACTCATTCGCCGCCTGCGGCAATGGGGCGTTTGGCGCGCTCCCTCGGTTGTCCTCGCCGTCGTCTTCACGCTGGGTGTGCTCGGTGCTCTGGGCACCATTATCGCCATCCAGATCACCCAGCTCGCGGAGGAGCTGCCGACCTATGAGACGAACCTTCGCACCAAAATCAGGGCCTTGGGAACCGGCGGGCTGACCTCCGGTGCGCTGGAACGCGCTTCCGGCACCCTCAAAGATCTTCAGGAGGAAATCGGCAAGGCGCCGCCGCGTGCCACGGCAGGGCAAAAGCCAATGTTGGTGGAAGTGCGCCAACCGGAGCCGCGTGGCCTTGAGACCATCGCCACCCTGGTGCGTCCGCTGCTGTCACCACTGGCGATGACCGCCCTGATCGTGCTCTTTCTCATTTTCATCCTGCTGCAGCGTGAAGACCTGCGCGATCGCTTCCTCCGCCTCGCAGGTACGGCGGACCTGCAGCGCTCCACGGCGGCACTCGATGACGCCGGCGCTCGCCTCAGCCGCTTCTTCTTGATGCAAACCATCCTCAATGCCGGTTTCGGCGTGGTGATCGCCGCCGGCCTGTGGCTGATCGGCGTCCCCAACGCGGTGCTTTGGGGGATCTTCGCCGGCCTCATGCGCTTTGTTCCCTTCGTCGGCGGCATCATTGCCGCGTTCTTTCCGATGCTTCTGGCGGCGGCGGTCGATCCGGGTTGGAGTGGTGATGGCAACCGCCGGGCTTTTCCTTGTCGCGGAACCCGTTGCGGGACACCTCATCGAGCCGCTCGTCTATGGCCAGCACACGGGGCTGTCTCCGGTTGCCCTCGTTGTGTCGACCCTCTTCTGGACGCTGCTGTGGGGTCCCGTTGGCCTACTGCTGGCTACGCCGCTGACGGTTTGTCTGGTGGTCCTTGGTAGGCACATCGAAACGTTACAATTCATTGAGGTGTTGCTCGGCGATGAGCCGGCGCTCGAACCCGAGGAGCGCTTCTACCAGCGGCTTCTGGCCGGTGATGGTACGGAAGCCGCCGACATGACCGAACAGGGACTGCGCGACCGGACCCTGTCCGGCCTACTATGATGCCGTGCCGATGCGGGCCCTGGGCCTTGCGCAAAGCGATGCTGCCCAGGGAAAGTTGACGCGCGAAAAGCAACTCAAGGTGCGCGATACGATTGAGGAGGTGGTAGAGGAGCTGCGCGAGGATGTGGTGGTCCCTGTCGAGCCAGGCGAGGAGTTTGCCGACGACGTTCCCGTGCTCGACCCCGAGCAGGCAAAACGAGCCTGGTCTCCTGACCGTGCCGTCCTCTGCCTCGCCAGCCGTAGTCCACTGGACGAAGCCGCCTGCCTCCTGCTGGCACAGCTCCTCGAAAAGCACGGGGTGTCTGCCCGCGTGCAGCCGTTCGCCGACGTGGTGTCGGCAAGATCGTTCAAAATCGATGCACTCGACGCACCGCTAGTTTGCCTGTCCTACTTTGGTGCGGTCGGCAGCCCGGCGCATCGTGCGCTATCTGATCCGTCGCCTTCGCCGCCTCATGCCCAACGCGCGATTCCTTGCAGGTTTTTGGATGCTCGCCGAACAACCAAACAAAGCGGAGGAGTGGCGAACGGCGGTCGGAGCCCAGCTCGTCGCCACCTCGCTTGCGCAGGCCTTGGCGATCTGTGTCGCGGAAGCGCACGGCGATGGCGCGCTGGCAGCGAAGCCGCCAAGGCCTACCGCTGCCGGGGAACGGCTGTCATCGGGCGCGCTGGCCTGAGCGCAAAGCCGCTTTTGGAAATTGTGGGCGTTGGCACGGTACCGGCATCGCCGCCTGTGGCGGCGGCGATCGGGATCAGGTTATCCCGAACGCTGATGACCGCGTTGATTGTACAGCAACAATCTCCTAGCGCCACGACCAGGGGGTTCCGACCCGGGCTTTGAGGCCTAGCCATTGCAATTGCGCCGGCGCTTCGGCATGCTTTTTCGGCCAGGTTGTCCTGCGTGCCCAAGAGGTGATTGCGATGCGACAGGCGATTGCAGTCTCGACGGTTGCTTTCCTGACTGGGTTGTTCGGGTTCACGGCCGCGACGCCGGCGGCGCAGTTGCCGAAGACCGGCGGAATTCTCAACTTCGCCGTCGTCGCTAGCCCACCGAGTTACGATTGCCATGCGGAAACGACCTTTGGACTGATTCACCCGGTCACTCCACACTACTCCCTGCTGCTCAAGATCGATGCGGCAAACTACCCGAACGTCACCGGTGACCTTGCGGCAAGCTGGACGGTGGGCCCCGATGGCATGGCCTATACGTTCCAGCTGCATCGCGGCGTAAAATTCCACGACGGCTCGGCGCTGCGTTCCATCGACGTCAAGGCGAGCTATGAGCGCATCATTAGGCCGCCCGCTGGGGTGGTTTCGGTGCGCAAGTCCTACTACCAGGACTTCGGCGAAATCGAAACGCCCGATGAGCAAACCGTCGTCTTCAGGATGAAGGCACCGGTCGCCGGCGTCCTCGAACTTTTGGCCTCGCCGTTCAATTGCATCTACAGCGCCGCGAAACTGAAAGAGAGCGCCAACTATCCCGCCCGCGAGATCATGGGGACCGGCGCCTTCCAATTCGTCGAGCACGTGCAGGGCTCGCATTGGCTAGCCAAACGTTTCAACGATTACTTCAAGGCGGGGCGTCCTTTCCTCGACGGCTACAAGGCCTATTTCGTCAAATCGACGGCCGTCATTCCCGGCCTGATCGGCGGCCAATTCGATGCCGAGTTTCGCTTCCGAACTCCGCCTGAGCGCGACCTTCTCAGCGAAAAACTGGGTGACAAGGTCATCGTCCACGACCAGCCCTTGCTGGCAGGCAACATCTTTATCTTCAACACGAGACGCAAGCCATTCGATGACATTCGCGTACGCCAGGCACTGACGCTCGCCGTCGATAGGTGGACGGGAGGGGAGTACATCGGCAAGATTTCCTCGCTGCGCTACGTCGGCGGCGTCAATCGGCCGGGCTCGCGAATGGCCCTGCCGGAGGCGGAATTGGCCAAGCTGCCGGGATTTGGGAAGGATGCCGAGGCGGCGCGGGCGCAAGCCCAACGTTTGCTCAAGGAGGCCGGGCAGGAGAATTTGTCCTTCAGGTTCCTCAACCGTGCAGGCATTGAGAGCTATACGACCGGCGGTGTCTACGCCGTCGACCAGTGGCGGCGCATCGGCGTCAAGGCGACGCACGAGCAGCTGGAGACCAAGCTCTATCAAGACAACCTTGCGAGCGGAAACTTCGAGGTCGGCATGGAGTTCATCTCCGATTACCTCGACGATCCCACCCAGAACTTTGTGAAGTTCTTGAGCAAAAAGGCCTCACCGCTCGGCTACGCCGGGCACGAGGATGGCCACATCGACGCGCTATATGAGAAACAGCGTGCCACCCTCGACCCCGTTGAGCGCACGAAAATCGTACAGGAGCTCGATAAGTACGTTCTGACGACGGCCTATTCGGTACCGTTTTTGTGGAGCCAACGCATTGTCGTGCTGCCGAAAGTCGTGCAGGGATGGCACATGACACCGTCGCACTACCTGTCGCAGGACCTTGTCGACATCTGGCTTGACCGCTGATCGCCTCTTGCGCGTCCGACGATCGGCGGTCGTGCTCGGGACCTGCCCGAGGGCGGCGCGTCTTGGCCCAAGGCGTCTTGCGGGGACGTCCCGCCGGAGGCACGGCTGCCCCGGCTCCGAGGGATCGCGGAACCCGAAGGGAGCTTTAGGTGCGGGTCAGCGCATCCAGGATCGGACACTCTCCCATTTCGTCCCCGCGACATTGCGAAGTCAGCTCGCTGAGGACGCGTTCGAGGCGCTTCAAATCCCTCACGCGGCGCCGGATGTCGGCAATGTGCTGTTCGGTGATGTTCTTGACCCTGGCGCAGGTCATGCGGCGGCCACTGCTAAGTCCAAGGAGCTCGCGGACCTGATCGAGCGAGAACCCCAGCTGGCGCGCACGTCGAATGAACACTAAGCGCTGCGTGTGTTCCTTGGCATAGACCCGGTGTCCGCCAGCGCTACGCGGTGGATTTGGCAAGATACCGATGCGTTCGTAGTAGCGAATGGTCTCGATGTTCACCTCGGTTCGCTCGGACAGCGCACCGATGGTCAGTCGCGGATTTGTGTTCATGCTTTGGCTTATATCCGTAGTCGCTTCAGGGTCTAAACCTAGCGATGAATTGTACAGCATGCTAGACCAGTTCCCCTTGTGGGCACCGATGGAACTTTCGTCGGTCATCAGCTGTCGCCGATGCGGCCGCGAGGCCTACAATGTTGGGGCCGAACGGCGTCCCACGGGTGGGTGGACGGCCGTTGCCGCTTTGAATTGCGGAAGCGCGTCAAAAAGTTGCGGCTTCCGCCCCGATGGCTCGGTTGCCTGCCATCGGCAGCGAACGAGCCCCCCGGAAGGCGAAAATAAGATTGGTTCTATAGCGATGGAGTGACGATGACGCCCGAGGACTTTGCCGCGAAAGTCGAAGAACTGCGCGCGGCCATCGCCGACAAGATTGCCGAGCTGGAAGAAAATCCCGCTTGGGGCAATGAAGACAGTCGCCAAGAGGTCATCCAGGCCCTGGATGAGCTCGTTGTGCAAGCGCAAGCGCTGAGTGAACTGTTACAGCAGGACGTTGATGAAGACGAAGGCGGTGGCGAAGAGCCCTAAGTGGAGAGGACAATCGCGCGGCCAGGATGACACGAACCCTCCGGGGATCGGCCTTTTCCGCCCGACCGCCTCACCGGCGGCGCACCCCGAGGCGAAAAGCCTTGTTCGGAAAAAAATGGGGCGCCAGTCCCGGGAGACTCTGGGACGCCCCCAAAGTTTCTGTCCAACTCGATAGGAGAGCTCTGCGCTCACGACTATAACGCGGGCGGCTAAGAAATATTCCTTTTCAGCGCCCCCTATATCCGCGAGGCTCCGTGTGTTCGCCTGATCGCTTGCACCTGTAGCCGCTCCAGCCTTTAGCTATGAACGGCTAAAAGCGTCTACTTTGGGCGACGGCAAAAACCGTTGCCCCGGCGGCACCGCCCCGCAGCTGGCGCGCGGGTCGGGGCGTGAGCGGTCGCCGGGTCGAGGTTGTTCGGTAATCTGCTGCATGCCCATCTACTTCATCCACGTTCACCAGGGAGGCAGGCGCGCCAAGGACAAGGAGGGCAAATGCTTCCCCGATCTCAGGGCCGCCGAGCAGGAAGCCATCAAGGCCGCCCGCGAGATGGCGGCGCAGAAAGTGCGCGCCGGCAAGGTATTGGACCTTTCCAGCCGGCTTGAAATCTTCGACGCCCAAGGCAAGCTCGCATCGGTCGTGACATTCAAGGCGGCTATCCCTGTCCGCAACGCCGACTAGACTAGGCAGCGGTCCAGGCAGCGGTCCAAGTCGCGCGTGGCGGGGTTGGCCAATAAGCGCCTCAGAGCCAAGAAACCTTACGCTGGTAGGTTTGCTCAAAGGTCTCGATCTTGTTGGCGAGGCCCAAGGTGAAGGCGACTTCATCGGCTCCCGCGAGGAGGCATTCCTTACGAAAAGGGTCGATCTCGAAGGCATGCGTGATCCCATCCGGACCCGACACGCACTGCTGCTCGAGGTCGACGCCGATGTGCAGGCCTGGAGCTTGCTGCAAGGCGCCGATCAGGGCCTCCACCGACTGGGCCGGCAATTGCACCGGCAGCAGGCCGTTTTGCATACAGTTGTTGAAAAAAATGTCACCGAAACTAGGCGCCACGACACACCTGATGCCGTAGTCGTAGAGGGCCCAGACGGCGTGCTCGCGCGAGGAGCCGCAACCGAAATTGCGCTCGGCAACCAGAATGCGCGCGGCGCCATATTCGGGACGGTTCAGCATGAACAGCGGCTTCGGCACACCGGCATCGTCGAAGCGCAAATCATGGAAGAGCAGGTGTCCCCAGCCGTCGGGACGTTTGCGCCATAAAAAACGCGCGGGAATGATTTGATCCGTGTCGACATTTGGCATCGCCAGGGGCGCAGCGACGGCCTCAAGTGGCTGGAACGGCTCCATCTCATGGCCTCATCAGCTGGCGCACGTCGGTGAGCTTGCCGGTTACGGCGGCAGCCACCGCCATCGGTGGGCTCACGAGATGGGTGCGGGCACCCTTTCCTTGGCGCCCGACGAAATTGCGATTGGAGGTCGAGGCGCAGCGGTCACCCGGCGCCACCAAATCGCCGTTCATGCCGACACACATCGAGCAACCGGGCTCGCGCCATTCGAAACCTGCACGCCGGAAGATGACGTCCAGCCCCTCGGCTTCGGCTTGGGCCTTCACCAAGCCGGAGCCGGGCACCACCATGGCCGGTACGACGGTGCGCCGACCGTCCGCAAGCTTTGCCGCCGCCCGTAGATCCTCGATCCGGCTATTGGTACAGGAGCCAATAAAAACCCGATTGACGGCGATTTCCGCGAGCGGGCTGCCCGGCGTTAACCCCATATAGGCAAGCGCCGCTTGCATGGCTTGGCGACTGTTGGCATCGGGCGCGGCGGTGGGGTCGGGGACCACGTCCGTGATCGGCGCCGCCGCCGCGGGACTGGTGCCCCAGGTAACCATGGGTGTGATCTCGGCCGCGTCGAGATGGGCTTCGCGATCGAATTGGGCATCTTCCTGCGACGGTAACGTGCGCCAACCCGCCAATGCCTTATCCCAATCGGCTCCCTTGGGCGCATAGGGCCTGCCTTCAAGGTACTGGTAGGTCGTATCGTCCGGCGCCACCATGCCGGCGCGGGCTCCTGCCTCGATCGACATGTTGCAGACGGTCAATCGACCCTCGATGCTGAGGCCGCGAATGGTTGAGCCGGCGTACTCTATGACGTGCCCGGTACCACCGCCGGCGCCGATTTTGGCGATGATGGCCAGGATGACGTCCTTGGCATGCACGCCCGGCGCCAGCAGTCCCTCGACGCTGACGCGCATATTCCTGGCTTTGCTCTGCCAGAGCGCTTGGGTTGCCAAGACGTGGGCGACTTCCGAGGCCCCGATGCCAAAGGCGAGGGCCCCGACCGCACCGTGGGTAGCGGTATGGCTGTCGCCGCACACGATGATCATGACCGGGTTGGCTCAAGCCCTGCTCGGGCCCGACCACGTGGACGATGCCTTGCCGCCGGTCCTGCAAGCCGAACAGGGTCACGCCGCTCGCGCGCGTATGCGCTTCGAGGTCCTCGACCATGGAGCGTCGGCTCGGCTCGTTGATCGCGGCCAGGTCACGTCCAAGCGTCGATACGTAGTGGTCCGGCGTGGCGAAGGTCCGATCGGGACGGCGCACCTTCAGGTTGCGTTCTTTGAGCATCCGGAAGGCATTGCTGGATCCGTCGTGAACAAGATGCCGGTCGATGTGGAGCAGGGTCGCACCATCGGGGCGCGTCTCCACCGCGTGAGCGGACCAGATCTTATCGAACATTGTCGCAGGTTCGGCCGGCATGGCTTTGCGTCCTATTCCGCCGCCTCCGAGCGCTTCGATCCAGTCGCCACCGGAGTGCGAAACCGCTGGCTGACGGCGTCCCACTGCTCGGCGCCCATGCGGCGGAATGCATCCCCGACCGTCATCTGCGTATCAAGTACGGGATGGCGGCCGCGCGCCTTAAGCTCCGCCAACATGGCATCGCACACGCCGATAACCGCCTTGAAAAGCAGACCCGGGACGATGGCCAGCTTGTAGCCCGCGCGCTCAGCGTCGTCGAAGGCGACATCGGGTGTCTTGCCACGCCAGACGACGTTGAGAAGGCATGCACCTTTGACCAGACGTGGTACCGCCAAAACCTCCTCCACGGTCTGTGGCGCCTCGACGAAGGCTACATCCGCACCGGCCTCGAGCGCGGCGTTGGCGCGGGCGATCGCCGCCTCGAAACCCAAGACGGCGCGCGCATCCGTGCGCGCGATGATCACGAAATCGGGGTTCTGCCGCGCGGCCACCGCGGCTCGTACTTTCGCCAGATACTCTTCCAGCGGCACGATGACCTTGTTGTCGAGATGCCCGCATTTCTTGGGAAAGCCCTGATCCTCGATGTGCAGACCAGCGACCCCGCGCCGTTCGTATTCTCGCACCGTGCGCGTGGCATTGAGCTCGTTGCCATAGCCCGTGTCGGCATCGGCGATCACGGGAATATCGACCGCGGAGGCCAAGCGCCCCGCAGTGTCGGCCATTTCCGACATGGTAAGGAGCCCATAGTCGGGGTAACCGAGCGTCGCCGCCGTACCGGCCCCCGTCATGTAGACGGCGCCGAAGCCGGCTTGAGCAATCGTTCGCGCCGTGATGCAGTCGTAGGCACCGGGGGCCACGAGCATCTGCTCCCGGCGCAAGAGTTGGCGAAGCCTGGCCGCTGTGGTCATCTGGGATGCTCCTCGGGGTTGGCGCTGCCATGATAGGGGCAGCCGAGGTGCTCTGGCAAAATGATTGATGGGCGCCGCCGGCCGGCGGTGACGGCACGGGGGTGGGCAAGGCGAATTGCACCGTTGCGCCCGTGCTTGGGAGGCCTTGCGTCGGGCGGCGGCTTTTAAGTCGCAGAGCCGGCGAGACGCGCGGAGCCCGAGCGCGCTGGCCGCCTATTGCTGGGCTTTCCAGGCCGCCAGGATCTCGCTTCCCGTTGCAGACCACACCCCCGCCCGGCGCGCGATGCGATCGAGCACTTGCTCGACGGCGGCGATACGATGCGGCACGCCGCTGATCCACGGACGCAAGGAAAGGGCGACGATTCGGGCGCCGCTCGCGGTTGCCTCGCGGTACAGGAAATCGAAATGGTCCATCACCTGCTCGACGAACTGTGCCGGCTTATACTTGTAGAAATGGAATATTTGCAGGTCGCTGATCTCGTAGGCATGCGGCATGGCACAAAGCGAGCCGCTCTTCGTCCGTAGCTGGTAGGGCATATCGTCGTTGACCCAGTCGCAGACGTAGTCGCACCCGGCCGCGGCGACGAGATCAAGCGTGTCCCCGCTTTCCGAATAGGCGGGCGAATACCAACCCTTGACGGGTTGCCCGGAAAGCCGGCGCAGCGTGGAAAGACAACGCTCGATCCACTCCCGTTCCACCTCGCGCGGAATGCCCGCGGCGTGAATATGATGCATGTCGATGCCATGCGCGAGGAGCTCGAAGCCCAGGCGGTTGACCTCCTGCAAGACGTGAGGATAGCGCTCGGCGAGCCGGGAGGACATGGCAACCGAGGCCTTCAGGCCGCGGCTTTCGAAAGCTCGAAACAGTCGCGCAAAGCCGACCCGGTTGCCGTAGTCGCGCAGGGTGTAGTTCCAATAGTCGGGAAAGGGTCGCTCCAGGCCCCCCGCGGGCTTGACACCCTTGGGGGCCATGTCGAGCGGGAAGAATTCCAGTGTCGGCACGATCCAGAGCGCGATGCGGGCGTCGCCCGGCCAAAGCACGGGTTTGCGCTTGAACAGGTTGGAATAGGCGTAGCGGTCATGATCCATGCCCGGTCGCCGATAGGGGTAGTCGAAGTAGTCGGTTGGCAGCGTCATGCCTTGCCCCATTTGCCGGCCGCAATGGCGGCCGCGAACGCATCGTAGTGGTGCGTGAGGTAATAGCCGGCGATCTCGCGACCGGTTGCAAGCCAGACTTTGTCGTGGGAGGTGATGTAGTCGAGCGCCTCCTCGAACTGTCGCAGGCGGTGGGGCTGGCCGATCAGGAATGGATGCAGCGGCAGGCACATGACCTGACCGTTGTCGGCTCCTTCCAGGTAGAGCCGGTCGAATTGCGCCTTGATGGCATCGGTGTAGTCGCGCGGCGTTGCGTTGCCCTGGAACAGGCTGGTGAAGTCATTGATCTCCAGCGAATAGGGCACACTAATCAATCTTCCGCTGCGCACGTTGACGGGGAGCGGTTGGTCATCATGAAAGAGATCGAGCGTATAGGTAATGCCGGCTTCGGCCAGCAGGTCCATGGTGCGCTCGGTCAGGGTCAGCGCCGGCGCCAACCAACCCGCGAGCTCCTGACCCGACCATTTGCGGATCGACACCTTCACGTCCTCGATGAAGGCGCGCTCCTGGTCTTCGCTCATGTTGTAGGTGTAGCGCGTGTTGTAGATGCCGTGCGAGAAGAACTCCCAGCCGCGCTCGCGACAGGCGGCCGCAATATCGGGAAAATGATCGCAGACCGCCACATTGAGCGAGATGCTGCCACGCACGCCGTAGCGGTCCATGGCGGCCATCATGCGCCAGATGCCGACACGATTGCCGTAGTCCCGCCAGGCATAGTGCAAGACATCGGGCACGGGACGCGGCCACGACGTGCGCGAGGGGTTTAGCGGGGGGGCGAGTTCATAGTGCTCGATGTTCGGTGCGCACCAGAAGGCCAGACGCGCGCCGCCGGGCCAGATGATTTTGGGTCTGTCGTAGTAGGGTAGGTAGTCGTAGAGCCCAGGATCCTCCGTCCCCATGTCCTCGCTCCTAGAAGCCGTCGCCGCCTACCTTCATATCGTAGATCGTGGGCATTGTGCAGCTTCGTGGTAGGCTGCGCGCCGGGTTCGCAAGCGAGGGCGTCCGGACATGGAACTTTCCAACAAGAGTGCGCGCCAGCTGTTCGCGGAGTTCAAGGAAAAGCCGACCCGTGCCCGCTTCGGCTTTGGGATGAAGCCGGCTCTCGTCAATATTGATCTGCAAAAGGCCTATACGGCGGTCGGCGAGTTCGCGACGGCCTATGAGACCGACCCCAAGCAACTTGCCTACATCAGCGAACTTGCCGAGCTTGCCCGCGCCAAGGCGTTGCCCGTGGTGTGGACCTATGTCGCCTATCTGGATTCGGGTGAGGACTGCGGGATCTGGGGAACGCGGTCCAACACGCCCGACTCGCTGCAGAACATCAAAGTGGGCTCGCGCCGGGCGGAGTTCGACGACCGCCTCGTCATCGACCGCGGCCGCGACATTATCATCAACAAACGCATGGCCTCGGCCTTCCACGAGACCAACCTCGGCTCGCTCCTAAGCTTCCATCGCTGCGACACGCTCATCATCACCGGCGGGTCGACGTCGGGTTGCGTGCGCGCAACCGTCGTCGACAGCCTCTCGCGCAGCTATCGCACGATCGTGCCGGAGGAGTGCGTCGCCGACAAGCACGAGAGCCCGCATTTTGCCAACCTTTACGACATGGCCGTCAAATATGCTGACGTCGTGCCGGTGGCCGAGGTGGTCCGGTATCTGCGCCAACTGCGCACTTGAGCGGCGATCTCGCGGCCGCCGGGGTCGAGCGGCTCATCGCCCGCGGCAACAGGGGTCGCCGTCCAAGGCTGGGCGAGCGGACGGCGCGCTAGGGCGGTGGGCGAAGATCGTCAATGATGCTGCGCAGCAGGCAATCGTTGTCGTGAATCGACTTCAGGGCGCCGCGTATTTCCTCGTCAATCAAGCTGCGGCCCGTCCTGCGCAGGCAATTCTGCGGGCGTCCGCTAAACAAGTCCAGGTACTTGCGGGACAAATCCGCGAGCTGCCAACCGACGGGCAGCGGCAAGTATTCGTTGTTGAACTGCGCCGATCTCGTGGTGTAGGCGCCACGGCTTCGATCGGCCTCGGCTTCGGCGGGCACCGCCGAACTGCGTGCCCGCCAGGCCAGCAGCAGCGCCGACAGCGGCGCGGTCAACTCGTCGTAGGATTTCTTGCGGCTTTTGGTTTGGTAGAAACTGTCGACCGGCTGGTAGCTCCCCGTGATCATAATGATCTTGGGGGCGATCTTGACGCCTTTGAGCACCTCGGGATTGAGCTCGGCGTACTTGAGAAGATACTGGGCCAGATTTTCGGCGGTCGCGACCCCCGATCCTTCGTAGTAGCCCCCGTCCACAAAGGTCATGCGCCGTTCCTGCGGCGGCTCCGTGGTGCCCACGGGCGCGGGTACGGTGAAGTCGTACCAGCCGACGGGCAGGACCCAAGGAAAGCGCGCGCTAAGCCCGACGGCCGTGCTGAGGGGTATCTCATTGATCTCGGCCGACTTGCGATAGAAGTCCTCCAGGACACCGGTGCCGAGAATATAGGTTTGCCCGAGATAGAGCGGGCTCAGGATCATCTGCGCACCCGTCTCGATGTTGGTGGTGTTCAGCAGCAGCGCCGGTGTGGCGACATCTTCCTTGGCGCAGGTGCGCGAACCCGGGCCGCACAAGGTAAAGAAGGAATTGCGAAAAGGATTGTCGCCACCGATCCTGGCATCCCACACGTACTCGAAATTCTTCTCCAGGGTGACGGCGCGATCGAAGGCGTAGATGGGAAATGGCAGGAAGCGCTGCACGAAATCGGGAAAGAATGTTGCCCATGCGAGCGGCGACAGGAAGTCGTGCGTCAGAAGGCTTTGGGCATCGGCCTCCAAGCCTCGCTCGCTCGCTTCATAGCTTTCCTTGCACGGCTGCGCCTCGCCGTTGTGCGCCCGCTTTTGCGCCAGGGCCGTGAAGACGGCCGTGCCGAGGCTGCCTCCAGAAACGGTGCTGGCGGCAAAAATATGCTGCGCGAAGTTTGGGCATAAATCCTGAATGCGAGACAGGACACGAGCAGCGTGTTGCGCGGCATAGATGCCGCCGCCCTCGGCCGTGACGATGTAGACGGGATACTCCCTGCCGGCATAAGCCGCGGCATCTTTGCGCGAGCCGATCCAATCCGCGAAGGCCTCGTCCAGCGACGCCCGCTGCACCGTCTGCTGGCTATGACGAAAGCGGTGATTGTCGTTCCAGCCGGCAAACTGAAAGCCTAGGCCCGCGACGATGACCAGTGTCACGAGCGGGATGCCGAACCGGTCATAAAAGCGCGTGCCGGCCGACGTCAGCACGACGCTGATCGCCACCCACAGCGCAAAAATAGGGATTACGCCGAAGTATTGCGGCAGCAGAATTGGGTAGAGCGCAATCGCCACCATCGAGGCCAGTCCGACCAGGGGAAATAGGAACCAGTGGCTGATCAGAAACAGTTGGCGGCCGCGGGTTTGCGTCAGCTTGCGGCCGGGCCCCACCCGCAGCAGCCAACGCTCAAAAACGGTGATGGCGACGAACAGAACCACGGCGGCCGCGAAGGCGGCCAAGGTTTGCGCGGCGAGCGCCGACTGCAACCGGCCGGCCTCGGCAACGATGGGTTTCAGCAGCTCGGGAATCTTGTCCGCATCCGTCAGCACCCGTTTGTCGGGGAGAAAGCTGTACCAGAGACCCAAGCCGGCACCGATGAAGGGCGTGGTCGCCAGCAGGCGCGGAACCCAGTCGAGCAACGCCTTTGCAATCGGCTCGCGATCGAGATCTTCATCCTTCGAGACAAGGTGGGTCAGTTCGCGCGTTGCCTGCCAGAGCACCAGCGACAGCGCCAACAGGGATGCGGCCGCCATGATCCACTGCCATTGCAGGCCGACGGCGCGCGTTTCCTGGCTTCGCTGCAGTAGCACGCGATAGACCTCGCGGGTCTGCTCGGGCAGCCAGAGCGCAAGAATTGTCAGGATCGCCATCACCGTCGGCGCACGCATAGCGCTGAGCGCCCGGGTCGATCCGGCGAAGCGATCGAGCAGCCCCGGCGCTGCCTCGACTGGTGCTGCCGCAGTCATGACGATGCCTCCCCCCAAGCCAGCCGGCCGACCGGCACCTACAGCTACAAGCGTTTGAACCCGCGGGTCATGATGCTATCGCAACGGGCGCGCAGGGCGCTGAAACGTTCATCGCTGGGCTGCCGCCGCTGAACACAATCGATCACGCATTGGTTGCAGACCTGGCCGTCACAGCGCTCCTCCCCGCAACAGCGATAGGAGCATTGACAGGCGACGTTGCCTTGCGCGCAGGCGTTGCCCCTGGCTCTGGGGGCCTGAGCGCTCGCCGTCGTGGCGGCGGCGAGCAGCACCGCGGCAACGATCGCCAACCCTTGAGCGAGAAAGTGACGGCGACGCATCCGTAAGCTTCCCTATTGTCCCCTGGCCGTTGCCCGCGCGGCAGCGAGGCCAGGGAGCCACGAAGAGGCCGCAGTATAGAAAATAACATGACCAGCTTGTGTCACGCCTGCTTTTGCGCACGCACGCAGCAAGGGCGACCCTTGACGGACGAGCGAGCGCTGGCGGGGTAGATCGAGCCCTGGCGGGCTTGGGGCAGCTTGATCTGCCAGCGATTTTAGCCCACGACCGGTTGCGACGCCTTGCCGGTAGCGTGCGAGGCGAGGTCGGTCCAGACGGTTGGGCTTGCTGCGCCGGGCGTTGGGCAGCAAACTGCCGCAGCGCCCGCCTCGGGCGTAGGCGGGGGGCAAGCCCCCTGCTGCTAGTGGAACAGCAGGAGGCATGCGATGGACCTCAAGGGCGCCGTCGCCCTGGTGACGGGCGGCAATGGCGGGCTCGGGCAACGTATTTGCCACGCCCTGGCAAAAGAGGGGGCGCACATCGCCGTCATGTATGCGAAGAGCTCGAATCAGGCCGAGGACGTCGCTGGCACTTTGCGCACGCGCTACCAAGTCCAGGCGGCGGCATTCGCCTGCGACATTATCGATCAGGTGGCCGTCGGTCGGCTGGTTGAGGAGGTCGGCAAACGCTTCGGGCGCATCGACATCCTCGTCAACGACGCCGCCTACAACAAATCGATCCCCTTCAGCGATCTTGATGGGTTGAGCCAGGAGGTGTGGGACACGATCATGGCCGTCAACCTGACCGGGCCCATGCGCCTGATCAAGGCGGTTGCGCCCCAGATGAAGGCGCAGGGGCGCGGCCGCATCGTCAATATTGCCTCCGTCGCCGGGCTCGCCCCCACCGGCTCGTCCATCGCCTATGCCGTATCGAAGGCCGGCCTCATTCATCTCACGCGTTGCATGGCGGTGGCATTGGCACCCGAGACGCTCGTCAACTGCGTGGCGCCGGGACTGCTCGAGGGCACGCGCGCGACCGCCAACCTGCGCCCCGAGCAGATCGAACGCTCGGCCGCGGGCGCGCTTCTCAAGAAGGCCGCCGACAAGG
This sequence comes from uncultured Alphaproteobacteria bacterium, assembly GCA_963775835.1. Lineage (GTDB taxonomy): Bacteria > Pseudomonadota > Alphaproteobacteria > Rhizobiales > Hyphomicrobiaceae > AWTP1-13. The sequence goes on along the minus strand of CAVZKV010000015.1, from coordinate 210,722 downwards.
ATGACTGCGCCGACATGGTGGTCACCATGTGTCGCACCGAGACCATGACGGGGCAGACGACGGTGATCGACGCCGGACGCCTGTTCCATTGAGGTCGCCGCAGCATCGGGGCGGCGTCGCCGCACGAGCGGGCAGGTTGAGGGGCTTCGGCCGCCAGGCCGCGGCCCTATCTTTTGCGCCAAAGTCCTTGGCGCTATTCTAGTCAAAGCCGCATGGGCAGCACGACCATCGCGATCTCCCGCAGATGCAGTTGTCGCAGCATTCTCAGCACAGCTTTGCTATGCAGCTGCCGGATGTATCAGGTCATACGTCAGCATCGGTCTGGTCGTGAAGAAAATGTAATCGCTAAACTCCTTGTGGATCACCTCGGCAAGCTTGGTCAGCTCTTCGATAGGAGCGGTGCGGAAGGCCAGATAGGATTTGGCGGCAAGATTGTTGGTGTGGCAGGTGTGGTTCAGCGTCTCGGGAACGAGGCTTGGAAGCTTGGACGCCTGCATGCGGGCAACGATCAGGACGACGTGGGAAAATCAAGAAGCAAGAGTGGCAGCAGGACCCAGGTTGTTGGCGACCTTGGAGCGGCCGCCGGTCTGAAAGCTCAATCACCTGGTTGTGGGCGACGACGGCTAAAGGCTCGAAACCAAATGGCCCCCATCGACCGCCAGAACGGCACCCGTCATATATGAACCAGCGTCAGAGCACATGAGCAGCAGCGGCCCCTCGAGCTCGCTTGCCTGTCCCAAGCGGCGCTGCGGAATGCGTTTGATGAGGGTGCGGCCGGTATCGCTCGCGAAGAACTCACGGTTAAGGTCGGTTTCGATATAGCCGGGGCACAGCGCGTTCACCCTGATGCGATGGCGCGCCAGCTCGAGCGCCATGCCCTTGGTCAGATGCACGATCCCCGCCTTCGAGGTCAGGTAGGCGGCCACCTGCCCCGCGACCCTGAGGCCAAGGATAGAGGCAATATTGACGATGGCGCCGCCCGTGCCTTGATCGCGCATGAGCTTGGCGGCAGCCTGCGCCACCAGAAAGGCACCCTTGAGGTTGGTATCGACCTGCCGATCCCACTCCGCCTCGGCGATCTCCAGCAACGGCTTGGTCAGCGTGACGCCGGCGTTGTTCACCAGAATATCGAGCTTGCCCAAGCCATTGGCGGCCGTGCGGACGGCCGCATCGACGGAGCCGGCGTTGGTAACATCCATGGTCACGGCGATGGCCCTGCCGCCGGCGCGTTCGATGTCTTGGCGCACCTCATCAAGGCTGTCCCGCCGCCGTGCGGCGAGCGCGACCGCGGCGCCGGCGCGGGCGAGCATGCCGGCGAAGGCACGCCCTAGCCCGCTCGACGCCCCGGTCACGAGGGCGCTGCGCCCGTTGAGGGATATGGCATAGCTCATGGTAAGCGCCGCTCCTCAAAGAGCCGTTGCGGGCGAACTCCAGTCCTCAGTAAAGCCGGTGAAAACCATCTTCGAGCGGGCGACGACATTCCCGACCTGCCCTTGGTACCTGCCCTTGCATATCGGCCCTTGCATCATGCGTTCGCCGCACACCGGCTTTTTTTGCCGGCTAGAGCGCACGCCTCAGCGGAGGATGATGCGGTCTTGCTCTTCGACGCCATGCACGCAATGCCCTCAAAGTTGCTTGGCCCTCTCGCGCAGGACAAACTTTTGGATTTTGCCGGTCGAGGTTTTCGGCAGCTCCCCGAATATTACCGTCTTCGGCACCTTGAAACGGGCCATGTTTTGGCGACAGAAATCGACGACATCGGCCTCCGTCAACGTCGGTGCATTCGCCTTGAGCTCGACGAAGGCGCAGGGTGTCTCTCCCCATTTCGCGTCGGGCCGGGCAACCACCGCGGCTGCCAGCACGGCCGGTAGCTGGTAGAGCACCTCCTCGACCTCGAGGCTCGAAATATTTTCGCCGCCGGAAATAATGATGTCCTTGGCCCGGTCCTTGATCTCGATATAGCCGTCGGGATGCCAGACCGCCAAATCACCGGAGACGTACCAATTGCCGACCAGGGTTCCGACCGTCGCTTTGCGGTTGCCGAGATAGCCCTTCATGACCGTGTTGCCACGCATCATGATCTCGCCCAGCGTCTTGCCGTCGCGAGGCACCTCCTGCATCGTCTTGGGATCGGCTACCATCACACCTTCGACCATCGGGTGCGCGATGCCTTGGCGTGCCATGTTGGTGTAGCGCCGCTCGGAGGGGAGCCCGTTCCATTCGGGCTTGAACAGGCAGAAGGTGCCGGGGCCATAGGTTTCCGTTGCCCCGTAGAGGTGGATCACTTCGAAGCCGAGCTCTTCCATGGCCCGAAAGACGCTGGAGGGCGGCGCGGCACCTCCCGTCGCACAACGGACCTTATGGGTAAACGGCACGCGCTGATCGGCAGGAGCGCTCGCAATCATGTTGAGCACGATCGGCGCGCCGCAAAGGTGTGTAACTTTGTGTTTGGCGATCAGGTGGAAAATCTGTGCCGGCTCGACCTTGCGCAGACACACGTGCGTACCGCCGGCGGCCACGACCGCCCAAGGGAAAGACCAGCCGTTGCAATGAAACATCGGCAAGGTCCACAGATAGATGCTGTCGGGGGTCAGCCCAAAGGTGAGCGCGTTACCCAATGCCGACAAATAGGCGCCGCGGTGACTGTACACCGCCCCCTTTGGATCACCCGTTGTACCCGAGGTGTAGAGCAGGCACAGGGACTGCCACTCGTCGGTCGGTTGATTGAGGGCGAAGTCGGGATCGCCGGTCGCCAGCAGCGCTTCATAGCCGATATCGCCAATCGGACTGGCGGATTGCCCCGGCACGCCAATAACGATCACGTCGACGGCGTGGCGAACCTGAGCCAAGGCGGCTTTGGCAACGGCTGCGTGCTCACCATCGACAATGAAGACCTTGGCTTGGCCATGTTTCAGGGAGAAGGCGACGGTGGCGGCGTCCAGCCGGGTGTTGATCGGGTTGAGGACCGCACCCAACATCGGCACGGCAAAATGTGCCTCGATCATCTCGGGAATGTTGGAAGCAATGATGGCCACCGTATCGAGGCGCTTGACGCCACGTTTTGCCAGCGCGGAGGCCAAACGCTTGGCGCGTTCGAACAGCTCCCCATAGCTCATATGCCGCTCGCCATCGATCACCGCGGTTTTGCCGGCAAAGCCACTCGCGGCTCGCGCCAAAAAGCTCACCGGCGTCAGCGGCACAAAGTTGGCGCCCGTCCGATCCAGATCGGTTTCGAACGGATGGGCAGCTGGCATGATCGTTCCCCGTACTATCGGCGCGTCAACACCACCGAACACTAGCGCCACAAACAGCACGACTTCCACTCAATTTGTGCGGGGGGTAGAGAGCCCGGTAGCGCGCCTCAAGCTGGGGCGGCGCATTGGCGCTGGCTCGCCAGAATGCGCTCGCTTATCCTATTGCCGACAACCGCCGATGACAGCCTCTCGCGGGCGTCTTGACTGGAGACGATGATGATCAGCGGCACCACGAGCTTGATCGCACACCTTGGCTACCCCACCCACTCCTTCAAGGCGCCGATGATCTACAATCCTTATTTCGAGAAGCAAGGGATCGACGCCGTGGTTGTGCCCATGGGCGTCAAGACCGAGGACTATCCGCCCTTCCTCAAGTCGCTCTTTCGCTTGACCAATATTCGCGGCGCGCTGGTGACGATGCCGCACAAGGTGACGACGCTAGCTCTGCTCGATGAGGTTACCCCGACGGCGAGAATTGCGGGCTCGTGCAACGCCATTTTGCGACGCAGCGACGGCACACTGCTGGGCGACATGTTTGATGGCGCGGGCTTTGTGCGCGGTGTCGAGCGCTCCGGCCGCAGCCTCGTCGGCAAACGGGCGTTGGTCGTCGGTTGCGGTGGCGTAGGCTCGGCAATCGCGGCGTCCCTTGCGGCCGCCCAAGTCGGCATGCTTGCCTTGTTTGACGCCAATGCGGCATCCGCCGCGGCGCTGGCCGATCGGCTGCGCGTGCACTATCGCAATCTCGAAGTAAGGATCGGTTCGAAGGATCCGGCTGGCTACGAGATCGTCGTCAATGCCACTCCACTGGGCATGAAGGACGGCGATCCACTGCCGATGGACGTGTCTCGGATCGATCCGGCGACGCTGGTGGGGGAAGTGGTAATGAAGCAAGAACATACCCCATTTCTTCGCTTGGCCAAGGAAAAGGGCTGCGCCATCCAGGTCGGCACCGAAATGCTATTTGAGCAGATTCCGGCCTATCTCGAGTTCTTTGGCTTCGGCACCACGACCTCCGATGAACTGCGCGCGGTCGCCAAAATCATCTACTGAGCTCACACGAGCCGGCGGGTTTGACGCGCTTTACCGGGGGCACCGCTCAGGGCTTGGGATCCTTCAGCAGGTGGGCAACATGCCGGACGGCGAGCTGATAGCCGTGCGTGCCGAAACCGGCCATGACCCCGGTCGCCGTCAGCGAAACGTAGGAATGATGACGGAAGGATTCTCGCCGATGCACGTTGGAGATGTGCACCTCGACAATGGGGCACGTGCAGGCGTTGAGCGCGTCCATGACGGCGATCGAGGTGTGGGTGAGGGCGCCCGGATTGATGATGATGGCGGCGGCGCTGTGGCGCGCTTCATGGATCCAATCGATCAATTGGAATTCTGCATTGCTTTGCTGAAACTTGATGGAGAGCCCGAATTCTGCGGCGACGCGCCGGCAATCCGCCTCGACGTCGGCTAAGGTTTCGTGGCCATAGATGTGGGGTTCACGCGTACCAAGCAAGTTCAAGTTCGGCCCGTTGAGGATGTAGATGGTACCGCTCATGGTCCCACTCCGCTTTGGATTCTAAGTGCCTGCACCGGTGCCGGCTATCGCCTGCCTGTGCCCGATGACTTCCCTGGCCGACCGTCGGTGGCTATCGCGCCGACGTGCGTACCAAACATAGGCCCTGCGCCTTTGCAAAGCGAATTCTGCCGGTACGCGGGGGGTTACAACGGCGCGGGCTCCGGCAGCTCTCGAGGACCGCGCCGGTCGCAGCATTGACCTCAAACGGATCGGGACCAGCACCGCTTGGCCGGCAGTGCGGCAGCCATGATCTCAGCCTAGCGCTCGCGGCCACGGGGTGCTCGGAGGGAGAGTAGGCGCGGCTTTTTAGCAGATTGTCAAAAGCGTTCCTCTTTCGAGGTCGGCAACGGCGCTAGCCGATTTGCTGCCGCGAAGCTGCGGCGGGTCGCAGCCCCATCGGAGCCCACCATTGCCGCGCGCCGGGGCGCCCTTGGCTCCGCCAAGGCGTGCCTTGCCATCAAGCATCCTATTTGGACGCGGCCGCGGCAAAACAGCGACTAAGATTGCTGCAGCGTCGCGCCCCGGAGGGGTGCGTTGCGCTGGCCGGTGCGTTGCCAAAAGACTTGCAGATCTGCGCAAGACCCGCGCTATCGAGCCAACCCTCGCGGACGCCGCGGCGGACGGCCCAACAATCCGCACCAAGCTCGCCAGCGCCCACGTGGTGATGCCCGCACTCATGATGATAGATGAACAAACCCACCATTCCGGGCTGGCGCGCAACGAGGGCCGGATTGATCACCAGAAGGTTTGCATCCGGCACGGATATTCCGAGATTGAGCAAGCGCGTGTCCAACACGTTGCGTACATCGCCACAGCGCAGTTTGCGGGCGGCAATCTGCAGGCTGCCGTCAGGTTGCAGGCTAATGGGCGGCGCGGCCCCGACGACGGTGCTACCCATTCCCGCATAGATCAGTGCGGCGGCGGCCGCACCCAACAAGTGCCCCAAACGCATATCGCAAGCTTCCCTCGTTTGAACATCGCTCGCCCCGGCCGTGCCCCGAAAAAGCGCTATGAGCGTCGGCAGACAGGACAGACCTGATTGGCAGCCTGGGCAGGCTCTCCGCTCAAGCCCTTTTTGGGGGAGATCCGTGCAAGAAGCGACAATGGAGTGCAATCGTGAGCGCGGAGCCCGCGGGGGTTAGTTTGACCTTGGGTGACCCGCCCGCGCTTCGAACTTGATCAGACTGCGTTCCCCATTTGCCTTCAATTCCGCCCGCAGCTTTGCCAGCGCCGCCAATGCCCCGCGTCGGGAGGCGTATGTGCCAAGCAAAACTTCGTCCTTGTGTATTTCCCACCCCTGGTCGGTCGCTTTGACGATGAATTTGGCCACTCGGGAGCCCTCGCTGTGCGCAGCCGTCCCGTGCCGGCCAAGCTAGCGGACGCTTAGCACGCCATTTGGATCGCTGCCGTAGGCGTCCTTACGCCCCCTTACAACTTGGCCGCGGAATGGGTCGCGCTTTGCCCCGATAGCCCCAATAACTCACCAGGCGGCGAGTAGCCTCAGCTCGGACAACTGACTATCTGGGCGGGCCACCTCTGAGGTGGAGCATAAGGCCCACGCGGAAGCCTTACCACCCTTGTGTCGGGGGGTCGCGGGCAGCACGAATTTTGCCGAGCCCAAGCCTTGCCAAATGCGCGGGGCGAGCGCCCGGGCTCCGGAACGCGCGGCGTGAGTGGGCGTTAAGCTACTGTGAACCTGGGACGGGGCGGCACTTTAAAAAAGGAGCCGTCCATGAAGGTAAAACAGGCCATGCACGAGGGTGTGCAGTGGGTCGATCCCAACACGCCCATTGTCGAGCTCGCAAGATTGATGCGCGAGCATGATATCGGTGCCATCCCGATCGGCGAAAACGACAGGTTGGTCGGCATGGTGACGGATCGCGACATCGTCTGCCGTTGCGTCGCCGCGGGCCTCGATCCAAAGACACAACGCGCTCGCGACGTGATGACTGAGGGTATCGTCTTCTGCCTGGAGGGACAGGAACTCGACGACGCCGCACGTCTGATGGAGAGCCGGCAAGTGCGCCGCCTGCCTGTGATCAATGGCAAGAAGCGCATGACCGGAATATTGAGCCTCGGCGATCTTTACAATGCGGCGGCGCGGACCGTGAGTAAGGAGGCGATGCAGGCCGTCTCCGCGCATCACAAATAGGAGGTCCAGCATGGCCAACAAATCGTGGTTCCCGGCGTGGGGCGACCGGCATCGCGACGTCGAACAGTTTCGGGGATTCAAAAGCCAGATCGACACACTGTTTGAGGACTGGTTCGGGCGCAGCATGGGGGGTGTGTTGGCTCCCCGCGTCGACATCGCCGAGGACGACAAGGCCGTGACGCTCACCGCCGAATTGCCTGGCGTGAAGGAAGCCGACATTGAGGTGTCGTTGGTGGGTGATCAGCTCAGCATCAAGGGCGAAAAGCGGTCCGAGCATGACGAAAACAAGGATATGGAGGGCCGGACGGTTCACCGTATGGAGCGCTCCTACGGTGCTTTTCAACGCACGCTGACGCTGCCCTACCAGATCGACCCGGCTCAGGTTTCCGCGCAGTTTCGGGACGGAGTTCTCACCATTAGCCTCCCAAAGCCGCCAGACGCGGTTGCACAAAAGCAAGGTCGCAAGATCGAGATCAACACCACGCCAGGACCGACGGGCTGAGATACTAGACCGCGTCTGCGTGGAGAGTACGCCGCCGCGGCGAGAATGGCTCCCCCGTTCCTGGCGTTCCGCCGCTATTCGCCCGCGCCGCGGGCGGACCAGCGCGCGCACGCAAACCGCTGCCGCGCCGGAGAGCGCGTCGCGTCGGTGGGGCGCGACGCGCGCTTTGACTTTTCAAGGTTGCCCCCTCGGCCAAATAGGGAAGACTCCCGATTTCAGGCCCACCCCGCCTGACCGACGTTGTCCACATTGAAGGCATGGTCACGGAGGTCACTCATGCGCCAATTGCTCCTCAGTCTCGCCTGCTGCCTTGTTTTGCTCTTGGGTGTGGCCTCTCTGCCGAGCGCGGCTGATGCTCGACGCGCCGGCGGCTTCCACGGCGGCGGCGGTCACGCCTATCGGCACGCCAATGTCAACCGTAACGTATCGCGCAACATCAACCGCAACGTCAACGTAAACAGAAACGTATCGCGTAACGTCAATCGCAACGTCAACGTCAACAGGAATGTGACGCGTAACGTCACGCGCGATGTCAATCGACGATACGTTTATCACAACGGTCGCAGGGGTTACTGGCGCAACGGTGTGTGGGTGGCCCTCCCGGTGGCCGGAGCAGGTTACGTCGCAAGCTGCGCCTATGAGTACAATCGCTGGCAAAGCACCGGCAGCAGCTATTGGCGCGACCGCTACTATCAATGCGCCAACTAGGGGGCTTGTGAGCCCGGCCCTAGAGGGCCGGCTGTTCGCCAGCCGCACCGGAGCGCTCACGCCTCGTCGGCACCGCCATCAGCGTGCGCGTTGGCCGCGACGCTAGCGATCCGGCGGCGTCAGAGCAAAGGGCAAGGGAAGGCGCGCCTTGGGCACGTCGATAGATCGGCGGGCGATGGGCTCGATCTGTAGACGCCTCTGCGTCGTATCCGCGGGGTGTCTGCGTCACTGGCCGCCTTTCACGCGCGTCAACGGTGGGTGACGCGCGTCGCCTCGGCGATTTTGTCGCCGCACATACATAATTTGGGCGTCGGGAAGTTCCGCCTTGGTCTTGAGGGCGGCGATGAGGGCGTCTTCCGCGTCCACCACGACGTGGTTCACCTTGCCCTTGTGCTTGAGGCCAACGGTGAATTTCATCGGCGCAAGTCCTCCACTAGAGCCCGTGAGCCGGACGGCGCACACACGCCTGCGCCCGCGGCCCTTTTGTGTCCCGTGATGCTATCCTTTTCGGAAGCGTACGGTAGGTCGTTGTCGGCGATCGGCCGTTCCGCCAGCCCCAAGTGCCACTGTGATATAGGATCGCCCGATTAGGCGCGAGCGGAGTGTTGAGGCTCTAGCCAAAGCTTCGCTTGCCGCCGCCGCGGCTGGCGTGACAATACCTATAAGCAATCACCCTCAATGCCGCGACCGACGAACCACCCTCTTCAAAACGCACGCCGTACCAACGCAACGCACCTTTCTGAGCCACTGGCGTGGGAGGGTAGGCGCTCCGTCGAGGGTTTGAGCAAACAAACCCGAGTTTCGCAGCCGACCGTGCGCCCCAAGCATTTGGCCGCCTCGTGCGCATGGGGCTCGTCAAGCACAGACGCCAGGGCCATAGCCACCGCGACGCCCGTGCCACCGCGCGCGGGGCTGACGGCGGTCAGCAGCAGGCACGAGCTCTGCGTATTCTGGCGCGAACGCTCGGACAGGCTCGAAAAGCCCTTCTCGCAAAGCCATTGAAGGAGCTGGGGCCGTGAGCAATGCCGGCTTGCAGTCGATCGTCGAAGAGCGGTTCTTGCCGCAAGCAACCGAAAAGGCCTGCCGCGCTCAGCCAACCCGCCCTGATCGGCCTACGGCCCACGCAGAATGAATTGAAGCTGGCGAGCCGAAGCCGGGCTGGGCGGCTCACATCAATTGTGCGGCCAAGACGATCGAGCCACCCCTGCGCCGGCTCATCGATACCTGGGGTGACGGACCACGTTGGTGACCTGGACGCTCGTGCCGGAGCGCGACGGCACGCTGTGCGCACGGAGCAAGCGCGCTTCAGACCTGAGAACCCCGCCGCCGCACGGCGCGCGCGGGCTCCGGCTGGCGACGGATTCTCTCCGGCGTGGAGCGGCGCATTGGCACTGCTTGGTTGGGCAACGGGCCCACGCCGCAGCGCCAGGGGACTTGGTGTCGGGACTTGGTGTCGGGTCAAAGCCGTCGCGGCGATCGGCGGGCGTCGCTGCAGTGCAGGTCGCGCAACGACGAGGCACCCTTCCTATATAATGCTAGATAATTCCCTCAATGCGCATCCAACCCGCGAACGCAAGCCCCGACGTCACGGTCAGCAGGAACGATGCTGCCATGGCAACGGCTGCACTTTTCATGCGCCTGCGCGCCGCAGCGCGCTCGAAAACCCATGCCGCATCATAGGCCGCGCGCCGGGCGGGTTTACTCAAAACGTCGTAGGCACTGGTGATGGTTTGAAAGCGTCGCTCTGCCAGCTTGTCCCCGCCATGCAGGTCGGGGTGGTGGACTTTGGCCAACGTGCGAAAGGCGATCTTGATTGCAGCGCCATCCGCGTCGCGGGATACACCGAGCACCTTGTACAAATTCACCATCAACTGCCTTCCTACTCGCAAGCGTGTACGGGCGGACGAATGCGCGGCCGGAAATATCCCGGAGCGACCCAGGGGACCAATCACGTTCTTGTTTGTGGAAAGCTCGTCCTGCGGACGCGATGGGGCCTCTTCTCCTCAAAATCGCCCTGATTTCTCAAGCGACGACGGGGGGCCTTTCAGGTCGACGGCGGGCTGCACCGGAGCGACACTCAGCGCCGGCGGCCCTTGCGACCGCCGTCGTTGCCGGCATGACACAGGACCCGGCGCAAAATGGCGCAGGCAAGATCGCCGACCAGCAACGTCCGGTGGCCGCGCGCGCCCACCGATGGTGTGCCGCCAATGGCAAATAAAATAAGTGCCCACGCCGGCAAATTCGTGCATGCGACTTTTGTCGAGCACGACCGGCCCAACTCCTTGCGACCTTGCCAATGCTTGCGCCGTCGTCGCCCCAGGCAAGCCGGCTACGAAACGGCTGCCCGGATGCGACAGGCGCGCCGCCAAGGCGGCACGGAAGCTCCTTTTTTTGCTGCGGCTTTGAACGGACCCGCGTTTGTAATTGTTCTAGCTCTAAAACATAATTGTTGACTCCATAATGCCACTTTCTAAACATCGGCTCGATTTCGGGTGGTTTTTTGTAAATGCGTTGGGTGCTCGGATGACGTTTCGGTACGGAGCTATTTTTTTTGCCGCAGCGGTCACGCTGCTGGCGGGATCGACAACGGCGCCGGCTCAAGAGACGAGCTATGCGGTTACGATCCATGACGATCGGTTCGAACCCGGCACCTTGAATGTGAAGGCCGGCGTGAAGTTCCAGCTGCGCGTCAAGAATGCACGCAAGGTGGCGGCCGAATTTGAGAGCGCCGAGCTCAACCGCGAAAAGGTGGTGCCGCCAGGCCAGAGCGCGGTCATCTATATAGGGCCATTGGCGCCTGGCTCATATCCATTCTTCGATGACTTCCATCAGTCGACACGCGGACGTCTCGTGGCCAAGTAGTAGTCAGGACGAGGCCTGGGACCGCCCATGCTTTCGACCGCCGTCATCGTCTTCCGCGAAACACTCGAAGCGGCCTTGGTAGTGAGCATCATCATGGCTGCCACCTATGGCGTGACAAGGCGTGGGGTGTGGGTGGGTTCCGGCGTTGTCATTGGCTTTGCCGGCGCCTGCATCGTCGCCGCCTCCGCCGGCGCCATCACCGCTGCCGCCGAAGGTATCGGGCAGGAGCTTCTCAATGCCTCGATCCTGATGGTGGCGGTGATCATGCTCGGTTGGCACACCATATGGATGTCGCAACACGGGCGGGAGATCTCGCGCGAGATGGGCGAGATCGGCAAGGCTGTCGCGACCGGCGATCGGCCGCTTTATGCCCTTGCGGTTGCGGCGGGTGCGGCGGTGCTGCGCGAAGGTTCCGAGACCGTTCTGTTCCTCTATGGCATAGCCTCCTCCGGCGATGACAGCGCCACCGAGATGGTCGCGGGCGGTCTGCTCGGAGGCGTTACCGGCATCGGCGTCGGCCTGCTGCTCTACCGCGGGCTCCTCAGCATACCCCTGCGTTACCTGTTCGGCGTGACGAACGCGATGATCCTGCTGTTGACGGCAGGATTGGCGGCGCAAGCGGCGGGCTTCCTCGTGCAGGCCGATGTTATTCCCGCTCTGGGTGGCCCGGTCTGGGACACCACATCCATCCTGAGCGAGAAAAGTTTGGTTGGGAAAGTGCTCCACAGCCTGATCGGCTATGAGGCACGCCCGGCCGGAGTGCAGGTCCTTTGTTACGTCGCAGTTTTGGGGGGTCTCATGTTGTTATCTTCGTTGGTCCGGTCGAAACATCAGGCCCGAAGCGCCCGTGCCGGCATGATTGCGGTCGCCACCGCCGCGAGTTTGACCAGTCTGTTGTGGGCGGATGGCGCCAGGGCGGAATTCAAGATCCGCTATCCCAACATCGACTACCGCGAGGTCGAGATTGAGCACAACTTCTCGACTACTTTCGACAAGCGCGCCGACCGCAACCGCGACGTCAGCAGCCCCGTCGAGGTCGGCGTCGGTATCCTGCCATTCTGGTTCGTCGAACTCGAAGGCGAGATCGAACGGCACCCCGGCGAAAAAACGCAATGGGAAGCCACCACATTTGAGAATTATTTCATGTTGACGGAGCCCGGCAAGTACTGGCTCGATTTTGCTATTTTTGCTGAATTCGCACGCGCCACCAACCGCGATGATCCCAACACGGTCGAACTGGGTTTGCTGTTCCAAAAGGAGCATATGAATTGGTTGCATACGCTCAATTTGTTCTGGGAGAAGCAGCTCGGCAGCAAGGCCGAACCGATTGACACGGTCTCCTATGCCTGGCAGACGCGTTACCGCTTGAACCAATATTTCCAGCCGGGCATCGAATTCTACGGCGAGATCGAGGACGTCAACCACGCCGGTCGCTTCAACGATCAGCAATTCCGTGTGGGCCCGATGTTTGCCGGCAGCGTCAGCCTCGCCGACGTCTTCGGCAAGGGCAAAATCAAATATGAAGCCGGATATCTGTTCGGGGCGACGTCCGAGACCGAGAGAGGCACGCTCCGCACCAGGTTCGAGGTCGAGTTCCCCTTCTAGACGAAACCATGCGCCGTGGGTAGGGAGACGAATGTTTGCGGCTCGCGCGCATAGGCGCCCTTGCACGCGCGAAAGCATCGAGGCCATCGTTCGCTGCGATGGCCCACCAGGTTGCTCATGGCGCCGTCAGGATTTTTGCGGATCCAACGTCTTGGTCCAGAGCACCGCATCGTTCCAGTCGCGCAAACTGACCTGCATTTGTTCGCTCGTCCCTTCGATGGCGACATGACCGAAGAACTGCAGGTCGAAGGCCGGTGATAAGTTCTGGCCTTGCTCCTTTGTCGGCGCCTTCACATACATCAGCTGCGGGCCGAAGGTGGCGTCGAGATCGTTTGGACCGAAGGAACCAGCGTGGATCGGTCCGGACACGAATTCCCAGAACGGCTCGAAATCCTGGAACTTGGCCTTGTTGGGATCATAGTAGTGAGCGGCCGTGTAGTGCACGTCGGCCGTGAACCACACGCTATTTTGTATTTTTTCGCGTTTGATAAAGGAGAGAAGATCGGCAATCTCGAGCTCGCGGCCGAGCGGCACGCCGCCGTCACCTTGGGCGACGGCCTCGCTGCCAAATTTTCGGTCTCCATCATAGACAACGTAAAGCCCGACGGGCATGTCGGCCGCGATCACCTTCCAGGTCGCGCGCGACGCCTTGAGTTCGCGTTTGAGCCAGGCAACCTGGGTCGGCCCCAGGAAATACGCGTCGGGCCCATAGGTGGCTTGACGGTTCTCGCCATTCGGCCCGCGGTAGCTGCGCATGTCGATCATGAAGACGTCGAGCAGCGGACCGTAGGCAATCTTGCGATAGACCCGGCCCGGCTCGGATGGCTCCGGCCGGACGGGCATATATTCATGAAAGGCCCTGGCCGCGCGAGCCACCATCACGAGCATATTCTTCTCGGTATACTTTTTGCGCCCATGTTCGGCGCGCGTAAGGGGCTCCTCGGGCCACCAGTTGTTGGTCACCTCGTGATCGTCCCATTGGGCAAAGATCGGCACCGCCGCATTGAAGGCGCGCAAGTTCTTGTCGAGCAGGTTGTACTTGTAGTTGCCGCGGAATTCGGCAAGCGTTTCAGCGCACTTCGACTTCTCCTCGCTGGTCAGGTTTTTCCAGATTTCGCCATTGCCTAGCTTTATCTCAGCCGGGATGGGCCCATCCGCGTAAATCGTGTCGCCATTGTGGATGAAAAAATCGGGGCGATGCTTGAGCATGGTGGCATAGGTCTTCATGCCGCCGCGGGCCTCGTCGATCCCCCAGCCTTGCCCGCAGGTATCGCCTGACCAAACGAACGACACGCTCCGCTTGTCGGCGGGCGCGGTGCGAAAATGACCGACCGAGGCTTCACCCAAAATGTTGGGCTCGGCATGATTTTGCGCGGTAACGCGGTAAAAGATATCTTGACCTGCCGGCAGACCATCGATGGCGACTTTGGCGGTCAGGTCACTCTCGGGCAACGCATCCACCCAGACCTTATGCAAGATTTCCTTGAAGGTATCGCTGGTCGCGACTTCGATGTTGAGGCGGGAGGGACGATCCGCGCGCGCCCAGACGACACCCGAGGAGGCCGAAATGTCGCCCGACTGCAGGCCATGCGTTAGCGCCGCGCGATCGTTGGCCCGGCTCAAATAGGGCGCAAAAATCCCACTACCGGCGCCTGCCGCAGCCGTGACGGCAAGACCTCTGACCACACGACGACGCGAAACCGTACGTTGAATAGACAGGACCATAGCACACCTCCCCCTAGCGCATGACGATATGCTGCGCGAGCTCGATGACACGTCCATGACATCGCAACGGATGCCGCGCCGACGCGGCGCCAACCAGCGGCGAGCCGGGCCGGAAGCCGGCAACGACCCGCTTGCCTCGCTCAGGCGGAAGAAGCCAGTTTGGCTGGCGCCATGGCTTCCGTGGCGAGTAGCTCGCCGGGGTGCTGGCAAACCAATTCCTGTGAACCGTCGGGGCTGATCCAGTCGGATGGAATTTCCATGCGGCAACGCAAACCATCGGCGGCAAAAATCAGACTAACCTCGCCACCCAGCTCGAAGGGAATGAGTTCACGAACGATGCTTGTGCCGTAGCCATATCGGTTCGGACTGGTCACTGCGGGGCCACCCATTTCGCGCCAATCGATCGCGAGCCGATCATGCGATCCTTTGCGCAACCACCACCAACACAAGGCGACGCGGCCACTGCGGTTGGAAAACGCCCCATATTTTGCCGCGTTCGTGGTCAACTCGTGGAGCACCATTGCCAGCGGCTGGACGGCTTCTGCCGTGAGCAGGACGCTTGGACCTTTGACCGCAATATTGTCGGCGGCGTAGGGCGCAAATTCCCGCCGGACGATCTCGCGCAAGAAGACACCCTGCCATCGGTTGCAGCTCAACAACTCGTGCACTCTTGCCAACGAAGCAATGCGCCTATCGAGGGCGGAGACAAAATCCGGCATCGATGAGTTGGCATTCTGCGTCTGGGTGATGATCGCACCTACCGTGGCGAGCAAGTTCTTTGCCCGGTGGTCTAGCTCGGCATTCAAGATATCTCGGTGTTCTTGGGCTTGTTTGCGCTCGGTGATGTCTATATCGACACCCACGACTCGCTGCGGACAGCCATCGTCACGATACAAGATAAAACTTCGAGCTTCGATCCAGCGAACCTCCCGTTCGCCGCGGATGACCCGATACTCAAGACCATATTCGCCTCTGCGCTCGCGAAAGGCCTCGCTTCGAAACTCCTCGACGCGGTCCAAGTCCTCCGGGTGGATGCGGGCGCGCCATTCGCTACGCGTGGTCACCTTGGTTCCCTCGGCCAGACCATGTACCGCCACATAGCCCTCGGAAACCTGCATTGCATCGGTGTTGGCATCGTAGGAATAGCTGCCCACGAGGGCGGCCTTGCCTGCGAGCGCAAGCTGCAAATTGCGCTCGGCCAAAGCGTGCTGTGCTCTTTTGAGGTCAGTGATGTCGCGACTGACGCCAAGCAATCGTTCGCGCTCACCATTCGGCGCACGAATATAGGCGCCTTCAATCGCGACCCAGCGATCCTCAGCATAACCCGTACCACAGGCGATCGGCGCCAGGCGGTATTCGGCACGCATGTTATCACCGACACGGCGAGAGGCTATGAACGCTTCGTCGAGGCTCGGCAGGTCCTCTGCATGCACGGAAACCCGCGCCTCGCCGATCGTTCGAGGTACGGCGCCGGGAGTGTGTCCGTGAATGAGGCTGTCACGGGCGTCGCATTCGAAGCGCCCGGTCTTTAAATCCACGCTCCAGACGCCGAGCTTTGCGGCGTCAAGGGCAAGTTGCAGCCGATTGCTGCTATCGTTGATGGCCGCCTCGTTCCGTCGCCTCTCGGCGAAGAGTGCCGCGAGCACGAGCATGCAGGTGGAAATGGCGAGCAGCGTTGCTCGTGCGGCATAGGTGCGGTCGTGCAAGCTCTTGGGCCCGTCAAACGCCGCCATCCCGAACGTGGTCGTCCAGACTACGGCGAAACCGAGGATAATCGCTGCGGCGGCGGCAAACACCGGCCGACAGTGGGCAGCAAGAAGCACGGGCAAGAGCAAAGCGAGTGGCAGGACGGTGTACCAGTAGTGCAGCGGTGAGCCGAAAGCCACGGCGCTCATCAGCGCCAAAGCAGCGAGCGTGAAGATGCCTTCCACCAGCTCCAATTTGTCCGGGCGGTCGTGCCTCAGGGCGCCGAGACCAATAAAAAATGGCCCCATCATGATGACGCCGAGCGCGTCGGAGGCGAGCCAGTTCAGCCAAGTGGTCAATATCGGCGCTTCCGAGCTGTGAAAGAGGATGAAGCCGGCCGTCGCCGGGATCGCCGAGAGCGCGGGCCCAGCCACGCCCGCGACGATGAACCCAACAACGCTCGAGAGGCTTTCGAGTCTGAAGTCCCTGCCAAAACGGCGTTCAATCAGCCCAGCAACCAACAGCGCTTGGCCGGCATTGCAGAGGGAAAACACTGTTGCAGCAGCAAGGTTTTGGCCACTCAGAAGGCTCGCGGCCGCACTCGCGATCGCGACCCCGATGGCGACGGGGAGCCGCGCCCCAGAACCGATGGCTATCAGCGTTCCGGCGGCGAGACCCGATCCCGGCCAGAACACGGCGAGACCATCGGGTTTGGCCAAGAGGGCCAAGCTAAACTGGGCGGCAACGAAATAGGCGGCACCCATCGCAATGGTGAGGCCAATTGGTCCGATCCATTGCCGGATACCTGAGGGGGAAAGGGCCCCACGCGGCGTCTCTTGCTGCGAGATCTGCATTTCGTCATTCCTGCGACCAGCTATACGTGCAAGGGCACTAGCCGGTTTCAACACGAGATGGAAATGGCTCATTGGAAGACCCGTAGCATCCGTACGCGCCTAAGCTGCGACGCGGGCATCAGGGCAAACACCGAGATCGCCCAGAGGAAAGTATGGAGAGGTCGCAACGGTCACCACCTAGGCAATCGGGTTCGCACCACACCACGTCGCGGAAGGCACAATGCTCACTGCTCCCCGCGAACTTTGGCAGGCCATCGCCTGCCGCAGACCGGCGTGATCGCGTCTGAGGCACGGCCTTAGCTGGCCGTCCGCCCGAACGTTGCTCCAAATAACCTTGTGGCGCCACACGCCTGCCACATTGGCTAGCAGGCAACCAGGCCGACCGCTTCCGGAAAATCAAACGGAAACCGAGCCAAACGGCCAGGGCTTACCTGCCCCCACTTCCGCCGCCACCACCGCCGCCGCCACCGCCACCGCCGCCACCGCCGCCGCCGCCGCCGTCGCCGCCGCTGCCCCCACCGCCGCTGCCCCCACTTCCGCTACCGCTACTTCCGCTACCGCTACCGCTACTTCCGCTGCCCGTGCCGGCGGCGCTCGCTCCGCTGCTCGTCCCAGCGTCGCCGTGCCCACCATGCCCACCACTTCCGCCGTACCCGTTACTGCCGCCATATCCGCTACTTGCGCCATATCCGGCGCTCTGGCCCGCGTGGCTCGGACCCTGCGCACCGCGCTGCGCATTGCCGCGCGCAGCAGCCATGGCGGCCGATGCGTTGGTTTCGGACGCAGCAGTAACGGTCGTCTTAAATGGGCCAATCGTTGGCGCCGCGCGCGTTGCTGGTTGACCGGGCGCCGTCTTCTTGACCGATGCCGCAGGAGCTGGACTTGCCACCGCTGCCGCAGGCTTCACCACAAATGTCGCCGCAAGTTCGACAGCCTTGGTGACGTCGGCGACGGCGTGTTGGAAGTCGCCCTTGTTGGTGTAGGCAACGGCGCGATCGTTGTAGGCGGCCGTGTAGTTCGGGCTAAGTTCGATCGCCTTGTTAAAGTCGGCGATCGCCTGGTCGTAGTCGCTTCTTGCAGCATGGGCGACACCGCGGTTGCGGTAGGCTACCGCCAAGTTCGGCACCGCCTCACGACCGCCTTGGATGATGGCCGTGCAGGCCTCGAGCTTGCGATAGCTTTTTTTGCTCGCACAATCTTGCCGATCGTCCGCGGCCGCGGGCACCGCCAAGACGGCAAAGGGCAAATACGCTGCTAGGAGCACCATCTTTCGCATCAAGTTCCCCCAGGGGGCTAGACGACGAAGCCGGACAAACCCGCAATTGAACGAGTAAAAACTGGCAATTGGCGGAATTTGTGACGATCAATTTGAGCCCCTCAGCGGGGCCTGTCGTGCCCGGCGGACGCGGGACGGCGTCCCGGCGCTACACCCGCAAGCAGGGTCATGCCTGAGGGATGGGGCAGGCTGCACAATCCCCGATCTCGCAGCCGAACACGTTCGGGCAGGTGCATTGCGTGCGTCCTCCGCGTCGAAAGAACAAACGTCCGGGCGAGCAATGCTGCCGCGACGCCTCAAGGAATCACCCAAGGTGTGCTATTCTCGTTTTGATCAGAATGACACCCACAACACCCCGAACGGGCAGCAGGCGCACCGGTAGCGCGGACCTACCGCTTCACTACGGCAAGGTCCCCAATTGGCTCGCCTCGCGGATGAGCCGTCTTGGCGCCGTCATGACGGAAGCCATCGTTCACCATTACGGGCGCGACGAACTGCTGCGACGGCTCGCCAATCCGTTCTGGTTCCAAGCTTTTGGCGTCGTGATGGGCATGGACTGGCACTCCTCAGGCATCACGACGAGCGTGATCGGCGCCCTCAAGCGAGGTCTGGCACCTCTTCAACATGAACTTGGTATCCATGTTTGCGGTGGCCGCGGCAATCATTCACGCCAGACGCCGCGCGAACTGGCCGAGATTGGCGATCGCGTTGGCTTTGATGGCATCGCGCTCGCTCAAACAAGCCAACTCGTCGCCAAAGTCGACAGCGCTGCGGTGCAGGACGGCTTCGATCTTTATCTACATGGTTTCATAGTCACAGACGCCGGTCATTGGGCTGTCGTGCAGCAAGGCATGAGCGGGAAGCGCAAACAAGCTCGCCGGTATCATTGGCTGTCGGAAGGACTGGAAAGTTTCCTCGACGCTCCGCACACGGCCATCGAGGGTCCTGCCCAGGGCCAGATCGTCAATTTGGCAGATCGCAGAGCCGCCCAATCGCGCAAAAGTCAGCTGGATCTACTGCAGTCGCTAGGCCCTGATCGCCTCAGCCGCGAATTCGCTGCGCTGGAACGTGGCGAGGGGTCGCATATGCCCTCACAGCTGACATTGCCCCACTTGACCATGCCCGGGCACCATGACGTGCGCGGCAAAGACGTCATTGCCCGACGTCTGCATGCGGCGCTTGCCGCAGCGGCAGATCGTGGACCGAAGGATTTTCCGGATTTGCTACTCACGCCTGGCGTGGGCGCGCGCACTGTGCGTGCCCTGGCCATCGTAGCTGAAGTCCTGCATGGGGCACCCTATCGGTTCACCGATCCGGCCCGGTTTTCTTTCGCGCACGGGGGCAAGGACCGGCACCCATTCCCTGTGCCGGTGCGCGTTTTTGATGAAACGATCCGCGTCCTCAAGCTGGCTGTACAAAAGGCCAAACTCGGGCGCGAGGAGGAGCTCGCCGCGCTCCAGCGACTCGACGACCAGGCGCGGTTGTTGGAGCGAGAAGCGCAGGGACCACCAGTGCCTGAGATTATCGCTCAGGAACGCCGACTTTCGCACGACTTCGGCGGCAGAAGCGTCTTCGGTTGGGAAGCAGCATCTATTGCAAAGTCGAAGCGAGCTCGCAACAAGCTCTGAGCCAGCTGATACCCTTTCCCATCCTGCACCTTTGGTGCCCGAGGTGGCGCGGCTAACTTGGCGCGGGTAACTTACTGGGATGCCGCACGCTGTTCCGGCAGTTGGTCAGCGAGGCCTCTCGGCTCCGGCCGGCAAATTGACGGGATATGCAAGAGCTACGGTGCCCGTTGCCGTGTCGGCGACCCGGCTAGTGTGCGGACCGACCGAAGGTCAGCGACGAAGTCGTCATAGGCCTGCTGTTTGGCATCGGCGTCAGGAATGCGAAGCAGGAAGGATGGGTGAACGGTGATGTAGCCAGGTCGGCCGGCCAAATCGGCCTCACCCCGCGAGCGAGTGATCGGAATTGCCTTGCCGGCTAAGGCGAGAACGGCCGTTGCGCCGAGTGCAACGATCAGTCGAGGTCGGACGAACGCCAATTCTTTATCAAGCCACCACCGATAGTGCCTAACCTCGCTCGCCGTAGGTTTCTGATGAATGCGGCGTTTGCCACGTTGCACAAACTTGAAATGCTTCACGGCGTTCGTGAGATACGAGCGATCGCGTTCGATGCCGGCCTCGGCCATGGCACGATTTAGCAATTGGCCGGCAGGTCCGACGAACGGGCGCCCCTGTATATCCTCTTGATCTCCAGGTTGTTCGCCGACGAAAGCGATTGCGGCGCCGATGGGGCCCTCCCCAAGCACCGCTTTCTTCGCGCCCGGCACCAAAGGTTGGGATGCACGGATATTCTTGTTGAGCTCGGTAAGATTTTTGGGCTCGCGCACAACGCATTCCTGAGCGCTACCTGTAGCCCTCCAACACTGCAACCACTTGCGCGCCGGCCGGATCGACGACGGCAATTTGGTTCTCCGCCACAAAATACCTATAAGCATCGAGGGCGGGTATGCGCTCACGGATCACACTTGGGAAGGAGCGCAGGCGGGCTCCGCCTGGCACGCGCATGCCCTCCGAGATTCCGCCGATGCCGAGTCCAGGCACGCCAGCGTAATCGAGGTTTTCAAGGATGAAGGCGCGGTCGTCGTCGCTAAGGTCAAGTGGAGTCGATGGCGGCGAAAGCGTACCTTGCTGGGAGCGCGCCGCGACGGGGGTATCGGCGGAGCGCAGGAGCGGCGTGATACGGCGCACCGAAACACGACGATTGATTTTGCCTCCATCCGCCTTGAGATATTGGTCACCATAGCCCTGCGTCACCAGGTTCTCCGCAGGGACAGCGAACATTTGTGACAGGATGAACGCCACCGCTTCGGCGCGACGATCGGACAAGGTGAGATTGTCGACGTCTGAATCCAGCACGTCGGCATGGCCTTCGATGAAGAACACCTCATCTGGGCGATCTTGCAAGATGCGATTTATGGCGCGGGCCAGTCGCTCGAGTTTTGGGTACTGATCGGGAGCAATTTCCCAGGATCCGGCTTCGAAGTTGATATCTAACAACTCGATCCTGCGCATGCGCTCGCGCAACTGAAGGCCCTGGCGGATCTCCTCGAGCGCGTAGCCGCGGGTAAGCGGTTCGATAGGCGGGGCTGCCAGCGCCTGATAGATGTCGTCCTCTGACGCCGCACCGTAATCAACAACGTATTGCTCCTGCGGAAGCTCGATCACAGGTGGGGAAAGGTCCACAAAAGTCGTACTCAGACCCAGCAGTCCTGCGCCATAGAATGGCCGATCATCAAACAGAATGATTTCGCGACCATCGCGCGTACGCCGGTAACGGCGCAGCGCGCGCCCTTCTGCGTTTACCTCTGAAAAGACTTGCGCACCGTTTCGGGAGCTGAAGCTCAAGGCCATGGTGTCGCCATGCCGTGCGCTACGCGCTCCACGCGCAACGCGAGAAAGACGTTGATTGTCGTCATGTCGAATGAAGACATGATTGTTGTCCTTGACGATCGCACGCCGGTCCGGCTCGCGGATCACGACATGATCGGCCTGGCGGCGCTCCTGGCGTTGGCGTTGCACTTGGCGCAGCCGCGGTGACGGGGCCTCTGCATGACGGCCACCTCCATCGTATGCTCTCTGCCGTTCCTGCCCAACAATGGCTCGATCTTGATCAGGTCTGGACGGACCGGAACCGGCCTGCCCGGGTCGGGCGATATCGCGGCGCCGCTGCTCCGCCGCCCGCGCCTGTTCCTCGGCTGCGCGCTGTTGGGCCGCTCGCCCTCGCTCCTCGGCCGCGCGCTGCTGCGCCGCCCGCGCCTGTTCTTCGGCCGCACGCTGCTGGGCCGCTCGCCCTCGCTCCTCGGCCGCGCGCTGCTGCGCCGCCCGCGCGCCTGTTCCTCGGCTGCGCGCTGCTGGGCCGCTCGCCCTCGCTCCTCGGCCGCACGCTGTTGCGCCCCGCGCGCCTGTTCCTCGGCCGCGCGCTGCTGGGCCGCTCGCCCTCGCTCCTCGGCCGCGCGCTGCTGCGCCCCGCGCGCCTGTTCCTCGGCTGCGCGCTGCTGGGCCGCTCGCCCTCGCTCCTCGGCCGCGCGCTGCTGCGCCCCGCGCGCCTGTTCCTCGGCTGCGCGCTGCTGGGCCGCTCGCCCCCGCTCCTCGGCCGCGCGCTGCTGCGCCGCCCGCGCCTGCTCCTGCGCGGCGCGCTGTTGCGCCGCCCGGGCCTGTTCTTGCGCCGCGCGCTGTTGCGCCGCCCGCGCCTGCTCCTGCGCCGCGCGCTGTTGCGCCGCCCGCGCCTGTTCTTGCGCCGCGCGCTGTTGCGCCGCCCGCGCCTGTTCTTGCGCCGCACGCTGTTGCGCCGCCCGCGCCTGTTCCTGCGCTGCGCGCTGTTGCGCCGCCCGCGCCTGTTCCTGCGCTGCGCGCTGTTGCGCCGCCCGCGCGGCAGCGGCCTGTTGCTGTGCGGCCCTTTGCTGGGCGGCTCTGGCCGCGGCAGCCTGTTGCTGCGCCGCGCGCTGCTGCGCGGCCCGGGCCGCGGCCGCCTGTTGCGCCGCCCTCTGCTGGGCGGCTCGCGCGTTCTCCTGCGCATTGGCTTGCGCGTGGGCGACCGTCACACCGCCGGGCGAAACAAACTGACCAAACAAAAGGCTGATCGCAGAGACAAGAGCGAAGGCGCCAGCAGAACGAAATGACAAGACCATGGGTTGGTTCCTCCAGCGCGCGCCGAGCAGCGGCTCGCCTCCGGTCGAGCTCAAGTGGGGTCCAAATCAACCCGGTGCAGAACGACAAGTTCCGATTGGGGCCGCGATATCCAGCAAGCACCAAAAAGGGACGCCTGGCATTCATTTGCCGTTCATCTCGCACCCAAGTCCTTTTTCGTCACAGATTCTTAACGCTGCCTTAACGCAACCCATCGTCGAGCGACTCATGGGTGCGGACGACTGGACACCGGTGGGGTGTCCACCATTCGGGGTGCTGGGCTGGCTTGCGGCCTTCCTCCCACCCCCGCAAACGGCGTCGCCGGGTTCGGCCGCCTTAGCGCAGCGTGGGTAGACGGTCGCGAAATCGCCGACGTTTGCGAGGCCGCGCCGCTGCCCGCTCGGCGACGCGGGTTTGCTCCTCGGCCGCCTGTCTTGCGTACACCCGCGCGTGCCTGAGACTGATCGTGCATTTGCTGCCAACCTGCAGCCCAAGCTCTTGCAGCGTCTCACGCGTCATTTCCACCTCGATCAGCCGCCGTTCGTAGAGGAGTTCGGCAACAGCGCGCTGGCCCAATGCCGAGATGAAACGCACAAGCGCTGACCCCGGGAGGCGGGTAGCCGTATTCATTTGAGCCCTGTCGGCCCGCGCCAAAAGGACATCGTGCGGGCGCACGAACACGACGGCCGGGCCGTCGCGGACCACCTCGTCAAGCACGAGCTGGTTTTCCCCCAGGTACGCCTTGCCGCCTCGCACAATACAATCGAAGGAATTAGTATGGCCGAGAAAATCGAAAACAAATGGCGATTTTGGCGCGTCATAGACTTCGACGGGGCTACCAACCTGCTCAATGATGCCACGGTTCATGATGGCGACGCGATCAGCCAGATCCAACGCCTCGTCCTGATCATGCGTAACGAAAACCGTGGTGAGCCCTGCGGTATCATGAATTTCCCGGAGCGAGCGCCGCAGTTCAACTCGCACTTTGGCGTCCAAGGCGCCGAAAGGTTCGTCAAGAAGCAGCACCTTCGGCTCGATGGCGAGGGTTCGCGCCAATGCGACGCGCTGCCTTTGTCCTCCCGATAGCTGCGCGGGAAAACGATCCTCAAATGCTTGTAGTTGCACCAGGCCGAGCAAATCGCGCACGCGTTTCGCAATTGCGGCGTTGGATTTGCGTGCTTGCCTGGGCTTGACCTGGAGACCAAAAGCCACGTTCTGGAATACGGTCATGTGATTGAACAAGGCGTAATGCTGAAAAACGAACCCGACCCGGCGCTCGTCCAGCGACAAGGTACTGCTGTCGCGGCCATCAATTTCCACGGCTCCATCGTCGGCAAGTTCAAGGCCCGCCAGGATGCGAAGCAGCGTGGTCTTGCCGGAACCGGATGGGCCCAGCAGTCCGATGAACTCTTTGTCCTGGATTTGAAGATTGACGCGATCGAGCACGGTCTGATGCTCGAAGCGCTTGGTCAAATTCTTCACCGCGATTTCCAATGGGCTGCTCCCTATGGAAGGCTTGGCGACTTCAAGGCAGCGCGTGAACTCGAGAACCGTTTTCAGCACCAGTGTCGCGAAGGCCATCATGACGAGAAGCGAAGCCACCGCGAATGCAGCGACGAAGTTGAAGTCGTTGTAGAGCACCTCGACGTGGAGCGGCATGGTGTTGGTAAGCCCCATGATGTGCCCCGAAACCACGGCTACCGCTCCAAACTCACCGATGGCGCGGCCATTGCAAAGCAAGACGCCATACAAGAGGCCCCACTTAATGTTCGGAAGCGTAATGCGCAGAAAGGTCTGCAAACCGTTCGCCCCCAACATGATTGCGGCTTCCTCTTGATCGGTTCCCTGCTTTTGCATCAAAGGAATTAACTCGCGGGCCACGAAGGGCAAGGTGACGAACAGTGTCGCGATGATCACGCCTGGAACCGCGAAGATGATCTTGATGTCATGCGCCGCAAGCCACGGGCCGAACACACCCGGCAGTCCAAACAGCAAAACGAAGACCATGCCGCCTATCACCGGCGACACGGAAAACGGCACGTCGATCAGGGTGATCAGGAGATTCTTGCCCGCAAAGGTGAACTTTGTAATTGCCCAGGCGGCGGCTACCCCGAACACGGTATTGATGGGCACAACCACGATTGCCGTAAGGAGCGTCAGCCTTATTGCGGCGAGCGTTTCGAGGTCGCCTAGCCCGGACCAGTAGGCATGGAAACCCTGACGCAGGGCCTCCGCGAACACGACGATCAGTGGCAGCAGCAAGAAAAATATGAAGAAGACCAGGGCAACGCCGATGAGCGTGGCGCGCACACCTCGGCTTTCCGACAATGGAAGGGCTTGGCCTGGCGCAATTCTTGCGGCTTTTACCCTAGCCACCTTGCCACCTTCGCATTCGTGCTTGCAGCAAGTTGATCGCTAACAGCAGGATGAATGAAGCGATCAGCATGCCGCTCGCGATCACCGCCGCACCGAGATAGTCGTACTGCTCGAGCTTGATTACGATCAGCAGGGGAACAATTTCGGAATACCCGGGCATGTTGCCGGCAATGAAGATGACGGAGCCGTATTCACCTATGGCCCTAGCAAAGGCCAGCGTGGCACCGGTCATCACCGCAGGTTTCAGCGGCGGGATAATAACGCGTCGGATGATGTCCCAGCGTGCCGCACCCAGCAACACCGCGGCTTCTTCGATCTCGCGGTCTAGTTCCTCCAAGACCGGCTGAACGGTCCGCACGACAAATGGAAGGCCCACAAAGATAAGAGCGATCAGGACCCCAAGCGGCGTAAAGGCGACGGTGATGCCGGCTTGCGCGAGGACACCGCCCAGCCAGCCATTTGTCGAATAAAGCTGGGCGAGGGAGATGCCGGCGACAGCCGTCGGCAAGGCGAACGGCAGATCGATCATTGCGTCCATAAGCCTGCGACCAGCAAAGCGGTAACGCACTAACACCCAAGCCAAAATGAAGCCAAAAAGCGCGTTGCAGATCGCGGCCAGGAAGGCCATGCCTAAACTCAGGCGAAAGGCCGCCAAGGTTCGCGGCGAGGAAAGCTCTGCCCAAATCTTGGCTGGACCGGCATCGCCCGCTTTCAGGAGCAGGCCGCTTAGGGGAATGAGGACAATCAGCCCGAGGTAGGTGAGCGTGATGCCGAGGGCCAGCCCGAAGCCGGGCAGAATCGTCCAGGTACGATGTCCCACGGTTGCAATCATTTGGTTGCGCTCGCAGCGCCATAGATGCGATCGAAGGTCCCGCCATCACTAAAGTGGACCTTCTGAACTTGCTTCCAGCCGCCGAACGCCGCGATGTCCATCAGCTCAACTTGTGTGAAGCGGTCCAAATGCTGCTCCAAGATCTCCTTCGATCGAGGCCGATAGTAATTTTGTGCGGCAAGCTTCTGCCCTTCGGGCGAATAAAGAAAATTAAGGTAGGCTTCTGCCGCTTGGCGCGTACCGCGTCGGTCCACGACCTTGTCGACGACGGCAACGGGCGGCTCGGCTAGTATGCTGATCGAGGGTACCACAATCTCAAATTCGTCGGGACCAATCTCGCGCGCCGCAAGTAGGGCCTCGTTTTCCCAGGCGATGAGCACGTCACCGATACCGCGGCGCGTAAAGGTGATGGTGGCACCGCGCGCACCCGTGTCAAGGACCGGGGCATTACCGTAGATGCGCCCGAGAAAATCGCGGGCTTTGTTCTCATCATTGCCGTAGTTACGCATGGCGTACCCCCACGCCGCCATGAAGTTCCAACGCGCTCCCCCGGATGTCTTCGGGTTGGGCGTGACGACGGCGATGCTCTCCCTGGCAAGATCCGGCCAGTCGCGAATTTGCTTGGGGTTGCCCTTGCGGACCAGGAACACGATCGTCGAGGTGTATGGCGCGCTGTGGTCGGGCAATCGCTGTTGCCAGTCCGGGGCAAGAAGGCCGGCGCGCTCAACAATAGCATCGATGTCGTAGGCAAGGGCGAGGGTTACGACATCTGCCTCAAGGCCGAAACTGACCGCCCGTGCTTGCGCGCCTGAGCCAGCGTGCGACTGATAGATGCGGATACCATGGCCATTTTGTTGCTGCCAACGCACAGCGAACGCCTTATTCACGGCCGAATAGAAGCGCCGCGTCGGCTCATAGGAGGCGTTCAACAGCGTCGTCTCCGCACAAAGCAATGGGCTCGCCAGGAATAGCCAAAGCAACGAGGTGGCGAGGGCGACGCGTAGGTATTGGCACATACCAGGATCCCTTGTCCGAACAGCCGCAACGTCCCTGCCATTGCCATAGTTCCTGCGGTCCGGGTCAAAGGTGCGCCGCGCCTGGGGAGCGGGGCAATCGCCAGGCTTCAGGCACCAGTCCGCCCCCAAAAAACCCTCGGGGAGCACGCGCGCGGCCGCAGCGCAATCGCCACCCGGCCGTGAGCCGATCGCGAGGGGGTAGCGATAAGGCAACGATCATACTGAGCCCTCGCCGAGGCCATCGCAATTGGTAGCGATCGACACCTTGGAAGATGGCCGTCGCTAGCTCGCGCAGGGGTTTTCAAGGCCGGCGTTGCCTCCCTGCGCTCGGCCAGGCTGACCAACCGATGAAAGACCTGACGGGTCTTGGCGGTCGCGGGCCGACGCCGCAATCGCAAGGGGCACAGCGCTGATCACATTATTGCGCGACCCATCAACACGCGTAACGAGCCCGTGAAATGAGCGAATGCACTGGGGCCGTGGCGAGTCCTATGCGCTGCAGGGCCGGCGATGCCGGCCTCAACCTTCGGAGACCTGACATGAAGACCATCGTTGCATCTGCGCTCATCACGCTATCGCTCCTCACAACGCTTGCCGCCCCGGCCGGCGCCTTCGACAGCAAGGAGTTCTGGGAGCAGCAGGACCGGTTGCACTACTGAGCGCCTTGGCCCCTAGGCGGGCCCGCGGCCGAGCCGCGGGCCCGGACTGTCCCACAGGCAAGGCGAGGGTCGCGGCAAGGCCGGATGCCGGTGGCCGCGCAATTTCGCTCCACGCCAACCAAGCACGGAAAATGTCATGCAGACCATTGTCGCAGCCTTCGCCAGCCTGGCGCTCTTGGCTGGTGCCTTCGCACCCAGCGCCGCACAGACGCCTCCTGCGAGCTCGCAAAGCGCGGGCTCGGTCGTCGACTTCAAACACCTGGCCCAAGCCTTACGGACGGGTGGATATGTCATCCTTGTTCGGCACGGTGCGACGTTCAGCAACCAAGCCGATACCGATCCCTTCACCTTCACCGACGTCGCCAAGCAGCGCAATCTCAATGACAAGGGTAAGGAGCTCGCTCAGGCGTTCGGAAAAGCCATCCGCGCAGCCGGGATCCCGGTCGGGAAGGTCTACACCAGCAAATTCAATCGCGCCTACGAGACCGCGGCATTGGCCGGCTTCAAGACTATCGAGACGACCGTCGATCTCACCGAAGGCGGCCTGGTTGTAACGCCGGACGAGAACACCCGACGCGCCGAAGCGCTGCGCACTTTGCTGGCCAAGGCACCGGCGCCGGAAAAGAACGATATCCTGATAACGCACAAACCAAACATCATCGATGCACTCGGCAGGGACTGGTTTGACGTCAAGGAGGGCGAAGCCTCGATTTTCAAGCCGGATGCGGGCAAATTTCACCTGCTGGCGCGCGTGCAGATGGCGGACTGGTCGAAAATCGCAACCCCCGAACGGTAGGAAGCCATTGCCATGCGTCGCATCGTCATCGCCAAATTGTTCAGCCTGACGCTGTTGGGCTTATATCTGGCCGTTGGGTTCACGCTGCCTACGGGCGAGGGATCGATCGATCGTCCCGTGCGCCGTTGCGCCGAGTAGCCGGGTTTGTGCAAGCCGGAGGCGGATCTTTCCCCCGCCTCTGGTCGTCCTAGGATGGGCCATATTTTCTCGACCGACGAAAGCCTCTCAGGGGCGGCCACGGCGCATCTGCACCAACTCAGAAAATTGGGCAAGCTCGGCCCTGTCGAGGTCCGAAACCGCCCGATAGCTCAAACCATCGGTCTGCCATTCAACCACGTTGTAGCCATTGCGGGCCGTCGCCGTCATTGCTGCGGTGCTGCTAGCGTCCGCGGGGGACACGAAGAGGTTGATGCGGTGCTTGCGCCGGCCATAGACCAGTGCCGCCGCATAACGTTTGGCCAGATAGTCGACCCGCGCGCCGAGCAGCGGAAAGCCCTCTTTGTCCAGTTCAACCACGGCCGGGGAGAAGTCGATCTTGCCCATGAACCAAGGTCGCAGGTTGTGGGAATCGCTGGAAACAATCTGCATCAGCGTGCGCTCATCGATAAGCGAGCGCACGTGCGCATCGATGGTTTCTTAAATCGTGAAGGTGTGCGCGTGGCGAGCAGGCACGAAACCGAGGACGCTCACCCCGCCAAGGGCGACCGCCAATAAATGGCTCGCCGCCAACGCGCGCCATGAGCGAACGGGCAAGATACCGGTTGGCTCGCGGTTCTCCTCGCGCAATGACCCGCTGATTCTAGCGACAAGAAGCGCCGGCGCCGGCATGCGGCCAAGCCGCCGCACTCGCGTGCACAAGGTGTTGTGCAGGTTGAAGGTGGCCGAACAGGACGGGCAGGTGCAAAGATGCCTCTCCACCGCCGCCGAGCTGGCCAATTGCAGCTCGCCGTCATGAAAGGCATCGAGCAGCTCGTGGGCCTCTTCACATTTCATTGCGGCGCCCCCCATTGTCGTTCTCAACGAGCAGCGTCTTCAGTAACGCACGGGCTCGCGATAGGCGCGATGTCACGGTGCCGACCGGCACGGCCACGATCTCGGAAATCTCCTGGTAAGAGAGATCCTCGAACTCGCGCAAAACCACGATCTCGCGCAAGTCCTGTGGTAGTTTCCTTAATGCCGAGCGCACGCGTGCATGCTCGAGCTTGGCCAACAGCTCGGCATCGGGGCGCGAATTGAGGCTCGCGGGCACGCGACCGGCATCTGTCGCTTCCACCTCGCGCATCGCGTCATCCAGCATCACGACCTTGCTCGGCAGCACCCGACGCTGCAATCGGGTCAGGCAGACGTTACGTACGATGGTCATCAACCAGGTTTTCTCGCTGCCGCCCTGGTAGCTGGGGAATGCCTGGTAGGCCCTTAGGAAGGCGTCCTGAACCGCATCCTCCGCATCCTCGGCATTGCGCATCAGCCAGCGCGCAAAATTGTATGCGGCGTCGAGGTGCGGCAGCATTTGCCGCTCGAATTCTTGGTTTGGCCTTTTGAGCAAGGTGAGCGTCCGCAGTGGCCACACTTGCGAGAACTCTTGAGCAGACTAAGTTATTCCCCGGACGATGCTGACATTCATTTGATCCGGGCCCCTCGCCAGGCCGGATCGGGCAGCTCCCCATGCCCTGTTCTTCCCGAGGTGGCCGATAACGCCATCGCGCTCGCGAGCCGTCGCAAGGTCAAGCCGTCGTAGTGCTGTCTCAGGCGCGCGCGCCCTTCGACTTCGGCGGCGGATGTCCAGCAGCAGCCACCCGCTCAAGGCCTTGGCCGAATCGAGGGTCAGCTCGACGCCGCACCCGCACCACGCGCGGCCCGATCTACAGCTGCCCGCGCCAGCAGGCGCGTGGAATCGAGCGTCGGCAGCACGGAGTTGGCATCATTGATGATCAGGGGCAGCTCGGTGCAACCCAGCACCACGGCATCGCATCGCTGCGCTTGCAGTCGAGCGATCACGCGCTCAATGTAGGTGACCGCAGCAGGGTTGACGACGCCGCAGACAAGCTCGTCCATGATGATGCGGTTGATCTCGTTGCGCTCGTCGGGGCTTGGCAGCGCCCATTCCAGCCCGCGCGCCCCAAGTTTCTCCGGATAGACCGCGCTATCCACAAGCCAGCGCGTTCCCGTCAGCCCTAGGCGGCGGAAGCCGCGCGCGACCGCCGCATCGGCGACCGCTTCCGCAATGTGCAGCCAGGGTCGAGGCAAGCGTGCCTCGATCTGGGGGAGCGCCTGATGGATGGTGTTGTCCGGGCAGATTAGGAAATCGGCGCCGATCTTTGCGAGCTTGTCGGCAGACGCCAGCATCAATTCGCCGACACCGCGCCAGTCCGCCCGATCCAAACATTGCACATATTCGGCCAACGAAGGCGTATGCATCGAGACCTCGGGATGGCCGTAGCGCCCGAGCGGCGTTGCCGCCTCCAAGCATAGGGTCCGATAGCAAAGGGCCGCGCCCTCGGAAGAGCATGCAACAATGCCAATGTGCTGTGCCATTACACCCGGGCTCCGTCCTGCCGGATCAAATAGGTTGGATCAAATAGGATTGACTGAAAGCGATCTGCCTTTGCGTTCTTTAGTCCGCTTTTCGCCGCGCCGATAGCGAATTGCTTTGCAACCTGAGGCTTATCGTGGAGTGCCAGGACAAGGGCAGGACGCGGGTCACCATCCCTTGCGATTTCGATCGCATTGCCCTTGCGCCCTGGATGATGATCGTCTTTGCGCGCATGGCCGCGCCTGCAGGCGCTTTTTTTTCGATTTGCCTGAACGTCGGCGGCCCAACGACATACCCTGTTGCGGTTGCGACGCCCACAACCCCTGGCCTGGTCCGTTGCTCGGTGCGCCGCAGCATGTGGAAAGTAGCCTCGTCGCGTGCGAGTGCCGCGAGTGGGTGCCCGGCGGCAGCTTTTGCGCAGCTTGGCGCCCGCCCCTGCGCGCCGGAGCCTGAGCCGTAGGGTTGCACGCGCTCCACGCGTCACGCGCCCCCTTTCACAAGCGTGGCACAACCGTGGTCTCAGCCCTTCGCTGGAACACAGCATGCAAAACGCGCGTTCCCCAAGCAAGAACATGGGAGACACGAGATGGATCAGAGACCCAACGATCGAATTCCGCCGCGTCAGGACGACCCACTTCGGGATGATAGTGTTGAGCGGCCCTCACGCACCGGCTGGGAGCGCGTTACCCGCACCGATGAGGGCGCCTGGAACTATATACCCCTGCTCCTGGTGGCAGCCCTGATAGCCATTGGCGGCTGGTTGCTCATGGCCGCGGATCGTACGGCGACGCCGACGCCGAAAACAACCGAGAACGTTCCTAACGCGACAGCCCCGGCACGGCCAACGCCGAATCCAAATGCAACGCCGCAACCAACCACTCCGGCGCCCGCCCCGGCTCCGGCCACAAAGCCCTAACCGGCTCAAGGATGCCATAAGGAAGGCTCCGCCACTCGGCGGAGCTTTTCGTTTGGGCTGCGCCGAGGCACGCCACGGTGACCATGAACACTAGGAGCCCGCCCCACCCGGCTCCTCCAGCCTTCCCGCCGATCCCTCTCGGTCGCCTTCCTCCCCAAGCCGTATCGGAGCATAATGTGAGGGATATCCATGGCGCCGGGCAAAGCATGCTGTTTCCAGGATTCAAGCTTGAGACTGTCGCTGTAAGCGGTGGCGGCATCCGCTTACGACATGGTGGGTCGGGGCCGCCTTTGCTTCTGTTGCATGGCAATCCGCAGTCGCACCTGATGTGGCACCAGGTAGCGCCGAAGTTGGCCGAGCGGTTCACGGTCGTGTGTCCCGACCTCAGAGGCTACGGCGGCTCATTCAAGCCGCCGGCCACGTCCGATCACGCGCCCTATGCGAAAAGAGCGATGGCCGCGGACATGGTCGAGATCATGCGTGCATTCGGGCACGAGCGCTTTTTCGTCGCCGGCCATGACCGCGGCGCGCGCGTTGCGCATCGGCTTGCACTCGACCACGCGCAGCGCGTCATCAAATTGGCGGCGCTCGATATCGTTCCGACCATCGAGCATTTCGAGCGTACCGACATGGCGTTCGCGCTCGGCTACTATCATTGGTTCTGGTTCGCCCAGCCCCACCCATTTCCCGAGGTGCTGATCACTGCGGCGCCCGAGGCTTGGTTTGCGGCGCACACCTCGCGCGAACCAAAGCCGCCCAACTTTTTCCATCCAGAGGCGCTGGCCGACTACCTTGCCGCGGCACGACAGCCGGCAACGATCATCGGCATGTGCGAGGACTACCGCGCGGCCGCCACGATCGACCTCGAGCACGATCGGGCAAGCCGCGACGCTGGCAGCAAGGTGCAATGCCCGATGCTGGTCTTGTGGGGTCAAAAGGGCAAGATCGGCAAGTGGTACGCGCCGATCGAGATCTGGCGTCGCTACTGCGCTCAAGAGCTCAGCGGCGGCGCCATCGACAGCGGGCACTACCTGGCTGAGGAACGACCTGGCGAAGTCCTTCGGCATTTTGAGCCGTTCTTCCTATGAGCGGCACTCCGCACTTGGCCATCGATGGATCCTCGGGCGTTGCCCCTCGATTGCGGTGCGCACGGCTTGAGCGGCTGGCGTCGGCCGTACCGGCTCCGACCCGGCCACGTTGGATCGCCAACGGCTTGACCATTGTTGACAGGCGCCCTGTTTCGGCCCATGTCGCTCAGCGAAGGCACAGACTCGCGTGCCACGAGCGCAGGCGTGTCTGGTCCTTGCGGATTGTTGAGCCCTCCTTTCCGACGCGGCGAAGGAAATGAGCGCAGGATTAGCGATTTGAAAGCATATCCGTCAGGGTTTTATCGATTGGCATGACGGGCGAAAATCTCGCTGCAATGGGTCACAGACAAGATGTCATGGCTTCAATTCTCCGCCGCCTTGAGCTGACGTGGCCGATGCTTCGAGCCCGGCATCCGCGAGGAAGATCGGCACGTCGGTCTTTGCGCAAGACCGCGCTGGCTCAAACGGCGAGCCTCAATTTCGCCCGCCTTGCCAACCGCACGGACCTAGCCTGAGCGATGACCGCACGCAATAACGATCCGCTTCGGGACGCGCTCAGTACTCAAAGCATCGATATTGTGATCCGCCTCGGCTTTTTCTGTTTGCTGGCGTACTGGTCGTTCAGGGTCATAGCACCCCTCCTGACAATCCTGCTCTGGAGTGCGGTCTTGACGGCCGCGCTCTATCCGGTGTTCGACTGGCTCGCGCGCGGGTTGGGTCGGCGAGGACTTGCCGCGACCGTCATCTCCTCGCTATGCCTGATGATCGTCGTTGG
Source organism: uncultured Alphaproteobacteria bacterium (assembly GCA_963775835.1). Taxonomy (GTDB): domain Bacteria; phylum Pseudomonadota; class Alphaproteobacteria; order Rhizobiales; family Hyphomicrobiaceae; genus AWTP1-13. The sequence continues at coordinate 176,849 of CAVZKV010000015.1, read as the reverse complement.
CCCCGTGACCTGGCTCGGGTTCGGTCTGATTGGTGCCATCGGATCGGTGATCAATGGGCTGGATGCCGGACAACTGGCGATCCCGCTGCCGGCAGAGTCCGTGAAGCTCTGGCCGCTCGTTGGCGAACAGCTGCACCGCATTTGGACCCTGGCGGCGACCAACTTGAAGGCGGCGCTGACCGAGATAGCACCCTACCTCAAACCGTTCGGCAGCCAACTTCTTGAAATGGCGCAAAGCGCGTTTGTCGGGCTCGTTGAGCTCCTCGTCTCCATCATTGTCACGGGCTTTTTGTTGACCCGAGGCCCGCAGCTCGTGGAGGTATCGAGTACCTTCTTGAGTCGCGTGCTGAGCCACCGCGGCAAGGAGACGGTGCAGCTGGTTGGCGCCACCATACGTAACGTCTCACGTGGCGTGGTGGGCATCGCGCTCCTGCAATCGGTTCTCGCCGGGGCAGGCTTCCTTGCCGCAGGTATTCCCTCCGCCAGCGTGTTGGCGTTCCTAACTCTGCTGCTCAGCATCGCCCAAATTGGGCCGGCCATCTTGCTCATACCCATCACCGTCTGGAGTTGGACGGTCATGGATACCTTGCAGGCGCTCGGTTTCACGGCCTATATGGTCTGCGTCGGCGTGATCGACAATGTTTTAAGACCGCTGGTCATGGCGCGCGGCCTCACCACGCCGATGCCGATCATCATGATCGGCGTCATTGGCGGCATCATTGCCTATGGCATTGTCGGGATCTTCTTCGGACCTATTGTTCTTTCCGTCGCTTGGGCCGTGTTGGTGATTTGGGTGCAAGGGGAGCGGACCCGGCCACCCGACTTGGTCGGCTGAGCGACGCTGAGTTCTCGCGCACGGATCAATACGCCTCGTCGATTAGTCGCAGCGGTACCGGCTGCCTCTGGTCGGCATCTGCAATATGTCGCTTGGGAAAGCGCACCTTTTCCCGCGGTACGCGTTTGTAGGGAATGCTGGCGAGCAAATGTTCGATAATGTTAAGCCGGGCGCGCCGCTTGTGATCAGAGTGCACGACGAACCAGGGTGCCCAGGACGTATCGGTCGCCTTGAACATGTCGTTGCGCGCCCGCGTGTAGTCATCCCAGCGCTTGAATGACTTTATATCCATATCGGAGAGCTTCCAGGTTTTGCGCCCGTCATCGATCCTCTCCCGCAACCGCTTTTCTTGTTGCTCGGGACTTACCTCGAGCCAATACTTGAGCAAAATGATGCCGGAATCGATCATCGATTTTTCCACGTGCGGCGCGACGCCAAGAAAGTGCTTGGTTTCCGCTTCCGTGCAAAACCCCATGACCCGCTCGACGCCAGCGCGATTGTACCAACTGCGGTCGAAGATCACGACCTCACCTCCCGACGGCAGGTGCGGCAAATATCTTTGAATGTACATCTGAGATTTTTCACGCTCGGTGGGGGCCGAGAGCGCGACAACGCGGAATATTCGTGGGCTCACCCGAGCGGTGATCGCCTTGATGGCGCCACCCTTTCCGGCACCATCACGCCCCTCAAAGACGATGCAGATTTTTGCAGCCTCGTGGCGTACCCACTCTTGCAGTTCAACGAGCTTGACGTGGAGTTTGCGCAAGATCTTCTCATAGTCATCGCGCTTGAGGTCCTTCCGCAGCGGCTCACCGCGTTTGGCGCTGCGGGCCCGCTTGCTTTCAGGGGCGACGTTTTCAAAAGTGCCCGAGCGTAGGGCTTTACTCGCCTTAGCGCGCAAAGCTTGAGTTGCATGCTCAATATCTGAATGTTGCCCCATGTTCTGTCCTCGCGGATGGCTGCCAACGCAAGACCCGGCTGCGCTGCCTATGGCGAAATTTCTGGTAAACCCCTGGATGGGATGGGACACCTGCGCGCCGCGCCTTTGATTTGCGCCGACCGATTGCTTGCCGGTTTGGCGGCGCGAGCCGTGACCCGAAAGGACGGCATCGCCTGCACCTTGCGCCTGAAAAAGGCATAAGGTCGTGCAGCCTTAACCGATGCCTGCCTTCGTCTCCCTGGGGGTGGTCTCCTCCTGTCTTTTTCCCAGCCATGCTGGTAGTCACCACACCAAACGGAAGCATGCGCCCGAGGGCAAGCCTCGACCAATCGGGAAAACTACTGAGGCCTGCACCCGCCGTCGCCTTGTTAACGCACGCTTGCGTTGGCAACCATGCAATGGAGCACGGCGATCGGCAAAGGATGCAGCGTCCATTTGTATTTGCCCGCACGTTCGCCAACCATCACCGCCGGCGGTGGCCTAACGGAACGATCCGTGCCCGCTTCCCTAAAATCATTGGGCCTAACTTTATTGCGGCGTTTCTCGGAGCCGTTGCGGGCTCGCTTTGCAATTTTTTCGGGCGATCACCGCGCCCGGCCGGGTGATGCTCGCGCAAGGTGCCGGGGGTCGGTGTTATCTGCGTCAACAATAGGGGTAAACGTCGATAGCACAGCGGCCGCCAAATCGCGCAGGGTCCCTCCTCAAATCGCGCCATCAAGCAATCAGGCGGGGCAACTGCCGTCCAAACCCTGGCGCCTTAAGGGTGACCCGCAATGACCAAGCAACCGCTTTCGAGTGGCGTCCGGCCGGCCTTTGCACCATGGCCGAATGCCGGCTTTGGCGACGCATGGGCCTATTGGCTGGATGCATCCCAGCGCGGCGTTCTCTATTTGCACGTCCTGCAGCAGCGCAGCGAAAGCTATTTAGAGCATGCCGCAAAGGAGGCTCCTCACGTCCTAAAATTCTCCTGCGAGCTTGTGATGGACGGACGCAAGCTGCCCCGACCGGTGAACTACCTCCTGGTCCAGATCGCTCCCCCCCAGAACATGAAGATCGACGCACGCAAGCGCCCGTTCGTCATTGTCGATCCACGCGCCGGCCATGGACCGGGTATCGGCGGTTTCAAGGCGCAAAGTGAGGTTGGTGTGGCGCTTAACGCCGGCCATCCCTGCTATTTCATCGGCTTTCTTCCCGAGCCCATGCCCGGTCAGACCATCGAGGACATCGCGCACGCAGAGGGCGCCTTCCTCGAGCGCGTGATTTCCCGTCACCCGGAGGCGGAGGGCAAACCCGCCGTCGTCGGCAATTGTCAAGCAGGTTGGGCAGTGATGCTGCTTGCCGCCATGCGCCCGGAACTGTTCGGACCGATCATTCTCGCCGGTTCTCCCCTGTCCTATTGGGCCGGCGTACACGGGCAAAACCCCATGCGCTACACGGCCGGGCTGCTGGGTGGTACCTGGCTGACCGCGCTGATGGGCGATTTAGGCAATGGCAAGTTCGACGGGGCGTGGCTGGTTGAGAATTTCGAGAGCCTGAACCCGGCCAACACCTTCTGGACCAAGCACTACAACCTTTATTCGAAGGTCGACACCGAAGCTCCGCGCTATCTCGAGTTCGAGCGTTGGTGGAGTGGTCATGTGCTGCTCAACGCCGAGGAGATGCAATACATCGCCGATGAACTCTTCGTCGGCAACAAGCTTGCCTCGGCCGAGATCGTGTCCGCCGACGGCATGCGCCTAGATCTGCGCAATATTCGCTCTCCAATCGTCGTGTTCTGCTCGAAGGCGGACAACATTACCCCGCCGCAACAAGCATTGGGCTGGATACTCGACCTCTACGACACGGTGGACGAAATCCGCGCGCATGGGCAAACCATCATCTACGCCGTTCACGACACGATCGGCCATCTCGGCATCTTCGTCTCGGCTTCCGTGGCAAAAAAGGAGCACGACGAGTTCGCCAGCAATATCGATCTCATCGACGTGCTGCCGACCGGTCTCTACGAGGCCGTGATGATTCCGAAGGCGGATGTTGATGCCTCTTCCGGTCTCGTCGGTGGTGACTATCTCGTACGCTTCGAGGCTCGCACCCTTGACGACATTCGAGCGTTTGGCGGCAACAACGACGAAGACGAGCGCAAGTTCGCCGCGGTCGCCCGCCTGTCGCAAATCAACCTTGGCCTCTATCGCACTTTCTTTCAACCCTGGGTCAAGAGCTGGGCCAATGACGGATTTGCAAATTGGATGCGTCGCTGCCACCCGCTGCGCCTGCAATACGAGCTGCTCTCCCATGCCAATCCCTTTCTGCAACCCCTGATGTCCTCGCTCGAGGATGTGCAAAAGAACCGTCAGATTGTCGCCAAGGACAACACGCTCTGGCAGGCGCAGGGCCAATTGGCGGATTGGATCGAGACCTCACTAGATGCCTACCGCGACATGCGCGACAGCTTAATGGAATACTGGTTCCATGCGATTTATGGCTCGGCTTTGGTCCAGGCCTTGGCCGGCCTCAAGGCATCGGACGAGCACCCGCGGCGCCGGCCGGGGTCGGACGCCACGCACCTCGCGTTGGTCAACCTTCGCATCAACGAGCTCAAGGCCGAGATCAACAAGGGTGGTCCGCGCGAGGCCGTGCTGCGCGCCCTGCTCTACATTCGCATGCCCGAGGAGTTGATCGACGAGCGTGGTTTCAATTTGATCCGTCGGTTGCGGGAAGAAGCGGGCAAGTCCCTTACCCTTGCCGCCTTCAAGAAATTGGTGCGCGAGCAGTTTCTCATGTTGCTGCTCGATGAACGGCGAGCGGTCGATGCCATTCCTGCCATGCTTGCGCGCGATCCGGAGCTTGCTACTCGCATGATCGAGAGCGCGCGACGTCTGCTCGATGAAGTTGGCCTGCACAGCAAGATCGCCAAAAGCCGCCTAGCCGAAATCGAGGCGGCCTTCGAAAAGTACGCTGAGCTCGAACCCGCGACGAGCCACCTGCGCACCGTTCGCTCGGCGCGATCTCACGCGGCCAGCGGCTCGAAACAGGCGGGCTAGATGTCGGACAATTTTTGAAGCGAGGCAAGCGCAATGAGTGGTCTCATACTCCCCAACGAACTCAAGCAAATCTCCTCCGATGCCGAGATGGCAAAGATGGACGAGGAGCTGCTCGCCAAAAAGCGCAAGGAACAGCAACAGGCAGAGCTGCGCGAAGCCTTCATGTCGCGTGAAATTCACCCAGAGGCGATCGATCGCATCAACAACGCGGTGCGCATTGCTGCCGAGCGCGGACATCACCAGCTGGAGGTCATCACCTTCCCCTGCAGCTTCGCCGACGACGGCGGCAGAAGGATCAACATTGCAGACCCGGAGTGGCCGAGCACGCTTACCGGTTTCGCCAAGCGTGCCTACGAGTTTTACGTCAAGGAGTTGCGTCCCCACGGCTACAAGCTGCACGCCGAAATCATCAGCTTCCCCGGTGGAATGCCGGGCGAAATCGGCCTCTACCTGAAGTGGTGAGAGCGCCGGCGGATCCCAAGTCGGCAAGGCCTTGCGGAGGACCAGCAGTATGAGCAAGAAGGCCGTCGTCTCTCAACTGCGACCACACGAGAAATACGAGCGTCTGGTTGCGGCCACCCAAAGCCTGCAGGCACTGACGACCGCGGTCGCACATCCTTGCGATGAAACCTCCTTGCGAGGCGCATTGGAGGCGGCAGCAGCGGGGATGATCACACCAATTCTCGTTGGGCCCCGCGACAAGATACTCGACGTCGCCAAGTCACACGATCTCAAGCTGCAGGGTATCGAGATCGTCGACGTGCCGCATAGCCAGGCGGCCGCGGACAAGGCGGTTGAAATCGTTCGCACCGGTGGAGCGGACCTATTGATGAAGGGGAGCCTACATTCCGATGAGCTGCTTGGAGCCGTCGCGAAGCGCGACACGGGCCTGCGCACCGGCCGGCGGATCAGCCATGTCTTTGTGATGGACGTGCCGACGCATGCGCAAACATTGTTTATCACCGATGCCGCGGTCAATATCGCGCCCGATCTCAATGCCAAGCGCGACATCGTCCAGAACGCCATCGACCTTTATGCCGCCCTTGGCTTGGGCACACCCAAGGTCGCCATTCTATCCGCCGTCGAAACGGTCACCCCGACCATTCCCTCGACAATCGAGGCCGCCGCACTCTGCAAGATGGCAGATCGCGGCCAGATCACGGGTGGCGAACTCGATGGTCCTCTCGCCTTCGACAACGCCATCAGCCCGGAAGCGGCGCGCGTCAAAGGCATCAAGTCAGCGGTCGCGGGCTGGGCCCAGATTCTGGTCGTGCCTGATCTCGAGGCCGGCAACATGCTCGCCAAAAACCTGACCTTTCTCTCCCGCGCCGATGCGGCTGGCATCGTGCTTGGTGCGCGCGTGCCTGTCATACTCACATCGCGCGCAGACAATGTGCGCACGCGCCTAGCATCCTGCGCTGTGGCCACGCTGTTGGCGCACAGCCAAAGGGCGAACAAGCCCATTCGGGCCTGAGCCATGACCCCGACCATCCTTGTGCTCAATGCGGGCAGCTCGAGCATCAAGTTTCAGCTGTTCGCCGTTAGCGGCCGTGCCAGCCTTGCACGGCGCCTAAAGGGCCAGATGGAAGGCATCGGCTCCCGTCCGCGCTTGCTCGCCAAGAATGCCGACGGCAAGGTGCTTACCGACCAAACCTGGTCTCAACCGGACGCGAGCAGCGCACCGGTAGCCCTCGATAGAGTGATCGCGTTTTTGCGGGAGACGATCGGCACCTTGCCGACGGCTATTGGCCATCGCGTCGTGCACGGAGGTCCAAACTATTCCGAACCGACCATCGTCACCGCGGCGGCGCTGAGGGAGCTTGAGCGACTATCCCCGCTCGCCCCGCTGCACCAGCCCCACAACGTCGGGCTTATCCGCTTGATCCGGGAGCGACAACCGCAGCTGCCGCAGGTTGCCTGTTTCGATACCGCCTTCCATCGAGGGCATGCCGACGTCGCCGACCGCTACGCCATCCCCGAGGCGCTTTATGCGGAGGGCGTGCGCCGCTACGGCTTTCATGGCCTCTCTTATGAATACATCGCCGGACGCCTCGAGGAGACTGCGCCCGAAGTAGCCAAAGGTCGGGTCGTGGTGGCGCATCTCGGCAGCGGCGCCTCCATGTGTGCCATCCAGGCGGGAAAGAGCGTTGAAAGCACCATGGGCTTCACGGCGCTCGACGGCCTACCGATGGGCACCCGGCCGGGGCAACTTGATGCCGGCGTCGTGCTCTACCTCATGAACGAGAAAGGAATGGATGCAAAAGCCATTGAGCGCCTGCTCTACAATGAGTGCGGCCTCAAGGCCCTGTCGGGTGTCAGCAATGACGTGCGGGTATTGCTGGCGAGCTCGGACGCGCGGGCGAAACTCGCGCTCGACTATTTCGTCCACCGGGTGCAACTGTCAACCGGCATGCTCGTGGCGGCAATGGGCGGCATCGATGCCTTCGTCTTCACGGCGGGCATTGGCGAAAACGCAGCAGGCATCCGCGCCGCCATCGTGCAGCGGCTTTCCTACTTCGGCCTTGAAATCGACGAAGCGGCCAATGCCAATGGCGGTCCCCTGATTTCGCGGCGAGGCTCGGGCGTGCCTTGCTACGTCATTCCCACCGATGAGGAACTGATGATCGCACGCCACACGCTGCGCGTCTGGCAGCAGCATGCTTCCCAGCTCAAGGAGAAACGCGCATGATCGATGTGGCCTCGCTAGCGCTGCTGAAAGGCAAGAAAGCGCTCGTAACCGGCATCGCCAACGATCAATCGATCGCCTGGGGGTGTGCCAAGGCCATGCGCGCCTTCGGTGCGGAGGTTGCCGTCACCTATCTCAACGACAAGTCGAAGCCCTATGTCGAACCCTTAGCCAAGGAGATCAAGGCACCGATCTTCATGCCTTTGGACCTGCAACGCGATGGCCAATTGGAAGCCGTGTTTGATAAAATCACCAGCACATGGGGCACCCTCGATTTGTGTTTGCATTCCATCGCCTTTGCACCAAAGCAGGATTTGCAAGGTCGCGTCGTCGACTGCTCAAAGGCAGGGTTCTTGATGGCGATGGATATCTCCTGTTGGTCGTTCATCAGAATGGCCAAGCTGGCCGAGCCCTTGATGAAGCAAGGGGGAGTGCTCTTTACCATGACCTATTACGGTTCGCAGCGCGTCGTGGAGCATTACAATCTCATGGGGCCGGTGAAGGCCGCCTTGGAGTCGGCGACCCGTTACCTTGCGGCGGAGCTCGGGCCAAAAGGCATTAGGGTGCACGCCATTTCACCGGGACCTTTGAAGACGCGCGCCGCCTCGGGGATCACCGACTTTGATGAGCTCCTGCAAAAGGCGCAGGCGAAGGCGCCGGCTCGCAGCCTGGTGTCGATCGACGAGGTCGGTGCAGCCGTGGCTTTTCTCGGAATGAATGCAGCAAAGCTGATCACCGGGGAGACACTCTATATCGACGGCGGCTATCACATCATCGATTGATGCCCGCAACCATGGCGCTGGGCGCCAGACTTCGAGGTGGTTTCGAGGCGTAGGTAATTCGCAACGGCGCGCCGCCGGGGATGCGCCGCGTGTCGCGACAAAAGCGATTGGCCCTTGCAAGACCAAGGACATGGACGACTGATGATCGTGATGTCAGAAGCAGCGACATATTCCGCACGAGAGAGGCTGCGCAACGGGCGTAGCATCGAGGTTCGCGCCCTCAGACCGGACGATCGAACCGACATGCTCACCGCGGTAGGTCGCCTCAGCGCCCAATCCCTCTCCCGCCGTTTCTTCATGCCAAAACGAGAGCTCAACCCACAAGAGATCGCCTTTTTCTTGAATGTCGATTTCGTCAGCCATGTTGCTCTCGTTGCCGCGATCCAAGACGGCTCCCAGCAGGAGATCGTTGGTGGCGGCCGCTATATCGTCAGCCAAGCGGGGATGGCGGAGCTGGCCTTCGTTGTCGTTGATCAGTTCCAGGGCCAAGGTATCGGCGCAGCGCTGCTGCGCCACCTGGCAAGCCTGGCGCGAAGCGCCAGGCTCGAACGGTTGATCGCCGAGGTTCTGGCGGAAAATACGGCGATGCTGAAAGTGTTCGATCGAAGCGGTCTGCGCGTATCCAAAACGCGGGACGCCGACGTGGTGCATGTTTCGCTGCACCTGTCGTGATCAAGGCCTTCGTCGAGAAAAACTCGCTCGGCCGGCAGCAGGGGCGCGACGCACATTGGTCGCTCGCGGCGGGAATTTTAAGGCTGCTTAAAGATCTTCGGCCGGGGCCACGTTGTTTGCTGGTGTTCAAGCGGTTAGGCCCTATGCTGTTGTCAGCAATGAGGCTGACGTCTGGGATGAGCCCGGCGCATGAAGGAAATTGCCGACCGCCACGTTGGGCCGACTTGGTCGCGCTACATCCCGATTGTCCAGTGGCTACCCAAATACCGCGCCGCCTGGCTGCGTGATGATATCGTGGCGGGGATCACGCTTGCCGCCTACGCGATCCCCGTCTCTCTGGCCTATGCCGGGCTTGCGGGATTGCCGCTTCAGGTCGGCATCTATGGTTACTTGTTGGGAGGGCTCGCCTACGCGGTTCTTGGCTGCTCACGCCAGCTCGCAATCGGACCCACATCGGCGATTTCCCTCATGATTGCCGCAACGGTGGCGGAGATGGCGGGCGGCGACGCCCAACGCTATGCGCAGATTGCGAGCCTCGCAGCGTTCACGGTGGCCGCGCTCTGCTTGCTTGCCTGGGCCTTGCGCCTGAGCGTGCTGGTTCGGCTGATCAGCAACAGCATTCTGGTGGGCTTCAAGGCAGGAGCCGGTTTGGCGATCGCCATGACGCAACTGCCAAGCCTCCTCGGCGTAGCGGGCGGTGGACACAATTTTTTTGAGCGCGCTGCGCTGCTTGTTAATCAAATTGGCAATACGCAAGGTCTCGTGCTTGCTATCGGCGTGGTGGCGATTTTGCTGCTCCTGCTCGGCGACCGCCTCTTACCGGGCAAACCCGTGGCACTCGGTGTCGTCGTGCTCTCCATCGTCGCCTCCCACCTGCTGGCGCTCCCCTCCCTTGGCGTGCCGACGACGGGAGCCATCCCGGCCGGCCTGCCGAGCCTGGAAGCCCCGGTCCTGCGCATACGCGACGTCGAAGGCATTCTTCCCTTAGCGGGCGGCTGCTTGCTTCTCGCCTACATCGAAGGCATCTCCGCTGCCCGCACGTTTGCCGCCAAGCACGGCTATCCGGTGGATTCACGCCAGGAGTTTTTGGGCCTCGGCGCGGCAAATCTCGCGGCGGCATTCGGGCACGGCTATCCCGTGGCCGGGGGACTTTCGCAGTCGGCGGTGAACGACAAGGCGGGTGCGCGCACTCAATTGGCGCTCGTCGTCGCCTCACTCGCGCTCGCACTCTGCCTCGTCTTCCTCACCGACCTCTTGCAAAATTTGCCGAGGGCCGTGCTGGCCGCGGTGGTTCTGACCGCGGTTTTGGGGCTTTTGGATGTTCGCACGCTGCGGCGTCTGCGGCAGATCAGTCGGGTCGACTTCTACGCCGCCACAGTCGCACTCGCGGCCGTGCTGTTGCTCGGTATCTTGCAAGGGATTGTGCTGGCAACCCTGGTATCGATATTGATGCTGCTCGTGCGAGCATCGCGTCCGCACGTTGCCTTTCTCGGCCGCATGCGAGGAACAAACCTCTACTCCGATCTCGCGCGTCATCCGGAAAATGAGCCGCTCGCGAGCGTGATCGCCTTCCGTCCGGAAGCATCGCTGCTCTATATTAACGCCGATACCGTGCTCGAAATCGTGCTCAACCGACTACATTTGGCAAGCCCATCCAAAACTCGGCTGGTTGTATGCGATCTCTCCGCCTCCCCCATCGTGGATCTCGCCGGCTCGCGCATGCTGCATGAGTTGCATGCTGAGCTCGAGCGCCACGGCATTGCTTTGCGTATCGTCGGAGCGCATGGCAACGTGCGCGACCTGCTACGCGCCGACGGTCTGAGTGAAAAGGTTGGCGGGCTGGAGCGAGGCGTGTCGTTAATCGGCCTGGTTGAGGACAATAGTGACGACGGCTAGCGCCTAAGGCAGTAAGGCGTCGCTGATACCTGCAAGGGGCCCACGCCGCCGGCTAACCCCTAAACCCCGAGGTCGCGACGGCGCGCGGCTTAGAGCCGCATTTCCTCAATGCTCTCGGCCTTGAGCAGGGGGGCCTCGGTGGCTTCGATCACTTGCCCGACAGAGACCCCGGGCGCGGTCTCAAGCAGGGTGGCGCGCCCGCCGGCAAAACCGATGACGGCCATCTCGGTAACGACCAGGTCTACGCACCTCACCGATGTCAGTGGCAAACCACATTCCTTGACGATCTTCGGCTTGCCCTTGGCGGTGTGCTGCATTGCCACGATAACCCGCTTGGCGCCGGTAACGAGATCCATCGCCCCGCCCATCCCCGGCACCATCTTTCCCGGAATCATCCAGTTGGCGAGCCGTCCTCGTACGTCGACCTGGAGACCGCCGAGAACGGTCATATCGAGGTGGCCACCGCGGATCAGTGCAAACGACATGGCACTATCAAAGGTTGCGGCCCCCGGTAGCGCGCTCACGGGTTGGCCACCCGCATCGGTCAGCGTCGGGTGTGCCATACCGTCCTCTGGAATCGGGCCGGTGCCGATCAGCCCATTCTCGGACTGAAAGTACACACTGACGCCCTCGGGTACGAAGTTTGCCACCAAGGTCGGAATGCCAATGCCGAGATTGACGAGCATTCCCGGACGCAGTTCGCGCGCGATGCGCTTGGCAATGACGGTTTGCGCATCCATTGGTTCACCTATTGGCAACAAGATAATCGACAACCGCGGCAGGGGTTACGACGTGATCGGGTGCGATCACTCCGACGGGAACGATATGATCCGCGGTTACAATAACCGTGTCCGCCGCCAGGGCGATCACGGGATTGAAATTACGCGCCGTGAGCGCGTAGGACAGGTTGCCGGCATAATCGGCAAGAAAAGCGTGCACCAGGGCAAAATCGGCGCGCAAAGCGGTCTCCAGCAGATAGCTCGTACCATTCACGTCGATCTTGCGCTTGCCGTCTTCGACCACGGTACCAACGCCGGTCGGCGTTAGGATGCCGCCAAGGCCGGAGCCGCCGGCTCGAATGCGCTCGATCAACGTGCCTTGCGGGATCAGATCGACGGCAATCTTGCCGGCGATCATTTGTTGCTGGGTATCGGGATTGAGACCGATGTGGCTAGCGATGACTTTGTCGAGCAGCCCCGCAGCCACCAGCTTGCCGATGCCCCTGCCCGGAACAGCCGTATCGTTGGCAATAACGGCCAGCTTTCTCTTGTGCTGCCGCACCAGCTCGTCGATCACGCGCTCGGGGGTGCCGACGCCCATGAAGCCGCCAATCATGAGGCTGGCGCCATCGGGAATCATGGCAGCGGCGCTTTCGATCGAAATGGTTTGCATGGGCCGGCCACCCCTTTTTTCGTCGCGTTCGACCGCTCGATCCTTGTGCTGGTCGCAATCGCGCGCAAACCCGACGGGCTAGTTCATATGCCAGCCGTGACTGACGACAATGGCCTGCCCCGTCAGGGCCTTGCTCTGGAAGGCGGCCAGCATCAGCGCGACTTCGGCGACGTCGTCGACAGTGGTGAATTCCTTATCCACCGTCTCGCCAAGCATCACTTCCTTAATGACTCGCTCTTCCGAGATGCCGAGTTCCTTGGCTTGCTCCGGAATTTGCTTATCTACCAGGGGCGTGCGCACGAAACCGGGGCAGATGATATTGGCGCGCACATTGTGCTTCGCCCCTTCTTTGGCAACGGTACGCATGAGCCCGAGCAGGCCGTGCTTTGCGGTCACATACGCGGATTTCAGCGGTGAGGCCTCGTAACTATGAACGGAGCCCATGTAGATCACAGCCCCCGAGTCCTGCTGATACATATGTTGGAGGCACGCCCTGGTCGTCAGGAAGGCCCCGTCGAGGTGGATGGCCAACATGCGCTTCCACTCTGCAAAGGGAAACTCCTCGATGGGATGCACAATCTGTATGCCGGCATTCGACACCAGAACGTCGATGCGACCGAACGCGGCGATGGCTTCACGAACGCCGGCATTGACCTGATCCTCGTTGGCCACGTCCATGGCGACCGCCATCGCCGACTTGCTGCCCGCCAAGGCGCTTGCGGCCTTACGCGCGGCCTCGAGGTTGAGGTCGGCAATGACTACGCGACCCTCTGCCTCGAGAAAACGTTTAGCGACGGCATAACCGATGCCACTGGCTGCGCCGGTAACGAGGGCGATTTTTCCATTCAGTCGCATAGGTCACTCGCAGCAAAGGTTTGTTCACTAGCAAACGGGCACGGGGCACCGCGCCGCGCGTCAGAGCTCACACGGCCCGACTGCCGAGCCTATCGCGGGAAAGGCCACGCTTTGCTCGCATCCCGCATTTCACAGCATCCAATGATCGACACCCGCACAATTGCAATAAGGGTAAATCCTGAGCTCGGTTGGCATCGCCCGCCATGAGCAAAGCGCGTTGCCTCGCGCAGGCGCGCTCTTAGGCCGTAAGCTCGAACGGAGCGGCGTGCCGCTGCCTCGGGAACCGCCATTCCATGCGAGCCTAGGCCTCTTCCACGCTCCTCTGTCCTCGTGCGCCGACAAGAGCGCACGCGGCACCGCGCATCACCTGCGCCGCCCGCCTCCTCTGCCGCCGCCTCTGCCGCCGCCTCTAAAGCCACCGCCGCCCATGCCGACCCGGTGCCCGCCGCCGCCCCCACGGAAGGCCGGACGGTGCCCGCCGCCCGTCGGCGCATAGCCCCGCATTTGTGGCCGGTGGGCGGTGGCTCGGGGTCGGCTGGCTTGCCTTGCCCCATGCCCGGCGCTGGCTCTGGCGTTCTGGGCTCCCTTGCCACGCGCGGCCGCGGACTTCGCCCCTGCCGCGTGCTTGCCGTGCCCGGCGGCGGCGGACTTGGCTTTGGCGGCAGCACCGCCTTGGGCCGCCTTTGCCTTGCCAGCGCCTTGAGCCGCCTTCGCCTTGGCGCCGCCGTCACCGGCCTTGGCCTTGGCTAGATCACGGCGACCCGTGTCAGCCTTGCCGCGATAGGCGTCGCGGGCGGCGGTGCGACCGACTTCGCCGAAGCGCTGGCCGACCTTTGCATCGCGATAAGGAACGTTGCCGCGATGCCTGGGATTGTGGCGCCAGGTATTGTCGGCGATTTTGGTGCGATTGAATTGGTTGAAGCGATTGACGTTGATACCGACGCGATTGCGCCACCAGTCGAGGTTGCCCCAGATCGCCGATCCAATGGCAGCCGCGGTTGCAAAGGCCAATACGCCGCCACCCGTAAAGCCGGCTGGGTACCAATAGTAGGGCTCGTACTCGGGGTAGGGCCAGTCACCGTAGACGACCCTGGGATCGTATACGGGAACGGACAAATACTCGGGGTTGGCCGGTTCGATGGCGATCATTGGCGTCGTAGCAGGGCCCGTCGGCGTGCCAGGTCCCGTTGGCGCCTGTACCGTTTTGACGGTTTGCTGTTCGCTGCTCTTGAGGTGCCCGGCCGCCTCGGCTCGCTGGCGCAAACGCTGAACCGCCGCCAACAGCTCCTCTTGCTGTCCCAAAAAGGCATCGCCGAGCTGTTGCGTCCAATCTAACTTGTCGCTCATCATCTGCAAGGCCTGCGGTACCGCCGCCAGGGCCTTGACGCTCGGATCCCAAGGTTGTTTTTGCATGGCATCTTCCAGCGCTGTGCCGGAGACGCCGGGATGTTCCTTTGCCCAGCGCGCGGCCTGGACGACCTCGGTTGGGTAAGTCGATGCCATCAGCATCTGCGAAAGCAAGGGATCGGGATGGAGGGCGATCGGCGCGACCAGCTGTTCTAGTTGTGCCTTGCTCAGCGGCGGCGCGCTCGATTGTTGCGCTTGCGCCGGTGCGTACACAAAGCCGCAAAGGGCGATCAAAAGCGCAAACCTGAGAAACGGATCAAGGCAACGGGTTGACATTACCCACCTCCACTATTCGCTGTAGCAATGGTGTCGTAGTCACCGCCATTTCCTATCCGGATTTTTCCGGAGGGCCAGGCGGGAGGATTGCCTACACACGCGAGCAGCGCTGGCAGATATGTGGCGAAGCGATCCGGCACGCGGCCTCGGCCCGCCGAGATCGGCAAGCGCTTGCTGTGGTCGCTGGCTCTATGCCCTCGCCGGAGCGAGCCGAGCGGCCGCCGGCCCGTAGCCGACGTGCGCAAGCCACCTCGCAGAAAATGATACTCACATACCGCGGCGCGCCAGGGCATGATCGCGCAGGATATGCACCTCCAAGTCGGTATCCTGGAGGATTGCCTCGAGGACATCGGAGATCGACAGCAAACCCACCAGGTGATCGTCCTCCATCACGAGGAGATGCCGGACGCGATTTATCTTCATCACCTTGCGTGCGGCCACCATGGCATCGTCGGGTGTGCAGGTAATCAGTTTCTTCGCCATCAGATCGCCGACCAGCAGACGGTCGATTTGCGTGCCTTGTTGTGAAAAGCCCCGCATGATGTCGCGCTCGCTGAGCATGCCAACGATGCGGCCGTTCGCATCGCGCACCGGCATCGCTCCTATTTGATTTGTCACGAGCAGCGTCGCCGCCGTCTCAACCGTGTCTTCCGGTCGACAGGTGATCACCACGCGCTTGAGCGTGCTGAGGTATTCTCTGACCTTCATCTTACCAACACCGCGAAGGCCTGCTCCGAGGCATGACGCTTATTTCATTCGGGCATTTTCATTCGGGCATTTCCCATACGCATATTTTCGTAAGCCCAGTTCATACGCTTACTTTATGGCTGCTTTACTTTACGGCTGCGGCTCACTTTATGGCTGCACCCTGCGACGCCTCGTAGGCGTCCCGGTAGCCTCGCGCAATGGTGCGGACGCCGCGGCCAATGTCCTCGTAGGCCTCGTCGGGCAGATTAGCCAATGAAACGCGAAGGGACCAGTCGGGAGCGTCGAATCCGCCGCCGTTCAGGAGCACAATTCCGTGAGCCTCCGCCAGGCGGAAGGCAAGATCGAGCGGATGCACATGGCTTTTCAGGTAATCGACCGCCTCTTCGCCAATGTTTTTTCGAGCCCAGAATTCGAAATCGATCAGGCCGTAATAGCCGTCGTAGTTCGGATTGGGAGAAAGCTGCAGACCCATCGCCTCCACCAGCGTTTGGAAGCGCTTCTGCACAATCTCCATGCAGGCCCTCTGGTAGCGCTTTTCGGCGTCCATCATTTCGCACAGTGAGAAGAGGCTCATCATCACCTGCTGCGGCAATGACAGCCCGGCCGTGTGATTGAGGGCGATGTCGCGGCTATCGGCCACGATGCGATCGATGAATTTGATCTTGCGCGGCTCGAGCGTCAGCGGTCCATAGCGCTTGTCGAGGGCCTTCAGTTGCGCCTCCGGCAGCTTGGCAATCATCTTGTCGAAGATGTTGTCCTCATGCACCGCGATGACGCCGAGACGCCAGCCGGTGCAGCCAAAGTATTTGGAGTAGGAATAGACGCCAATGGTGTTCTCGGGCAGCTCGCCGAGCAGCGAGCGAAAATCGTCGACGAACGTGCCATAGACATCGTCGGTCAACAACATCAGATCCGGCCGCTTGGTCCTCACCAAAGTTGCGATCTTGGCAATCGTCTCCTTGCTCATCGCCATGCCGATCGGATTGCCGGGATTGACGATGAAGAAGGCCTTGATTTTTGGGTCTTCGAGCTTCTTGATTTCATCGTCTGTGTATTGAAAGCGGTTCTCCTGCGGCGCTTTGATTTGCAC
This sequence comes from uncultured Alphaproteobacteria bacterium, assembly GCA_963775835.1. Lineage (GTDB taxonomy): Bacteria > Pseudomonadota > Alphaproteobacteria > Rhizobiales > Hyphomicrobiaceae > AWTP1-13. Next base: position 160,272 of record CAVZKV010000015.1, on the reverse strand, counting down.
CATTTTGAGGTCGTAGTCCTCGAGATGGGTCATCTCGAGATAGGGCGTGAAAATGGGCGTTCCGAGCGCAATCGTGTCACCGGGGTGCAGCAGCCGATTGGCTTTCAAGGATTTGAAAATATAGCACATCGCCGCGGTACCGCCCTCGACCGCGTAGAGGTCGAACTTTCCCGGCGGCCGCGGCGACCCGCACATCGCCCACATCAGATATTCCTGCACAATTTGCTCGTTGTGGACGAGCATGCGATCGGGCACCGGGTAATTGTCGCCGATGATGGAATCGACGAGCTCGTGCACAAAGGCGTCGCCATCAAATCCGAATTTCATGGTCGCGAAGCGCAGCATCGAAGCCAGGAATGCAGCACCCGGCATGTCTGCGTGCTTGGCAAGCCAGGCCTCCAGGCGCGCCGCAATGCCATTGGCCTGGGGCATGCCGCCGAGTCCGGCGGCGTGCTCCATCACCCGCTTGCTCTCGGTCATGGCAAACTGGCCGAGCAGGAAGAAGGCCTCGCGCGGCGTGGTGGCGACCCAATTGGGATTTCCGCGGCCGGCATTGAGGAACGCCGATTGCGTGGTTCGCGATGCCTTCTTGGCGAGACTGATCAACTCATCCTTGATCTCGAAGGGGCTCAGCGCTTCGAATTTGCGCAGCGTGAGAAGGTCGGCCATGATTTACTCCGGGTTCGATCGTGCTCAATGCCACTGGGGCACAATGGGTCTGTGGACGGATGCTGCTCGGTTGACGAGGACAAGGCATTCTTATTGGTTCGATCTCGTACCTCTCGCGCTAGGTCAGCAACATGACCAGGACCATGCCCCAGATCGTCAGCAAGGTATTCCCGACCGCGTAGGTGACGGTGTAGCCGAGCCCCGGAATTTGGCTCTTGGCGCGATCATTGATCATGCCGAGCGAGGCCGTTGTCGTCCGCGCCCCGGAGCAGCATCCCAAGACGATGGCATCGTCGAAACGGAACAGGTATTTGCCAACGTACATCGCCAGGATCAGGGGCACGGTGGTAACGACGACACCCCACAGGAACAGGCTGAAGCCGAGCGCCTTCAAGCCGGCGACAAAGCCCGGCCCGGACGAGATACCCACCACGGCGATGAAAACGTTGAGGCCGACCGAATTCATGAACCAGACGGTGGGGGAGGGAATCCGGCCGAAGGTCGGGCGCACCGACCGCAGCCATCCGAAGAAAAGCCCGGAAATCAAGGCCCCGCCGGAGGTAGAGAGCGTCAGCGGAACGCTGCCAATCTTGTAAACTATGGCGCCAAGCAGGCCGCCGATCGCGATTGCCGCACCAATGAACGCCACATCGGCCACATCGGTCGCTCGGTCTGGGTAACCCAACATTTTGGTGGTGGCCGCGATGTCCTGCGTCCGCCCGACGATGGTAACAATATCGCCGCGGTGCAATTCGGTGTTGGGCAAGATCGGAATGTCCGTGGCGGTCGCCCCTCGCGTGATCTTGCGCAGAAAGACGCCGCGCGCCGCCGGAGATTTCGCCAACTCGGCCAGAGTCTTGCCGTCGGCATCTTTGCTGGAGACGTAGACATCGACGCCTTCGACCGGCACTGCCAGCAGCTCGCGGTCGTCCACTTCTTGCGCGGCTTGCCCGATCAGGTTCACCAGCACGTCGCGCCGCCCGGCAATGGCGAGGACATCGCCGGCTTGGATTACGGCATCGGCGGTGGCATCGATGATCTTGCCGCCGCGTCGTATGCGTTGAACGAAGACACGCTCTTCTGGCAGGAACGCCTCGGCTTCCTGCACCGTTTTGCCCACGGCGCGGCCGTCGTCCGCGATCCGGTAGGCGCGCAACTCGAATTGGTACCACGCCGTTCCTGGACCGCCCAAGGCGCGCTTGCCCCCGTGCTGCTCCTCGTAACGCTTGCAGGCGGCCTCGAGGTCGATGCCGAGCAGGGCCGGCCCGAGCAAGGCGAGCACGAGGGCGGACCCGACCGTGCCGAAGATGTAGGTGACGGCGTAGGCCACCGGCATGGCATCCAAGAGTTTCTTGGTTTCTTCGGGCGGCAGGCCCAGGCGGCTGATCGCATCGGTGGCAAGCCCCATCGAGGCCGAGATCGTCTGCGAGCCGGCATAGAGGCCCGCGGCGGAGCCGACGTCATAGCCGGCGAGCTTGGCCCCAACAAAAGCCGCGAGTAGGCAGAAGACGCAGACGACCGCGGCAAACACCGCTTGCGGCACGCCATCCTTGGCGATGCCGCGCACGAACTGCGGGCCCACCCCGTAGCCGATGGCGAACAGGAACATCAGGAAGAAGAAGGGCTTGAGCGGCCCAGAAACCGTGATGCCGAGCTGACCGATGAGGACCGCGGCAATCAGCGTCGCCGTCACCGCGCCAAGGCCCAGCCCCTTGTAGGTGAAGGAGCCGAAATAGTAGCCAAGCGCCAGGGACAGGAAGATCGCAATTTCCGGATAACTTCGCAGCGTATTAACAAACCAATCGATCATGACGCGTACCATCCATACTTACCAAACCGTGACATCAATCGCCGCGCTTCCAGACAAAACTCCACTTCAGGCGGCCCGTTTCGGAGCCGGGCCGACCCGCTTGGCCAGCGCGTCGGCCCGCACCAGCTTCAGGCCTTCGGCCGCGTCGTAGCCATAAATCTCTTTGACATCGAGCTTGCGCATGAAGTCGATGGTCTCTTGCGTGATCACCTGGCCCGGCACCATGATGGGGAAACCCGGGGGGTAGGGGATCACAAAGTTGGCGGAGACCAGATCGGGACCGTTTTTGAGCCGACGGTCGATTTCCGGATCGGCCAGCCGGATGTGCTCACAGCCCTCGGCATCGTAGGCGGCATAGAACCCAGAGCGAATGTCGCCTTCGTTGGTTCGCTTGCCCGCGTCCTTGCGGAAGGCGGCGTGGAAATGCGAGAAGTTCGGCAGATCCGGCACGTCGGTCATCAGGCTCTTCACCCGCGCATTGAATGCCAAGCGGACGTTGGCGCCACCCTGGGCCAACCGCTGATCGATCTCCTCACTGATCTCTACCAGCACGCGAATGAGGTGCGCGACGTCACTGCGCGTGTTGTTGATGTTGGATTGCAGCAAGACCGAATTGCGCGAGGTCTTATTGAGCTGGACGTTGTAACGATTGGCCAATAGTCCCTTGAATTGGGTGCCGTCAAAGCCGGCGGTGCCGCAAACCAGCGTCATGCGCGTCGGATCGAGGCAGAACTCGTCCTCCTGCATGCTTTGCCGTACCACCGCCCAGTTGGATTTGGGGTCGAGGAAGTCGGTAAAGCCGCTGTGGCGATATTCGCCCGGCACCATCTGGTCGGCGCCGAGAATGTGGAAGTATTTAGAAATCAGTGGATGCTCTTTGACGGCCTGGCGGATTGCCAATGCCACCTCGATCGCATTGTGCACAAGCCCATAACCCTCCAACTCCATCTGTCGTCGCGCGACGTCGAGGCTAGCGATCAACTGCTGGTTCGGGCTGGTTGAGGCGTGGGTAAACACCGCTTCGTGGAATTGCGCTTCCACGCTGTGAAAATCAACATCCTTCACCAACAGCATCGAGCCCTGCCGCAGGGCCGACATCGACTTATGCGTGGAGTTGGTTTGATAGACACGCAACTTGACCTTGCGGGGATCGGGAATGAGGCGGGTACTCAACAACAGCTCGGTTGACGGCTTCGCACCCAGTTCGGCCTGCTGCTTTTCGTATTCGGCAACCGACCTTGGATCCTTGATCCAACTCTCAATGTCGCTTGCCGCACCCATGGCCGTGCGCGGCCGCAGGAACGGGGAGAAGCGCGCGAACCCAAACCAGGCCTCGTCCCAGAGGAAAATCAGGTCTGGCTTGATCGCCAGGCACTCTTCCATCACCCGTCTGGTGTTGTAGATGTGGCCGTCGAATGTGCAGTTCGTCAGATCCACCATCTTGACGCGGTGCAGCCTGCCCTCGGCCTTCAGATTGAGCAGCGCCTGCTTGATCGTGCGCAGGGGGACCGCACCGTACATCGAGTATTCCGTCATCGGAAAGGCTTCGACGTAGAGCGGTTGGGCACCGCTCAGCACCATGCCGTAGTGGTGAGACTTGTGACAGTTTCGATCCACGATCGCGATATCGCCTGGCGCCAGTAGCGCCTGCACGGCCATCTTGTTGGAGGTCGAAGTACCGTTGGTGACAAAGAAGACGTGATCGGCACCAAAAGCGCGCGCCGCCATTTCTTGCGCCTTTTTGATGTTTCCCGTTGGCTCCAGCAGACTGTCCAGTCCACCGGTTGTGGCGCTGCTCTCGGCTAGAAAAAGCGTCGGGCCGTAAAACTCACCCATATCGCGGATCCAATCGGATTTGAAAACCGATTTTCCGCGCGCGATTGGCAGTGCGTGGAATGTGCCGATTGGTCGTTGCGCGTATTTTTTCAGATTGTTGAAAAAGGGCGTGTCATAGCGATCTTGCACGCCCTCGAGGATTGCAAGGTGCAATTCCAGCAGCTCCTCCACGGCGTAGAATACGCGCCGCAGCACCTTTGCGTCGGCACTTCCAGCCAAGGCCTCGACATCACCGTTGGCAAGCAAATAAAGATCGAGCTCGGGTCGCACGCGCTTCAGTGTCTGTGCCAAATCCAGGGGCATGTCACCCACGCGCTCGCGTTTGCGCACGGCCTCTGCAAGCGGCCGCAAGATGGGTACGTCGCGGCGCGACCGGAACGGAAAACCTTCGTGGATGATTGCGGCCGCGAGGTCGGGGTTGAGGATGACCGCACAAAACGCATCTTCGAAACTGCCGACAAAAACCGGTTCATAGATGAAAGCATCTTGCGACCGCCGCAGCCTGCGCCATTCCGCGCCCAGCGCCGGCCAGCGCGCCGCCGGCGCACCGGTAACGACCAGAACCTCAAAGTAGGGTTGATGCGCCTCGCTGCGACCAAGCGATGGCGGCAACACGTCTGCCGTTGCCGCTTCGCCATCCTCGTGTGCGTCCCAATCGGTCGCGTGTTGACGGAAAGAGCGCGTGAGCAGGGCGCGGGTGATGCGGCGGACAAGGGTTGCAGTCGCCCGCGCGTCGTTCGCGGCAGCCCGGTCCCGCAAGGCCGTGAGCAGCTGCAGCCCGGGATAGGCATGGAATTCTTCGGTCGGCGTTATCTCGGCAAGGACCGCTTCGAAGCTCGCCCGACTACCGGATCCCTCGCACCAGGCCTCGGCCAACTCGACCAGGTTTCGCCATTGGTCGCCGCGCGCGCCGAGACCGGCGAAGAATTGATCGATCCGAACGGCGGCACGGTCGCTTCGCTGAGACATTTTATTTTTTTCCTAGCTCGCGAAACCACTTTCTCCGCACTATTGCCCGTGGTTTTTAAGTATTATCCGCCTCGCCGCGCGCCGCCGTTTCGCTTCGATCAGCGCGGGTTGGGCACATTGCCTTCGGCAACCGTGTGCAAAAACCATCGTTTTACAGATGCGAGCCCGCGGACATCGAGGCGATCACCTAAAATGGCTCGCGGAAAGTCCGCAGTGCCGGCGAACGCCTTGTGTGTGCAACAAGCGCACCGCCAAAACTTATTTTGGTTTATCGCCCGTGCTGATGGCCGCGCACTTAAAGGTGGCGCTGCGGTGCACACGCGGGCTTCGACCCGCTTGTCGTTTGTGTCCCGCCCGGAAACGATCGGCCGCGTCGGGCGTGTTTTGTGCAAACGCAAAGGGCGGGATTGATCTCGCGTTGACGCTTTGCGGTTTGCTCCCGCGTTTGCTCGGACCGTGCGGTTGTGGCGGTCCGAACACGCGGACCGATAATCGGTCCTGCAAACCGAAAGCCGTTTCTATCGCCATCCTTGTTGGCTATGATCAATTCGTGCTCGCCGATCGAGGTCGATGCGGGCACGCAGTTGCCGCGCATCGACGGCATTGAAGAGGCCTCCGCGGTGGCAGGTGTTTTCCTGCCGCGTTCCGAGCAGGCTGCCGATCGGCTCTTTTTCTCTTGTCGAGTAACGGAAACCAGCAGCGCGTTCGCGTGCCCATGAGATCGCGCCTGCGGTGTCAAGGTTGACAACGGAGGCCGCATATGCGCAACCCCGACGCCACGCATTTGTCCCTAACCCGGCTGCTTTGGTTGGCGTTGGTCCCGACAGCGCTGATCCTGAGCCCGACAACGGCACGGAGCGATGAACCGGGCCGCACCCTTGCGCCTGAGAATGCTCGTGATGAGGTTTGGCGCTCGCCATTCTTCAAGGATACGACCCTCGACTTGCATCCCCGCACCTACTATTTCGTGCGCGACAATTTCGACGGCAGCAAAAACCAGGCTTGGGCCGGCGGCGGCTGGCTCGCCTACCATTCGGGCCTGCTGGGCAATATCTTCCACATCGGGGCAAACCTCTACACCTCGCAGCCGATTGTGGCTCCGGACAATGAAGGCGGAACGCTGCTGCTGACGAGTGAGCAGGATCCGATCAATACGCTGGGCATTGCCTACCTCGGCGCCAAGTTTTGGAGACAGGACCTGATTGTCGGTCGCCAGTTCGTCGACACGCCCCTGATCAACCGCCGCGACAACCGGATGATCCCCATCACCTTCGAGGGTGCGACCATCCGCTCCGATACGGGGAAAGATGCAAGGTTTGAATATATCACCGGCTACCTGCAGCGTTTCAGACCGCGCGACAGCAACGACTTTGACAACATTTCGCAAGGCTTCGGCGTCAATGAAGTCGACGCGGGCACGCCCTTTGGCTGGTTCCGCTATCGCCCCAACGACAACCTCTCCTTCGCGGCGGAAAATTATTGGGTCGAAGACACCATCAACACGGGCTATGTCGAAGCCATCTATAAGTTTCCGCGCCGCACGAGCGGTCCCCAGTATGAGCTCGCCGCCAATCTGATTACGCAAAACAGCGTCGGCGCCGATTTCCTCACGGGATCTTCGTTTTTCACCTACCAGGGTTCGGCGCGGCTCACGGTTGATTTCGGTGATCTGGACCTGCTGTTCGTGGCCTCGACCACGGGCAAGGAGAACGCCATCAATTTCCCGTTGGGAACCAAGCCCAATTACACCGACCTGCAGCAGCTGTCCTTCGACCGCGCCGGCGAGGAGGCGGCCGGCTTGGGCGCAACCTTGAAGCTCGACAAAATCGGATTGAAAGACGTTACTGCCACGGCCTTCTTCGTTTGGGGATGGGACGCCATTGACCCGTCGACCAACGCATCGCTTCCCAACGAGCAGGAACTCGATCTTGCCTTGCGCTGGCAGCCGAGCGACGACCGCTGGAAGGGCTTGAGCGTCTGGGCTCGCTACGCGGACGTGTTCTCAACGGGTAGCGCGCGCGACACCCAGCCCGAGTTTCGTTTCATTGTCGATTACACGATACCGCTGTTGCCCCGCTAGCACACGGGTTTGGCCGAACGGAGCCGCGTAAGCAGCGCTTTCACCGAGAAAAGCCGCTTCACGCCAACTGGCTGCTTAGCGAGACATCCGCAACTCCGGTAGGGGTTAGTCCGGATACGCACGAACAGGTCGCCGCTGATACACCTCTAACCCTGACGAAAAAATAACGGCCGCGAACGCCATTTTTCCCTCGGGCTCCGCATGCAATGGTTAAACCAAACTGTAACGCAAGCGCCTGAGATTTTCCTGTTTCTGGCGGTTGCGCTTGGTACGATCTTTGGCCGCCTGCGGATCCGTGGATTTGCCATCGGCGCCACGGCCTGCACCTTGATAGTGGCGGTCCTGCTCGGCCAACTCGGGACCTTCGTCATCCCGCCGCTGCTCAAATCCATTCTTTTTGGCTTATTCGTCTTCACGATTGGCTATCGTGCGGGACCAGAATTTTTTGCTTCGTTGAGCCTCAAGACGCTGGCACAAGTCGCCCTGGCATTGGTCATGGCCATCAGCGGACTGGTGTTGATCCTCATTTTCGCTCACACCTTCCATCTCGGTCCAGGCGCCGCGGCCGGCCTCGGCGCCGGCAGCCTCACGCAAACATCGATGATGGGCACGGCAGCGAGTGCCCTGGAACAGCTTGGACTATCGCCGCAGGTGCTGAAGCGAGAACAGGCGAACATTGCGGCCGGCTATGCGGTCACCTACGTCTGCGGCTATATCCTGGTATTGCTTTACGTGCCCTTGATTGCGCCTTGGCTGATGGGCGTCAACTTAAAGCAGGAAGCTGCCAAACTGGAGGCCGCGCTCGCCGGCACCGATGCCAAGGACCCCGGTCAGCTCCTGTATCGAAAATTTCAGGCCCGCGCTTATCGGGTCACAACGGCGGCTGGCCGAACGGTCGGAGCCATCGAGACACAAATTGGTCGGCGCGCTGTCATTGAGCGCATCATGCGCTGCGACCAGGACGTGGAGCCAGACGCCTCAACCATGTTGGAGATGGGCGATGAAGTCCTGCTCGCGGGGCCGTCGGGCGTCGTTGTCGTAGCGACGTCGAGCATTGGCCCGGAGATCGAGGGCGAGGACCTCATGCGCTCGGTGCCCGGTCAAATTGTCGAGGTCTTTGTCACCGCCCGCCATCTGCATGGTCGTACATTGGCCGAAATTGTCGAAGAGCTCGGCAGTGCGGCGCATGGCGTGTTTTTGCGCGCCTTGCTGCGGCGGGGTCATGAGGTACCGATAGGTCCAGGCACACGCATCTATGTCGGCGACGTCATGAGCCTTGTTGGCCTGACCCGAGACCTAAACCGTGTCTTGCCAAGGGTCGGGCAGGCGCTGCGCGGCAACGATCGAACGGACATCGCCTATCTTGCCGGCGGGCTCGCCGTGGGTTTGCTGCTTGGCCTGGCTAGTCTCAACCTCGGCGACATTCCGCTGACGCTTGGTGGAGGAGGAGGCGCGCTGGTGGCTGGGCTCGTGTGCGGTTGGCTGCGCTCGCGGCGACCGACCATGGGCGCTTTCCCGCCGGCAGCGCAACAATCCGTCATCGATCTCGGATTGGGTGGATTTGTCGCCGCCATCGGCTTGGCCAGTGGACCAGCCGCCGTGGGGGCCATAGCAACGCATGGGCTCACGCTGCTGGGCGCGGGCATCGTTGTTACCCTCACCCCTCTCGTTGTCGGCACGCTGTTCGCGCAGCGCGTGCTGCGCATGAACCCGGTGATCGTTTGTGGCGCGCTCGCTGGTGCCATGACCGTCGACGCCGCCGTGACCGGCGCCTGCGATGTGGCCGAAAGCCAGACGCCGGTGCTCGGCGTGGCCGTGCCCTACGCCATCGCCAACGTGCTGCTAACGGTCCTGGGACCACTCATTGTTGGCTTTACGGTTGCTGGAGCGTCCAGCTAGGGGAAGTTGCCCGGCGCCGAATCCGGGCTCTCCGTGAAACCCGAAAATGGTTCAGCCAAAGAATCTCGCGACGACCTCAAACAGACCGGATACTCGAATTGGCGGCATTGGAACCGCCGTGCCATCGGCTGCGACACACGCCACATCGAGCCTCACCTCACGACCCCAGTCGGGAGCAAGTGCTACGGCAATGCGACTGTCGACCGCCGGCTGGAAGAACGCGAGCCACCAGCTCTTTGCCGTCTCTGACGGCAAAGAGGCACGAATTAGTTCCCATGCGCGTTTGCGGCGGATGGTTCGGGACGACGGCTGTCAATGTGCGCCGAAGCAGGGCATGCGCCGCCGCATAGTCTCGGCGATCCTAGGGGGTCAAGAAGCGTTGATAGGTCTTGGTTTCTTGCGCGTCGAGCAGCGTGGCATCGCGCGCCGTATCCGTGTCCGTCAATGTTGTCGTAATGGCGCAGCGCAGATGCAGGAGCGGGAGGTGCGTCATATCCCTCAGGGCTCAAACTCAGCGCGGCACTCTGCTTCGATTTCTATTGCCGAGCCAACGCACCTCTCCACGCCTTGCCGAGGCCGGTGTGGCCCGTTATTGGGACGCTAATATGATCCAGTGTCGATATCCACGGCGCCTCGCCCCGAGGCCGGAATTGGCCTGAGAGAGGGGCTGCTTCAGAGCAGCGAGGCGAAGGCGCTGCCGGCGCGCGTGCATCAACATTAGACGACAGCGCGCACCGGCCGCAGCCGAATTCCCGCAACTCCGCCCAGAGTGGCGATCATGTTGGCCAACGGGCTCTAGCCGTTCTTAATGAAGGTTCCGTCCTGGAGCTCCCGCAACGCTTGCTTCAGTTCGGCCTGGCTATTCATCACAATCGGACCGTACCAGGCGACCGGCTCCTGCAGCGGCTTGCCTGAGACCAAAAGAAAGCGAATGCCCGCGTCGCCGGCTTGGACAACGACCTCATCGCCGCTGTCAAACTCGACGAGGGAGCGATTGCCCGTGCTCTCGCGCCGCACGATCTCGGTCCCGTCGATCTCCTTCTCGGTAAGCACGCCAAAGGGCTGCGAAGCCCCGCGAAACGAACCTGATCCCTCGAACACGTAAGCGAAGGCATGCCGCTCGGTCTCAACCGCCAAACTCTTGCGCACACCGGGTGGCACCCAAATATCGAGATAGCGGGGTTCGGCGGCGACACCCTCGACCGGACCGCGCCTGCCCCAAAAGTCGCCGCAGACAACGCGCACGCGCGTACCGTCGTCGTCGACAATTTCGGGGATTTCGGCGGCCTTGACGTCCTGATAGCGCGGTGCAGCCATCTTCAAAGATGCGGGAAGATTGGCCCAAAGCTGAAAACCGTGCATGCGACCGCGTGCATCGCCCTCGGGCATTTCCTGGTGCAGAATGCCGCTGCCGGCGGTCATCCACTGTACGTCGCCGGCGCGGAGCGCTCCCTTGTTGCCAAGGCTGTCCCGGTGCTCGACCGTTCCCGCCAGCACATAGGTGATGGTTTCGATGCCGCGGTGTGGGTGCCAGGGAAAACCCGCCCGATAGTCTTCGGGCCGTTCGTTTCGGAAATCATCGAGCAGCAGGAACGGATCGAACGCGGTGGTGTCGCCGAAGCCGAAAGCGCGCCGCAGCTTGACCCCAGCACCTTCAACAGCAGGCTTGGATTGCGTGATTCTCTTGACCGGTCGTATGGACATGGGGTGCTCCCGTTGTCTTCAAGCGGCGATCGCGCGCTTGCTAGCGTTGAAGTGGCCGGCAATCTCGGCGAAGCGATTGGCGAAAGATTGCAGAAATGCGCGCGTGCTGGCATCGGTTATCACGTTGCTATCGTCGATCAGATCGGGCCGGAAGCTAACATAGGCCTCCCCGCCCATGACCAGCGCACCAAGATTGCCGAGCACTTGCCTCAGATGCTGTTGCGCAATCGCTGTACCGATCGCACCTGGCGAGGTACCGGTGACCGCCGCGGGTTTTCCCGCCCACGAATTTTGGCCGTAGGGCCGCGTGCCCCAATCGATCGCGTTCTTGAGAACGGCAGGAATTGATCGGTTATGCTCCGGCGTAAAGATGAGAAAGGCGTCGGCAGCCTCCAACTCGGCTTTGAACCGGGCAACGTTTGCGGGCAACGGGCTTTCCAGATCCTGATTGTACATGGGCAAATCGTCGATCCGGATGAACGTGATCGCGAGCTTTTCCGGGGCAAGCTTGGCAAGCGCCTCGGCGAGCTTGCGATTGATGGAGTTGCGGCGATTGCTTCCGACCACGACAGCAACATTGACCTTTGGCATGGTTTGCCCCACTTAAGTTACACTATGATACTGGGGCTAAATAGATGCCTGGCAAGCGAACGCAAGAACGCACATCGATGTTACCCGGTAACCTGCATGTGCCCGAGGACTGCCGGGCCGTCAGCGAGGTTCTCGATCGGGTCGGTGACAAGTGGAGCGTGCTCGTCGTGGTCATGCTGGGGGATGGTCCGAAACGGTTCAATGAGCTGCGCCGCTCCATCGCGACCATTTCACAGCGTATGCTCACCTTGACGTTGCGCGGTTTAGAGCGGGATGGCCTCGTCACGCGGACGGTGTTTGCGACCATCCCGCCACGTGTGGACTACGAGCTCACCGAACTCGGCCGATCGCTGCTGACACCGGTGGATGCCCTGGGACGCTGGGCGAGAGAACACCACGCCAAAATCGTACGGGCACGCGAACGCTTCGACGCAATCGCAAAGGGACGAGCGCGGCAGGAGGCCGGTTGAGGCCGGCGGTTTGCTTGGCGTCGGGACCCCAGCCGGGCCCGGTAGGGGTAGTTGGTAGTCGAGCCCGCGACCTGGTTTGGGCACGCCTCGCAACCGAGGTCGACGTCACCACACATAAGGCACGAGCCGATGCGGTGTCTTGCGCATGTAGTCTGCATAGCCCGGCAGGTTGGTCGCCAAAAAGCGTTCCTCTTCCAGCAACCGCCACACGAGCGCGGCGAGCGCGGGCACGAGCATCAGCAGTCCCCACCATGATCCCAAGGCGAGCGGAATGCCTAAGAGCATGATAAGCGCCCAGCTATACATTGGGTGGCGCACGATGGCATACGGCCCGGTCGAGATGACCTTCTGGCCCTCGGCGACCTGGATGGTGGCGGCACCATAGGTATTCTCGCGGAAGACGAAGTAAAAACCGATATAGGCAAGGATGATCAGAAGATTGCCGAAGACGACGATCGACGGCGGTACCTGCGACCAGGCCAGCCGGTGGTCGATGGCCGAAACGACCGGCAGGCCGCCGATCGCCAGCAGGGCAACCGCCATGATGACCTTCTGCGAAGGCTCTGCTTCGGCGCCGGGCCCGACGCGCATGCGGCGCTCAAGAAGCTTGGGGTCTTTGACCGCGAGATAGACCGTGATGGCCAGCGAGCAGGCAAAGAAGACGGCCGTAAACAGCCACGCCTGAACGTAGTCGAACGTCCAAGCGGGTAGGAACACCAGGGCTCCGACGATGAGGGGGAGCTGCAGGAGGCTGAGCGCCACTCTAAGGTAGAGTTTGTCCATTTTGCTGCCCATAGCGCAAGACCCGCCGCCACGACACCTCTTCAAGGAAGAGCTAGCTAACCTCGACAATTAGACAAGGATGGTGCGGCCGGCCAGAAGTGGAGCGCCGGCCCGGCGCGGTTGACCCACCATTGCGGTAGCGACGCGGGCCGACGGACCGTTGCTCGCTTGCCTGATTGGCGCCGACCCACGCGTTGGCTCACGCCGGACGGCGGCGGCTGGATCTTTTGCCGACCAGGGCCAAGACCGCGGCGATCCGCCGGAGCCGAGTTCCGCAAAATCGGCGCGGCGGCTACAATCGTGCAGCGGTTGGGAGGCACGGCATGAAACTGATTGGCAATTATCTATCGCCTTACGTTGGTCGCGTGGCGGTGAGCCTGAACATCCTCGCCTGGCCGTTGAACTTGATGAGATCTTCATATTCAAGGACCCGGCCGTGGTTCGGCGTTATAATCCGCTCGTGCGTATCCGATGATGGCAGCACCCTTTTCGAGAGTGGTGCCATTCTCGACGAGATCGATCGTCTCGTCGGGACGGAACGGTGTCTGACGCCAAGCGAAGGCCTGCAACGGCGTCGCGTTGTGCAGACGACCGCAATTTGCCGCGGCGTGCGCGGAGAAGGCACAGTGGTCCTTCTACGAGGGCCGCGTGCGCCCCGCGGAGAAGCTACACGCACCTTGGATCGAGCACAACGACAGGCAGGTCCTTGCGGGCTTCGAACACTTGGACGGAATCGCAGCCAAGGTCGGGCTTGAAGGGTGGATTGCTGGGACGCAGAACATCAGCCAGGCCGACGTGACCACGGCCGTCGCCTACACCTTCGCCAGCACCGTACGGTCAAAGTTGGATTTGGCGGGACGATTTCCCCGGCTATCGCGCTTTGTGAAGCGCTGCGAGGACCTACCAGCGTTTCTAAGGGCACCAGTATCTTCCATTCCCGGTTGATCCCCGCGCCTAGGTGTGATGCGCGCCTTGCTTGAGCGGCGCCGGCAGGGCAGGCCCTGGCCAGAGCACGCGCCCCTCATCGATCTCCTTGAAGAACCATTGCTGAAAGCCGCGCGCCAATAGCCACTCGATGCGATCGCCACGCCAGAAGATGCGTCTCTTCTCCAAATCCACCTGTTGCATATGCGCCAGGTAGCGTCTTGCTCGCTGTGTATCAGCGGCGCAAATCGGCAGCGATCGCATCACCTTGAACCATCGCGCGAGATTGGGCTGCGCGTCTGCCGAAAACTCGACCTGCATTGCTTTCGCACTCGCCAAGTGCGGAAAGAGCGCAATGTCGGAAATGGAGAATGGCCCGCTCACATATTCGCGATCCGCGAGCTCCCGGTCGAGTTCGTCGTACACAAGCCGGAGGTCGGCGCGCGCCGCCGCGAGCAGACCGTCCGGCATACGATCGGGGCGATCCGCCCATTTCCAGTAGGAAACATCGACCAGAATCGGATCGATGAAGGTATCGGCCGCACGCTCCCACGCGCGGGCGTGGACGCGAGCGGCGGGAGAGACGGGGTAGATAGGCTTCGTTGGATAGCAATGCTCCAGGTAGGCCACAATGTCCGCCGAGTTCACGACAACGATTTCATCGTCGACCAGCGCCGGCACTTCAACGCGGCCGTTCACCCGTTTAAGGGCAGCGTGATTGGCCTTCAGCAGGCCGTCCACGACTTCATAGTCGATGCCCTTGAAGTCGAGGACCATTCGCACCTTGCGAGCGAAGGGACTGAACGCACTATCGTAGAGCTTGATCATGGGCACTCATCCTGCAGGAGCAATTCGGCAACGACAGCATGGCGTCGGATTGTTAGCAAGACGGCACAAGCCGCGCTCGAGCGCATCGGGCCGGTGCTTCGACCCCGATCGGGTTGGCGCCTGCTGGCCAGGATATCGCGAGGCTCGGGCCATAACAAACATCGTGGACGCCGATGCCAGGGCGGAAGGAAGGCCTCCTAGACAAACCGTGCCTCGAATGCCGTTTTCGCATCCCTTTGCATTCCTGCCGTCTCATAGAAACGCAGCGTCTCATGTCGCCGAGACCCGGTCACTAGGCTTACGCGGTAGCATCCCCGTTGGCGGGCGGCCTCGATAGCGCGTTGAACGACACTTCGACCATACCCCTGCCGGCGGTGGTCTCGGTGCGTCACAACATTTTCGATGAGCGCAAATGGGCGCCCGCACCTCGAAAAATTGAGACAAACGACGAGCATGCAGGTGCTGACGCAGGTACTGTTCACGTCGCAAATGAGGATCGTTGTGACAAGGCTCCCAGGTCGGCCACCTTGGCCGGTCTAATCGTGATATTGCGCACCGGGTGCCCTCTCACTCCTCGCGAAGACTAGCTCCTGCTGCCATCACACCGAGGATCTCGGCAGCGGAGCTACGGCACTATGACGAAAAAAGTCGGCGCCGCGACCGACCAGGACAAGCGGGCCCGCCAAACCCGAGCACCGCCGATTGCGCCACCAAATTGAGGGAGCGAGCCAGACACGCGAGCCGGTCTCAAAAAGGCGGACAGCCTTCCACTCCACGACGACGCCCTCAGGTGCAACGTATATCTATGCATCGATTGCCGTACCCGATACCAGTGCATCGACCCCACTTGCTAGCTTTTGTCCTTGCGACGCACGCTGATTTGGCCGTTGTTTTCGAAAATCGCAAAATGTACGTCAGTGATCGCCGCACACCCGGCGGCGCGAAGGGCTGCCTCGAGCTCATGCTGGGTCAATCTCTCGCGATTCATCACGTCCCGATAAACATGACCATCGTGAATGATGATCTGCGGTTTGCCCTCCACAAACTGTTCGAAACGCTTGCTCCTGAAAGTCACGTAACCGATAACCCAGTTTAGTGCCACCAGTGTCGAGGCTGAGAGCAAACCGCCGATTACAGAATTGTCGCCACCGTTCATTGAGTTCTGAACGGCGTTGCTCAGAACCAGAAGCAACACCAGGTCGAAAGGTGCAAGCTGACCGACCTGACGCTTTCCGCTTAAACGCAACAAGACGAGCAGAAACAGATAGACAATTGCGCCGCGCACTAAAAATTCCCACCACGGCACCGCCATCGTCCACATCGGTAGTTCTCCTTCCCATGTTGCCTGTACCGCGCGCCGCAACTCTGACGTCCAGCCTTCGACGCCATGCGATACCCGCCGCACCGTTGGGTGAGAGAGGAGCCCTTTCGGCACGGCTTTTGGCTGAGTGATAGCATTGCCGAGGCGTTCGCGGCCATCGACGGTGGTAAGCCGCAAGCTGCTCAATCTCGCCGTCCTTTCGGCAAAATCGATGCCTGCCCGTTTACCTGCCCTTTTGCTCGGTTGGGAACGGTTTTGGTCTATAGTGCCAACTGGTTGCGACGGGCGCTCACCCCCAAGATGCCTTCGAACGCCGAACCGATCCGCGGCTGCGGCAATGCCATACTTTAATCGTCTTTCCACGGCATAAATTGTGTTTGGGGTGTCCAGCGTGAAGGCTGGAGCATATTGCGGGTGTCTGCTCTAGCGGACGGTGCGGGCCGTCAAGCCCCACCCTTGCGCGCGCCTTCGCTGCGCCGAATTATCAACTGCTCCCAACGCGCACCGCATCAACAACGCCGACCGCGACCACGATAGCTTGTCCGCAATGATCGAGTGCGGACGCTTACCTTCACGCCCTCACGCTCGCGGCCAAGGACGCAGGCCCTGCTCCGGCGCCCCGGTGCTTGGCGCGAAGGCCCGCGGCGCCGCGGGCCGGTCCCCTGCGGGCGTGTCAACAAGATTGCGCCCCTGCCACAGGAGATACAAGGGTCGCGGTGAGGAGATGCGAGGGTCGCGGTGGATGCTCCGCTTGCGACGACCACAGTTCAAAGGTCTAAGATAGATTGGCGTGATGGGCGCTTGCGGGATGGTCGCGGGGCCTAAGGTCGGTCGCAGCATCTCCTCGTGGCTCGCCGTCGCTGAGCCAATGAATGGGAATTTTTATATCGCAACGAACCCCCTCGGGGGCAAGCACGAGGTCAACCGTGCCCCCAAGTTCATAAGGTATCAGATCACGAATTACGCTGGTCCCGTATCCCGACCGGGTGTTTGGCAGGACCTTCGGGCCACCGCTCTCCACCCACTCGATACAAAGTCGGCCATGTGAGTGTCCGTTCTGCCCTTGGCTCCAGCGCACGTAGACATTGCCAGCCGCGGCCGAGAGCGCGCCGAATTTGGCGGCATTGGTGGCGAGCTCGTGGATCACCATTGCAACAGCTTGACCCGCATCCGCGCTCAGAATGTCGTCAGCCCCGTCAATGCGTGTGTTGGTATCGGTCGCATAAGGTGCGAGCTCACGCTGAACCAACTGAGCAAGCGGTATTCCCTGCCAGCGCCGATGGCTGAGCAGCTCGTGCGTTGCTGCCATCGATTGAATACGTCCCTCTAAGGCAGCGACGAAATCCGCCATCGAGCTGTTTGTCTCCTGCGTGCGCGAGGCCACTACTGCGACGATGGCAAGGACATTCTTGACCCGGTGGTCGAGCTCTGCAATCAGCAGATTCTTTTGTTCTTCAAGAGCCTTGCGCTCGGTGATGTCCCGCGTCAGGCCCTTTATGCGCAAGAGGCTGCCCGCAGCATTAAATTCACCTTTTGCCGTTTCCTCGAGCCAAACCTGTCGGCCATCCGGACGGATGAAGCGGAAATTCATGGCGTATGATGGCTGCCCCGGACAAAGCTTGCGAATATTCGTCTTGACGCCATCACGATCCTCGCGATGGACGCGCTTTAAGAAATCATCGTGCTGCGCGCCGCTGCTTTGCTGTAAGTATCCCAGGATCTCGGCAGCCATTTCACAGCGCTTCGACACACGCGTGGCGGCGTCCCATTCGAAAGCCATCACCTGTCCGGCCGCCATCGCATCCCCCAAAAGGGCATTGCTCTCGCTCAGCAGAGCCTCGGTGTGTTTGCGCTCCGTAACATCGATGTTGACGCCGATTACTCGTTCCGGTTGCCCATCGCCATTGTAGGAAATAAAGCTGCGTGATTCGATCCAGCGCACACCCCGACCAGGAAGGACCGTGCGATAGTCGGCGTTGTACTCGCCCCGTCGACACTCGAATGCGATGCGCCGAAGGTTGTCGAGCTTCCCGACATCCTCAGGATGCACTCTGACCTGCCATTCACGGCGCGCCGTTTTGGTCGTCCCCTCCGGCAAGCCGTGAATCACCGCATAGCCTTCAGAAACTTCCATCTGGTCTGTTCTAACATCATAGGCGTAGCTGCCGACGAGTGCGGCCTTGCCTGCCAGCGCGAGTTGAAGGTTGCGCTCGGCGAGTTCCTGCTCAGCCTTCTTGCGTTGGGTGATATCGCGGACAGTCCCGCGCAAGCTCACCGGAATGCCGCGTGCGTTGCGTACGATTGAGCCGTCTAATGCTACCCACCGCGTTTCCGGGGCACAGGCAGGGCTAAGCCGATGCACGACCCGATATTCGGTCTGCCAGGCCCCACCCGTTCGCTCGACCTGCGCCAATCCGGCGTCGATGCGTGCTCGGTCGTCTGGATGCACGAACCGTCGCACTTCCTTACTGGTGAGCGGTGGTACCTTGTGTCCGTGGATCTCAGCGGCGCGCGCATCGCACTCGAGGTCACCGGTGGCAAGGTTGATGCTGAAAGCACCCAGCGAGGCCCCGTCAAGAGCCTGCTGAAGATGTTCCTTGCTCTGCTTGAGCACCGCTTCGCTCCGACGACGCTCGGCAAACAGCGCCGCCAGAATCAAAACCAACAGAGCACCAACCAATACGAGGGTTTGCGCGGCGAGGATGCGGTCTGCAAGAGGCACGCGCGCGTCGCCAAAATGTCCCATGCCAAAGGTCGTCGACCAAAGGACGGCCAGCGTCATGACAAATGCTGCCGCGGCTGCGAACACCGGTCGGCAACGTACGGCAATCCAGAGCAAGAGCGGAAAAACGAGGGCCACGGGCAACGCCGTTGTCCAAGGTCCTTGTGGCAGTGATATGAGAACTACGCTCATGACAGCCAGGGTCACCACCCCCGCTGCGCCTTCGATTAACTCGTCGCGCGTCGGCGGCTCACGCAGGGCCTGACCCAGTCCGATCAGAACCGGCGCGACCGTGACGATCCCGAGCGAGCAGGCCGCAAACCAAAGGCGCCACACATTGAGGGGCGACGCGGCCGGCGCGACCAGGCTGACAGCGGCGGCGGCTCCGACCGCTGCAAGGGCGGCTCCGATTGCGCTCGCAACCAGAAACCCCAGCACGTGCGGTACGTCCTCTAATTTAAAAAACCTGCCGAAATTCTGTTCGATCAACCAAGCGGTAAGCAGGGTTTGGGCCGCGTTGACCAAGCCGAAAACAACCGCGACCCAGACGTTTCTGCCGACCAAGGCATTGGAGAGCGCGGTAGCGCAGACCACCCCGACGGCGATAGGTAGGCGTGTGATCGGACCAAGCGCGATCAGCGCGCCTACGGCGATGCCTGCGGCCGGCCAAAAGATGGCTATGCCTTCTGGCTTGGTACGCAGAGCCAAACCAAAGTGAGCGGCCGCGAAATAGGCAATACCAATCGCTAACCCAAGGCCGACAGCAGCAAGCCATCTTTGCCTGGGAACCTCAAAGGGAAACGCCATCCGTTTGTTCATCGGTCGGCGACATCCACTCCGGCAGCAAGCGTTTTTGGCAGTCGGAAGTTCGGACCGGCCTCGGTCCGTTGCCGAAGGGGATGTTTTTAGTTCCCCTCGCGGCCGCTCGCAAGCGGCCCGCTATAACCCCGCAAAAACGAGGAGAGCCAATGACATTAAGGTCGCTTGGGTGCCGGTCCCTGCCGCGCCGCCCGCCTCAGCAAGGTCATTTTTACCCGCTGGTTCAAGGCCGCAATGGCAGCGATCGCGTGCTTTTCGACTTATTGTCTAGCCATCGCCGAACTGCCGGGGCCACGGATGCGTTGCTTGCAGCCTCCGCCGTTGAGGGGCTCTCTTTGCTGACGGCCGCGGCCAGACTCTCGGCCTAAAAAGACGGTATCGGCTGGAGGCAGACATTTTCTGAACGCGATTTTCACCGGGTTTAGAGGCCTTTCTGCGTGGCAGGGGCGTCTTTTGCAGGCGCAGTTTTGACACCAATGGGATTACCCGTCTTTTCGCCGTCTGTAGCGAAAATCGCAATGGCTCGCGCCCTGCATGATGGTCTGTGAGCGCGTGAGCGTTAGGTCGGGGTCAAAACCCTCGGCGAACGGGAAGTCCGAGCTACAAACGAGCAAGAATCCAAGCTCTGGCTCACCCAACGCCTGATAGAACTGTGCGTACCGGCATCTCGTGACATCGATCTCATAGGTCTCTTGCGACTGCGCGCGGACACTGTAGTCGAGGGCGTCACCTTTGGCGAATGCCGCAAACGCCGACGCCATGCCTTCTCCCACGTTCCTGGAGCCTTTTGTCTGCAACCACTGTTCGCCGAGGCGACGATACACACCGCCGAGAGCTTTGCGGACAAGTGCGTTCGCTCGTTCCTCGCCCAATTCCGCCTGAAGCACCTTGATGAGAGGAACCAAGACCTGGGCTTGTATCTTGGCCTGTTCGAGAGCGGAGCTACTCACGCGTCACCTCCTCCGGCACGCCGGCTTGGGACCCTCCTCGGTCCGTTTCTCGCAATCAACCGTATCATTCGATCTGGACACCGTTGCGCCTTCACAGCAAGAAGGCAGGTTTTTCGCAATCTCCACAGTGGCGGCGAGGCAGTCTGTTGGCGGAGATTCTTCAGATGCGCTCGTCACGCTGGTTGCCTAGCAGGCTGATACCGGGCGCAAACCTCTTTCAGTTCGACGGCAGATGCACGCTCGCAAGATCAGTCCCCACCACAATGCTTCCCTGGAAGCCGGAGGCCTCGACCGGTTTGCGATAGTCGGCTTCGGTCAGCACCGCAGGCAATTTGTATCGCCCCAGTTGGTCGGCTCCGAGCGGCGGAATCATGTGTGTAAGCATGAGATGCTTGACGCCCGCCCGCCGGGCCATCGCCCCCAGATCGCCCACCGTGCTGAGACGATTATACACTGGGGCTGCAAAGCCGCCGCCCGTGTCGGGAGCCATGATGGGATGGATGACTGAGTGCACCATGACATCGGCGGCCTTGGCTAATTTCTCAAGTTGATCAGAGGTTGAGTAGTCGCGCGGAGGCACGGATTTATCGTTTCCGGCGTCACCGCCGATGACCACACTGCCAGCAGGTGTATCCACGCGATAGGAGGCATGGCCGGGCATGTGGGTAGAACGAATTGCCTGCACCCGCACTTCGCCCAATGTCCAAACCGATTGCGGGTCCTCGCCAGGCTCGAAGGTGATGACGTTGGTAAGCTCCGCTGGCCCGCCGGACGGCCGCCTTTTATCCTCCGTTACGCGCTGAGCAATCTCACCGGTGTGAAAGAGAGTGTCACCGATATGGGCAGTGAACTTCTTGCAGCTCACGGTATGGCCTAAGGGCGAGACGGCATCGGCACTACGCACCACATCCAGTTTTGCGCCTACGTTATGCCAACGCAATTGCATAATATCGATGAAGCCTTCAACGTGATCGGAATGCATGTGAGTGAAGAAGATGGCGGTGAGCTGCTCAGGCTGCACACCCACTTGCGACAGCCGGAGGCGGGTGCCACGACCGGTATCGAACTGCAGCCGCACGGCCGTTGCATTTGTCACTTTCGTCGCCATAACGCACCAACGTTCCGGATCCGGCAAGACCATTGCACAAACCGGGACCACCCTGCGACCCGGTTATCGTCACGATCCGACATGGTGCCGTTTGCGCCACCAGTGCAGCAGGCGCCACAAACAAGCCAGTTAAGACAAACATCACTAAGCGTCTCATGCTGCCCCCCGATTTGTAATGCCGATCCACTTTAGCGAGCCGAAATGGTAACGGCCGATCACAGCGCCGCGGTTCAATGTTTTCCATTGGCTGTGCAGATAGTGGTCATGGCAACGCTGCGAAAGAGCGCGCGCTCTCTCTTTAAAGGGACGGCGTCACAGGATTTTGGTTGAAAAGTGCGGCAATGGGGCCAATCAGGGCCCATCCGCCGATGAATGGACATCCGGCCTTCTCGCCTGCAGTAGGTCGGGACAATGTCATGACATCGCCCGCTCCCGTTGGCAGCAATGGACTACACTGACCAGATGCGTTGGCCACCCTCAACCAGGCATTCGACAATGCGTAGGCTGATATCGCCGGCAATCTCGCCAAGGACGCTCGGGCAGTCAAAGCGCGCGAAACAAATTGGCGGAGGCTCAGCTGAGTGACGCGGACCAGGAGGACTGCGCTGACGTCGAGACCTGAAAGCGGTGCGCCTTTTGCCCATCGCAACGGGTCCAATACCGCGCTTGGCGCGGAGGCGATTGCCGCTACCTCCGAGCGTTGCACACCTGCGTGGTCAATGCTGAGCACGGCACGGTTGGGTAAGGCAACTTGACGATTGGTCCGTGCGATCGTGAGTTCGTATAGCTGAGCGCCATAGTTACGTAGCGCCAGTCCGCTCGTCTCAGTGGCGGTTGCAGCGTGAATACGAACCGAATGGCACGCTCTTTGAAACCCTTCTTTGACCGGTTAGTAGGAGCGCCAACGGCGCCACCACGAACCTTGGCGGTCATGCGCCTCGCGGTAGATATGGCGTCCAGCTTCGTGTTGCGCGCCGCGAATGGCGTCGCGTTCACGCCAAGTCAACACTCCATCGGACTTGGCGCGCCGCTCGATCTCCGTGATACGACGCTGTTCGGACATCAGACTTCGGTACTCGTGCCCGGTCAGCTCGCCGGAACGACGCGCACGTTGAATGCGATCCCTTTGCCATTCCTGCCGGGCATCGATGTCTCGCCCCGAATACCAGTCATGCGCGAAACTGGGCGCCGCGGTGGCGACCAGCACGCTGGACCCAACTAACAAGACAGAGAGTTTCATCGTTATCTCCACGCGATGAAGGACCAACCTTCCTTGATGACCGAGATTGCCATGGCGGGAGTGAATGCTGCTTGAAGCGCATGTTTAGACGCGGTTCATCACGCGAGGCCTGTGAGGAATTCGCCGTGAGCGACGTAGCTCAAGTTGTGCCGACGGCTCGACTCCCTGGGCAGACAATGGATGCCAATCCAGCAGGCATGCGTGCTGCAGTCTCTCCCGGGCGAAGACGCGCCGGGCTACGCAAAGAAGCGTTGCGAGTGACCATTCATCCCCTGTGAAGCCAGTCACAGCCCAATGCGCAAGCGGACGTTAAAAAGAACGCGCCGTACCTCGACCAGATTACCATCTTTTCATGCAACGAACTCAACGCATCATCGTTGCTTTTTGGTCTCCCCACACTCTGGGCACATATGCCCCTGAGATTGTGCGGCGCTCGGCCACGAAGGGGCCTTTGATGCGCAAGGATCTGGCGCAACTTGCAAGATCATGACTGAAAGAGGCGCGAATGGTTCGTCTCCGCAAGCCGTGAAAATTTAAACGGGATACGGTGCTTCAGGTGCCGAATGTCGGATCTGCTGAACAACCCCGAGAGCTGGCAGCAGCGTGCTGCCGAAGCGCGCGCAATCGCCAACGGCATGACCGATCCCGTTGCGAAGCGCACGATGCTCGGGGTCGCGCAATCCTACGAGCGGTTGGCCGAGCGTGCAGAGCTACGTGCCAAGGGTGATAAGGATAAGTGAAAATTGTTGCGAGCATTGCTTGGGTGCGCACGACTTTTTCCGCCTCGTGCTTAGACCGACAAGGGTGGATCTACAGCCCGCCGCAAGCTTATTGCAGAAGCACTTTCGCAATCATCAAGGTGAGTTTGTCCCTCTCGCGGACCATATGGTCCACCATTGCGTGACAACGCCTCAACGTGGCTTTGATTTCACTAACATCTTGTCCAATGCGCTCGAGCTTGCTCGCCTCCGACGCAAGTTCGGCTATACGCGCGTTCGCCGCCTCAATGTCCTGGTTGACCTGGGCGACGCGGCCGAGCTCGTATTGGAGATCCATGAAGGCTCCTTGTAGCGGCGCGCTGGTACCCGATCCTGCGGCGGCCGCCTTGGCCCGGATGGTGCGACGCGGGCGCAAGACGTCAGCAACGAATCCAATACGGGCGCGAATATCGGTTTCCCGCAGTGACCGGCTCGCCGTCCGATACGACGACCGCTAACTTTCCCTTTCTTGCTGAACGATGGCGTTGGGTGACGAATAAAACACGGTCGGACCCAGCCCGGACTGACCGGCCGCAGTTCGTGTGTTCGACAACGAAAGTCGTTGGTGTTGCTCGCTTAGCCACGCATAAGCCTAGCATAGTCAACGGGAATTAGCGAGCCGGGCGACCACCGGCCCGGACCACACGGTTGAGCGACTTTCCTGCCGCAAAGGCGCGGATGCCAACATCTGAACGTGCAACGGCTGCCGATCGACCCGATGCCGTTTGATCGGAAAACCGAGCGGCGGCGCCCGCCATTTACTGGCTCGATGCGCGGGATTGAAGGACAAAGGTCTAACCGCGCTAGCTTGGTGGGGTCTCGGCGAAGATTGCTCTTGCCGCCGGTATCGGCCAAACTCCGACGCACAAAAGACTTGGCACGCCGCATTTTGGCAATGCGACGGCCGATCGGGGAGGGGGGAAGCCGTGCGGTCGACTATTGCCTTGGTTATTCTAGTCAGCTTCGCCGTAGAAGGTGCGCTCGCAGACGATACGCTCCTGAAGCCGACGACCGCAATCTCCTTCATTAAGGGCCTGGAGCAGCAGGCACCAACCTTAAAATACGATTGCAGAACGTACGAGGAAAAAAATATCGAGCGTCTCAAACGTCCATTGCTAGAGGCAGCTGCCGTATTCCTTAGAGCCTTTGTTGAAACACACGGCGCGGTGACGGTTACATCCGCGCACCGCACACTGCAGGAGCAGACCTGCGTCTGCGCCGGAGAAAAAGGACCGTGTTCACGTTCCAAACCGTCACGCCACTTCTATGGATGGGCGATCGATGTGCGCGCTGGTGCGGGTACAAAGGCTGAATATGAATGCATGCAAGATTTCGCGAAGAAGAACCCTCACTTGGGCATACATTTTCCGTTCGGCATGAAGGACAGACCTCACATGGAATGGAACGGCAGAACGGTAGCCTTTAAAGGAAGTGCGAAAGCGCCGATCGTTCCTTGCGCTGGACCGGTCACGACAATGATCGACCCAAACAAGTTGCCGGACTGAGGTCCGCTTGCCCCTACCGAGCCGATCGCGGCGGCCGTTCACCAGCCCGAAATACGAATGATCGCCACACTTCATGCTCCTCAAGTCCTCTTAAGCATCCTGGTCATTGAGGCCGCTACGATGCAGGCGGCGCCTTAATGCGCTGAAACGCGCGACACGGCTATGCAGACTCTTCCGGCGTCTGAGCGAACCAGATCCTCAGATTCATCGCGTGATGCAGCCGTAACTCCTCCGCGTCTCTACGGCGTAAATATCTCCTCCTCGTCATCGGCGGTGCATCCTCGCTGGCGGCTCGCAGTGCCTCGGTCGCCGATGCAAAGGCGCCTCCACATATCGAGGCGGTTTGGATTTCAACACCCAACGAACCAAGTCGGCTTCGTATGGTTTGCTACCGTCGCAATGTCCTTCCAACGGCAGCAGGGCCCGGCGTTAACACAGCATTTAAAGGGGCAAGTCGGAACCTTCTGATGGAGCACAAGTTTCCTCGGCATGAACAGCGATATGCATTCGATGGACGTTCCGGCTTCCGACCACGAAAAACTCTCGCGCACAGGCGGCGACGATTTACTTTGGGCGTTCTTGCCGATCCTGGTCAGCCTGGCGGCGACATGTCTGCTTACGTTTTTCTTCCTAAGCCCGAGCTTCGAAGTCGCCGAGCCGGCAGGCGCGAAGAGCGCGCGTCCTGGAGCGGCAACGTCAGTCGCGGCGGAGCAGGGTAGCAGCAATGAGCAATCCCGGTGAGCGGTTGAAAGAGAGTGAGATGGATCAGAGACCCAGAAATGATCTCCCGCCAACCAGCGACGACCCACCAACCGATCGACTTGGTGCCCCCCGCAACAGGACAGCCTGGGACCGGGCTACTCGGACCGAAGAGGGTGACTGGAATGTGCTCCCACTACTTATCATTGCGGCGCTCATCGCCATCGGCGCCTGGCTACTCTTTGCAAGCGATCGTGCGAGCGTGCCGGGAGCAAGGACGACTGAACATGCACCGACAACAACCGAGTTGGCGCGTCCAGGATCAAATATGAATGCGGCACCACAGACAAAACCTTCAACTGCTCCAGCGCCTGCGACAAAGCCATAATAAGAGAAAGCCATAATCAGAGTTTGCAGTCTCCAGTCTTTGTCTCCAACCCCGCCTCGGCGGGGTCTGTTTTTCTTCCCTGCCGCTCGTTACCCACGGCCCAGCATCGTCTGTCCGTGCGTAGCCTCCTCGCCCCACAGCAGCACCGCATCACATGCCAACGACTGGCAGCCCGCGATTGCTGGGAAATGTGGCGTCATGAAAAATCTTGGGGTGGCACGCCTAACGCGAGAGCGCAAGCGCCTTGCGGCCAAACACGCGAGCAGCACACAAAGCCAATGGACGCGAGGCCGAGGGTGGAGCCCGCCGCCTGAACCAACGCAGCGCCGTGGCGTTCCTGAAATCAGGACAGTCCTCACGGAGCACAGCCATGGCCAAGAGTTTCCGACGGTCACGCATCAGACCAGATCTCGAATCTGAAAGACAAAGCAAACCGAGCAGTTCAGCAGGGTTGCCAACCAGACCGAGGGCATCGCCACTCGTCTCGCCGAACAAGGCCGCGAGGCCGGTGAACGCATGCAGCAAGTGTCGGGAAACATGAAGCGCGCACTCGACACATCTTTGTAAGATCAGCCAATGATCACATTGGCGATGGCCGCCGTCGTTGGCTTTGTCATCGGCGCGATCTGGAAGTCATAACCCCCGGACGAAAGGAGAAGACCGTGTTTGCCGGCCTCATAAAACAAGCTAAGCGGGCGGCAACCGGCCTCGTCCTCAAATATGTAGACCGGGCGTCGATCGCACTCCCGTTCGTGATCGCGCTCGGATTTGCCTTGGCTACCATATCAGTGCTGCTGGTGCAGCGCTTCGGCCATGCGTTCGGTTACTGGCTGATGGCGGGCGGCCTCAGCTTGATCGGTGCCGTCGCAACCATTGCCGTTTCAGTCAAACAACAAGAAGATTGTGGAGAAAAAGGCTAACAGGCACGGGGACTCGCCACGCTAAGACGTCCGATCGGGGCCGAATAACCAAGCGTTGTTCGGCGCTGCGGATCGCCGTGAACCACAGCGCGCTAGCCACATGCCGCGGCCGCAAAGTGCTCATCGAACTCGACTTTGGGCACCCGTAGAGCCTGTTGGCATTCTCCTCGGGACGGCCCCGATCAATGACGACGATGCCATCGCGCGCAGGGAAATGAGACCTTTTTTTCAAGCTCATGCGACGTGCCGGTGGGCGAGTATGAACGGTAGGTCAACACCGTCCCGGCGCGTGGCGCCTCAAGTGTCGAACTCGGCCCCTTCGGGGGTGATCGAATAGCATCTGATCGCTCCCACTTGCGCCCGGCATATTTCTCACCTTATCTTTTCAAAGAGCTCAAGCCGTCTCAACCCGGACAAGGCCAGGGCTTTTTGCAGTGCACTCGCCAAGCTGGATCTGCATGGTTTCGTACTGAAATTTCCAGATGCATGTCGTTGACTTTGCTCCGCTCGGCAGCTTAGTCAAAAGGCACGCAAGTAGCTGGGGCACATGGTGTGGCAACAGCATTCGAACAGCAAGGCCCGGATGGAGATCAGCCTGAGCGGCCGGGATTCCTTGGCAGCTTGGCGCAGCGACTACAGGAAGGCGTGCGGGCCACCGTCGATGCGTTAAATCAGAGCCATGCCCAGCAGCTCGCTGCCATCGTCCAGTCGTCCGACGATGCCATCATTAGCAAAGACCTGAACGGAATCATCGCCACTTGGAACAGGGGCGCTTCGAAGCTCTTTGGTTTTGAGGCCGAAGAAGTCATTGGCCAGCCGATCACCATCCTCTTCCCACCCGAACTTCGGGACGAGGAAGCATGCATTCTTGCGCGGATCAGGCGGGGTGAGCGGATCGAGCATTACGAGACGGTCCGGCAGCGCAAGGATGGCAAACGCATTCAGATCTCGCTGACCGTGTCGCCTATCCAGGACGCCACTGGCCAGGTCGTCGGTGCGTCCAAAATCGCGCGGGACATTGGCTCACGCAAGCAAGCCGAGGAAACGCAGGCTGCTCTCTACCACTTCACCGACAGGTTGTTCCGTGCCGAGTCCGCCGACGACATCTACGAGGCTGCTCTCGATGCCATTATCCGTGCACTTGGGTGTGAGCGGGCCTCGATCCTGTTGTTCGATGATGCCAGTACCATGAGGTTCGTGGCCTGGCGCGGTTTATCGGATGGGTACTGCCGGGCCGTCGAAGGGCACTCCCCGTGGGTGCGCGATGCCAAAGACCCCGAGCCGATTGGCATCAGCGACGTCGAATCCAGCGAGCTCGATGCCTCCTTGAAGGCTATTATCAAGGCCGAAGGGATAGCGGCAGTTGCTTTCATTCCTCTGGCCACTAAAGGCGCGCTCATCGGCAAGTTCATGGCCTACTACCCAGCACCTCACGAGTTCAGCGAAACCGACATGACTGTTGCCGTCACCATCGCCCGGCAACTCGGGTTCGGCATTGAGCGCATGCGCGCGGAGGACGAGCGCCAGAGTGCCGAGGGAGCTAGGGAGCTGCTCTTGAACGAGAGCCGGCACCGAATCAAGAACACTCTCGCGACGGTTCAGGCCATTGCGACGCAAACCTTGTCTCAGACCAGCGCCGGCGCCTTGCAAACGTTTTTGGCGCGTTTGCATGCTCTGGGCGAAGCCCATGAAGTGCTCGCCACCAAAAACTGGGACCGAGCCCCCCTCCACGAGGTAGTGAGTAGGGCACTGAAGCCGTTCGCATCAAAACAAGATGATCGTTTGGTTGCCGAAGGTCCGATGGTGTGGGTGCCGGCAAATACCTCACTCAGTCTCACCCTCTGCCTCCACGAGCTTGCAACCAACGCGGTCAAGTATGGCGCCTTGTCCAATGAGACTGGCCAAGTGCACGTGTTGTGGGGCGTGGCCAATGACACCGAGAGACGCAAGTTGCATTTGACCTGGCAGGAAACGGGTGGGCCGCCCGTGACCGCGCCCATCTGCAAGGGGTTTGGGTCGCTACTCATTCAAGCGACTGGAGAGGCCGACACCCGCATCGACTTCCACCCCGACGGCGTTAGGTGTCTGCTCGACCTTTCCCTCTAACTGTCGCGTGGGTGCCTGCATACGCAGGGGCGCTCGGTCCGAGCGAGTAGGCGCATCTCGGGCAGGTTTTTTTACAATTTGCAACCCGCTGCCCAGGCGCTGCGGGCGAATAGCCATCTCTATGGTCGGGAGCAAGAAGGAGATGGAGCTCCGAGAGTCCATCCCCTCGACAAACTCTACGCTGCCATCGACGCGCGGGTTCGTCCTATCATCAACGCTGCCTTCGCGGCTTCGTGCCCTTTCTCGACAAAGTGAGCGCGATAAATCTGCGCGTGATGTTCAGTCTCTCGATACTGATGCGGGGTAAGTGAAACTGATAGAACAGGCACACCGGTATCCATACCCGCGCGCATCAACCCGTCGACGACGGCCTGGGCGACGAACTCGTGGCGATAGATTCCTCCGTCGACAACAAAGGCAGCGGCGACAATCGCAGCATATCGCCCGGTTGCCGCGAGATCGCGGGCGAGCAGCGGTAGCTCAAAAGCGCCAGGGACGTCATACACATCCACTTGTTCGGCGGGAATTAGCTCGCAAAAACCAGCAAGGGCCCGGTTCACAATTTCGGCATGCCAGTTGGCTCTGACGAAGGCATAGCGGGTGGGTGTCATAGCGATCTCCTTTGGTAGCGACACAACACCCAAGGCGATCACGCGCGATCCGATGTCCGACGGGACACCAGCACCACCCGTTCTCTTCCATCCGGACTATAACCGTCGGCTCAGGCATCTCACCTGATCTGCTAGACCCTTCCAAGCGGAAGGCGCTCGCGGGCTCGCAACTTGTGTCGCATACCGCCGGTGGGGACTTTCACCCCGCCCTGAGAACATCCGCATAATAGGCGGTAGACCGACAAGCTGGCAATGAATGGGCGAAGCCTTCAACCGCTCGGGGTCGTTCTAGTCTTCTGGGGGACGAGACGTCGAACGTTGGAATGATCGCGCGGTTCCGACGATTTCGGCCATGCAGTAGGGCGCGCGTTGATGCTTACTGCGGGCGAGCCCATCAACGCTCGAAGACGAAGAAATCGATCATTTCCGTGATGTGCTCAGGGGCGCTTTGTGCCGCGTGGCTGCGCAGCTTAGCCATGCCGGCGGCAAATTCTTCGTCCGGTAGCCTGGCCAGAAACGAGTTGGCGCGCAAGGCGAGCCTGTCGGTGAATTGCTGCCAGTCGGTAGCCAGCGTGTGTGTGACGAGCTGGTGCGTGCGGCTCTTGAGGCCGGCAGCTTCGAACAGAACGATGATCTCGGCAGCCGATGGCAGATCGGCCTTCAGCATGGGCAAGATGCCGGGAAAGAAGCGGGATTGGGGATAGTCGATATCGCGAGTGCAGGTGCGCATGCAAAAGCGACCACCGACACGCAGGATGCGATGGCACTCGCGCGCCGCGGCCTCCTTATCCAGCAGGTGGTGGAGCACCATCGACATGAAGACGAGGTCGGCGCTGCGGTCGGCCAGGGGCAGTTTCTCCGCTGGCGCTAACCTGAATTCCACGGGGCCGGTGGCCGGCTTTGTCCGTGCCACCGCCAGCATGCGTTGCGAGGGATCGATGCCAATCACCTTGGCAGCAAACCTATTGGCTAGGGGTTCCGAAAAGCGCCCTGTACCGCAGCCCACATCGACGATCAGCTGCGGCGCAAACGGCATGTGCTCGGCCACCAGATCGAGCCACTGCCGCATGACAGCGCTCGTGTGGCCGCGCGCGGTATCGTAAGCGGTGGCAATCGTCGTCTCGTCGTAGTTCATCGTGCTCCGGTGCTGTCTCCTAGGCTCGGTCGGGGCTGTCACAAGCGACGACGGTAAAGCTTACGACGTGAGCATTTTGCCGACCTTACATCAGACCAATCGCGGGCGCGCTGACGCCTTTCGCATCTCCATGGGGGACCTGTCAAAAA
Organism: uncultured Alphaproteobacteria bacterium; assembly: GCA_963775835.1. GTDB lineage: Bacteria > Pseudomonadota > Alphaproteobacteria > Rhizobiales > Hyphomicrobiaceae > AWTP1-13. The sequence continues at coordinate 129,278 of CAVZKV010000015.1, read as the reverse complement.
GACGTACTGGGCCGGCCTGCAGTGCACTGGGCTGCTCCGCACTCGCTACCTTGGCAGGCTTAGGTCTCAAAGTGGTACCCCACAGGAGTGGTGGCCGTACAGACGTGCTGCACCAGAGCATTGGAGTGATTCTGACCCGCCAAGCCTTGCTTCTGGCAGGGTCTTTGCGACCCACAAGCGGTCCATGAGCCCGGGTTGCGGGCTGCCGGCTCTGTACGAGGCGGGGAAATCGTCGGATGGGTCGAGCCACGAGGCGACGACGACCCCGGCCGGTGCCCACCGAAGACAGGATGGCGTGACGCCTGTTGCCTGTTGGCATGCGATGGGTGTCGAGCGGTCATGGTCGTGTTCAGCTTCGCGCACCCCTACGCCGGCGGCGGCACCATTGCTTTCGGCGCCGCTCGAGCTGCGCTATGCTCTCCTGCACTGATTTCGACCTGAGACGGGGCCATAATTTTTTTCCTCGCCGCTGACAGGGAGGAGACCATGACATTCGAGCATCCGAGCCGCCGCAAAGTCTTGAAGACCACGGTAGCGCTGAGCACCGCCGCCTCGCTCGGCGTTGCCACAGGACGCGCCGAGGACAGAAGCGCAACGCCGCTCGGCCGCCTCGACGCGGTGCTACGTGCCGCAACTGAGGCAAGGGACGTATCCGGCCTTGTCGCAGTGGCGGCGACCGACAAGGACATTTTGTACGAAGGTGCCTTCGGCAGCCGCGATCTCGCCACCGGCGAGACGATGACCGGCGACACCGTGTTTCGCATCGCTTCGATGACCAAGGCGGTCACCTCGACGGCCGCCATGCAGCTGGTCGAGCTGGGCAAGCTCAAGCTCGAGGATCCAGTCCCCAATATCGACCCGGTGCTCGGCACCCCGCAGGTGCTAGAAGGCTTCGATGCCTCGGGCGCACCGAAGCTGCGGCCGGCCAAGCGGCCGATCACGCTGCGTCACCTGCTCACGCATACCGCCGGCTTCTGCTACGAGGTCTGGGATGCCGACATGGTCCGCTACGTAAAGGCGACCGGCATGCCGTCGACCCCGACCGGCAAGCTTGCGTCGATCCGCATGCCGCTCATCTTCGATCCGGGGGAGCGCTGGGAGTACGGGGTCAACACCGATTGGGTTGGGCGCATCGTGGAATCCGTCAGCGACAAGCCGCTCGATGCTTATTTCCGCGACCACATCTTCGGTCCGCTCGGCATGAAGGATACCGACTACGTGTTCTCCCAGCAGCAGCAGGCCCGGCTGGTCAGCGTGCATCAGCGCAAGCCGGACGGCTCGCTGGAGCCGCAACCGCAGACGCCCCCGATCACGCCCGAGTTCCGGAGCGGCGGTGGCGGCCTCTATTCGACTGCCTCGGATTATCTGACCTTCACGCGCATGCTGCTGCAAGGGGGCAGCTTCAACGGTACCCGCATTCTCAAGCCCGAAACGGTGGCGCTGATGAACCGCAACCAGATCGGCGACGTCGAGGCGGGTCGCCTCAAGTCGACCACGCCTGCGCGCTCAACTGACGTCGATTTCTTCCCGGGTCAGAGCCTCAAATGGGGGCTCGGCTACATGATCAACTTGCAGCAAGGACCGAACGGCCGCAGCGCCGGCACCGTGACCTGGGCCGGCATCTTCAACACGCATTACTGGATCGACCCAGCACGGCGCGTGACTGGCGTGATCATGATGCAGGTGCTCCCGTTCGGCGATCCGCGCGCAATGAAGGTCTATGGGCAATTCGAGCGCGGCGTGTACGATTTGCTGAAGTCGGCGTGACTATCGACGACAAATTCATGCGCGTTGCGCGCAGCAGCAGGTTCGTGCGGGCTGGCCGCGCACCTGCTTTTGCCGAAAAAATGCAGAAGAATACTAGCCGGCGCTGCTGTGACTGAGCCTCTCAATTCGAGCCCTCGGGGGTTCGAACACGAAAAAGGAGGTGGAGCGAAATGGGTGCCCGTGCGAATCCACTGGCGCCAAACCTCTATCTCCGCTGCCCCAACCGCCTACACTCGCGCCAGGGCTCGCGTAGACGGCGGGGTCCTTCCGGGACGACATTCCCTACGACCAGGAGGGCACGATGTCTCACTCGCTACGGACGGGCGGCGGGCAGCGGCAGACGTGGACGGACCTGCCGCTCGGGACGCGGGCGCGAATCGAAGCCCGGCTGGGGGCGCCCGTCGGCCGGGCTGACAGCCAGCCTGGCGGGTTCTCGCCCGGGGTCGCCTCCCGCCTGACGACGATTACCGGCGAGACGGTCTTCCTTAAGGCAATCAGTCCGGTCCCGAATCCCGACTCGCCGCGGTTCCACCGTCAGGAGGCGCTTGTCGCCGCGCAGCTTCCAGTGGCAGCGCCCGTGCCACGGCTGCGCGGGTCCTTGGACGAGGGACCGGACGGTTGGGTGGTGCTGGTGTTTGACGCGGTCGACGGCCGGATGCCGGCCCTGCCCTGGGACAACGTCGAGCTAAGCCTCGTCCTCGCCGCGGTCGACAGCCTGGCGGAGACGCTGACACCGTCGCCGGTCCCGGAGACCGTCGTCGGCCGGGTTGCGGAGACTGGGCTCTTCCGCCAGCGCTACTGGGCGAGCCTCCGAAGCGACCCGCCACCCGCGCTTGACGCGTGGTCCCGTCGGCACCTCGAGGCGCTGGTCACGTTGGAGACCGATATCGCCGAGGCGACGGCCGGCAACTCGCTGGTCCATATGGACCTGCGCGCTGACAACCTGCTCGTCACCGAGCGGGGCGCGGTGGTGGTGGACTGGCCGTGCGCCCGGATCGGCGCGCCGTGGCTCGACCTCATTTGCCTCGCGCCGTCGGTCGCAATGCAGGGCGGCCCGTTGCCGGAAGCGCTATTCGCTCGGAGCGCCGTTGGACGCGCGGCGGCGCCAAACGCGCTGCGGTCGGCCGTTGTTGGGATCGCCGGGTTCTTCACTGCGATGTCGCTGCTGCCCCCGGTGCCCGGCCTGCCGGCGCTGCGCCAGTTCCAGGCCGACCAGGGCGCCATCGCCCGCGATTGGCTGGGGCGGCTCGCAGGGCTGGACTGACAGGATAGACGGTAAAACTGTGGTCCAATACGAGGTGGCGCATCAATGAGAGCCTCGCAAATCGATGGGTTGGTGATCTCGTGATCGCAACCTTTCCAGGGCCTTACGCGAGACAGGATGTGTCACCGTTCCGGGCCAGTTCGCGGGTCTAGATGCTGGCCTGCCAGGTGATGTGTCTGCGCTGTGCGATGTAGGTGGGCATCGAATGCGCTTTTAATATTGTGTTGATGGCCGACCTCGGAGCGCTATCCCTGCAAGCGCGTTGCGACAAACGTGCCGTTCGGTTGATGAAAAATCACTTCATCGACGATCGTGCCTTCTCCGCTAAATTCGACAAAGAACCTCTCTAGCTCGACGATCCGAAATCTTCGACCGTGCTGAGGGGCAAGACGGTAGCCTGGCTGATTATCCGGCTTCAATTCCAGCTGGTCTTGCGCGTCTAGCGTCACGCGATGGATAGTCGATCCACCCTTGTAGGCTCCGACGCACCGCGCGCGGAAACTAGCATCCGTACAGTCGCCGGCAGCAAGACGCACGAACACGATATCCTTCACCATCGGCTCGAGCGGCGCCGAAAGGCTGACAATATTGCCATCGCGATCAGTCAGAAAAGTGATGGCAAGTCCGTCCGGCAGCAGGCGGTCCGGCACCTCTGGCAATTCAAAGGTCTCATAGTGCCTGTGGGTCATCGTCGCGAACATGCCACGCCACGACCAGTGCAATACTCCAGTTTGCTCTTCAATCGACATCACGCCGTAGGCCGGGTGCTCGTAGCCGCCGGCATAGGCCGCAAGGTCGTGGGCCGGTTGTGTATTTGTGTGACGGAACTTCTCCCGCGCGTTCTTGTCGGCCTGCATTTGGGCTATGCTTTCGTTGCGCTCCTTGCGGTACCGCTCGCGCCAATCGACCGGCGCGCGGCCGCGTAGCCGATCGATGATGTACCACGTCAGCGTCTGAGGCACCTGGCTCGCGCTGCGATTGGTGAGGACGGCAACGCCAACGCCAAACTCCGGCACAAGCGTCATCAGCGTGCCCCAGCCGACGGCGCCACCGCTGTGCGAAACCAGCCTATCACCGCGATAGCTAAACGATTGAAAGCCAAGACCGTAATGCGCTTCGCCGAACTCCGGATAGCCCGGTGATGTGTTGTAGACGCGGGGCGCATGCAGTGCATCAATCAGCGTTGCCGGCAGCAAGCGTTCGCCCTCGAACTCGCCTTTGCCGAGATGCAGCCGCATCCAGTTCGCGAGGTCGGCGACCGACGTGTTGATCGCCCCGGCGGCTATCGTGCGGATCGGGACACGGATGGCAGGTAACCGCGTGTCCACGTGCACCATATAGGCGTGGGCAGCATCGGCCGAGACTTCAAGATCGTCCAGGGTGAAGCCAACCGTCATGCCAAGCCTGTCGGTCAGCCGCTCGCGTGTGAACGCTTCATAGCTTTGTCCGCTGACCCGTTCGATCAGGAGACCAGCGACGTTGTAGCAGAGGTTGTTGTACTGATAGGCGGCGCGAATATCGCGGCTGAGTTCCAAATAGCGCATGACGCCCAGCAATTCAGCGGCAGCGCGATCGCCGGGGAAATATACCCAGTCATGGCGTGGCAACCCGGACTGGTGACACAAGAGGTCACGCACTGTGACACGCTCGGTTGCCACCGGATCGTGCAAACGAAACTCGGGAAGATAGTCATGTACGGGCTTGGTCCAATCGACCCGCCCCTCATTGTGCAAGAGCGCCATACCCGTCGCGGTGAAGGATTTGGTGATTGAGCAGATCACGAACTGCGTTGCGGCGGTTACCGGTAGATTCTTCTCGACATCGCGCTGACCGTAGCCTTTTGCGAGCGCCACCCTACCATCCAGCACCACCGCAAGGGCTGCGCCTGGCACCTTCCAATCGGCCATGGAATCGAGCGCCAGTCGATCGAGGTCGGGGACTAACTCAGCAATCAGCGCGCGCTGCGAGTCAGGTGAATGAGCCATGAGAGGATTTCTCAGCTTGGACCATTGCCGTCGCGCTCAGAAGTGAGTGCCCGCGGCGTCTAGCAAATCATTTGGACCTAGTCGTGACCTAGCACGACAAGTTCGACTCATAGGAGGCAACCCGCAGCAGGCGATTGTTGGCTTGCTTTACGGCATCGCGTTGCAACAACGGAAAGCTGTCTGCCGCGCTTTTTGAGTATGCTGATTTCGCCACCCAAGAAGGTCGCGATCGCCTCACCATTCAGCATGTGCTGAGCATGACAATGGGCACTGACTGGGACGAGAGCAGCTTTCCCTACCCCGATCCGCGCAACAGTGAAACGGCAATCGACAATGCGCCAGATCCCTATCGCTACGTGATGGAGCGACGAGTTGTCGATACGCCGAGTGCGCACTGGAGCTATTGCGGCGGTGCGACAGCTTTGCTTGCGCGCATCATCGCCAAGGGATCGGGCAAGACACTGCACGAATTCGCCTGCGAGCTCCTTTTCGATCCGCTTGGTTAAGGTCCGACGCAATGGGCGACCGGGCGCGGCGGCGTGCCGTTCGCAGCTTCTGGCGCACGCAGGGCGGTGCGCGATTTGTCGCGTATCGGCATCATGATGCTGCACGGGGGCAAAGTCGACGGCCGCCCCGTCGTTCCAGCCGAATGGGTGACGCGCTGCATCAACTCCTGTTATCGGCGCCGACGAGGTCGCCGCTATGGCTATCAGTGATTTGGGCTCGAAATCGCCTTCGGCAAGCCAAAGGGCTGGATGGTCGGGCGCCTGGAGCGCATGTGGATGGCGCAGGGCGAAGGCGGCCAGCAGTTGTTTATCATTCCGGCACTGCAGCTTGTGATCGCGACTACCGCTGGGAATTATGGGCAAGCCGAGCAGGAACTTCCACCAAAGCGTGTTCTCCGGGAGGTGATACCAAGCAGCCTTCGCTCGTGATAGGGCCGTGCAACGTCTGTTGTTGGCCAAGAAAAATCGGCAGGACGTCGCCGGGCGGTGCTCTCTGGATAGTAGTAATTAGTTTCGTGCCACCAGGGCTGCCGGCCGCATCATTTCGGCCGGAAACCGGACATTCTGGGCGAGTTCGGTCTTGAGCTGACCCAACCCTGCGTTGCTCTGCGCGGACTCTGAGACCACAAGCCAGCCGCGCGGTGTTCTCAGGCCGACAAGAAAATTGGAGGGCGACGTGGCGTTTCAGGTTCCGAGTTACGCCATTCCTCATCTAATCATCGAAGCACCGCCGCAGCACTCGCAATCCATCCTTGATTAGCCTTTTGTGAATTGTCCCGTAGCCCAAAACGATCCCCGGTGGTCCGGCTCCGCGCACGGCAAATGAGGACAGTGCCTGGAGCGCGACACCGGCACCGGCTGCACGACGAGCCACCGCGGCAATCTGTGCGACCGACGCTGACTTGGCCAAAGCGGCAACATGGAGGCCGGTGGTCGAAGGTAGAAGCTCCAGATGATCGTCGAAATCGCCAGTGATCGCTCGCGCGACCATTTCGTGTCGCTCTCGATAAATTCGGTTTACTCGGCGAACATGGCGCGCAAAATCCCCGTCGTCGATGAGATAGGCAAGGGCCGTCTGCGTGAGCGTTGGCGCATGCCAATGACTTACATACATCGCCTTGTGGACGGCAGATCGCAATGAGCGAGGCACTACCAGGAACCCCATCCTGAGGGCGGGTAACAAAGTCTTTGAGAATGAGCCGACATAGATCACCCTACCACGGCTATCGAGCGTCTCCAGCGGCTCGACGGGACGATCCCCGAACCGGAATTCGCTATCGTAGTCGTCCTCGATAATCGCCGCATCGTTGCGCTCAGCCCATGCCAATAGCGCCTGTCGCCGCGCCAGCGTCATCGTGACGGCGAGCGGATATTGATGGGAGGGCGTGACATAGACCGCCCGGACGCCGCGCGGCAGTGCGTCGACAACGATGCCATTGCGATCGACGGGCACCCCGACCACACGAATGCCCAATGACCTGAATAAGAGTTTTGGCGGCACGTACCCCGGATCTTCGATGGCGATCCGGTCTCCGGGCGAGAGCAGCACACGCGCGAGGACGTCCAAGGCCTGCTGTGTGCCGATTGTGACGACAATATCGTCAGCGGAAGCTTCTACGCCACGTGAGACGCCAATATGGCGAGCGATTGCCGCTCGTAGAGAGAGCCGCCCGGCCGCGTGTTGGTAGGTCCCCTCGGCCTGCTCAGACGCACGCATCGCTCGCGCTACCAAACGGCGCCACGTCCGGTGGGGAAACAGCGAGGCGTCGGGCAGCCCGGTACGAAAGTCGAACCGAGCTGGATGCTCAAACACGGTCGGCAAATCGACCGAGTCCCAGATCGCACGAGGCCGAAGTACGCCGTCGGCGCGCCCCCTCGTGCCGCGCTTCATATGCGCCAGCTCGTCGCTAACGAACGTCCCGGCCCCTGCGCGAGATGTCACGAAACCTTCTGCGGCGAGTTGGTCATACGCGGCAACCACGGTGCTACGTGACACAGCCAGTGCTTGCGCAAGCTCTCGACTTGGCGGGAGACAATCTCGCGGGCGCAGCTTCCCATTCAGGATCGCGGCCCGTGCTTGACGATAGATCTCGCCGCTGAGGCCCTTGCGACCAACTAGACTGATGTGCATTGCCATGACCGCATGCTCTCGCAATTGGCCTGCCTAATATTGCATAAATTGGCCCTTACGACAGTCCGCGCGCTCCCCTAAATTTTGGTAGTCTTGCGCAGATAACCGCATGCCGGATCTGGCCCCTGCATTCCGCACCCCGCGTCTTAAGAAGAGCGCTTCGCCATTGCAGGAGACACCCGGCACCGTCAACGGCTTGGGCATTGCATCCGGCGCACGTTTCTGACCCGTTTATCGCGCAGGTCATGTCCAGGGCGCAACCAGCGGCCACGGCGGCTGCCCATGGTCGAGGTGAATGGTTCGACACGACTTATCGGCGAGCGTGGGGCAGTGACGAGAATCGAACGTCCTCACTTATCCCACCCCTGTCAGTTCACCCCGCCTTTGTTCCGCGCTGAAAGGCACGAGACTATTCTTCTGGAAGAAGTATGGGTAATCCCAGCGAGCGTCTGTGCGTTTTTGGCTGCATCCAGAAGCGATCTGCCGACGCCCCTTCGGCGTGCGCTGGGGCGGACACTGATCTCGTGGATGTAAATCAATTCGTGCGAGAACTGCCGTGCGTCTCACGGCGGCGCGCGTCGACGCGCTGGAGGTTTGGTTTAGACTGAGCAGTGCGGGCGCCGGCGTCGGCGTTAGCGAGGGAACGTCAGCGGCATTGGCGAGCCGCCGAAGACATTGGAGATAACGTCGCGCTGAGGGAACCCCTCATTTGCGCCTCAAATCTAGGAATACTGGACCCGGACATGTTGCCCGCCAAAGATTTGAATCCTTGTGCTCACTCGCTGGTTGAGCAAGTATTGCCCGTGTATGACTGGGAGCAGTAAGCCGCTGTCGTCTCCATCATCGCGGGCAGAACGACACCTATAAGGTCGAAAGCGGTCACGGCGACACATACTTCTTGCGAATTTACAGCGCCGGCTGGCGCAGCCCTGATGAGATCGCGACCGAAATTGCCGGTGCCATCCTTGACATGCCTGCAGTAATTGGGGCCGAAGCGGCTGCTGCCAGCAGGGGGGCAGATGGTCAGATAAAATTCCGAGATGATACACTCTCAGGTTCCAAAAGTGGGTCGGGCGCGCGCTCGGGCGAGCGACACAACAGATGCCGCTGTGAGCTCAAGAACCCGTACTCCGCCGCGGCGGAGCTCCGGACGCGTCGTAGCTTCGGGCCACGGCGCGGCGAAAACTCGACGCGGAACGCATAAAATAGACGCGCCACCCGCGCGGATCGTAACTCTTGGGTCGGCGCTCCTTGGCCGGCATTACAGCACTTTCGGTGGGGCGCTGGGGCATCGCGTGTTAGCGTTTCACGATCGTAGAGTTCACGAGCGCAGTGAGGAGAAGTTTGCGTGAAATTGGCAGGCAGGATTGCGCTGGTCACCGGTGCGCAGCAGGGAATCGGCGCGGCCATAGCGGTCGCGCTCGCAGATGAGGGGGCGGACGTCGCGCTCACATGGCTCGACGACCAGCCGGCGGGAGTAGGGGTGGCAGCGCGCATCAACCAGGCCGGTCGCCGTGCCCATCTCGTCCGCGTGGATGTCGCGCAGATTGCAGACGTCGACATGATGGTGAAGGACACTGCCCAGGTGCTGGGCGCGCCTGACATCCTAGTCAACAACGCTGGCGTCTATCCGCGAGTGAAGCTGCTTGAGATGCGCGAGAGCGACTGGGACTACGTGCTCGATATCAACCTCAAGGCGGGCTGCTTTGCCACCATCGCCGTAGCCAAGGCACTGATCGCGGCCGGCAAGGGCTCCGGCTCGGTGATCAACATCTCCTCACAAGCGATCCGCGGCGCGGTGCGTGGCGTGCACTACAGCGCAAGCAAGGGTGGCGTGGTATCGATGACGCGCGCCATGGCGCTCGAGCTTGCCCCGCACAAGATCCGCGTCAATGCCATCGCGCCTGGCACGACCGACACCGCCCAGCCGCGCTACGGCAACACCGATGACGAGCTGATCGAGATGGCGCGCGCCATCCCACTCGGCGGGAAGATGCTGACGCCCAATCAGGTCGCACGAACGGCTGTGTTCCTCGCTTCCGAAGATGCCAATGCCATTACCGGCCAAGTCCTGCACGTCAACGGAGGATCGTACATGCCATGAAGATTGGCGACCGGCTACGCCGCTGTCATGCTGAATGAGGCGAAGGCCCGCATCGCAGGGCGTCGAGCGAAACGACGCTGAGAACCTTGCAACCCATCGACAACCCGCTCGAGCCCAGGTTGTCACCTATGTCTTAAGTACGTTTTGTTACCCATGTGTCCAAGGAAAACCCGCGCCACCGGCTCGAATGAGAGATCGGCCACCGGCAGGTGGAGCGATACAAGCTACAAGCGCGCCTGGTATCTGGTTGAAGCGATGAACCGGCACTTTGGGGACCGATGCGCTGGAGGCGAACAGAGGCGGCAAGGCCGGCGGCTGCGGCGAGCTGGCGCGTTTGGGCATCGACGCCTTCGAGGCGTATCGAGAAAATGGAGGTCGTGACCGCCGAGACCGTTAGGCTGATGCTGCGCCGGCTGCCACGCAAGGCGATTTTGGGCTGACGCGGTCAGCTCGGCTCGACATCAGCCGCTATCGATATATGCACTGATATCGCTCGAGATAGCTATTTTAGGAAGCTTCCATAAGGCGGCATCCCAGTTTTTGGGTGGAACGAAATCTACCCCCATTGCCAAGGACTTAGTTGGCGTCGTGAAGGGCATAGTGACGCCCTCAACAAGCGCCCCCAAGGAACCGGCAAACTGGAGTGTCACACAGCCGTTACACAACTAAGGTTAAAGGCCCCTGCATTTAACGGCCGGGGCATTCCGCCCCGAACCAGCAGCTCCTGACTGGAAACGCAGGTGAGGTAACGGATGCGGAACAGCGTTAAAGGTTTTGTCAGCGGTGCGCTGACGGCAGCGATAGCATGCGCGGCGACACTGGCGCACGCGGCGGACATCTCGGGCGCCGGCGCCACCTTCCCCTACCCAATCTACTCGAAGTGGGCAGATGCCTATAAGAAGGAAACGGGAAACGGGTTGAACTACCAGTCGATCGGATCGGGTGGTGGCATCAAGCAGATTCAGAACAAGACAGTCACCTTCGGAGCATCCGACGCCCCACTCAAGGGCGAAGACCTGGAGAAATTCGGTCTTGCTCAATTTCCCATGGTGATGGGTGCCATCGTTCCCGTCGTCAATCTGGAGGGCATCAAGCCCAGCGAATTGGTTCTCGATGGCCCAACGATTGCCAAGATATTCCTGGCGGAGATCAAGAGCTGGGACGACCCGGCGATCCAGAAGCTGAATGCGGGCGTCAAGCTGCCGAAACAGCCGATCGTTGTTGTGCATCGTTCGGATGGCTCGGGCACAACCTACAATTTCGTCTACTACCTTTCGGACGTGAGCGCGGACTGGAAGACGAAGGTCGGCGTCAACACCTCAGTGGAGTGGCCGGCGGGCATTGGGGCCAAGGGTAATGAGGGTGTTGCTAACAACGTGGCCAACACCAAGGGCTCGATCGGTTATGTCGAGTATGCCTACGCCAAGCAGAACAAGCTCATCCATACCAAAATGGTAAACAAGGACGGCAAGGTTGTGGCTCCGGACTCCACCAGCTTCCAGGCCGCGGCCGCCAATGCCGACTGGAACTCGAAGCCAGGCTACGGCGTCATCCTTGCCAACCAGCCCGGTCCCAACACTTGGCCGATGACTGCGGCGACGTGGATCCTCATCTACAAGAAGCCGCAGGATCCGGCAGCGGCGACAGAAGCGCTCAAATTCTTCGCGTGGTCCTTTGCCAAGGGCGACAAGATGGCCGAGGAACTGGATTACGTGCCGATGCCCGATAAGGTTGTTGCCGATATCGAAAAGATGTGGGCGTCCGAAATCAAAGACGACAGCGGCAAGCCCCTATTCATTGCAAGCAAGTAGCGCGAGTGAGCGCGAGAAGAGGCGCCGCGCGGCGCCTCTTCCCTGTTGGCTGTAGCGTGGGACCTAGGCGCGGCGGCTGCCGCGCCAAGTTGGCGGGAGGCGAGGGTGGCCGACATAGCTCTGCGACAGGAAACGGCTGAGGTGGCCATGCCGTCGCGCGCCCAGGTCTTGGTGCGGATGCGTCTTGTCGACAAGACGTTTCAATACCTGACGCACGCCACCGCCCTCGGAGTCCTGGGGCTCCTTGGCTGCATTATTGTCGCTCTCGTCATCGGCTCCCTACCGGCCCTTCGCACCTTTGGCTTCGATTTCCTAGTGACGCAGAATTGGAACCCCGTCACCGAGCGGTTCGGGGCGCTGGCGCCGATCTACGGCACGCTCATCACCTCCTTGATTGCGATGGCGATCGCCGTCCCTCTCGGCCTTTTTGTGGCGATGTTCCTGACCGAGCTGTGCCCATTGTGGCTGCGGCGGCCGATCGGCATCGCAGTCGAGCTGCTGGCCGGCATTCCCAGCATCATCTACGGCATCTGGGGCCTGTTCGTGTTTGCCCCCTTTTTGCAGAGCCATGTGCAGCCCCTGCTGATTGACACGTTTGGCGAGGTGCCGATCCTGTCGTCGCTGTTTGCCGGTCCGCCGTATGGCATCGGCACGCTGACGGCCGGGCTGATCCTGGCCATCATGGTCCTGCCCTTCATCACGTCGATCTCGCGCGACGTGTTCGAGACGGTGCCGGCGGTGCTGAAGGAGTTCGGCCTATGGGCTCGGCTGCACGACCTGGGAAGTGTTTCGCAATGTCGTGCTGCCTTACACCCGCGTGGGCGTCATCGGCGGCGTGATGCTCGGGTTAGGGCGCGCGCTGGGCGAGACCATGGCCGTCACCTTTGTGATCGGCAACGCGCACAAAATTGCCCCCTCGATCCTGGCGCCAGGCACCACCATCTCGGCCACCATCGCCAACGAATTTACCGAAGCCGTCGGCGACCTATATACCTCATCGCTGATTGCCCTCGGCCTGATTCTGTTCGGTATCACCCTCGTTGTGCTCGCCGTGGCGCGCTACTTGTTGCTGCGGGTCGAGCGCCGGCTGGGAGCTTGAGCCATGGATGTCTCGCTTTACAGGCGCCGCCGCCGCCGCAACTGGATGGCCATGTTTCTTTCATTGGCGGCGACGCTTGTCGGCTTAGGTTGGCTGGTGCTCATCCTGGGTGTGCTGCTGTGGGAGGGTTTCAGCGGGCTTTCGCTCAAAGTCTTCACGGAAATGACGCCACCTCCTGGTGCCGATGGCGGGTTGCTGAACCCGATCGTTGGCAGCCTGATCATGACAGTTCTGGCGGTGTTGTTCGGGACGCCGATCGGTATTCTTGCGGGCACGTACATGGCCGAATACGGCCGCTACGCGCGCACGACCTCGGTCGTGCGCTTTATCAACGACATCCTGCTAAGTGCGCCATCGATTATCGTCGGACTGTTTATTTATGAAATCATGGTCGCGCAGATGGGTCATTTCTCAGCCTGGGCAGGCGCGGTTGCGCTGGCGGTCATTGTTGTTCCAGTGGTCATTCGTACCACCGAGGACATGCTGCTGTTGGTGCCGAACCCTCTACGCGAGGCGGCGGCGGCGCTCGGGATTCCGCGCGCCTACATCATCCGGCACGTCGCCTACCGGGCCGCTAAGGCGGGCATCGTCACCGGCGTGTTGCTGGCAATCGCACGCATCAGCGGTGAGACGGCTCCGCTGCTTTTCACAGCGCTCAACAATCAATTCTGGAGCCACAACCTCAATGCCCCCATGGCCAGCCTGCCGGCCGTCATCTTCCAGTTCGCCCTCAGCCCCTATGCCGACTGGCAGAAGCTCGCCTGGACCGGCGCCTTGATCATCACACTTGCAGTTTTGACGCTCAGCATCGTTGCCCGCGTGGTAACAGGATCGAGAAGGCAATCATGAACGTCGCAATGGTTAGTGCACCTCAAGTCGACCGCGTGGCCACCGACAAGGCCGGACTGCGCGAGCGGATCTCGATCCGCAAGCTCGATTTCTATTACGGTGATAGCCGCGCTCTCAAGGCCATCAGCCTCCCCCTTTATGATCGGAAGGTGACGGCCTTCATTGGTCCGTCCGGATGCGGCAAGTCGACGTTGCTGCGCGTCTTGAACAGGATGTACGACCTCTACCCCAATCAGCGTGCCGAAGGCGAAGTGCTGTTCGACGGCGCCAATATCATATCCCCCAAGCAGGACCTCAATTTGTTGCGCGCGCGCATCGGCATGGTGTTCCAGAAGCCGACGCCGTTTCCGATGACGATCTATGACAACATCGCCTTCGGCATTCGCTTGTACGAGCGCCTGTCGAAATCCGAGGTTGATGGTCGCGTCGAGGAGTCCCTCAGGCGCGCGGGACTTTGGAACGAGGTCAAGGACAAGCTGCAGGCCAATGGTTTAAGCCTCTCCGGCGGCCAGCAGCAGCGCTTGTGCATCGCGCGCACCGTCGCGGTGCGACCTGAGGTGATCCTGCTCGACGAGCCCTGCTCGGCGCTGGATCCGATTTCGACGGCCAAGATCGAGGAGTTGATCGAGGAGCTCAAGGCCGACTACACGATCATTATTGTCACGCACAACATGCAGCAGGCCGCCCGCGTCTCGGAATTCACTGCCTTCATGTATCTGGGCGAGTTGATCGAATTCGGCGACACGCAAAAGATCTTCACCACCCCCAATGATTCGCGCACGCAGGACTACATCACGGGTCGCTTCGGCTAAGGCCAAGCGAGGTTCGAAAAGGACCAGCAATGAACGAACATACCGTCAAGTCTTTCGACCAGGAATTGCAGCTGCTCGACAAGAAGGTCGCGCAGATGGGTGGTCTCGCCGAGCGTCTGTTGGGCAACGCCTTCGATGCCCTCGAGCGGCGTGATCCGAAACTGGCAGAGAACACGGTGGCGAGTGATCACGCCGTCGATCAGCTCGAACGTGAGCTGCAGGACCAGACGATCCTCATGATCGCGCGCCGGCAGCCCATGGCCAACGATCTGCGGCATATCATGACCGTATTGAAGATTGCCGGCGACCTGGAGCGGATCGGCGATCTGGCCAAGAATATCGCCAAACGGGCGCTGGCCGTCTCGGGGGAAAGCCATCCCAAGCCGCTGATGACCGGGCTCAAGCACATGGTGGAGCTCGCGCTGAATCAGTTGAAGGACGTGCTTGATGCCTACGCCGAACTCGACGCCGACAAGGCGCTGGGGGTCTGGCGCCAAGACGAGCGCATCGACGCCATGTACAATTCGATCTTTCGCGAGCTGCTCACCTATATGATGGAGGACCCGCGCAATATCGGCCTTTGTACCCACCTGTTGTTCGGCGCCAAGAATATCGAGCGCGTCGGCGACCATACCACCAACATAGCCGAAAACGTCTACTATCTGGTGCACGGTACAACGCTCACCGACGATCGGCCCAAGGGCGATGACACCAGCTCAACCCTCATTCGCAAGGAGTAGCAGGTGATGCCAGGCGGCATCGACATGTCTCCGCGTGTCCTCGTGGTGGAGGATGATGCCGCCATTGCCGAGCTTCTCCGCTACAACCTCGAGGCGGAGGGCTATCGGCCCACGGTCGTGGCCAGCGGCGAGGAAGCGGAGCTGCAAGTGGCGGAGGACCGCTTCGATCTTGCCATCGTCGATTGGATGCTGCCCGGCCTGTCCGGCATCGAGCTCTGCCGCCGCCTGCGGCGGCGGGACGATACGCGAAGCGTGCCAATTCTGATGCTGACGGCGCGCGGCGAAGAAGAGGATCGGGTGCGCGGGCTCGGCATGGGTGCCGATGACTACGTCGTCAAGCCGTTCTCGTTGCTGGAGTTGCTGGCGCGCGTCAAAGCGCTGTTACGGCGTGCCGCACCCAATCGGGTGGCGGATGCGCTGCAAGCCGGCGACATCGTGCTCGATCGGCTTGCGCATCGCGTGACCCGTGGCGGCCGCGAGGTGCGCCTCGGACCGACCGAGTACAAGCTCCTCGCCTACTTCATGGAGAACGCTGGCCGCGTATTGTCGCGCCAGCAGCTGCTCGATGGGGTTTGGGGACGCGATGCCTTCATCGACGGGCGCACCGTTGACGTTCATATCGGTCGGCTGCGAAAGGCACTGATGCAGCATGACGATCACGATCCGGTCCGCACGGTACGCGGCGCCGGATATGCCTTTGGTGCCGATAGCCGCAGCGTCCAATCCGTTGCCCGCCAGTCGGAGGAACTGTGAGCCTTGGATCGGACTCACATTCCGGTGGCGCAAAGCGCCATTGAGGTCCCGAAAGTGTCGCGGGGGCATATTCTGCTGATTGCCCAGGACGTTGCCGTCGCAAAAGCTGTTTGCGCGGATCTCGATGCGGCAGGATTGCAATGCACGTTCGTCCGCACATGCCTACACGCCCGGCGAGTTATCAGAGCGCGTCGGCTCGATCTGATTCTGCTCGATAGGATGGTTCTCGTCTCTGCTGACGCGCCTTGCTGGAGCGAATTGCGCGGGCATCGAGACGCGTCGATTGTTCCCATCTTGACGTTCAGCCGAGGTGATGACGCGCTCGTTGTATCGGCGCGGGTTAGGGCGATCATGCAGGTGGCCACCCGTCCGGCTCCCGAAAAGCTTGAAGGTCATGGTATTGTTCTTCACCGGGTTGCGCAACGCGCACTCTATCGAGGGCATGACCTCCGCTTAGCGGCGGCGCAATTCCGTCTTCTTGAATATTTTCTGAAGAATCCTGGTCGCATACTCTCGAGACACGAACTTCTCGCAAGCTTGTGGGGCTATGAGGGCGTCGTCGGGCGGCGCGTCGATGTCTATGTGGGGACGCTTCGCAAGCTGTTGGGGAGCCGAAGCGGCAGTAAGCTCATTCGAACGGTCCGCGGTGCCGGGTATGTTTTTGGCGGCAATCAAGCGAAAGGGTTGCGGCCAGCTGGTCCCGTGGACGGCCATGAAGGCCCGGTTAAAAGTGGAGACCCGAACGATCAGTTCAAACTTGACTACGCAGCTAGATCCCTACGAATAAAAAGCGTCAATTTTCCGCTCAGTCCCCGGGAATTTGCGGTGCTAGAGCTCCTAATGCTCAATCCCGACATGACGTTTAATCGCAGTGTGATCGCGAACTCCGTATGGGGTGAGGGCGATGTCGATCCTCGGACAGTTGACGCGACAATTAGCCGACTGAGAAGAGCGATTAAGCAGAAATCCTCTTCGCACCACCCCATCCGGAGCATCATTGGTCGGGGCTATCAGTTCTGCCCGTAGTACAAACAGCGCCACGAGCGGGCAAGTCACTCAAGACCTTACGCCGACTGACCTCTTTGGCGCTCTATAACCCCGGCGATGTGCGACCATTCTTTACGCACGTAAGCGACTGCAGCAAGGCGACAGACACGCGAGCGTCGCGATCCGTATGGGGCTATAGGGCCACCTTTTTGTGTTTTTTCAGATGTGTCCGACTTGCCACTATGTCCCGTCCGGTAGCCGCGGATTGTTGTAGCTGGGCCTTGATGCCGCAAATTCGTCAGTTTTGGGGTGGGCTCTAGGCAAGACGTTCGGCAATGGAGGTGGGCACATGATCAAGACACTCCTCACTGTTGCGGTACTTGCTTCCGTGGGTAGTTTTACAGGTCTCGCAATGGCCCAGGGCAAACAGGGTGAAGCGTTCGGCAGCGAGATTTCCTCTCAGTGCGCGCACCGGCGGGCGATGCCGCCGGACCCACGCGACGGTTGCGTTCGCAAACTGCGCGGCGATGCGCAACTTGGTTACGGGCAGGGTGGTGCCTCAGACAGCAGCTCAAGTGAGAGCCAAGGCTCTGGGGCCGCACCTGGGAGTGGGGCCGGACCTGGGAATGGGGCCGGACCTGGGAATGGGATCGGACCTGGGAATGGCGGCGGACAAGCGAAGGGCCGGCGATAGCACTGTTGCTGCCAGCGCGGCGATGTTCGAGGCGTTTTCCGGTTGTAAGCGAAACGCCAGATGCACGAGGCATCGAGGGCGAGGCGACCGACGCAAGCAAAGTCGGACACCACGGACACGCCAGCGTCGAGCATCAAGAACCCGATAGCGAGCGGCATCGAGCAGCACCTTGACCTCGGCCACCACGACGAGACCGCGCCGCATCACTAGGGACGGGACAAGGCGACGGGACGGCACAGGAGGCCCACAGGCAGGCGGCAGGCGACAAGGCATCACCCCCCCCGCGGGAACCCTATTTCAGGATCTCGCCACGCTGCGCAAACGCCTGGCCACGCTTGAGACAAAGAACGCTGAATTGAAAGATCCTGCTTGCCCATGAGCACGCGGGATCCAAGTTGGCCGGACCCGGCCGCAGGGCGGCGATTAGCCGTCGCACATTCGTTCCTTCAAGGCACACGAGCTTGCGCTGCCGAAGGAACCCGAGACCGACCAAGAAGCCCAGCGGCCCGAGCGATCTCGCGTCCAATGTCAGGCCCGTGGGAAGCCGCAGGACACCCGCCGGGGCGAGGTCCACCAGCCAAGCCCGGGCCGCCGCCACGCGCCACGCCTGGGCTCGGGGCCAAATTTGGGGGCTTGGGGTCAGTTCAAACCGCAATCGGTATGGCCAAACCCATGATCTTCCAATAGGTTTCATTAAGGCATGCAACACGGAGATCTGCATGGAAAACGACCAGTCACGGCCACGTGCGCCCATTGTGGTCGGATCTTCAAGGTCAACCCGCAAGGCAGGCCGGCGAGCTTCTGCAAGCCGAGTTGCCGGGTGATGGTTTTCGACAAAAGCATGGCCACCCCAACCTGCCCATGGAGGACCGGATCGTGGGTCGCATTTGGCAAGCGATGGTTGATGGCGGTCGTCGCGGGTGAGCTGCCGCCTAAGCTCCAGCAGGAGGGCAAGCGATGACCCGCAAGCCACTTTCTGACGGCAGCCGCTACTACGCGAGTCTTGTTATGCCGCGAAAAATCTCACAAGGCCGCGTGCTTGCCCACAACCGTGTGCGGCACACGGTCGATATGCCGAACGGACGGAACGGCTTTCGCTGTTGGACGTGGCCACAAGGCAACGTGCCACGCAACTTCAAACGCTGCAAATGCGGATGGTCGGGTTTGCAGCAATGATCGGGATAGGGGGGAGCCTCGCGGCTCCGCCCCTCCCACACCACCGGGCATACGGGTCCGTACCACGGCGGTTCGAGAGGTTGGGCCATCACTCCGCGACCAAGGGTGGGAGTCCGAGCGATCGGAAGTAAGCGTTTGAAAGCCCGATGGTCAGAGCTCTGGTTCGGATGACGCGCCAGGGGCCGTAACCACAGCTAGCGGTATTGCTCGCCAGCCGTTCGGGCACCCCGCGGGCCATCAGCTCCGCCCGGCGACGGCGTGGTGTTTTCCACTGGCGCCACAGAGCGGCCCGAAGCCGCATTCGAACCCAACGGGTGAGGGATTGCAGCACATGAGGTGTCTCACAGAAGCGGTAGTAGCCGCGCCAGCCCCGCATATACGAGGCCAGCTCCGCCATTATCGTCTTCATGTTGGCACCCTTCGCCTGCCGTGTGATTTCTCGGATCCGCCGCTTGAAGCGTTCCAGGGACCTTGGTGCGATAGCACGCTTGATCTCTGGACCTTCGGTGAAGCTGAACCCGAGAAACTTGCGCTCCTGCGGTCGCGCCACCGCACTCTTCGCCTCATTGACCTGGAGCTTGAGCTGTTGCGTGATGAAGTGCGTAATGCTCTTCATCACTCGTTGACCCGCACGTTCGCTGCGAACGTAGATATTACAGTCGTCCGCGTAGCGAACAAAGCGATGTCCCCGGCGCTCCAGCTCCCGGTCAAGTTGGTCGAGCACGAGATTGCTGAGCAGGGGCGAAAGTGGTCCCCCTTGCGGGGTCCCTTCCACACTGGGGCTGACCAGACCGTTCTCCATCACCCCGGCGTTCAAGAACGCCCGAATGAGTTTTAGCAGCCGCCGATCCTCGACACGTTTGGCGATCCGACCCATCAGTTTGTCGTGATTGACTCGATCGAAAAACTTTTCCAAATCGAGATCTACCACCCAGCCGTGGCCTTGCACGATGTATTGCTGTGCGCGTGCCACGGCTTGATGAGCTGACCGCCCCGGACGGAACCCGAAGCTGCTGACAGAGAACGTGCGATCCCAACGCCGTTGCAGGACTTGCAGCACCGCTTGCTGGACGAATTTGTCCAGCGCCGTTGGAATGCCCAATTTCCTTGGGCCTCCACCGTCCGGTTTAGGGATTTCCACCCTTCTCACCGGTTGTGGCTTGTAGGTCCCGTTCAGAAGTTGTTCTCGGATCGTTGGCCAATGCTGTTTCAGGTAGTCGGGAAGTTCGTTGACGGTCATCCCATCAACACCCGGGCTACCCTTGTTGTCCTTTACCCGTCGCAATGCTGCCTTCAAATTTTCTCGCTCGCAGACTTCCTCCATTAGTCGAAGCGTTCCAGCTGGGCTTTCGGGGTCACTCCCCGCCCGAAGTAACTCGAGCGCCTCCCCTCCCGCTTGCCGGGTTTCACCCGTGGGCTGAGAGGAGAGGTCCGGCTGTGGCCGACCATTCTGCCGTCCGTCACTTCTGAGGTTCATGTCCTACTTGCCACGTCTCTCGTTCGGGCCTTCAGCGGTAGGAAAGGCACCCGCCTAATACGCCCTCTGCTGACTTCTGCCGTGCGGTCAGACCATCTCTCGATGGCCTCGGTCGCCGTGAGGGGACACACGGCAGATCTCCCGGGGTAAGTTCAGTCGCCTTCCGTGCGCAATCGTCGGATCTACGCTTCGCATCTTGATGGATATGGACTTCGCGGTACGTTGTCCGCTCGTCTAAGGCGCGACAATCAAGGTGGAGACAGCGTCAATCAGGATGAGAACGGGCCGGGGCTGGTCTGACGGAGAGAGGGCGGAGCCCGAGCGACGGCAGACCAGCCCCGGCGGCAGGTTTTGCAAAACTCGTCTGGCGGTCGAGTAGGACGGTGCCAAGCTGCTGATTCGTCTCAAGCTTAGAGGGATCAGCATTTGCCCGGCCTCCACATCAGCGACCACCAGATGAGGCTGTACATGAGTTCCCGACCAACCCACACCACCACCGTCGCCGCCGCCAAGGCGGGTTTCTCACCAGCAACCGGCTACCGGATCGAGGCTGATCCGCGCCTGCCCTCGCAGAAGAAGGCCCCGCGCGGACGACGGCGGCCCGATCCGCTGGCCGACGTATGGGACGCCGAGATCGTGCCGATCCTGAAGGCGGCGCCAGGCCTGCGCGCCATCGCTGTCCTTGCGGAGATCCGGCGTCGCCATCCGGAGATTGGCCCGGGCATCCGGCGCACGCTGGAGCGTCGCATGCGGGCGTGGCGGGCCCTGGTCGGACCGGAGCAGGATGTCGTGTTCCGGCAGGAGCACCCACCCGGCCGTCTCGGCTTGTCCGACTTCACCGACACGAAGGTGCTCGGCGTGATGATCGCCGGCGTCCTCCTGGCGCATCGCCTTTATCACTTCCGTCTCGCCTTCTCGGCTTTGCGCATGCCCATGTCGTGCTTGGCGGCGAGAGCTTCGTGGCGCTGGCCGAGGGCCTACAGAATGCCCTGTGGGCGCTCGGGGGCGTGCCGTTGGAGCACCGCAGCGACAGCCTGTCGGCCGCATTCCGCAACCTCGACCGCGATGCCCAGGAGGACCTGACGCAGCGTTACCAGGGGCTCATGCGTCACTACGATATGACACCATCGCGCAACAACCCTGGCGTCGCCCACGAGAATGGGTCGATCGAGAGCCCGCATGGCCATCTCAAGAAGGCGCTGGAGGATGCGCTTCTGCTGCGCGGCAGCCGGGACTTCGACGACCTCGATGCCTACCGCCGCTTTGTCGACGAGATCGTTGGACGGCAAATGCCAACAACCGCAAGCGGATCGAGTTGGAACGGTCAGCCTGTTGCCCTTACCCAAGCGGCGAACTGCCGACTATGAGGAGAAGATCGTCACGGTGACATCGAGCGGCGGCTTCACTCTGCGTCGGGTGTTCTACACGGCTCCCTCGCGGCTCATCGGCCATCGCCTGCGCGTGCACCTCTACGATGACCGCCTCGACTGCTTCCTCGGCTCGACGCCGATGATGACCCTGCGGCGGGGGCGGATGGTCTCCGATAGCAAGGGCGGACATGTCGTCGATTATCGGCACGTCATCCACGCGCTCAGAAAAAAGCCGATGGCGCTGCTCAATCTGGTCTACCGCGACCAGCTGTTCCCACGGCCGGCCTATGCTCGAGCCTTCGAGGTGTTGTGTGCCGAGGCTGGCGACAGGCGGGCGTGCAAGATCACGGTCGAGCTGCTGGCGCTAGCGCACGATCGGGTCTGCGAGGCGGAGCTGGCGCAGGTCATCGATGCCGAACTCGAGGAAGGGAGGTTGCCGGACATCGACGTGCTGCGGGCTCGCTTCCAACCCGATGCGACATCGATCCCGGACGTTACCATCGAGCTGGTTGCGCTCAGCAGCTACGACGAACTGGCTGCGGTCTATGCCGTCGAGCCGACCTCCAATCTGGAGGTCGCGGCATGAGCACGACCACCACAGTCGTATCGGAGACGCGCGCTAAGCCTACGTCGGAGACGCGCGCGAAGCACGACGCCGCACGCGTCGAGTTGCTGCTCAGCGAGCTGCGCCTTCCGGGCGTCAAGCTGGTATGGGCCAAGCTCGCCGAGCAATCCGACAAGGAGGGCTGGCCGGCTGCCCGCTTCCTTGCAGCGCTTGCCGAGCACGAGATGGCCGACCGTAGCCGCCGGCGCATGGAGCGGCATCTCACCGAAGCCCGTCTGCCTGCAGGCAAGACGCTCGCCACGTTCGACTTCGACAGCGTGCCGATGGTCTCCAAGGCCCAGGTGATGGCGCTCGCGTCCGGCGACGCGTGGTTGGGCAAGGGCGCCAACATCCTGCTCTTTGGTCCACCTGGCGGCGGCAAGAGCCATCTGGCAGCAGCGCTCGGCCTCGCACTGATCGAGAACGGCTGGCGCGTGATGTTCGCTCGCACCACCGATCTCGTGCAAAGGCTCCAGGTTGCACGGCGCGAGCTGGCATTGGAAAGTGCCATCGCCAAGCTCGACCGCTACGACCTGCTCATCCTCGACGACATCGCCTACGTCACCAAGGATCAGGCCGAGACCAGCGTGCTGTTCGAGTTGATCGCCGCGCGCTACGAGCGGCGCTCCATGCTGATCACCGCCAACCAGCCGTTTGGCGAATGGGGAAAGATCTTCCCCGATCAGGCCATGACGCTCGCGTCCATTGATCGCCTCGTGCACCACGCCACCATCCTGGAGATGAACGTCGAGAGCTACCGGCGACGCGAAGCCCTCGATCGAAAGCGCGGTCGCGGGCGGCCAGCGACGCACTCGACAATCAAGAAAACCGAGAAGTCCGAAGACTGATTTGACGCGCCCCGTCAATCAAAGCACTTGCCAAACCAACGGCGAGCGTCAATCATCAATCCGCTCGTCCGCCTCGTCTCATCCTGGATGCGCCGTTCTCACCCAGATTGTCGCGCTATACTCTCGATGCTGGCGCCTCATATCCGCTTCTTGTCCATCAACTCGCACGTTTGCTCCACGCTTCTTTCAGACCCCACCTCGCGGTGGGCTACGCCCTTGCGCTTCGCTAGTGCTTCACCTCCATCAGGTTGCACAGAGGACTTTCACCTCCAAGCTACTGAACATGCCCGGCACACAACGAAACCGCTCTCGCGGTAGCCTGCGGCAACGTCGTCAGCGTTGAGGCAAGGAGCAGGTGCAGTTAACGGAAAGTGAAGTGCCCTGGCTTGAGGATGGCGGGGTCAGCAAAACCTTGCACCTCAAGACCAGGGGCACCCCGATGAGCGAAACGTCCAACAATTACATTCATCGCGTTAAGGCTTTCTCAACGCTCCTCGGCAGCTCGCGTTACGCACACCACGTTGCGAACCCGCTGGATCCATTGGCGCCACGACGCCCCAAGACGGACCCGCCGAAGTAGCCCAGCACCATCGTGCAGCGCCCCGCTCTGGAAGTTGCGGATATCTTCCGCGACTTCGGTCCCGCTTGGCGTGATGCCAACCGCGGCCACGTGAGCCACGCACAATTGAAGGTGATGAGCGCCATCGAGGCGTGCCGCACCGCTGCCCTCGGCGGTTATGTCGCGCGCTGCGAGAACGCCGAGTGTGGCCATACCGTCATCGCGTACTGCAGCTGTCGCAACCGTCACTGCCCGAAGTGCCAGGGCAGTCAGGCACTTGCCTGGATGGAGGAGCGCAAGGCCGAGCTGCTGCAGGTCCCCTACTTTCACGTCGTTTTTACGCTGCCCGCCGAGATCGGAGCCATCGCCTACCAAAACAAGGCCGCCATCTACGCGCTTCTGTTCAAGGCCGCGTCGGAGACCATGCTCACCATTGCCGCCGATCCCAAGCACCTCGGCGCCAACGTCGGCATCACGGCGGTCCTGCACACGTGGGGCTCGGCCATGACCCACCATCCCCACGTGCATATGATCGTCACGGGCGGCGGGATCGCCCCCGACGGATCGCGCTGGATCGCCTCACGACCCGACTATCTCGTGCCCGTCGAGGTACTCTCAGCCCTGTTCCGGGGACGCATGCTAGGGATGCTAAGTAACGCGCACGCCGCCGGCCGCCTCGAGTTCTTCGGTGACTATGAGCATCTCGCCGATAACCGAGCCTTCAAGGCCTATCTCGCCCCCCTGTGGAAGACCGACTGGTTCGTCTACGCCAAGCGCCCGTTCGCCGGGCCAAAGCAGGTGCTCGCCTACCTGTCCCGCTACACCCATCGCGTCGCCATCTCCAATAGCCGCTTGATCTCCGCCGACGCGTCGGGCGTCACCTTCACCTACAAGGATTACCGCATCGAGGGCCCCGAGCGCTACAAGACCATGACGCTGGAGCCCGGCGAGTTCATCCGCCGCTTCCTCATGCACGTCCTGCCCAAAGGCTTCCACCGCATCCGGCACTACGGCCTGCTCGCCAACGGCGGCATCACGCGCGCCGAGAAGCTCGCCCGCGCTCGCGAGCTGATCGCCGCCAGCGGTCAAGTCGGTCCGCAGCCCAAGCCGCCCCATGATGGAACCTGCGAGGACACAACCCTCTCAGAGGAGCTCGACCATCCCTGCCCTCATTGCGGCAGACGCATGCTGATCATCGAGACGTTCGAGCCGGGTCAGCGTCCTCGCTATCGCCCCTCCGCGCCGCTGGTCGCCATCGCGATGAATACCTCATGACGCCGCCCCCCATCGCCTCGATCACTCTCTTCTCTCTACCGCTGCCTTCGGCCGGCGACGACGGCGCACGTCCTCTTCGCCGCCTTCGCGCGCCATCTCCCACGCAATCGCCCCGCCATTTCCACAAAATCACCCCTCATCCCCTCCTCCGACGCACCGGCTCGTCCCAACCATTGCCACCCACGCCTGCCTCCAGGACCTCCGCTGCACCGTCGGCGCCAGCGAAATCCCCATAGCGCCCGCTGATCGGGGTGCCCACTCTCCCGCGGTTTCCTTCACTGGCGGCTTTCGAACGCCGGCCCGGCAACCATCGTGCGTGTTGCGAGCTCAGCGATGGGGCCGCCATCCGAAACCCGTCACACTATCGGTTGCGCTTCGTCTCGCCACGCGAGGACGCGCAAGGTGATCGCTGCATCACGAAGGCCCAGCTAGACGCAGGGGTGCGGTGATGGCCCGTACCTTTAGCACTGGCATACGTCACCCTCTTTCTCCAAGGTGCTGGGCATACTTCAGATAGGTTCCTGAAACGCATCTGTTCACTTGTTGCTGCGATCTTGCTGCGTCCACCTTGTCGGCAAAAGGCCCGATCACAACCACCATGTAGCCGGGCGCGAAGCCGCGGAACTTCGAGGAGAAATCGTTGAATGCGCCCATTCCACAACGTTCGGCGGCACTGCTGGCGCGCCTGACACTAGATGCGATCTGCGTCATGGCGCTATCCGCCTCGCCTGCATTGATTGAGCCAAGAATGACCCACCATCCAGCACCAATCCCGTCCTGGGGTTTGTTGGGGGCTTGAGGCAGCGAGCTTTGTGGCGCGGTCGTTTCGTTGGCGGGGTCAAGAGTGAGGTCGCTGCTCGCCAGATCGGCCAATGCCGAGGATTGCCATGAGGGTGCCTCGGCAGTCGTGGGTTGGGCTAGTGATCCGTCCACAAGCTCCTTGGCAGATGAGCCGTCCAGGAACGCATAAGAAGGTTCCGCATTCAGTTCGTGGCCCTTGTTCGGGTCCGTATCCCCACGGTCTTCCGCGGCCTGAGGTGATCCTCCATGCTTAGAGGAAGAGACCCCTTCGGCCTCGACGGACATCGCCGCATGAGTTTCGTTGCCGACAAGCCGGGCTGGGTATTCGATAACCGGGAAGATCCATTCGCTGAGTACGCGCCAGTGCAAGCCCACCGACACCGTCAGCGCGAATGCGGCAACCACAGTCATCGCGTTGGCGCGGAACTGCCACCGCCGCAACAGATGCTGATTTTTGACACCCGCATCATACGCCATCCGCGCCTGCCGGTCACTCAATGTCTCGTAGGCGCATATGACATTTTGAAGCCGCCGCTCCGTGGCCGCATCCCCAGGGTTGAGGTCGGGATGCAACTGCTTAGCCAAGCGCCGGAAGGCAGCTTTGATCTCTTCGTCCGCCGCTTCAGCGCGGACGCCAAGTACCTGATACAATTCGTGCACGAGAGGCTACCCTCTTCCCGCGCGGACGGCGTACTGGTTGCACTCGGTATGGGTCTGAGCGGCCAAGCGCAATACTGCCTTTGCATTTAGTTTTTGGGCTGTGCATGACGGTACCCCCGAGCGGGCCGCTTAGGTTCTCATCCGCGCTGCCAGTTTGTGTCAAAGGACCTTAAAATCACCGCCGAAATCAAGGGGCTTGCCCACGAGTACGGCCCCATGGCCATCAACGAGCTTGCTAGGCTTGCAGTGAAGGCTGAGAGCGAAGCGGCAGGGGGTGGCAGCCATCAAGGAGCTGCTCGACCGCGGCTGCGGCAAGGCAATGCAGCCAATCCAAGGACGGTGGACTACGGCATCAGCCAGCAGCTAGCCGAGGTGTTCAAGGAGAACGCGGGCAATACGTTGGGTCAGGAGATTGCGCGTCGCGCGGCTTTGCAGCTCAGCCTGAGCTTTCAAATTGAGGGCGAAGCTTGGGTATTTCGAGCATGGTCGATGAAGGCAGCGGGTTCATCGCCCTCGATGATCGCGAGTGTAGCTATCAACTAGTCGGGCCAGCGGTTGGCGGGTCGAGCTTGGCGATGAGTTCGACAAATACCTGGACGAACTCCGGATCGTACAGTTCAATGTGGGCGCGGATGATCTCGAGTGCCTTGCGGTAGCAATCCGCGGCCACTTTCTTCTCGCCCTTGGCCTCGTGCATCATGCCGAGGCGATCCCAACCATCATGCGTGTCAGGATAGCGTTCGATGAGGTCGCGAGCAGCGGCCTCGGCCTCCTCGAACCTGCCCTCCTCCACGAGGTCGAGCGCGGCATTGGACGCCTTGATGAGCTCTGGGTCCTCTTCTGAATCGCG
This sequence comes from uncultured Alphaproteobacteria bacterium, assembly GCA_963775835.1. GTDB lineage: Bacteria > Pseudomonadota > Alphaproteobacteria > Rhizobiales > Hyphomicrobiaceae > AWTP1-13. The sequence goes on along the minus strand of CAVZKV010000015.1, from coordinate 102,156 downwards.
TTCGAGGCTGGCAAAGAACGCTTCTCTCGCTCGGCGCTGCTCGACCCGACGCGCTTCCTCACGCCTGAGCTGGTCCTTGGCAAGCTCTTCGTGCTCGGCCGCCTCTTCTTTTGGCTGACAGCACTTTTTGTACTTCTTACCGCTGCCGCAGTGGCAGGGATCATTGCGTCCGGGTTTGGCCATTCTGGTCAAGACCGTGGAGCTCGAGGGAGGTTCTCGTTGTATTCAACTCTGCTGGGTGACGCCACCTTCCATAATTTGCTGCTTGCCTGTGACCGGGACCTCGCCAACCAGGTGCGGCGGCGACGTTGTCTGCTGTGCCGAAGCCCGCTGCATTCGGCCAACTATCCGCGCAAGCCGCGTGGCAGGCTCTGCCGCCTGCCTCCCGAGCACGATTGGCGGCTCAGCCTGTGCTGCGCACGACACGGCTGTCGCAAACGCAAGACGCCACCCTCGCTGCGTTTTCTCGGACGCAAGGTCTATCTGGCCGTGACGTTCATCGTGATCGGGATTCTGCGGGAGGGCGCAACACAAACGCGCATGCGCCGCCTGACGGAGCTCATCCGCGTCGACCGCGGGACCATTAAGCGGTGGCGGGGTTGGTGGCGAGAGAGCTTTACGGCCATGCCGTTTTGGCAAGCCGCGCGTGCCGCGTTCATTCCGCCTGTCGATGAGGCCCGCCTGCCCACTGCGATGCTCGAGCGCTTCACGGGCAGGGCTGGCGACCGGATGCTCGCTTTGCTGCGCTTTCTTGGCCTCATCACCGGAGGGCAAGTGCAGGCTCTGTAACGGCTTTCTCAAATCCGCAGAAGACGCTCGTCGCCAGCGCTGCTCGTGGCTTGTAACGATCGCCGCTCCCAAATCGAGGGAGCGCGCGATGGGCCAGGAGGCACGAGGCAAGCGGGTTCACCAGCGGTGGGCAGAGTTCCGCTTCTCCGTTATCGGCCAGCTATTGGCGGCACCCCCATCGAAGGGCGAGCTCGCCGCCGCGATTGCGGCACTCGCCGACCGCACGTGGCATCATCCCATAACCGATGAGCATACCCGCTTCGGCTTCTCCACTATCGAGCGCTGGTATTACCGGGCCTTGAAGGAGAAGAGCGATCCCGTCGGGGTGCTGCGCCGCAAGCTGCGCGCCGATGCCGGGCAGCAGCCGGCAATGAGCGGCGCGGTACGCCAGGCGATCCTCGCCCAGTACGCCGCGCACAAGAGCTGGAGTGTGCAGCTGCACCACGACAATCTCGTCGCGCTCGCCGACAGCAATCCCGAGCTCAAGCCCGCCCCGTCCTACGCCACGCTGCGCCGCTTCCTGAAGGCCAATGGCCTCAACAAGCGGCGCCGCCTCACATCGCGCCGCACGCAAGGTGCCGAGCGCGCCGAGGCCCGCTTCCTTGATCGCGAGGTCAGGAGCTACGAGGCCGAGTATGTGGGCGGGCTAGTCCACTGGGATGCGCATTTTGGTTCCCGCAAGGTGCTCACCGCACGCGGCGAGTGGGCGACCCCGATCCTGTTCGGCGTGCTCGATGACCGTTCTCGCCTTGCCTGCCACCTGCAGTGGTATCTGTTCGAAACGGCAGAGGTCGTCGTCCATGGTCTCTGCCAGGCCTTCCAGAAGCGTGGCCTGCCGCGCGCGTCCTTGAGCGACAACGGCGCCGCCATGACCGCGGCGGAAGTTGTTGAAGGCCTCACCCGGCTCGGCGTGCTGCAGCAGACGACGCTTCCATATAGCCCAGCGCAAAACGCCAAGATCGAGATCCTCTGGGCCTCGGTCGAAGGCAGGCTGATGGCCATGCTCGAGCATGTGTCCGACTTGAGCCTGGCCGGGCTCAACGAGGCGACGCTCGCCTGGGTCGAGCACGAGTACAACCGCAGGACCCATTCCGAGACCGGTGAGGCCCCGATTGCGCGCTTCCTCGCCGGTCCGAGCGTCATGCGGCCCGCACCCGACAGCAACACGCTTCGCCTCGCATTCACCAGGACCGAGAGGCGTATGCAGCGCAAGAGTGACGGCACCAGCGTTATCGACGGCCGCCGCTTCGAGGTGCCAGACCGCTACCGCCATTTGACCCAGCTCGAGGTCCGCTACGCCAGCTGGGATCTCTCCCTTGTCCACCTCGTCGACGAGCGTACCGGCGACGTGCTCTGCCGTCTTTATCCTCAGGACAAGGCACAAAACGCCAGCGGCTTGCGCAGAGCGCGCGATCTGCTCGCCAAGGAACCTCCTGCTGCTCCGACACCAGGCATCGCGCCGCTGCTCAAAGCACTCATAAAACGGCAGTCGGATACGGGATTGCCGCCGGCCTATCTCCCCAAGGACGAACGGCCGGAAGATGAAGGGGACGCATCATGACCAAGAAGCACCTCGCCCTCTACGGGCTCAAATGGAACCCGTTTGCCCCGGACGTGCCCGTCGAGGCTCTCCACGTGATGCCTCGTATCCAATCGTTCTGCTGGCGGGTCGAGCAGCTCGCCGGCGAGGGCGGGTTTGCCCTGATCACCGGTGCACCCGGCACGGGTAAGTCGGTGACCTTGCGTATCCTAGCCGAGCGGCTCGGTGCTCAGCGGGACGTGACCGTAGGAGTGCTGAGCCGGCCGCAGGCTGGCCTCTCCGACTTCTACCGCGAGATGGGCGCCCTCTTCGGGGTCCAGCTTAGCCCCCATAACCGCTGGGCGGGCTTCAAGGTGTTGAGAGAGCGCTGGCAAGCCCACATCGATGCCGCGCTCGTCCGGCCCGTGCTGATCGTCGATGAGGCCCAGGAGATGGTGCCGAAGGTCTTGGCCGAGTTGCGCCTTTTGGCCTCCGCCCGGCTCGACAGCCACATCCTCTTGACGCTGGTGTTGGCTGGCGACGGGCGTCTCCTCGAACGCTTTCGCACCGATGAGCTGCTTCCCTTGGGTAGCCGGATCCGCGTGCGCATGGCTCTGGAGCGCGCGACCCCCGAGGAACTGCAGGAGTGTCTGAAGTACGCGCTCGCCAAGGCTGGCGCGCCCAAGCTCATGACGGCAGAGCTGATCGCCGCGCTCTGCGACCATGCACAGGGCAACATGCGCGCGCTCATGAACATGGCCGGCGAGCTCTTGAGCATCGCCGCTGAGCGCGAGGCCCGCCACATCGACGAGAAGCTGTTCCTCGAGACCTACGCTCAGCCCGTGCCTGAGAAGGCCGCGGCAGGACGGCGGCGATGAGATTATTACCCGTCGCACCGGCCTGGCGCCTGGCCGAAGGCGTGCCGGAGCAGCGCTGGCTCGTCACAGACCTGTGGTCGGAAGAGGCGGTCGGCATCGTCGGCGGCGAGCCCAAGTGCTGCAAGTCGTTCCTCGCGCTCGATCTTGCCGTCGCGGTCGCCGCCGGCGTCCCCTGCCTGCGCCGTTATGCCGTGCCGCACTCTGGCCGCGTCCTGCTCTATGCCGCAGAAGATGCTCTTGCAACCGTGCGTCGGCGGCTCGAGGGTATCGCGGCCGCCGCAGGTGTGGAGCTCGCCGATCTCGACATCCAGGTCATCACCGCCCCGACGCTGCGCCTCGATCTCGATGCCGATCGGCGCAGCCTTGCGCTCACGGTTGCCAAACTGCAGCCGCGGCTCCTCATTCTCGACCCATTCGTGCGGCTGCACCGCATCGACGAGAACGCCAGCGGTGAGGTGGCCCCGCTCCTTGCATATCTCCGGGAGCTGCAGCGCCGGCATCACGTTGCCGTCCTCGTCGTCCACCACGCCAAGAAAGGTGCAGGACGCGCCCGCGCCGGCCAGGCCCTGCGAGGCTCCTCCGAGTTCCACGCCTGGGGAGATTCCAATCTCTATCTGCGCCGTGAGGGCGATACCCTCACCCTCACGGTTGAGCATCGTGCCGCACCCTCGCAAAAGCCGATGCGGATCGAGCTCGTCGAAGCGGCAGAGGCCCTGGCTCTCCAAGTCGCGGATCGCTCGGAACCCGCAACTCCCGCCCCAAGTTCGCTCGACGAGCGCATCGCCTCAGCTCTCGCCGATGCCGCCTCCCCTCTACCCTTCGGGGAGTTGCGGTCCAAATGCCGTGTCCGCTCGGCAACCCTCTATGAGCGGCTTGCCGCGCTGACCGCAACCGGTCGCATCGTCAAAGCCGGCGACGGCGGCTACCGCCTCGTGGGGGCATGACCTCTACCTCACCACGAGACGGCGCTGACTTCCAACTTCCGCTTCCCGCATTCCCTACAACGTGCGGGAACGGGTAGTCGGAAATGTATCGAAATAGCTCCTCCTTCTCCCCCACATTCTCTGGTTCGGCTCCGGCGGAGCCATTCCCTCGTCCCGGCCGCTCGACAGAGGCGCCGGCGCGCGCAGCGGCGGTCAATGATGGCGCGGCAGCGCCACCGCAGGCTTCGTCATTGACGGGCGCAAGCACGACGGCATCCTCGTGCGGCACGGGGCGATCCTATATCAGATCAATCTGTCCGCCCCTCACTTGCCTCGCGGAAATGCCCATCAAAGTGCGCGATGCTGCTTACAGCCTCCGAAGCCGCACTGACATGGCCCAGGGCCGGCGCATCAAGATTCCGGCAATCGCCTCGACAAGTCCGGCGGGCTGGTGAGGTGCAGCTGGCACACTGGCAAACTGGAGAAACCACGCCCCGAGCGCGCCAAAGTCCTGGCGCTGGCCAGGGCCCACGAGATCGACACCGCTCCGCACGCGGTCGCATGCGCGCGCCTGGGAAGCCGCGCCAACTCACGCACCAGCGGCCAAGCAGATGACCGATCCGCCCGCCCAATTGACCTCGCATCGTCCCCGCGGGAAAGCCTCAGGCTCTATTCTTGGCTATATTTCGGTCGAATAGGCTACGGCGAATAGCTGCAAAGTCATAAAAGCACCGTATACTGGCGTTCTTCTTTCGTGCGTCAACTCAGCTCCAAATAGCAATGCGAGGGAAAAATGGACCTTCAGGAACAGCGAATCACCTGCCTGCGAATGGCCATCGACATGGGGTGCAAGCCCGATGCGGTCATCGCCACGGCCAACGAGTTGATGAGTTTCGTAACGGGTGGCGCCGCGTCGCCGCCCGCCACCGTCGCCGAACCGCAGGCGCCGGTTGCCGACGCCATCGCGGCGTGTGGGACGGCCCTCCCGGCGTCGGAGACTGCAGGCTTGGTGCTTGCCCAGCCGACAGACGAAGCGCCTGCAGAGGCTCCTGCTGCAGCGGCCCAGGCGGTCGAGCCCGAGCCTGTTGCAACAGAACCTGGTCCAGGGCCGGCTGAGGCGGCACCTGTTGAGAGCAGCACCTGAGCCAGCACCGGTTGCGACCGCGCCCGTCGAGGCTGCTTCTCCGGCCTCAGAACCTGTTGCGGCAACGCCTGCTGCGGCGGTGGACGACCCGCCAGCGCCAGGGATTCCCGAAGCGGCTGAGGCGGCACAGGTGCCGACAGCCGAGGTGCCGACAGCCGAACAGCGTGCAGCGCCTGCCGAAGATGCCGCATCCGTCGCGAAGGACGACCTTCCGACGCCTCCGCCAACCGTGCCTAATGGGGCCGCAACGGGAGATGCCACGAGCGCTGCTGCAACAGCGAGCTGATCTGTAAACACTATTATTGGGATTAGTATTTGCACCGAGCCGAACTGGCCGCGACTTGGCCAGTTCGGGGTTAGAAACAGCGATCCTTCATTCCCGAGGAGCCCCATTTCCAAAGAGGCGGAGGTGGCAGCGCAATGTGTCGCAATACTTTTTGATGGAAATCGCTTCCAGCCTCGGCCGACGTTCCCAACCGCTGTCAGTCAAATCGCCAAAGTAGCAGCGAGCGCCACGGCCGCGCCCACGCCTATGGCCGACAAGCCCCCGGTCACAGACGCCCACCAGACCACTTCGCGCAGCTCATCCAACAGTGCCTCCCACATGTGCGCGCTCCCTCAGTGGCGCTCGACTGACACTTCGCGCTCTGGCGCTACGTCTCTATCAATCAGTCTCCGCTTGAGCGTGCGTTGATCGCTTTCGCTCCTCTTCATTCAGGTGGCGACGGAAGGCTTCGAGCAGAGCTCTTGTCTTGGCCGTCGGCTCGCGCGTGCTTAGCAGTTCCGCGAGGACCTCCAGCTTTAGTGATGCGTTCTCTTTTTCTGCACAGCGATGAAGCTCCCTAACAAGGTCGCGGAGCCGCGCCGATAAGGGCTCCTGGGTAATGTCCTCGCTCTCCTCGCGGAGCCGCTTGGCGATCAGTCGGAACGCGGAATCGGGACCAGCCTTCGACGGTCGCAACACTCCCATGGGAGCTGCTTTCATTCTCGATTTGGGTTGAAGCGCCAATAACGGCGAGCGGCGGCATCTTGAGCTGATGCCCGTCTACAGGCTGAACGCGCACTCCAGGGCTACGTTCCAGAGAAAATGTACGAAATCGTACTTTGTCGAAACAACACACAATTAGCGGGAAGTCCGAGGAAATTCTCTGCTTTGCAATACGTGGCCGGATCCCCCGCCCCGAGGCGACTGCTCAGCCGCGGCGCCTATAGCCGCCACCCGCTGCAGTGCGGCCCGCTTCAAAAACCTCGACTTTCCGACTGTCCTCGTCCGCAATGGACAGGAGGGCGTTCGCCAACCGCAGGCGCGCTGTTTACGAGATGAAAGCGCGGAAGCTGCTCTCGACGCCGCGCCGTTGATCTCGGAGCGCGCCGCAACGAAGGGTTGGCCGGTTGACGCCCTTGCGTGGGCGTGAGCGGCCCTCACGTCGAGCGAGCGCACCATGCGCTCCACCTGCCTGTTCATCGCCACGGCTCCGTCAAACTCTTTCCGCGAAACATTTGTAAGGTCACCGCGTTGACTGAGTAAGTTAGCGGCGCATCGAAGGTAGTGCGTGGCGTCCTAACTAAGTAGCTGCGTAAAGCACGGCACCCCAACGGCTTCGGTAGCGATGAGCACCGAGGCCGTCACTTTTCATACCTTCGGCTTGCCGGTGTAACCCCACGCCGCTGCCGTACCCAAGAAGGCCGTGCCAGCCGCCGCTCATTTGGGGCGCGGCATTTTTGGTGGCGATCATGATTGGCGCCACTACCGCACGACGATTTTCCAGCGTGATGCTGCGGACACTGCTCCTCTATCTCTGCGCCCTGTCGGCTACCGTCTACGTCACGGGCGCGATGGAACGGGGATTTGGCAGCCGCTGGCTGATGAGCGTCAATAGCTGGGCCGAAAACTTCGGCCGCTATCTTGGCCTGCTGCTCCCGGCGGGCATCGCCTGGGGGATTGCACGATGGGTGCGCCGTGGCCGGCAAATTCGCGAGGAAAGGCGCCGCCAACTGGTGGTTCTTGAGAACTACGCGCCACCGCTCGCCCGCAAGTCGCAGCGCCAGGGGTGACCAATGCCAGTCGACGCGTTGCCGAACGGAATCTATTCCAATCCCGCTCCACTGCTGTAACTCACGCCGCGCTCGGCCTCTGCGTCAAAGCGTGAGGGAATATAGTCCGCTAACAGTTTAACACGATGTGGGTTCCAGCAATTGGGCAGAAGCTTCTTCGGCGGTGGCTACAAGCCGAGGCTCAGTAATCTTGCACACCATCGGCGAGCTTCCGACAATCAACTCCGGCGGCCGTTGGCGACGCACAACATGTCACCGTTTCTCTCGAAACCACCGCGTTAAGTGGAACCTCCACACACGAGCATAAGTTCTTATCGTCTTGAAAAAATAGATCGCCGACACAGCGTATGGACTGGAAAGAGCAGCGCAGCAGGATGTGAGATGTCTTCCTTTAAACACCAGGAGCAACTTCATGACACCCCGCACGCACAGGCGTGTGGGTCGGCACCCAACAGCACCAAGCTGGAATTGAACAACCCCAAAGCACGGTCCCGATCACTGATCGATAAGTTGGCGAACGTCACCGGCGATCCCTGGAGTGACGGTGATATCAGATCGACGGGCGCCTGTGTGCAAACGTCAACTGTGCACAGTTGATCCTCGGCAAGGACGCGGCCGTCATTGGCGCCATCATCGCGCAAGAGGCCGTCATTCGTGGCAAGATGACCGGAATGATCCGCGCCACGCGCGTGCTTTTGCAGGCGAGCGCGCGCGTGGAAAGCGAAATCATCTATCAATCATTGTCGGTGGACGAAGGCGCCAGATTCGAGGGTATCTCCCGCCCGAGAGCAAACCCCTTCGCCGAGGAGCTCCCGGCTCCCCCGCTCATGGCCGAACTGCGACAGCGCGTGACACCGACCCGGGTTAGCTTGCCGCAGGCCGCGGACTGCGGTGCGAGCAGCAGCCAGCCGACCGGCAACCTCGAGGCAACCCCGGAGCCTCCTCGATCAATCGAGGACTCGGTCGCTTCCGTGCCCCTGCGCTGACGGATGCCGGCTAACCGGCGATTGGCGCCGCTCTCGCAGGCTTCGACCCTCGGCTCGTAAAGCCACGGTGGCAGCATCGAAGGCCACTACGGATGATTGCACCAAACCATCCGGACAGGACACACGCGACGCTATTCGTTCCTTGCTTGGAGGGGGCAGTCTACCAGGAACTCAGTTGCTCCATCTGCCGGACTGAGCACTTTCACCTCCGCACCCAACTGCTCGATCAACGCTGCCACTACGCGCATTCCCATCGTTCTCGCCGCGGCAATGTGGAAATCCTTTGGAAGACCACTGCCATTGTCACGAACACTCAAGCTCACGCTGTCTGGATTTTGGCGTTGAATGCTGACCCACACCCTGACCCTGCCCCCAGAGGAGCGGCCGTGTTTGCAAGCATTTGTTACCAGCTCGTTTAACACGAGGGCCAACCGCACGGCTCGGTCAGTGGGGATGTTGATCGGTTCAGAAGCGCTGAACTCCAGATCACAGTCTATCGCCTGCTCTTGTAGGTCCTCACACAGCTCGCGGAGGTAGATAGCGAGTTCTATGTTCGCCAAGTCCGGGCTCCGCGTGAGCCGCTCATGTGCGCTCGCAATGACCCCTATTCGGCTCGATGCCTCCCTCAGGACATCGGTCACGTTGGGATCGCCCACAGTTGCAGCGCGGAGGTTGATTAAGCTCGCTACGAGTTGCAGGCTGTTTTTCACCCGGTGGTTTATCTCGTTAAGCAGAACCTTGTGGTAGTCGAGGGCGCTGTTCAACGCCCGCTCACGCCGCTCGCGCTCAATTGCCATTCCAAGGATGTTCGCAGCGCCTTGAAGAAACGTGATGTCGTGCTCGGTGAACTCGCCTTGTGACCGGCTATCGACTTCCAACACGCCATACGGCGCGCCGTCACCTTGTAGGATCACATTGATTGCGCGGCGTACTGCATGCACCAGCAGTAACTCAGGTGTCCTAAATCGCTCCTCGTTTTCCAGGTGGTTCGAGATGACAGGTTTGCCGGTATGAAGCGCAAACCCGGACGGTGAGGCGAGGTCTGCGCCCACACTGGCGACCCCAATCAACCCTTCTTCCCAACCAAAGCCTGCCCTCATGAGCAGCCGGTTCTCTCCGGGAAGAAACTCCAAGACTTTGCACAGCTCGGCATCAAGCCCTTCGGCGCAAGTGCGCACTGCTTCATCGAGCAGCTCTTGCAGTGGGGCACCGCGTAACGCCGTGACCCCCAAATTAGACAACAGTTCTTGCTGGCGCAGGCGAGCGGTTAGACCCTGCTCATTGATGGATGAGCGCTGAGGTATAGGGGCCGCCTCAACAACAGGCTCAGGTTTATCTTCGTCTGTGCTCACCCTGCCTCTGTGCGTTAACTTAGCTCACTGGAATGCCCAATAGATTGCGGACGGCAGCAACCAACTTGTCAGGAGAAAAGGGTTTGGCCAGCACAAGAGGCTTTGGCTCGAAACCGTCGAGCGAGCGCGGGTCACTGGTCTGAAAGAGGAAGGGGATGCCGTTTGCGCGAAGATCGCGAGCAAACGCGATGGTGTCGCCGCTTTCGAGCCGAACATCCAGCACAGCGGCTTCTATTTCATTGTCTCTGGCAAGTTTCTCCGCATCGCGGACCGTCATGGCAGGCCCGACTACAATCATCCCGGCGGATTTCAAGATGCGCGACAAATCGAGCGCGATGATCGGATCATCCTCCACGATCAGGACGCGCTTCTTGTCTAACATAGCTGTCGCTCCCCCCCGCAGGCACCAAACGTTCGGCGCGATGTACTTCCCCCCTCGACGACAACGCTAATGCTTGCCCGCTGTTCCAGTACGAGACGCGCCGGCAACACCCACCCATGCGCGACGCACCGCGGTCCGATAGGCTCGGGCTGAGGCGAAGGCGGGGACGGGTCTGGTCTGAGCCGTTAGGCTGTCGGCTTCATCTACTTGGGGACGACTATTGTTGACAGTGCGGGCTGCGAGCCTCGATTACTCAGTCAACCATGCAACTTCGACCGACAAGACTCCGAAGGTGACAAGGATCGCCAGCATAACTGCAAGGGCTATGAGTTGTTCACTCTCGGGTCATCTTCCATTATGGGATGCCATGTTGGAGTTGCTTTGGGTGAGAGCAACGATCCCTCGTGGTGCCCCTCGCTTCCTTTGGGGTTGTTGGGGACGGAATGTGGTAACCTAGAGGATGGCCGCCTCAGTGCCGACATCCATCATTACGTCGCTACCTTTCGGTCCGCGGTTACTAGCTGGGGTGCAACGTAAGGCCGCAATTCGGTTGGTGCTCTGACATGCGCAGAACTAGCCAATGCGGAGGATCAACCCAGCGGACTGATGTAACCGTACTAGACAATCCGCACGGGACCCTCGTCGAGGTCGTTCTGGCGGCTGCCACCGACCAACAAAGCCCCAACCGTAGCCACCAACTCGGCCTCCCCAGCGGGCTTTGCGAGCGTCGGAACCGCGGCCCATTCGCGCAACAGATCGTGCGTGTCGTACCCAGTCAGGAACATGAACGGGACATGTCTTGTCTTGAGTGCTGTACAAACTGCGCCACTATCAGCGCCGCCGAGCGTCACATCGAGAATGGCCGCCGAGATGTTGCCCGTCATCGCAGCCGCCAAGGCGGTGCGCAGATCGTGCGCGGTCACCACGTCGGCTCCCGCGTCAGTTAGGGCCTCACTCACGCTCGTGGCGACAAAGGGCTCGTCATCAACGACAAGAATGGAGTAACCGGCAAGCGATTCCACCGAAGTGCCCAAGCGTTCTGAATAGGGAGATCATAGCAGCTAGAGCTTGGAGGTGAAATCGAGGAAAACCCGCCAGGGCAGGCTAGCAAGAACGCCCACCCTTCCGACTATGCATGATGGCGGATCCGCACTCAGTCTCAAGTGAAATTTGACTGTCATGGTCCCGGTCGAGCCCCCGAGTGTCTCGCTCCTGCTGATCCAGATGTTGATCAGATCAACCCAACGTCTTGGTAGCGGCTCGGTCAGCACCGCATCGTCTTGATCGCGGAGGGCACAACGCATCATTTCGGCACAGGAGGCTCGTCGCATGGGTGTCCCCCATGCTCGTCGCATGGGTGTCCCCTATGGTTGGCAGCATTCCTGAATAAAAGTTAACGGCGCACGTTGTGTGCGGTTCCGTACAAATCGCGGACAGGCGGTTGGTTAAGCTGTTGCAACCTCCTCCTCGCTGTCGGGCAGACCTTGCAGGTCGAAGACCACACACCGCGGCGTTGACGTTTGAAAAGCACGTTCCTGTTTGAGTTCCTCGCAATTTTCTTCGACCGACGCCCAACGCTCCATCCAGAGGTCCCAGTGATCGCGCCCGATGCCAGCGCCTCACGGTGTTCTTGGTCATGCCGAGTTCGGCGGGTGAGCGTCTTTGCACCCTTGGGATCGCCCCTGAGGTCCTCTGCGCGGCCAGGTATGCAGCAAGGTTGGTGCTGTTTTGTTCCTTTCATCGTCTCTCGTCAGTCATGCCCGACACGAGTGGGTGTAGCCTCGGTTGACCGGGAATACTTGTAGCACCTACCCGACAAAATTTGACCAAGACCCCACCGCTGCTCTACTTCAAAGGCGGGACTTAGTCTGGGAGGACAACCCATGTTTACGCGTAACTCTCCTCCAGAGCCGAGCAAGCCTTTGGCTCGCCCCAACGGTCCGGCGATTGCCACCGTGCCTCAACATCGAACCGGTCCCACCGACAGTGGCGACAAGTCGATCATCGGCAACGATCTTCGGATTATCGGTCAGGGACTGAGGATCGTTAGCCGGGGAATTCTTCAAATTGATGGTGAGATTGAGGGCGACGTGCAAGCCGCAGAAGTAATTATTGGGGGACAGGGTAAGGTTACGGGATTGGTCGCTGGCCAACAGGTAACAGTGAGTGGCAAGGTCTCAGGTGCGATTTGCGCCAAGACGGTGAACTTGCAATCGACCTCCGAGGTGGAAGGTGACGTTCATCACATGGTGTTTGCCATTGAGCAGGGTGCTGTCTTCGAGGGCCGCAGTCGCCGCGCAGCAAACGAGGCGGACTTGAACGCCGTTATCGAGGCAAAGGGCGGCCAGTCAAGGTCGGCGTGAGAGAGTTAGGACGTTAAGTCGTTTCCCCGCCATGCCCCGACGCGAGTAGGGTGAACGACACCCTCCCGGCGCCGGATTGGTTGAACATTGCCAGGTCGGTCAGAGGTGGCTGCTATTCTTTTTCAGATTGCTTCCGCGTGGACCCTTCTGGCTTGCCACCAAGGCCGAGAGCGAAGCGGTGCGCGCCATCAAGGAGATGTTCGACCGTGACTTCGGCAAGGGCTACGTAGCCCGTCGAGGGCTCGTTGACCCATGGCATCAGCGAGCAGCTGGTAGACCTGTTTAGGGGCAACGTGGGCAACACGCTTGGCGCCGAGATTGCGTCGCGCTGCTTTGCCCCTCGAAGCCGCATTGACATGGCCCAGGGTCGGCGCATCAGTATTGATGGCCCCCGTCGACACCATTCCTCAGCAAGACAGTGGGTCAATCCACGGCTAGGCGAACTGGATGATCCATAGTCTTGCGCCCCGAGTTGCGAGGTTGTCCCGATGGCTTGGACGTGATCGGCAGCTTACACAAGGCAAGTTCGGTAGCGGGATAGCGCGGGGCCACACACACCGATCCTCGGCCTCCCCCCGTCGCCGGGATCGGACACGTTAGCGACCCCCTTCCCTCAGTCGCAGAACGATTTTTGTGTGGCCCTGCTGCTTCATCAAACCACGAGATAGCGGTGCGCCCGCTGGATGGACATCGAGGCGAGTGTGCTCCTTAGGTGGGTCTTCTCGTCGCTGGCGTGATCTGGAAGACGACCAGCCTCTCTAATTCCTTGCCAAACTGTCTTACGGGGCCGCTGGTGGTTTTGCTGGGCTCGCAACCATTCTTCTGTGAGCTTTTTTGTCGTGACCGGGGTCTGACGGACCCGCCCTACGCAATCGACGGATTGAGGTGGAGGCGTAGCCGAGCCAGGAGCGCAGGGCCCACCACCTCGGACTTTCCAGCACCAGCATCGCGATCAAGATGCCGCCACCGATCACCATGATGCCTGCCATGAGGACGAAGACGAAGCTGTGAAAGTTCATGTGAACCGATCCGGTCGGGGTAGCGAGCGGCCGTCAGATGGCGGAAAAGATGCGGCACGCGATCTGGGGAGACTAGCATGAGAAGGACCCGCGCTTCGGATCAATCAAAGGGGGGCCCCATCAGGAGACTTTAATGGGCTGGTGGTTTGGCTCGGGCTTTGGGCTGTCGAGTTTGCCGATACCAACCCGCTCCGCGTTCAGTGCGCGCGACGCCGGGCCCGATCATGGGCAGCACAGCCGTGGCGCCCTGACCCACGGCAGCCGCGCCACGCAGCGGATCGCCGGCTGCTTCCGCTTCCGCAAGGGTTCCTGGCTGCTTGATCCATCGTTTCGATGCCATTGAGCCCGAGGGCGACAGCACGCGCGGGCGCCCACGCAGGCAATGGCGCTAAGCCGGGTGTCTGCTGCAGCGGAACGCCAGGCGTCGGCCCTTGCCGCCGCACGATAGACACGTTGTCGCCCAGGTCGGGGAAACCAAGCGCGCTGGGGGGCAGCTCGCCGAAGCGCGTGATGCCATAGCGCTGCATTTCAGCGAGAATATCGGCCGTCGTTTTGTCCATTTTATTCACCCGCACGTTCCGTGGTTAATATTCACCACGATTATTCCTGCATTTTCACGCATTACCCTCGGCTACTAAAAAGAAACTGCGACCGTCCTGCCATTGATAGGGTTTCGCGAATTTCTCCCCCGTTAGGGGATGGCACAAAAAAAGGCATTTGCGCTTTAGCGTCGCGACGTGGGGCGCTGAGAAAAGCGCCGCTACTGCTGGACCCCGAGGGTGCGGGGTATGTGGTTTGCCCCGGCACCTCACCGTCGTTTCCCTTGGCAATGCTCATCAGTTGGCGCGCTCCCATGCGTCAACATTGGATCGGCGCCGAGTTGATCGTATTGATTACCTGCCCACCGCCAGCTGCGCCAACCTGCGCTCGATGTTTTCCAATGCCCTGCGCTTCGACCATGCTGCGCATCTGGCTCCAGACCCACATAAGAGAGCGCCCCTCGTTGTGATCCATCTTGCCGGCTTCATCTTGCGATAGATGCGCACGGCTTCATGGGTCAGCCCGCCAAGGGTAGCCAGCGGATTTCGCACTGAGCAGCGAGGGCGGCCAAGAGAAACGACCAGAATGGCTCGGGTGACAGCGCTCGATAGCGGCTCGCCGGTTGGCCGGCTAGCTAGGCTATAGCTTCTCCTCAACTGGAGAACCTAAGTATATGATTAAAAGGGAGAGATGGCTCCCGTCAATCACATCCTGACAAATACCTGATTTTATTTATAGGTATTTTATCAGTTTTTGTCTGGCTGTTGCCGGGGAGCTACATCATTCCGCGGTACACAGAGCTATACTGAAATCTGCGTGTAGGCCTCCCCGCCGGCACGCAAAGTCTGACCCGGTGCGGTCCTTGGCTAACATTGCGATTTTACCCTCGTTCGCACGTTGCTGGTGCGGGGTCACCCCGGGTCTTTTTCTCTTTGGACTGTCTCCCAATCGCAGAGGGGGTGTTGCCGTCACCCCCTCAGCATTTTCGGGATCAAATCGCTGATCAAGCAATATTCCAAAGTTGTGAGTGTGTGGGGATGCCAATGCTTACGGAATTTCGACTGTGGGTGCTGAGCACCATTGTGATGGTCGCGCTCGTAATTTTTTTGATGAAGCTGCCTCTAATTTAGTCGGTCGTCCCGGTATTTGGGTGCGTGCTGCCGCTAAGTCTGATGGGCATGTTATCGGCCCTCAGATGACGCGCTCGAAGAGGAGCCGGACCTAAACCGGCTCTTCCATCCAGGTGATGACGTAGACCAAGCGGAGATGATGCTGAATAGGGTTTTGCGCCACCCACACTGGCATGCGCGAAAGTTAAAGATTTCTACGACTATTAGCCTAATGGGGATTTCCGATGATTGATTTTTCCTCGGCCCGGCGTTGTTCGCCTGCACGAACTCCCCCTCAAAGACGCTGAACATCCAGGGCATCGGCGCGGTGCAAGCGATCAATGCTCTGGGGTCGACTGGAACCACTACAACACCTGGCCGATCGGAGGACCGGCGGGCGATATGCGGATCAAGTTCTCAATCGTAGTAGCAATAGGAGTAAAGAGGTGCGGGAACTCGTGATGTCGAAGACGTTGGCCGGTCAGTGGCTTACGCTGATGCTTCTGCTGGCCGGTTGCCTTGGGGGCTGTTGCAGCGGCCCGCAAGGCTCTACTAGGGACTTCTGGGACAAGCAGGAGAGCATCGTCAAGCCGGGAGGCCCGTGATCATCGCAGGTCTCGCGGTTGTCGAAGCGTTCCGCGCGCACGCGCGAGACCTGCAGTCGGGTAAAAGGCCACGCCCCAGTCGTCGCCTACCAAGGGCGTGGCCAGCTCATTTCCGTCGACTAAGACCGAGCCGATTATAGCCGGGTCCTCCAAATGCCTAGGTATGTCTTTCGCGTCAAACGCGGTTTGACGACTTGCTTCCGATTGCTGGCGTTGGTCCTTGGCACGCTTGTTGGAGTTCGTAATGTTGCATACTGTTGTGGTCGCGGGCCTGTGGCTCGTGTCAACGGCTGCGTTGACCGAAAGCCTGTGGCTCGAGTTAGCGACTGCGTTTGCCGAGCAGAAGAGCGATTGCCTGCACAGCAAGGATCACGATGTCCGCATCGATGGTTGTTCGGCGATGATCCAGCGCAATCCTAAAGACGTCGTCGCGTATCATAACCGCGGCGACGCGTATAGTCTCAATGGGGATATCGACCGCGTGATCTGCGACTACACCAAAGCCATCGAGTTAAACCCGAACTATGCGCCCGCTTACCACAGCCGAGGTCGCGCTTACACGAGCAAAGGTGATTGCATTCGCGCCGTCGCCGACGTGACGAAGGCCGGAGAACTCATTAGGAAGGAACGCAAACCAACGGGCAAGAAACCGGCAGAGGAATCTCGGTGGGCTTGGGTTATGAGGAAGCTCACAAATTAGTGCGTTATGACTTTTCAGGTGACATTACCAAGGACATTGCATGAGCAAGTGGTGTGGGGTGTACCAATGCGATTTAACAGCGAACGGAGGATCCGGGAAGCCTGGCACATTGTCGCGTCGGGGCTGGAACAGTGGGAGCAGACCGGCTCGATCGAGCCCGAGCACCTGGCAACGGTGCGCACGGTGCAGATCGACATGGCTCAGCACCTAGTAAGGTTCGAGGACGGGCCGGCCGTCCTGTTCACGACATGGAGTAAGCGCCGCCAGCTGCGCCACATCGAGCAGATCGCGAGCGATCTGATCTGCTTGAGCGAGCAACGCGCAACGCATTGCGCATCTGGTGCTGAGCGCGGTGGTTCGTAGGTCCGCAAATTGGCGTGCTAGGCGAGTTTCCTAGGTCAGCCCAAGGGTAGAGGCTGTTGCCGTGAGCCCCTCTTGCTTGAGTTTAGGTCGGTCAGCACGTCAAACCCCAGGTCGGCTTCACCGAGAACGAATGCGATGACGACAGAGCGAGGGCTGATCCACATGCCGATCGCAACGGCAATCACGATCATCTTGATAATGGTGTACATCCTTCTGCGCGCGGTCAGCCGAACTGGCGAGCTGCTGCTCAAGACGTTGGTGCGCGTGGGTGGCCTGAGAAAAATAACGTCGACACCGACAATGTTTCTCGGCGCCAGGCAACGAGGGATGACGAGATGGTCAAGACGCGTGAGCGGCGGCAACGGTCGTTCGTGACGGCTAGGCAGATAGGAAGTCAACTTGCGGGCAAGCAGATATGAGCAGGCGTAAATTCGTGCTGGACGACAATGCCTTCGATGAGATCTGCAGCGAGGCTTTGTGTGAAGCGCAAATCCGGACCACAACCACGCAGGTGCCGGGCTCCATGTTCTCCGTGATCGAAATTTTCTCGGCCATCGTCGTTGTCATGCACAAGCTAGGGGCGACGCGGAAGCAAATCGTTGCCGCTCTGAGCGACGCCATGGCCGGCTCGAAGGCAAACCCGTAGACCGCTGCTGCGGATTTCTGGGTTGGCGGCCGACGAGCGTCCCTATTAGAGTTGAGCAGTGCCCGCCAGGTGGCTCTAGCGAGCGCCAGGACCTTGGCGCGCTCGGGGCGCGCGTTGTCGGCGCCTAACGCCGTCTCCTTGAAGACGGTCACGTTTTGTGGCCAGCACGCTTGGCGAACGCCCGCAGGTCCCTTTCCTGGCGCTCGCACGACTGATCGTCGGACGAGACGCGGCAATAGATGGCAACTTGTCCCAATTGAACCCCTCGCGATTTCGCTTGCGAAAATACTAGCATTTACGCGGCAAAATGCACATTGGTAGCGGGAATTTCCGCATCCGCTGCGGCTGCGGCCTTACACCTCTAATCCACTTGGAGGCGCGCTCGCGCAATCTAGCGCTCTCCCTGACGGATTTTCCGCGCCGGAGCGCGCGCACCGAAGCGATCCGTCCTGTTGGATCGGTATGAGGGTCTCGTCGTGCAACGCGTTGGTAGTTGATCTGCCATTGGGCGGCTTGGGAGGGCACAGTGCCCCGCCGGCTATGGCCCCGACGACATCAAACCAAGGGCGATGCGTTGGAATAGCGCCTGCTCCGGGCAGCTCGTTGGCAGGTGAATGCGGATGCGCGAGATGTGCTCTATGACGCGCGCGCCAATTTTGAGGAGCCTGTCTCTGATCGTCGCAAACTCCGCCTTGGCGAGCGGGTTGGTGTCCGGGATGGCCGAGCGCACCGCATGCATCAGCCAGAACGCAACCGTGTGCAGCACAAGGCGAACCTGATTGGCAGTGGCGCTGTGACAGGAGGGCGTCCGAGGCGAGCGCTGAGCGGTCGCTCCCACTGCTTCGCGACTGAGCCGCGTCTAACATCTTGGGAGGTGTTCGCACGTCGCCGCACGCGTCACCCTACGTCCCCCTCGGTATCTGCCCTCGACGCGCCCTAAGGATATCAGTCTCCTGCAAATTGGGGATTTGACCGGAAGCCCGCTCGCCCACATTCCAACCCGTGCAGATGCCCCGGGGCTTCCGGCTCCCTCAAAGATCAGGTCGCCCGATCCTGCCAATCCCAGTTGGCCGCATGCTCGACCATCGTTGTCACACGCACACAAAGGGCGAGAAATGATGTTGTTTGTTCAACTGACCACACTGTTCTTCCTGCTGTTTACCGCAACGTCGATGCCCGCCGCTGCGAGCATCAATCCAAACGCCGATGCGGGTGATGGCAGACGCTATGCCCGTTCGCATCGCGCCAGCATTCTGGAGGGCTCGGGTCAGATCGGGATGGCATCCTACTACTGGCAGCCTCAGCGCCTTGCGTCCGATGGCCAATTCGATCCCAACGCCATGACGCTGCCCACAAGACACTGCCGTTCGGTACGCGAGTTCGCGTCAAGCATTTGCACAACGGTCGTTCGGTCGATGTTCTCATCATTGATCGTGGGCCCGACACCGTTGGTCGCGTCATTGACCTCTCCAGGGTAGCAGCCGGTAAAATCGGCATGACAGGGCAAGGTGTCTCCCGCATCAGCATGACGGTGCTGGGCCGCTGATATCTCAGCTCAACAAGATCAAATAGGTGCGCTGTGTAACCGTTTGCCCAATCATTGCGCCCCTCCCCAATCACGGAACCGAGTTCTGCAAGGGCGACGGTTCAGTTCAGGAGCGCCGTGCAGGACAGGGATCGGCCCGGCCGGTGCGGGGTTGACCTGGCCAAACATAGAGCCCATGCACGACGCTCCCAGGCGGCCTTCTACGTGTCTCGCTCCGAGCTGCGCAAATTACTTCCCGGCAATTATTTTCTCCCATCTGGCCAGCTGCTCAGGGTGCGACAAGATGCGCTCTCTGCGTGGAACGGACTGATTTTCGCACGGAACGAGCTACCGCTTTTCATCAGTTGTGCCGGGCACCGAGTCAGGTGGTGCTTCAGAACACAATGTGCTGGAGCACCGACCCCGAATAAGTTTTAGCCCAGTTGGGAGTGCGATTTGATTCGAAGCCCTTACCGTCCGCAAACCCTAGCGTGCGGGGTCCTTTCGTCGTTCCCACCGACGTCTGCCTCCCATGGTGCGGGGACGCTCGGCTACAAGCGTCCCTATTTTTTTGTGCCGTTGTCGGTAGCATTGAGTGCGCTTGCAGGTTGCTGGCGGCATCCTGATTCAGTTTACGCTGACCGTGGCGTTCAACGGCTGTCAAACGCTATCCGGAATTGCGAGGGCTGCCTGGTCGGCTGAAGATGCCGAGCCGAGCTGGAGGCCATCGCAGACGTCCTCGGGGGCGCCAAACGGTGGCCGTCGGCAAGACGTCGGCAAGATACCCGGCCTCAAGGGCTAGCCCGTGTCGCCGTAAAGCTCGTTAACCCAAATCAGTTGGAGCAGGGGCGCGCTTCTCGCGTAGCAGGGAACCTCGATCTCGAACCCCCGCGAAGAGATCAGGGCCCACTAAGCTTTTCGATGGAAAAGCTCCCCTAATGCGGGGATGCCAAAAAACCGCGCGATCGACGATGTCTCAGCCGCGACGGTGGAGCGCTGAGAAAACACGAGCAACCGGAAATTGCTGCCGGTGCGGGTGTGGTTGCCCTGGTACTCCGCAGTCAACACTCCAATCAGAACATTCAATGGTGCTGCGCTTGCTAGCTGTGCCTTCCCTCGTGCTCCTCGTGTGCGTCGGTCTCTCGGTGATCGAAAGCCCGTCGATCCAGATCCGCTCACCGTTTGAGCTGGGCGCAATCGAACTGGTCGCCACCCTTGCGGGCCTAGTGGGCTTCATCATCGGGGGCTGGCTTATTCTACAAATCGGGTACGAGCTGATGCAGCTCAGCGAATATTAGCGCGCTGAGACCATCAGCCGCCCACCAAGCGCGCCTTTCTGCCGCCCGAACCTGTTTGCCAGCCTCGGTAATGCTTTGCCTTTAGTGTTCTTCGCCTCCCACCTTCTGCGGGTTCGCCATCGTCCAGCCTGATTTCAGTCCTCCAAGCGGCGCGGCCAAAGCCATGACGCGCACACGTCGTAGTCGTGCAAAAAAGTGGCCTCAACGTACTGGCGCAGAAAAGGTGCGCACGCATGTAGTGGTGCAAAATCGCGCCTGCGGGATAGTTGGCGGTCCTCTGCTCAAAGCTTTCTTCGAGTTTGGCCGGACTTGCTGCCGAGGGCGGTGGCTGCGCGTTGCGGGTCGGCAGCGTTCCAGCTCGATGCCGAATGTTGCAGCGTCGCGGGTGGTGAGCCAGCGCATCGATCTGAGCGCTCGTGATGTAGACGATGGCTTCTTCGCTCAGGCCCAGCTCGTTGAGGTAGGCGCCGACCATGGCGTTGCCCAAGCGGGTCACGGTTACTTGGCCTCCTTTGATGGCGTTTGCCCATGGCGTGCAGCGGCCGATCGCGGATCCATCGAGCAGCGGCCTGCGATCCTGCCAAAGCCGATAGAGAGGACGCGACAACGGCGACTGCACAGTGGACACAGCATTCAAGGGCGCCGACCATCGGCCCGCCTGTTGGGTTTGAATAAATGCCGTCATGGGTGCGCGCGGGAGCCAAAGAAGACCAAGTGCTTGATTAACCACTGCAATAGGCTTGATGACGAGCTCAATTCTGATAAATCCCTGATATCATTTATCGGCATTCTGTCAGTTTATAGTCGGCTGTTGCCTGGTGGCTACATCATTCCGCGGTACACAGACCTATACTGAACACTACCTCGCAAGGGCAGAGGGGCTGTTGCCGTCAGCGCCTCTGCTTTTCAGGCGAAACAAGGATATAGCATCCGTGAGTGGTGTGGGGTGTACCAATGCGATTCAACAGCGAACGGAGGATCCGGGAAGCCTGGCACATTGTCGCGTCGGGGCTGGAACAGTGGGAGCAGACCGGCTCGATCGAGCCCGAGCACCTGGCAACGGTGCGCACGGTGCAGATCGACATGGCTCAGCACCTAGTAAGGTTCGAGGACGGGCCGGCCGTCCTGTTCACGACATGGAGTAAGCGCCGCCAGCTGCGCCACATCGAGCAGATCGCGAGCGATCTGATCTGCTTGAGCGAGCAACGCGCAACGCATTGCGCATCTGGTGCTGAGCGCGGTGGTTCGTAGGTCCGCAAATTGGCGTGCTAGGCGAGTTTCCTAGGTCAGCCCAAGGGTAGAGGCTGTTGCCGTGAGCCCCTCTTGCTTGAGTTTAGGTCGGTCAGCACGTCAAACCCCAGGTCGGCTTCACCGAGAACGAATGCGATGACGACAGAGCGAGGGCTGATCCACATGCCGATCGCAACGGCAATCACGATCATCTTGATAATGGTGTACATCCTTCTGCGCGCGGTCAGCCGAACTGGCGAGCTGCTGCTCAAGACGTTGGTGCGCGTGGGTGGCCTGAGAAAAATAACGTCGACACCGACAATGTTTCTCGGCGCCAGGCAACGAGGGATGACGAGATGGTCAAGACGCGTGAGCGGCGGCAACGGCCGTTCGTGACGCTGGGCCTGGAGCCGCGGCCGGACGGGAGGAGCACATGACCACGCTGCATAGGGTCTTTGCGTGCTCTAAGACACCCACGAGCGCGGTTACAAGACGCCCATTCATATTGCGCTCGTGAGTGCCAATCAGGCCGCATGCATTGGTCACGTACTCGCGCACGCAAGAAGATGACGCCTTTGTTGCTTCGGGCACAACAGGGAAGGTGCGGATTGGTGGCCGCCGGCTGAACATTTGTTGGTCGACAGTGAAGGGCCCCGGAGCTGAAGCTCCGCAATCGGAGCGACCCCGTGTCTGGAGCGCAACACAGCGCTACCTCACACTTGCCAGTGGTCAACTGCAATGATTTCTTGATCACTAAAAGAGAGTCGTGCGTGAAGAGTGTGTGGGGGCGCGGACAGCGGGTTCGCACGAGCTGCAATGCGGGAAACGATTGTAAGGCTGCGGCCGTATTCAGGCCGCGACGCGCTCGAAGATCGTTCGGGGCCTCCGTCGCTTGGCGGAGCGTGGAAAAGAGCCATCGACGTAATCGTGGCCGGCGTGGCGTTAGTTGTGCTGACGCCAATAATACTGATGATAGCCGCCCTCATCCGCTTGTCGACGGACGAACCCATCATCCATTGCGAACGCTTGATTGGGCTTGGGGGTAGGACGTTTGTAGGCTACCAGTTCCGCATTCCGACTACGAATACGGAGAGCGCAATAGGTTGGGCCGAGTGGCTAGCGGAAGGGTTGCGCAGGTCAAGTCTCGATCAGCTACCACGGCTCTTCAACGTGATGCGCGGCGACATGAGCTTGATCGGACCGCAACCGCGGGCTGCAGCTCAACTTAGGGACTGCTTTGCTCGGGGGCCCGAGTGCTTGCGAGCCCGACCCGGTTTGACGGGCATCTGGCTAACGCCACCCTGGGAATTGGCGGACAGAAATTGCGCTCGACCGCTACTATGTGCGCAATTGGTCGCTACGGTTGGACATCGCGCTCATAAGCAAGGCGATTTCAGCGACTTATCGCGATGACAGGACGGCCTAAGTTTGCCGCACGTTGGGCCGGCCTGCGATTGGGCATTCTGCGTGAGGCCGCTGATTTAGGCGAGGCGACAGACGCCGAGCCCACACCCCACCCAGATACCCATACTGAAAAGCGGCCAGCATACCAAAGGTGAATGCGACAGTCGGAAGCAATGACCAGTGCGCGATTGGCATAAGGGCAATGCAAGAGGCGACAATCATTACTGAGGCGGCAAGAACCGCCGGCACTCGCAAGAAAAGCCCGAACACGATTCCCATTAGAGTGGCCGATGCGAATGCCCAAAGCATTGCTGCCTTCCTCCCGAAAATCCCAGGGCTTGCGAACCGAAGCCCGAAAACATGCAGAGAGAATCGTTGTGCATACTATCTGATGCGACCCGTCTCACAACTCTGCCGCTACGGTTATGCACGGTGACTTGGCCATCGCTGGGGCGCAGCCCTTAGGTGCCGAGATTCATGCGGCGCTATTGTGGCGCAAACATGAGGGCACGAGCGGTGCGATTTTTCTGCCGCTGGCTACGCCTGTTTATATCGGGCGCTTCCATCACCTTCGGCGCGGAATGAAGGATGCCCGTCACCAAGCGTCATGTCATCGAGGACGGGACGGGCGTGCTCACACTCGGCAGGCAACGGAGTGAAGCAGCCATCATCGTCAAGAGCGCGATGGTCTCGGCGCGCAACTGAGATTGTCTGAAAATCTTCGGAAGAATGGCGTGCCTGAAGAGCAACGCACATCCAGCACGGGAGCATCGCACATCCAAAAAAGAGGGGCGCTGCGTTGGTTGCAGCGCCCTCTTCCACTGTCCTGTGCGGGCTGCTTGGACAGTCGAGCTTAACCAATGATTAGCCTTCGATTCGCGACTTGAAAATGGGACCGCACATTTTTCCCCGGCTATCCGCAGCGCGTGTGGTCGACCGTTTGCCGATGACAAGGCCAGCGCCGCCCGGGTCGCGAAGCGGCTGCGGTCAGGTTTGCTGACAGAAGCATCAAGATGAAGGCCGGGAAGGACCGGATGGACTACGCTCCTACGCCGCGACGGCGTGGGCAAAGGCGGACCCGTTGACGCCAAGCACACTGATCCACGAGGGCCATCCCAGTAGACTGAGTTCATAGATCGAGCGTGCCGTCCAAACAAACGACCCCAGTCAACCACGGACTTCACAAACACATAAACGAAGACGCCCACACAGATAAATCCGATGCACGGCGAAAAGCCCGCGGACCCAGTCCGAGCGCGAGTGTGCGAAATGCTTGCCAAGTTCAACTAGGCGGGAACGACAAAACGCCCGCCAGCACAGCGAGAAGCAGAACAGGCCGAACTCAATACGTCACAATTCAGGGCGTTAAACATCCGTTCCCATTTGTCGTTAGACGTCGTGGTGGCTCCCTTCGCCGCGAGTTCTACCTCATCACAGAGGCGTGCCGGTAGAGCCCCCAAGGGTTACCGAGGGCACCCTCTTTGTTGCCGAGATGAAAGACGTGCCAGGCCTCGTGCCACGGCTCGCACCGCCTGCTCACGATGCCATACGCGAGTTTCTGACGGGTGGTGGCGCAGCAGAAAACTAATAGGGACGGTCGTCACCAAGCGTCCCCGCACCAACATTGATGGGAGCGATAAAAAGCGCGCGCGCCGCTCGCTAAGGGGGTTCGGGTCGCACGTCACCAGTCGACTGCGTCCAATCAGATGCCTTTGCGGCCACAGCTCGGGCAGGCGATCGGCGTCTTATCCCACACGCGCAGATCACCGCAGATGTGGGCGCGGGCCACGCATTGGCGCCAGTCGTCAGCGCTGTAGGGCATCGGCGCACCGATATGGCGCATACCCCGGACCCCTAAAGTCTCACGCGCTAAGAAGAAGCGCACCTGTGCCCCAGCAATCAGTCAACAAGGCCACCTTGATTTCCAATATACCAAATAAGTTGAGGAGCCGGACAACCCGGCTCCTCAAGGTGTAATGTAATAATAGAGGGTACCAAGAACGACAGACACTATCAGACTAGCGACTGAAAAGTTGCTTCACCATCTATGCACACCTTTACGCCCGAAATAATCTTTGATTTAATTTGTACCTCACCAGAAACTGCTTCGCAGTGTAGCCGCAAGCGGACCTAAAAGCTGTAGCCTGCGTGCCACATAACGCGTGAATTTGATGATAATCTGATATGTCTCATCAGTGACTCGTCAGGAGATGAGCACTAACGCATCGCCTTGGGCGGATGGGGCGATGGAGACGGGCTGACTTCCCACACTAGTCCCAGTCGGGGGCGATGCGAACAATTCCCGCACCTTGTTACGCGGAGCGTGCTTCATCCGCCTACCGCGATCCCTGGCGAACACGTAGGCGAGGACTGGCCCAGCCGTTTGGCAAGGCGCAAATTTGCGTTTTGCCATCCAGGATGCCGCGCGGGCTTACGTTCAATGCCTTGGCCGTCTGCTCCTGGCAGGCAGCGGCGTTGCCGTTTGGACTTTCGGCAAACTCGCGGAAGGTCTGTGCGCGTATCCTGACTACTTACGCAGGCGGCCCAAGGGCTAATGCCGAACAGGCCGCAGCTCAACACCCTCGACCCAGGGCCAACAGGGTCCGCTTAGCCACGGCTGGGGCCTCCGGCAACTTGCCAGCGCGCGGGCGTCGGCGCGTTCCCTGCGGCACCCGCTAGCTTTTCGGCGGCGGAAAGCTCGTCCCGAGATATCGACTTATCAATGCGCACACGGCCGAATCGCGGTCAGGAAATTTTTTGCCCAGCCAGCCGTTGACCGTCTCGACGCGAGTTGCTCGCGTGGCGTAAATCACGCGTTCGCGGAGGATTGCGCGGTCATCCTCGTCGGTCAGGTCCAGGCCAGACGCGAGACCATCGAGCCGTTTCCGGGTGTCGGGGCCGAGGGCCTTCATGGCTTGTGGGTCTTCCTCGCCATCACGGGACTCGTCCTCATCCGGTTGCTCGGCCAGTTGTGCTGGATCAGGACCTCAAGGAGCCATACATCACCGTCTCATCCCTGGGGCTTCCGACCGGTTCAACACACGCAGCCGCGGCGACAGTCGCCAAAGGCATGCCGCTCTGCTCGCCCTACGAAAAATGGCCTCAGTCGATGTGTGGCGACCAAGGCCAAGATCTGTGCGTCAATTGCTAGTGGGGTAAACTAGCGAGCGGGACCGTAGCATTGTCAGGCAGAACTGCGCGAGCTGATCATCTGGCATAGGCCCATCGACCATGAAAACAGATCCCACCGCGGAGCCGGCCGTAGTCCACCCCGAGCTCTTTTTTGGCCAGCTCTACTGAAAGTCTCCCATGGTCTTGAGCACGGATAGTCAAGGTGCGAGAGCTGTTTCTGGGCGGCTTTAGTGACGAGATCTTGGTAGTAGCCTTTGACGTGGGAGAGCTGGAGGCGATCGAGCTGCGAGCCAATCGGCAACGAGGACGCGAGAATTCGCTCGGTTTGCCGCTGTTCGCGGCTGCAGCGGAATATGCGTGCTCGATGACGTGTGCACACGCCGAATAACCCCGTTCCCCCAGCACTTTAAGATAAACACGGAGATCCCTAATCGGCCAACGGTTTTTGGCAAAAGGATAGGGGGCATGTTGCTCTCAAAGCACGCTATCGCTCCGATTGCAGAGACTCAGCCAAGATGCCCATTGCTCTCTTCCTTCGGCATGCGAGATTGCGGCCCATTATTGCGAGCTACTAGGCCGGTGACTTCGGATTGGTCCGCAGCGTGAATGTCGGTTCCTTGTTGGCGGCGTCTGCGATCAGGTCGAGCAGATCCCATTGCGGCACCATCGCCACATAGGGGTGGGGCTGTGCGGAGGCGGCGGAAGTCGACGAGGTGTACAGATGACCGTCGACGTCGAATTCACCCTTCTCGACGACGACTGTGCGGCAAGCTGTCGAATCGCTCGAAGAGGCCGAGCTCGTCGAGCAGGCGCAGGGTGACCGGGTGCACCGTGTCGCCGCGGAAGTCGCGCAGGAAGTCGGCGTGCTTCTCCAAGACGGTGACCTCGACGCCGGCCCGCGCCAACAACAATCCGAGGAACAGTCCTGCCGGGCCGCCCCCGACGATTGCGCATGTCGTCGTGTCGCTCACGCTGCCACCTGTACCCATTCATCGACGTCCTCACGCTATTCGACTGCTCGTCCGAGCGCGACCCGCAGGATTCGCCGGTGCCAGAAGAAGAACTCCGGTGAAGCGCCGGTAATGACCACCGACGCGAGTTCAACGGCAACATGATACCGATTTTCGCTCGTACGCGGGCAAATCGGCGGCATAGGTCTGCCGAGCGCTCGAACGCGTTCCGGCCGATGATGGTTGTATGACTCGAGACGAGATCACCCAGCAGATCATCGCCGCCCGGCTCGCCAAGGCCTGACCTGGCAGCAGCTCGCCGACGCCATCGGCAAGCCCGTCGTCTGGACCACCGCGGCCCTGCTCGGACAGCACCCCATCCCGCCCGACGCGGGTCACAAGCTCGTCGAGCTGCTCGGTCTCGACGAGTCAGTCGTGCCCGTGCTCGCCGCCGTCCCGATGCGCGGCGGCCTCCCCACTGCGGTGCCCACCGACCCGACCATCTACCGCTTCTACGAAGTCCTTCAGGTCTACGGCGGCGCCATCAAGGAGCTCATCCACGAACAGTTCGGCGACGGCATCATGAGCGCCATCAACTTCAGCGTCAACGTCGAGAAGAAGCCGCACCCGGCCGGTGACCGCGTCGTGGTCACCTTCGACGGAAAGTTCCTGCCCTACGACTGGACCGCCGCGGAGGCCTGACACACCGTCGACTGTGAAGCGCTGAATTCACCCACGCAACAAGACGATTACGAATTCGCACAGGTTGGACGTGTTGCGCCGACCCCGACACGGTCTGTCTAAGATTGAGCCGTCACGGCCCTCGCCGAACCACAATGGAGAACAGTTGACGTCTACTCGCCGTGTCCGCGGTGCCTGCCTCGCGGCCGTGTTCGCCGTCCTCGCGGTGCTCGGCGGCGTCGTCGTCACGACCACTCCTGACTGCGCCGACCACTGCCAGACGCCTTACCGCCGCCCCCGTACCGCAGGTGGCTCCGCGGCCGTCGCCGATCGTGCCTGCGGCGCTATCGATCCTGCCCCCGGCCGGTGCCACCGACGTCAGCCCCACCGGCCGCGTCCTCGTCACCGCCAACAGCGGGACCCTCGACAACGTGCAGCTCGTCAACGACGCCGGCAAGGCCATCCCCGGCGTCATGACCCCCGACGCCAAAGCCTGGAAGCCGACCACCCAGCTCGGCTACGGGCGCACCTACACCCTGACGATCGCCGCCCGCGGCCCCGGCGGGATGCCGTCCCGCCAGACGTCCAGCTTCACCACCCTGACCCCCGGCAACCAGACCGAGGTCTATTTCGAGACCACCGCGGGTGGCCTGCTGCAGGACGGCGCGACCTATGGCGTCGGCGCCGTCGTCGTCGCGAAGTTCGACGAACCCATCGACAACAAGGCCAACGCCGAACGTCACCTCGTCGTCACCACGAACCCGCCGGTTGCCGGGTCGTGGAACTGGATCGACGACCAGACCGCGCACTGGCGGCCCGAGAAGTACTACGCCCCCGGCACATCAGTCGCCGTCGCGGCCAACCTCTACGGCGTCCCGCTCGGCGACGGGCTCTACGGCGAAGAGGACGAGCACGTGTCGTTCAAGATCGGCGACTCGCACGTCTCCATCGCCGACGACACCACCAAACAAGTCAGCGTCTTCGACAACGGCAAGCTGGTCCGCACCATGCCCACGTCGATGGGCATGGGCGGCACCGAAACCATCGGCGGCACCACGCTGAGCTTCTGGACCCCGCCGGGTGTCTACACCGTGATGGACAAGGCCAACCCGGTGATCATGGACTCGTCGACCTTCGGACTGCCGATCAACTCCCGCCTCGGTTATCGCGTGACCATCCCGTACGCCACCCGCATCAGCATCGACGGCATCTACCTGCACCAGCTCAACGCGACGGTGTGGGCGCAGGGCAACACCAACACCAGCCACGGCTGCCTGAACCTCAACGGCGACAACGCCAAATGGTTCTACGACTTCTCCGTGCCCGGCGACGTCGTCGAGGTGCGCAACACAGGCGGCCCGCCGTTGCAGCTGCGGCAGAACGGCGACTGGACCGTGCCGTGGGACCAGTGGCGCAAGGGCAGCGCCCAGTCGTGATCGCGTCAGCCGCGGAGCCGCCGCGCCAGCCCAGACGCCCGCACCGCGCGCCGTTCGACCGCCCCGCGCACCGCAGCCTCGGGCCCGACCACCCGGATCTTCTCCTTCGCCCGGGTCACCGCCGTGTAGAACAGCTCCCGCGTCAACAGCCGCGAGTCCTCAGGCGGCATCAACACCGTGACTTCCTTAGCCTGGCTTCCCTGGCTCTTGTGGATGGTCATCGCGTGCACCGTGTCGACGTCGGCCAGCCGGCTTGTCGCGAACTCGAGCGGCTCGCCGGTACCCGCGATCGCCGCCCGCAGCACGCCGTCTTTGAGGACGCCAGCACGCCGGTGTCGCCGTTGTAGAGGCCGAGGCCGTAATCGTTGGCCGTCACAAGGATTGGCCGACCGAGGTACCAGGACGCCCATATCGGCTCGCCGGTCGCTTCGGTCAGCCACCGCTCGGTCTGGCGATTCCAGTATCGGACTCCGTAGGGCCCTCGCCGGTGGGCGCACAACAACCGGTGCTCGTCGAGTGTCGCCAGCGCTTCGGTGTCGCATCACCGAGCAGCGCGGCCTGACGCAGCGCAACGGCGTGGGGCACAAGCACTTTCCGAAGATGCTCCGCCGGTTCGTCGTCCTCGATCCACTCGATGTGCTCGCCGCCGCGCGCAGGATCGTCGACTGCCGTGTCCGCGTCACCGTCTCGAATTGCCGACGCCAGAGCGCCGATCGATTCGCCGAACCTGTGCGACGTCCTCAGTTCCGCGATCTTCGTGCCATCAGGCCGTCGACCAGATCCGCCAATACCGCGCCGGCTTCCACCGACGCCAGCTGGTCCGGGTCGCCCACCAGGATCAACCGCGCGTCGGGACGCACCGCCTCCAGCAGCCGCGCCATCATCGTCAGCGACACCATCGACGTCTCGTCCACCACGATCACGTCGTGCGGGAGCCGGTTGCCCCGGTTGTGGCGAAACCTCGCCGAGGTGTCCGGCCTGCTGCCCAGCAGTCGGTGCAGTGTCATCGCGTGCAATCCCGCCAATGCCTCCTGATCCGCTGGCTCCAGCTTGCCGACCTCGAGCTGGACGGCTTCCTGCAGTCGCGCCGCCGCCTTACCCGTCGGCGCCGCCAACGCGATCCGCTAAGTGGGTCCGGCCCGCTGCCCCGGTACAGCAGGGCCAACAGCCTCGCCACCGTCGTGGTCTTGCCCGTTCCCGGACCGCCCGTCAGCACCGTCAATCCCTGCGACAGCGCGACTTCGGCGGCCGCGCGCTGCTCCTCGAACCCCGCGGGAAACAGCCGGTCGATGTCGGGGGACGTCGTCTTCGGCTTGGCCGCGCTCATCGCGAGCACATCGCGGCACACCTGCTGCTCCTCCAGCCAGTACCGGTCGAGATACAGCAGATCCCCATCGACGTGCAGCACGGGCGGCTGTCCCGGCGAGCGGGCTCGCCCAGTCGCCAGCCATGGTCGGCATCCGGCCACGGCAGTCCGTCGACCCCGATCTGCTGCTTCAACCGACCGCAGGTCCAGGCACACCGATCCGTTCCGCAGCGCCCGCACCGCCAACGCAACGGCGAGCGCGACCGTCTCGTCCGTCTCCTCGCCAGGGCGGTAAGCCGCTGCGCCACATGCACATCCGACAGTGCTCGATCACCTCGGCATCGGTGAACGTCCGAAGCAGCCCGGTGGCGCTGCGCGCCTGTCGCCATTCGACGCCCGTCATGCCGCCGACCGCCCCGCGTCGAGCAGATCCGACAGCGCCTGACGAGCGACGGGCGGCCGCCAGCTGAACACCCCCGCACGGATGGCCGTCGACCACCGGCGTATCCGGCCCGCACATCCCGCGCAGGAACAGATACATCACTCCGCCCAGATGCTCGCTCCGGGTCGTACCCGGGCTGCCGCCACCGCAGGAACCTGTGCAGCACAACGCTGTACAGCAACGCCTGCAGCGGATAGTCCGAATGCAGCATGGCCTCGACCAACCGCGGCCGCGCATAGTCGCCGCGGTCAGCGGCCGCGCGGGTCGCCCAGCCAGTTCGTCTTGTAGTCCACCACCAGATACCGCGCGCCGACCCGCAACACCGCGTCCACCGAACCCGTCAGATATCCCTTCAGCGACTGCCCGCCCAGCGCCGGCCCGGTCAACCGATCGGCATACGACGCCAACGGGTCATCCTTCGGCAGTGCGTCCGCAGCAACTCGCCGACATCGCCAGCCGGATCTCGGTCGCCGTCGCGTGCAGATCCCCACCCGCCAAGGGGAACTCGAAGTCCATCTCCCGCATCCGGTCCCGCAGACCGATCTGCCGCAGCGTCAAGCCGTCGGCCAGCGGGCCCAGCGGAGTGTCGTGCATCGGCACCATCGCCGCCGCCAACTCCGACGCCTCGACGTCGACCGGCCACCACACCGAGTGCTCCCGATCTGCGCCTCCAGCTCGGCGGCGAGATCGGCGGCGAACGGGTCGGTCGTCTCCAACACCGCGTGCACCAGCGTGCCGAACTTCGCGCCCGTCGGCAGATCCGCCATCGGCGACGGCACGTCATCGCCCACCGGCGACGCGGCCGCCGACGGAATCTCGGCGACCTCGTCGTCGCAGCTCCACCACCTCGGGCTCGCTGCTCACCGGCGTCGTCTCGGCGGCGCGGATCAGGCCGCGAGTACGACGTCCGCCGCCAGGCGGTGTCGATCGCGCGGTCGAAGTGCCGGACCTCAGATCAGTCGGGCCGGCGAGGCACCGGCAGCGCGGGCGACCGCCACGCGCCGACCGACTCCTCGATCACCGGACCGCCCGCGGCTTCCCACGCCTCGAAACCGCGCCATCGCCTCGTCATCCGATGATCTTCGCGGCGCATCGTATCCGGGCACCTGCGGCCTCACCCGGCTCGCCGCCCCGCAGCAACCGGTGACAGGCCGCCGTTGAGTCTCGTGCCGGTCGACGGCGCCCACCACGCCACCACCTGTGACTGCGCCCGCGTCAGCGCCGACGTACATCAGCCGGCATGTCGTCGCTGGCGTCCTCGGCCGCCCGAGCTTCGACGACCCGTTGCAGTCCGGACTGTCCTGGCCGCCGATGTGCAGGCACCGGGTCTCGTCCTCGTCGTGGAACAGCACCACGTCGGGCTCCCGCACGTACCTGTTGAACGCGAACGGCAGATACACCACCGGGAACTGCAGGCCCTTGCTGGCGTGCACAGTCATCACCTGCACCGCCGCCGCGTCGCTGTCCAGCCGCCGGGCGCGTTCCGCTGGCGCCGGCTGCCGCTCGTCGCGCTGCGCACGCAGCCAGTCGACGCAGTGCGCGGCAGCCCGAACTGTTCGCGGTGCGCCGCCTCCTGCAACACTGCGTCGATGTGCGCCAGGTCCGTCATGCTGCCGCTCGCCCCCTGCACCCGACAGCACCCGGTCACCCATGCCGCTCGATCTGCGCCGATCTCGAACACCGCGGCGACACCGCGTTCGCGGCCTGAGCTCGGCCCACTCCCGCAAGGTTTCCGCGACCCGGTCGGTCAGCGAGTCGCCGCCGCCGGCGAGTCGCTCGGCGGTCTGCCCGAAGAACATCGTGCGCGGCCGCGGCCCGCACCGAGCCCGTGCGGTGCGGCTGGTCGAACGCCTCCAGCAGGGCCAGCCAGTCGCTCGGCGGCGTCGGACCTGAAGATGTCGGAGTCGCCGGCGTATGACCGCGGGATGCCCGCCTCGCACAGCGCGTCGCGGACAGGCGCGCGCGTCGCGTGTGGTTCTCGACGATCACCGCGATGTCGCCGGCGCGCGAGCGGCTCGCCGTCGAAGGTGGCGCCGGCTGGTCAGCAGCTCGCCGATGTCGGCGGCCAGGTCGCGCGGATATGGGCGGCGCAGGTCGTCGATCGCGATCGTCTCGAGTCCCGCTGCGGCCGAACGTCTCCCGGCTGCACCACCCGCAGCCGGAACGGGTCGTCGGATGGGGCGCCGGCCAGCCGGTGACCGGCGTGGTGCGGCGTCGACCGTGCGGACGATGATCGTCGGGTCGCCGAGTTCGGCGCCGTCCAGCACGCGCCTGCAGCGCGGTCGACCAGCGCGCCGTCGCTGCGCCAGTTCGTGCCCAGTGTCTTCTGCGTCGCCCGCGGTCTCGGCGGCGTCAGGTAGGTGACGATGTCGCCGCCGCGGAACGCGTAGATGGCCTGCTTGGGATCGCCGATCAGGATCAGCGTGGATCGGCCGGTGAACGCCCGGTCGATCACCTTCCACTGCACCGGATCGGTGTCCTGGAACTCGTCGACCATCACGATCGGCCACCGCTCGCTGCATCCGCACCTGCGCCGGCGCGTCGTCGGCGTCCAGCGCGTCGGCCAGCCGGCTGAGCAGGTCGTCGTAGCCGAGGATGCCGCGCCGCCGCTTGCGCATCTCCAGCTCGGCGCAGAACATCTTTCGCGAAGCCGACGCAGACCGCGGCGCGCGAGTCGGGGTCGGGGTCTTTCGGCCGCAGCTCGGTCTGCGGGTTGTTGACGACCTCACGGGCCAGCCGCAGCGCGTCGGGGTAGGCCAGCAGCGGGTCGTCGCGCTCGCGGCCGAAGTGCCGCGAGGTACAGGTCGTCGACGATCTCGGCGACCAGCTCGTCGAGGCTCTCCACCAGCGTCGACGCCCGGCGTCGGTGTCGCCTGCGACGCCAAGCGATCGCAGGACCAGTTGGCAGAACTGGTGCGTGGTGGCGATCGTGGCGGCGTCGAAGTCCGCCAGCGCGTCGCGCAGTCGTCGGCGGCGGTCGCGCAGTTCGTCGGCGGTGCCCTCGAGCAGATGCCGCACCAGTTCGTTGTCGCTGCGGCGGTCGGCCGCCGAACGCCCGCTCGACCGGCGACGATTTGGCGGCGCACGCGCTCGCGCAGCTCCTGGCGTGGCCGCGCGGCTGAACGTGATGAGCAGCATCTGGTCCAGCGTCGCCACGCCCTCGGCGACGTAGCGGGTGACCAGAGCCGGCGAGCGTGAACGTCTTGCCGGTCCCGGCGCTGGCCTCCAGCACCGTCGTCGACCGCTCGGCGGGCAGCGGACCCAGGAGATCGAACGGTCTCATCACGCGGCCCTGGCCATCGCTCGGCTCGAGCATCGGCCAAGCCGCAGCCGAGCGCACCCAGCCGCGTACGGCTCGTCGAGCGCCCGCTCGACGCGGAGCGGCCGAGCAGACGCAGTACGCGCCTTAGCCCCAGACCCGCTCGTGCGCCGGCTCCTGGATCCTCGCCGGGATAGTGATCGTTGCTTCGCCACCGGCATCGCGCGGGCCGTGTCGGGATCGCCGTGCGCCGTGACCGGGCCCCCGCCCACGCGTAGGACGTCTTGACCGGCAACGGCAACGGCTCGCGCCGGCCCTCGTCGTACACTCGCACCGAGATCGGCAGCACGTCGACGGCGGCTTCGGCGCGGGCGGCCCAGGCCTCTGACCGTGGCGTGGTGCCCCGCTTGGGGCGGCCGATGCACGACCGCCGACCAGTCGCCGGCGCGGATGCGCTGAGCGAGCAACGCCAGCAACGGAATCCACGACTCGAGCAGGTGGTCGGCCGTCGAGCTTGGAGTACGTCACCGCGACCAGCCGGTCGCCGAAGACCGGGGAGACGGTGCCGGTGAGCCGCCGTCCGGCGCCGAGGTCGATGTCGACGTCGACGGCTGTGCCGGCTCGACGTCGCGGTCGGTGTCGGGCCGCCTCGGCAACGAGCGCGGCCTGGTCGCGGATCTCGGTGGCCTTGCGCCAGCCCAGCTGGCCGGGCGGCAGCGTGCCGCGCCGCCACTCCGCCTGCCGCGCCTGGTCGGGATCCATGCCGTGCGAGCATGTCGCGCAGCATGCGGTCGCCGACCGTCCACTCCTCGAGGGCGTCGATGTCGACGGGCATGGCGTCCTCGACCCCGTCGACGTCCCACGGCAGCGTGTAGTCCAGCGCGCGGAAGAACCCCTTCACCGGGTCCCTGAAGAACGCGACGAGGTCGGCGAGCGCGACGTCGTCGGGCGGGGGTGCGGGCAGCGGCCCGGAGATGAACGGCGGCGGCGCTCGGCGCGGTCGCCGGCGCGGGCTGCGCGCGCGCCGCAACGCGGTGGGGTCGAAGGTGAACGGCTCGCCGGGGATCGAGCTCGCCGGGTATGACATTGCGAGTGTCGAAGGGCTGCAACGGGTGTTTGACGACGATCGGTGTCGCGGACCTTGTCCGGCGTGGTGATGTCGAGCGTGTCGAGCAGTTCGGCCAGCGGCACCGCGGGCGGTCGTTCGCTGCCCGGAGTACTCGTTGGCGCCGGTGTAGGTGATGACCAGCTTCTCGGTGGCCGCGCCGATGGCGTCGAGCAGCAATTGCCTGTCCTCGGAGCGGATGTCGCGCTCACCGGTCATCGGGTTGCGGGCCAGCACGTCGTCGCCGTCGACCGACACCGAGCCGCGGGAACACCCCGTCGTCGAGACCGACCAGGCACACCACCCGGTGCGGCACCGACCGCATCGGCACCATCGTGCAGACCGTCAGCGTTCCGGTGCGGAAATTGGCGCGGGTCGGGCGGCCGGCGAGGTGGCGGCCGCAGCAGCGCGCGGATGTCGGGCAGCCGCATCGCCGTATCCGCCTGTGGGCCTGCGCTGTTCAGCACGTCGGCGAATTCGCGCTGCAGCTGGCTGGTCTGCCACGCGTCGTCGTCGTTGACCTTGGCGAGCAGCTCGATGCCGTGCGTCGAGCGCGTTGAGCCAGTCGCGCAGTGGCCGTGTGCCGGTGAGTGATTCGACGACGTGCTGCAGCCGGTCGATGTATTCGGCGAGCCTGCCCGCCAGTTCGACGCGGTTGCTGCTGACGTCGTCGAGCGGCAGCGTGGTGTCGAGCCAGGCGTGCGAGTCGTCGGACATCGCGACCCCGGCCAACACGCGGTCGATGCCGAAACGCCAAGTGTTCTGGACGAAGTCGACGCCGAACGGCTGCCGGTGCTCGCTGTCGAAACCCCAGCGGATGTTGGCTTCCCGCACCCAGCGGGTGATCGTCCTCGAGGTCGTCGTCGCTGAACTCGAACCGGGCCCGTACCGGCGCGGCCGCAGCGAGGTTGAGCACCTCACTGGAGGTGGCCCGCCCGCCGGCCAGCGCGAGCAGTTGCGACGCGACGCCGAGCAGCGGGTTGGTCTGGACGAGCGACGGTCGGCCAGCCGCACCCGCAGCCGGTGCGCCGGATGCGCGCCGTGGATCATGTCGCCGAGACCGAAGCCGGCGACGATCAGCGGCGCGTAGGTCTCGATGTCCGGGCACATGACGAGGATGTCGCGGGGTTCGAGCGTCTTGTCGTCGGCGAGCAGGCCGAGCAGCACCTCGCGGAGGACGTCGATCTGGCGGGCGGGTCCGTGGCAGCTGTGCACCTGCACCGAGCGGTCGTGGCCGTGTCGTGCTTCCGGCCTTCGGGCCGAACGGCGTTGGCGGTGATGTCGGACTGCAGCCAGCCCAGCAGCGTGTCGGGGCGGTCGTGGGCGCCAGCCGACCAACAGGTATTCGTCGGTCTGTGGGTCGGCGGGCAGGCTGCGTTGTAGTTCGCGAAGGTCGCGGCCAAGGGTGGCCAGCAGCGGGTGGGAGACGTTGCGGTGGCTGGTGTCGTCGCGGCGGGGGATCTGCCCGTGCTCGTCGGCGAGCGACTTCCACAGGTCGTCGCTGGGGTGCGGCAGCCACAGGTGAAGGTCGTGATGGGTGGCGAGGGCTTGCAGCAGCTCGATCTCGGTCGACGGCAGCCGGGTGTGCCCGAACAGCGACAGCCGCTCGGGCAGATCGGTGGGGGACTCCTGCAGTGTGGCAAGGGTTTTCGCGTGTCGGATGTGGGGCGCGTCGGCGTCGACTTTGTCGAGCAGGGCGCGCCACAGGGGCGGCTGCCACTGCAGGTCGGAAGCGATATCACCGGCGATATCGTTCTCCCAGTCGATGAGTAGCTGCGGCCGCTGGCGGGCATAGGAGGCGAAGAGACCGGCGAGGCGGCGTGCGACCGCATAGCGGCGGCCCTGGCGCAGCTCGCTTCTTCGCCGGTCTCGAAGTGGCCGAGGTGGGTGGCCAGCGTCTTGCACCAGCTGTCGTCGCAGCTGGCGTCGATGACCTCGAGCAGCGGCCACACCATCGCGTCGGGGGACCACGGATCGTCGTCCGTCGTGCCGGTGATTTCGGCGATGAGGGAGTGCGGATTGCGGAACGAGATGCCCGCGCAGACGCCGTCCTGGCCGTCGCCGCGGCCGAGGATGTGGCTACAGCCGCTGGCTCAACCAGCGCTCGACGCCCTTGGCCGGGACGATGACCAGCTCCTCGGCGAACGGGTCGGGCAGGGGAGTGGCCAGCAGCGCACCGAGGCCGTCGGCGAGGAGATCGGTGCGTTCGGCACGGTGGAGGTGCAAGCGCCATCGACGCGTCAGACTACGACGGTTCTGATCGCCGCTCTCGACCAGACGCCTCAGCTCGTCGACCACGCGGCCGAGCTCGTCGACCATCCAGCTGGTGCAGCCGCGGCTGCGGTAGGCGTTCGAGCAGTTCGCCGTAGTACCAGAGGTGGTCGTCTGGGTTCTTGCGGTGAAGCGCTCCCAGAGCGACGGCCCGTGGGTGTGGTAGTCGCGCAGCATCGACCGCGCGTTGTCGAGCTTGTCGGCGACCGAGACCAAGAGCGTGTCCTCGCCAACGTCGGCAAGGTGATTGATGTAGTTCTGCTTGCGGTCGAGCCACGGTGGCTTCGGTTCCTCGTCGGTGTCGCTGCACTCCTCGACGATGCGCGCGACCTCGTCGCCGAAGTTCTTCTTGATCTCCTCCAGCGTCGCGGGCCCGCCGGCGTCCTCGACCGCGTCGTGCAACAGCGCCGCGATGGCCTGTGCTTCGGAGCCGCCGTCGTTGATCACCAGCCCGGCCACCGTCAGCAGATGCCCGACGTACGGGATGTCGCCGCCCTTGCGCACCTGGTTGTGGTGCTTCAGCTCGGCGTACACCAGCGCCTTCGAGAACTGGCCCGTCAGTTTCGGTGTCGCGGTTTGCTCACTCACTTTCGATTCCTCCCCTTTCAGTCCGACCATAGCGAGAGGGGGTGACATCGACATTTGCCCGCCTATGCGCGACAAAGTCGCCGCTAGCGTGCAATTCGGTACGGGCAACCCGCGCCGAGTCGGGATGACAGGTGCATCGGCGCATCATGATGCACTGATGCTAAGATGCAGTGTGCGTACCACCATTGATCTCCCCGACGACCTGCACAAACAGGCGCTGGCAATTGCGCGCGACACCCGCCGGACGTTGAGTGAAACCGTGGCTGAGCTGATGCGACGGGGCCTGGGAGTCGGAAGGTCCCCTGGCCTCTCGACAGATCCGCGGACGAGACTCCCACTTGTGAGCGTCGGGACAGTCGTGACCTCCGAGGATGTGCGGTCCTTGGAGGATGAGGAGTGACCGCACTGCTCGACGCGAACGTGCTCATCGCGCTCGTTGTCGCGGACCACGTACACCACGATGCGGCGGCAGAGTGGCTGTCGGCATCCGATGCACGATTTGCGACGTGTCCAATCACACAGGGAAGTCTTGTTAGATTCCTGCTGCGGGCCGGGCAACCGGCGGTGGCCGCGCGCGATGTCGTCAGTGCAGTCGAGCACGCCGATCGTCACGAGTTCTGGTCTGACAGTGTGTCTTTCGCCGAAGTGGCGTTTGGAGGTGTCGTCGGCCATCGACAGGTGACCGATGCCTACCTTGCTCAGCTCGCACGAAGCCGCGACGGCCAGTTGGCGACTCTCGATAGCGGCCTGGCGCACCTGCACAACGACGTTGCTGTACTGATTCCTACAGTGACCTGATGTCGAGCTGATCGGGCCACTGCCGTCGACGGCCATTTCCGCGCAACGGGGTCAGCCGCGGCGGTCGAAGTGCGAAGATTGCTTTCGGAGGAGGCGGACCAGGTCGCGATGTGCGAGCCCGTGGCCATGGAGATTCTGTCGGGCATCAACGATTGCTTGATCGCAGCGATGACGGGCCTCATCGCTACATCGTTGAAATAGGCGTCAGTTCCCCGCGAACCACGCCGTCGTCACCGCATGCCGTCGCGGCGACTCGAACGGGGTGTCGCGCGGGCCCAGTTCTCCGACTCGTACCACCCACACCGGCTGCGATCGGTCGATCGCCGACACCGGATCGTCGCCCGGAGCGATCAGGACTCCGACCGACGTCTTGCCCGGGTTGCATCCGTACGCGGGCACCATGTCGTCAGCCCGCGCGCCCCAGTCGATGCCGTTCGGCAGGATGCACCGCGTGCCGTCGTCAAGCTGCAGCGCGAACGGCATCGGCGTTGCGGGCGGATCCACCGCCGGCAGCGCGCCGGGGGCAGCGAATCGGCGCAGCGCCTTGCTCCACGGGTCCATCAGGCACAACACCGATGCCGGTGCCGGCCAACACACTTCGGCCGCAGCCTGCGCGGGTTCGCACGAATAGATGTCCTTGCCCACCGCCGCAGGCGACGGGCCAAGACACCCCGACAGATTCGGCGAACCCTGCCGATTCGCCACCTGATATCCATTGACCGGCTCACCGTTCGCGCGACGGCATTGACCGTGATGGTGACCGTCGCTCCCGGCGCGGCACTGGCGTGACCCGGCACCGACAGCGCGACGACGCCAACGAGCGTCACCGCAGCCGACGCTCGTAACCAACCTGAGAGCTGACCGCCGCATCACGAGTGCCTCGGCTCCAGCATCCTCCTTTCCGGCTTGCCGTGACAATCGATTTGGCGCTTCAGGTGGTCCTGCGGTCCAGTTGTTCCCGTAGCCGTCTCACTTCGGCGATCAGCCGCGGGATGTCTTGCCGAGCACCGGCGATGAAGTCGAGATCGGCATCGCTGGCGCACTTCAGCTCGCGGGACACATACATGTCGTCTTCACGGTCGTCGTCGCTGATTTGGATGAAGCTCGAGCCGCACTCGTTATTGCGGCCTTCGATGAATGACCGCCACGGCCCTTTGCTTGCCGCGTCGGTGCGCTGTTGCATCGCATCGAGCTCAGCGTCGGTGATTGGTGCGTCGCCGCTCATGCCGCCAATTCTCCATGTCGTCGGCCAGTAGCGACAAAGTCGCTCCGAGCGTGCAAATGGAACAGTGGTCGGCCGAGCCCGTCGAGACTGGACCCCGAATCGCCCGACCGTCCGGCCACCGTTCCCTAGGCTCGGCCCCATGAAGGCAGTCACGTGCACCAACGCGAAACTCGAGGTCGTCGATCAGCCGACCCCGACGCCGGCGAAAGGTCAGCTGCTCATCGACGTCCTGCGCTGCGGCATCTGCGGCTCGGACCTGCACGCCCGCAACCACTGCGACGAGCTCGCCGACGTGATGGCCGAGACCGGCTACCCCGACTTCATGCGCTCGGACCAGTCGGTCGTCTTCGGCCACGAGTTCTGCGGCGAGGTCCTCGACCACGGCCCGGCACCCGCAAGGCGCCGCGCGCCGGCACCCCCGTCGTCGCCCTGCCGCTGCTTCGCCGCGGCAAGGACGTCCACGCCATCGGGCTCTCGACCGCACGCCCCCGGCGCCTACGCCGAACAGCTCGTCGTCGAGCAGTCCCTGCCCTGCCCGTCCCCAACGGCCTGCCAGCCGAACACGCCGCACTCACCGAGCCGATGGCCGTCGGCTGGCACGCCGTCCGCCGGGCGCGAGTCGGCAAGGGAGACGTCGCCATCGTCATCGGCTGCGGGCCGATCGGCCTGGCCGTCATCCTCATGCTCAAGGCCCACGGCGTGCGCACCGTGATCGCCAGCGACTTCTCGCCCGGCCGCCGCGCGCTCGCCACCAGATGCGGCGCCGACGTCGTCGTCGACCCCGCGCAGGACTCGCCCTACGCGGAGGCCAAGGGCCACGGCCACCTCGAAACCGCGCCCGACGCTCTCGGCCTCGCCGTCAGCACCGTCGAAAAGCTGCACAAGCTGCGGCTGCCGTGGTGGCACGTCTGGCGCGCCGCCGACGCGGTCGGCGCCGCGACGCCCAAGCACCCCGTCGTCTTCGAATGCGTCGGCGTGCCCGGCGTTATCGACGACATCATCACCGGCGCGCCGCTGTTCTCCCGCGTCGTCGTGGTCGGTGTCTGCATGGGCGCCGACCGGTTCCGGCCGTCGATGGCGATCAACAAGGAGATCGACCTGCGCTTCGTGCTCGGCTACACGCCGCTCGAGTTCCGCGACACGCTGCACATGCTCGCCGACGGCAAGGTCGACGTCACCCCGCTGATCACCGGGACCGTCGGGCTGCGAC
This sequence comes from uncultured Alphaproteobacteria bacterium, assembly GCA_963775835.1. Classification (GTDB taxonomy): domain Bacteria; phylum Pseudomonadota; class Alphaproteobacteria; order Rhizobiales; family Hyphomicrobiaceae; genus AWTP1-13. Next base: position 60,923 of record CAVZKV010000015.1, on the reverse strand, counting down.
GGCGTCGAGAACGCCTTCGACGCGCTCGGCGACCCCGAGGCGCACGCCAAGATCCTGATCGATCCCAAGAGCGACGCCACAAGCCCGGCGCGGGGCTGACCCCCTAGACTGAAAGAGCTTCACGAGATGCCGTCGCCAAGCTCCGACTGGACGGCACGCCAACCCCACGCTCGTGGGTGGCTCGGATGACGAAGCGGTCTGCACCGACCGGTGCCGGCAAGAGCGCCTCCTCAGCGGAGGCCCTGAAAAGGGAGCTCCATGCGCAAGTACTTCTTCCGCCCCTTCATCGCCGATCCCGTGTGCGCGTCGTCGGACCCCGGCCACCACGTCGACGTCGGCCGGTACTTCATGGCCGTCGTCAAGTCGTCGGTGACCATTCCCGTACGAGCCGTGGTAGTGCGACGGGTTCGTCCGCCTCGACTGGGACGGTCAGTCCGCCGAACTGTGGAACCACCGCCCCGACGATGTCGACTACGCGCTACGCGGCACCCACGGTGTCGCCGAGTGGGCGCCGGAATGGCAGGTGCTTCTCGTGCCGGGAACATCGCTAGCCGATGAGCGCACCGTGTTCACGCTCGCCCATCCCGACGAACGCACCGAATGCGCTACTGACTCAGCCCTGCTGGACCACGTTGTTTCCGGCGTTATTGATGTCCGGTGAGCCGGAGTGGTAGGTGACCACGTTGTCGAAGCCCGACGCGTTGATCTGGTCGGACTCATCGAGGGTGACCTTGTTCTGCATGCCCGACACCGTGACGTTCGTGCAGTGGCCGGTGATCGTGACGGTGTTGGAGACGCCGCTGATGCTCACGCCGCTGTCGTTGCACGCGATCGTCTTGTTCTCGCCCACGCCGGCGACGCTGAGCTGCCCACCCGGCGGGTGCGGTCGTGTCCGACGGGCTTCCCGGCATGCTCCGGTTGAACCGGCCCGACGGTGGGCATGCTCGGGATGCTGATGGCACGCTGATGGTCGGGAATTCGCGCGTCGACTTGTTCACGATGTACCACCCCACGCCCGCGGCGATGCCCATGAACACCACGGCACCGATCGCGAGCACCACCCACGGAATGCCCGCCGACACCTTCCGCGGCGGCGGGGCCCACGGGGCGCCGTAGCCCGGCGGTGTGTATTGCGCGCCGTAGCCAGGCCCAGGCGCCTGCGGCGGCATCGGCGGTAACGGCGGAGGTAGATAGGCCCCGTCGCCGCTGGGTCGGTGTCGTTCCCAGTTCGGTCGCCCGCGCCGCATTGGCGAGCGGTTGCTCGAGCGCCCTGATACGCGCCTCGGGGTCGTCCCGTGGGTCCACGCGCAGATGGTCCCACACTCGATCGGCGCCTGCCCGCCAATCGATGGCCGTGGTTTCGGCGGAGTTATTCGGGCGGCCCCAACAAACGACCGCAATACGACAACATTGCAATTCGCAATTCGGCAGTTGTCATTGTGCAATCGCGGCCCGCGGCCGAATTCATGTGATTCGATTGCAAAGTCAATCACAACGGCGGGGATTTGGGGAGCGGCGATGGCGACGCTGACTGAAGTGCGCGACCGGGGCCAAGAGCTATTCACCGAATTGATGACCGGCCAGGAGCCGGGACACGCCGCCCCGCCCATTCCACCAGACACACAGCGGTTTTCGTGGTTCGACGCCAGACAGGCCGTCGACGCAAGTCTGTTGGCGCTGCGGTTGAGCGCCGCCGCTGCCACCCGGTCGGGCGAGACGGCGGGACTCTCGGCGGCGCTTGCTGTCGTCGACGAGGAACGCGCAGAGGCGGACCCCGAACTCGTCCGTCAGGGCTTCGCGCTCTTCGTCACTCACAACGACCGCGGGCGCCGGCTTTTCAAGCCGCGGGTGGTGCAGGTCGCGCCCGGGCTGTTCACCGCGCCGGCCGTCAAGCGGATCGGACAACGGCTTTCGATCGGTGGTCTGTCACCCGACCTTGACTACTGGCGCGAAGACATGCTGGCCAACGAGCACCATCAGCATTGGCACGAGGTCTACCCGTTGACCGGTCGCCCACCCGAGTCCTTCACCCAGTGGGTGCAGACGATCAGCAATGCCGAGAAGGTCCAGCTGCTCAACGTCATCAGCCCCGGCCAGAATTGGGCGACCCGAGTTCCCAACGCGACCGCCGCGCAACTGGCCGGCTTCTTTGTTGACGGCCTCAACGGGGAAGGCCGCGACCTTCTCATCAACGCGGTCTTCGCCGAACCTCCGAGCAGTTTCCACGCGCCCTGTACCGCAAGCTGTTCCGGCTCAACGATCGCCATGGCGAGTTGTTCCTCTACATGCACCGCCAGATGTTGGCCCGCTACGACGCCGAGCTGCTCTCCCACGCGAAGCCCCGTGTGCAGGCCTTCACCCACGACCAGTGGGACGACGCCATTCCGGAGGGCTACGACCCCGAAGGACTGCAGAATCAACGAGGGGTGCCGTTCACGATCCGCCCGCAGAACAGAATCGATCTCGACAGATTGGCGCGACCGCCTCACGTTCTTCGCGCAAGCCCTCGACGACGTGTTGAACACCGGAGTGATTCCCGGCCCCGACCCCTCGGTACCCGACCGCCCCGTCACCGTGTCACCTCTCGGCGAGTTCGTCGAAGAGGGGCTACACAACAACGGGCACGGCGCGCTCGGTTCCCTGTCCGATCCCATTCCGCAAGGCCAACCGGGTCGAGGCAGGCCGAACGGCGTGATGAACAATCCGCTCGGCGCGATCCGCGATCAGGTGTTCTGGCGCTGGCACAAGCTCGTCGACGACCTGGCCGAAAGGTGGCAGTCCACGCAGGACCGCGAGGACTTCAGCGACGGGCCCAAGGTTCTGATCCGCGACGGGCTCGCCGCCGGTGCCGCGGCGTGGACCAGCCCCGACATCGTCCTTGTGCGCACCTCAGACCTGCCGAACAACCAAAGCGCGCCCAACGACAACAGCTCGGGCGAGCGGCTGCTTCGGTAGCGCCAAGTGGGACACGGATTTCACCGCCGCACCCGCCCAATCCGGCAACGTTTCGCTGACGACGACAAGCGAACTGGTTACGGTCATCTCGACCGCCACCCTCGCCAACGGCCGCATCGTGAAATTCCTCAACCATGAACCGTTCATCTACTTCATCCGCGTCGAGAACACGACAAATCAGCCTGTCGCGGTAACCGCCCGAATCTTCCTGGTGCCCACGGACTTCGAGAACGATCGCACGGCGTGGATCGAGATGGACAAATTCACCGCCACACTCGCGGCGAACCAGAAGGCGGTGCTGTATCGGCCCGACACCGAGAGCGCGGTGATCAAGCGCGAGGCCGAGACGTCCCCGACGGCGATCGCCAACCGGCCGCCCGGCGGGCGGACGTCGTACTGCGACTGCGGCTGGCCCTACACCCTGTTGCTGCCGCGAGGCACTGGGGGACAGGGCATGTCGTGTCGGCTGCTCGTGATGTTCACCGACGCGACGATGGACAACGTCAGCCAACCGGGCGACTGCGGATCGATGAGCTTCTGCGGCGCCGCGACCGCTATCCCGACAACCGGGAGATGGGCTATCCCTTCGCCCGTCCCTTCGGCGCGGGGGCGAGCGCCATCCGTGACACGCTGCTCAACCTCCCGAACGCCGCCGGCCGATCGGTGACTATCCGCCACGCCCAGTAGCGGCTACCCCAACGGAATCGGGACGTCGACCCAGGGCTTCTTTCCCGTGCGCCTCGGCGTGGAGTAGTCCTCCGTGTTGTCCTCGAGCGCCTCGACGCAGAATGGTCGCGCGGCACCTCGGTGCCGCGCCGGGCGTCACCGTGCTTGTCCTGACTTGGTCGACATGACCGAGATCAGGCGGTCGCGTCGGCGTGCGCGTCATCCTCCTTGTGGGCGAAGCCGTTCCACAGCGTCTTCGGGGTCGCGTTGAGGCTGCCGTGGTGGCCGACCTTGTAGAGGTTGGTTCCGGCCAGGCGCTTGCGGATGCTCGTGGTTCGGGGCGTCGAACAGCGCGTAGCTCCAGTTCTCGATCTGGGCGTCGCCGGGGAACAGCAGCGTGGTGTCGCCGATCTCGAACAGCAGGATCAGGCTCGTGTTGTTGAGCACCTCGTCCATGATCCGCAGCAGCGACAGCATCTCGTCGGCGTAGGCGCGGTTGATCTGGGGTATCAGCCACTTGGCCGCGCTGCGGAATCGTCGGCTCGCACCGCGTCGGGAAACAGCGGCGCCGAGTCTGGCCGGGATCCTCGCCGTCGGTTTTCCGCGCTGCGGCCCGACCCCAGGCCGCCGCCAGATGCCAGAATTCGTCGGCGTTCGTGCGGGCCTGGTCGGCGATGTCGGGTTGCCTGCTTGAGCGTCGGCGGCCCGAGGACCTCGATCGTGACGCCGGGCAGCAGGTCACGCGATGTTCGAGGTCGTCGCCGAACTTCGCGTAGATCGGCTGCTCGCTCGCCCATGCGTCATCAGTCGCTTGACGGCAGCCTGGTTCTTGATGTTGGTCTCGCCGAGGAAGCCGAGCCGCTCGGCGACGGTCTTCGGGAAACCCGCGACGATTCTGCAGCCGCAGCGCCCTCGGCGTGCGCACCCGCGGCGAAGGCCTGCATGTTCGTCAGCGTCCGCGCCAGCGCGCAGGTGGCTTCGCCGGGCTGCGGCGGCCGCCGGCGGGTCGCGCCGGCGTCGGTCTCGAGGTCGGGATCCTCGGTCCACGGCTGCACGACGACGTCGGGCTGCAGGCCTCTCGATGATCGGGCCCGGCCGTCGGCTCGACCGAAGCCGCTGATGTGGTCGGCATGTCGGTGCGTGGCGACCACGACGTCGAGCTTGCCGTCGGTCTCGTCGGCGATGTCCTTCGGCGATGCGCGTTCATGTGGTTGCGCGGCCGCTCGAGTCGGGCAGCTTCGTGGTGCCGAAGTCGATCAGCACGTGCGGACGGTCGATCGTCGTCGTCATACGTCAGGCTGCAGCAGCAGGCAGTCGCCGAACCCGACGTTGTAGGCGCGCAGCGTGCGCTCGCTGACCTTCATCATGTCCACCCCTCATTGGCGCGCCGTTCGTCGGCCTGTCGCTCGACGTCTGTCGTCGGCGGCGCCGGCGAGAGCCCGCTGCAGGTGGAACGATGCCAGCCCCGACGAGCGGTTGGGGCCGCCGGTCAGATACCCGCCGTCCCAGAGTATTGGAGGCGGTCCTGCCAGCGCCTGCGTTCGGCCGTCCTCGACTGTCGCGGGCCGGCAATGTGTTGGAGACCTCGTACTTCAGTTCGCCGTACTCGTCGAGGATCAACGTCGATCCGCCCTCCAGCACCACCTCCTGTGTCCGGCGGTATGCCCGGCGGCGCCGTCAGCCTGTACGCCGGCAGCTCGGCGGCGGTCACCTTCAGGTACTGCACGCACTCGACCACCGTCTCGCGGAGCTGGAAACCGTCCTCGGGCGATACCCGCACGCACGGCCGGACGCTGGCGATCCGGGTGAGTGCGTTCGTGTTGAGACTCGAGCGTCGGCGCCGGTTGTTCCAGATGTGCCGGAACATCTCGGTCGGATCGGTCTGCAGCGCATCGAGGTGGGAGCCCTCCCGGACCAGTTTGCTGCTCCGGCGGGACCCCAGCCAGTAGCCGTCGTCCGTCTCCGACGCTCGGCCGGATTCCGTACTCGGCCATCGCCTTCCGACAGGTGCCCGCGGATGTTGTAGCGGCTGTCGTCGGCGCGCACCTCGGTGTCGGCGGTGAGCATCGCGCTGAGGAAGTCGCCGAAGGTGATGTGGATCGGCGGCGTGTAGTCGATCGCCCGGATCACCATCGTCAACAGGACGTCGGCGATGTCGGCGCCCTGCTCGGCGACGAGCGCTCGATGTCGACGAAGCCGTCGGGTCGCCGCCGCCGAGACGTCTGGATGCGGGCGACCCACGTCAGACAGGAATGCGCGCATGACCGCGGCGACGAGCACCTCGCCGCGGCGATGCTCCTCCTGGAACTCGAGCCGCTCGAGGATGCGTCGGATTCGGGCTCGATCGTCACCGAACGCCGCAGCGCGTTGACGCGGGCGTCGGCGGCGTCCGCCCGCATTCCTCGGCGAGGCCGAGCAGAGCGGTCTGCTGCAGCTGCTCCGGCGACAGCATCGACTTGCGGACGAAGCCCGCCGGCGCATCGGGGTCTTCGATCGGTGCGATGCAGGTGCCGCGACCACCTCGGGCAGGCGAGAACACCGACAGCAGCGCGACGATGTCGGCGAAGCGCCTCGTGCAGCGCGGCCTGGTCCGGCGACGACGGCGCCATGAACTTGTCGCGCAGCCCGTCGAGCAGTGCGTGCGCGGTCTCGTGCGCGACGATGTCGTGCGACAGGCACAGGAAGATCGGCTGGCGCCCGCGGACGTAGCCGAACAGCAGTGCCTCCAGCGTCGGGCGAATAGAAGGCGTTGGCCTCCTCGAACGCGTGCGGCACGACCTTGAGCTGATGGCCGCGGATGCCCCAGCCGACCCGGCGCCCGAGCGCGAACTCGAATCGCAGCAGTGTGCGCATGACGATCGCGTACACGTTACGCGTGGTAGCCCGGAGTCGGCGAGCAGCTCTGTCAGCGTCGTCGGTGCCTGGACCGGCTCGGTGTCTTGATCGAGCTCCGGCGGGTTATACATCGTCGCGGTCGACGCGTCGTAGTCAACGACGTAGAGGGCGTAGCCCATCGGCCCCTCTTCGAGCTCTCCATAGGGAGCTGATCTTGGCCGTCAGGACCCTGCCGTTGCGGCGAACGCTCGGATCCTGGGCAACAATTTCGAATTGTCGCTTTTGCATAGCGAAATGGTCCCACGTCCATGCGCGTTCGGTGCCAATTCGCAAACTGTTGTCGAAGTGGCCAATACGACGACTCTGTCGTAAGCGCACGTGTCCTTCAGCTAACTAAATAGCTTGCTCAGGAACCGGCCTCTGGTTTGGAAATTTCTGCGGCGCGCCAGCAACGGGCGGCATAGTTGCCCACCAAATATGACCAAACCATGACAAGGGCCGTGGACATGGCCGAAAAGTGGTACCCAAGAAGTGTGGTGGCACCAGGCTTCATCGCCATCGGCAGTGGTCCGGCAGGGTTGAGCGCGGCGGAGACGTTCCGCAGCAAGCACCCCCACATCCCCGTGCGGATCCTGACCACCGACCCCGCCCTGCCGTACGCCAAGGCACCGCTGAGCAAGGCCTACCTTTGCGGGCGGCAGGCCAAGCTCGACCTGCACAGCCCCGGCTGGTTCGTCCGCCATGACGTCGAGCTGCAGCGCGGCATCACCGTCGACCACATCGACCTGGCCCACCAGGAAGTCGTCACCGAGGGTGGCCGTCGCTACCCGTACTGGCATCTGGTGCTTGGCTGCGGCGCCAATGCCGTCCCGCTGCGCGTCCCCGGCGCCGAGGCCGCGCTCACCCTGCGCTCGTTCGCCGACGCCGTCATCCTGCGAATGGCCGCCCGCAGCGCCGACTCCGCCGTCGTGATCGGCGGCGGGCTGATCGGCTGCGAGGCCGCCGCCTGCCTCGCCGAGCCGTGGTGTGCCGACCACCATGGTCGCCGCCGAGCCCGTGCCGCTGCAGCGCCGGTTCGGCGACCGGGTTGGCGAGCGCGTCGCAAAGATCCTGTCCGACAACGGCGTTCGCTTCCTCGGGTCGACGACCGTGACCGCCATCGATGACACCCGTGTCCATCTCGACACCGGCGCCAGCTCGACGGCGACTCGTCGTCTCCGCCGCCGGCGTGCGGCCCGACCCGCACCTCGCCGAGGCCGCCGGCCTCGACACCGAAGACGGCCGCATCGTCGTCGACGAGCACATGCACACCTCGGCGCGCAACGTCTACGCCGCAGGCGACGTCGCGCTCGCCTACAACGTCACCGCCGGCAGGCGCATCCGCGCCGAGCACTGGCGCGACGCCGCCCAGCAGGGCCTCGTCGCCGGGCTGTCCGCGGCCGGCCACCCCGCGGCGTGGGACAAGGTGCCCGGATTCTCTTGCACCATCGGCGAATCCACGCTGAAGTACTGCGGCTGGGGCATCGGCTACGAGCACAGCCGGCTCGTCGACCACCGCAACGGATTCACCGTCTGCTACGAGTCGGGCGGCGACCTGTCGGCGTCCTCAGGCTCAACGCCGACGACGACTACCGCTTGTGCTACAACCAGTCTCGTCGGCGGAACATCCAGTACAGGCCGAGCACGATCAGCACGATGATCGACGTGCTTGTCACGAAACCGCCCACGGTGTTGATTCCGGGATACTCGACGTTCTGCCCGTAGAAGCCGGTGATCGCGGTCGGCACCGCGATGATCGCCGCCCAGCCGGTCAGCTTCTTCATCACCGTGTTCAGCCGCGCGTCCTGCAGCGACAGGTTCGTCTCGAACACCGTCGTGACCATGTCCCGCAACGACTCTGTCCACTCCGACACCCGCAGCACATGGTCGTATAGATCCGAATACAGCGGATCGAGCTCCGGCGCGGTCTTGGCGTCCAGCCGGCGGTGCTGAATGGAGCTGACCACCTCACGCATCGGCAACACCACCCGCCGCAGCTCGACCAGATCCTTGCGCAGACGGAACGTCCTGCGCTGCAAGCCCTTCTGCGGATTGTTCTCGAACAGATCGTCCTCGATGGACTCGATGCCGTCGTCGAGCGCCTGCACCGCCTCGAAGTGCCCGTCGACCACGACGTCGAGCAGGGCGTGCACCAACGACCCGACGCCGTACTCCTGGCCCCCGAGCTCGTCGAACCGCTGCGAGACCGCGTCGATGTCGAAGTGCGGCGAAAGCCGTACCGTGATCAGCCCCCGCGGCAGCACGAACCCGGAGATGCGGTGGATGTCGAGCATCGACTGCGTCTCATCGGCCGGCTCCTTGGTGGTGACGCCGTACACCGTGAAGAAGGTGTGGGTTCGGTAGACGACGGCCTTGGTGCGTTCGGATTCCGCGATCGCGTCCTCCACCGCCCACGTGTTCAGGCTCAGTTCCTGCGCCAGGTCCTTCAGGATCGCGTGGTCGGGGTCGTAGATGTCGCACCACACCAGCGCGTCGTCCTCGGCCAGGTAGTCCGAGATCGACGGGAAGTCGAAATCGTCCTGCGGCTTACCGGCCCGCCACACCCGGCCTCGGACGTGCGTCACCCCACCATCATGTCAAGTGCCTCTCGCTGACAGGGCGCCGAGCAGATCGCTCGGGCAGTTGCGGGTCTTCATGGTCTCGCGGCCGTGTTGACCGGGAAGCTGGCGAGGCCCCGATCGATCGCCGCGAGACTCGCCTGCGTGCGGTTGTTGACACCCAACTTGGCGTAGACATGCTCGACGTGATTACGCGCCGTCTTCTCGGCAATGAACAGCTCGGCGGCGATCTCGCGGTTCGACCGGCCCTGCGCGACGAGCCGCAGCACCTCGACCTCTCGGGTGGTAAGCCCAGCCGACCCGGACTTCCGGCGCGATGCCCGATGCCCGGCCGCCGCCAACACAGCCTCCACCGAGTCGGCGTCAAGACGTCCGGCGCGCGCCTCCTCGCGCAGCTGACTGGCAGCACCGCCAGGATCGAGCGCAGGTCGTTGCGGCCGCGGCTCGAGCAATTGGTGATAAGCCACCGCCGCAGCGAGTAAGCGGTCCTGTGCAGTCAACTCCGCACCGGCGAGCCCTCGGGGAAAGCCGGACCCGTCGATGCGTTCCTCGTGCCTCGTCGCGACGGACACCACCGACTCCAAGCCGCCGACCCGGCTCAGGATCCGTCCGGTCAGATACGGGTACATCCGCAGCCGTTCCCACTCAGCCGTACTGAGCTGACCCTTCTTCTCCCAGATCTGATTGGATACCCCCAACCTGCCGAGGCCGTGCACGAGGCCCGCACGGTACAGACGCGTGATATCCGCTGACGGCATCCGCAGGTGTCGGGCCGCCGCGGCTACCAGGTCCGCGACGCCACGCGAGTAGCCGGGGGAACACGGGCATTTGAGGTCGACGAAATCCGCCATGGCTCTGAGCAACTCGTCGATCTCGTCACCGTCGAGAGTGCGGCCGCGATCCGGCGCCTGCGCCAACACCGCGGTCCAGACATCCATTTCGAGCACTCCGTCGACGATCCCGGCGGCATCACGCTCGAACACCTCGGCCACGGCCGGGCTGAACTGCGTGCCACGCCGGGCTCGGACGACCTCAACAGCCCGTCCGAGCCCACCCGTGCGCAGGTGCACCTCGACGACATCGGCCAGGTGCACGATGTGGATTTCGACCGGAATTTCTTCTCCGCGTGCGCCGTTCGGCATCCCGCGACCGTCCCAGCGCTCGAATATAAACGCCAGCGCCTCGCCGACCTGCCGGTCCAGTCCCATCCGATCGGAGAGAACCCCGGCAGAACTGCAGTGCGAATCAATCAGCTTGGCGACCTGGTTACGTGCGGTGAGAGTGAAGGCAGCTGCGCGGATGCCGCGCTCCCAGCCCGGCAATCCCCGCCCTACGTGACTGAGCATCAGGCGCAGGAAGGGCAGCCCGGTCATGTCCACCGTGTAGGTGTCCGCCCGGAAGGCGATGTCATCGCCGAAGAGCGCCGAAAGTTCATGGGAATCGGCGTGACAACCGACCCATCCCACCAGATTTGCGTAGTACACAATCGCCCGCTGCTTGGCGTCGAGGCCCATCCGCTCAGCGATGCGTGTCGCAATCAGTGACGACCGAAGCATGTGTTCCATCGGCTGCCCCAGGCCGAGGTCAATCGCCAGCGATATCGCCGCCAGCAACTCGGCTCTGCGCAGGCCTTTTCCCGAGGCGCGCGGCGTCGGGGTTGGGTGCACGCAACCCATTCTGCACCTGAAATTGACGCTGTCGATGCGAACGACCGGGCAGCGGCCGCAAGTTGAGGCGATTGCCCCATGTGCGGTTGGTAGCCGCGACCCAATATTGCGGCCATGACCATCACGCCAACACCCATACCCCGTGACGCGGCACGAAGCGGTCCTTGTAAACGCAGTTCCGACAAAGTCATCGGCTTCGTCGTCCCGAGTTCAAAACCAAAGGAGATCAACGATCATGACCGAATTGACATCCGAACCGCCGACCACCGAGCGGTTCGGCACGCCCCTGCCAGATCACGCACCGGCAGCGCCGGCCGGCGGGCGGGTCGATGCAGATCAACGTGAGCCGGAATGTCGGCGCGCGGCAGATCCTTCAGGACCTGTCGCTGTCGGTCGAACCGGGCGAGTTGGTCGCCATTGCGGGCGGCAGTGGCGCAGGTAAGACCACATTGCTGGAGATCCTCGCCGGACTGCAACCGCCGTCCGCCGGGCAGGTTCGGCACGACGGCGTCGTTCGCGGTGCCCGGGTCAGCGCCGATTCCCGTATCGGCTACGTGCCCCAGGACGACATCATCCATCTCGAGATGCCCCTGCGTCGCACACTGCGCTACGCGGCGCGGCTACGGCTGCCCGCGGGCACGTCGGCGGCCGAGGCGGACCGGGTAGTGGAGGAGACCATGCGTGACCTCGACCTGGCTGATCGGGCCGAGGTGCCGGTCCGTGCGCTGTCCGGCGGCCAGCGCAAGCGGGCCAGTATCGCCGTGGAGCTGCTGACCCGGCCACGCCTTTTCTTCCTCGACGAACCCACCTCCGGGCTCGATCCGTCGACCGCGGCCGACGTGATGCGTCTGCTGCGCCGGCTCAGCCAGCGCGGTGTCACCGTCGTCCTCACGACACACGAGCCGGCCGGCATCGACCGGTGTGACCGGGTGGTGTTCCTGGCTCGCGACGGCCACCTGGCCTTCACCGGCAGCCCGGCCGAGGCGCGGCGCTACTTCGGCGTGGAGGATCTCGCCGAGGTGTACGAGCGGCTGGCCGGTGAGCACACCCCTGCGATCTGGGCGGAGCGATTCGCGGACAGTCGGCCGAAATCCGAAGCCCGGCTTGGCTTGGCTCTATCGCCGATCCCGGCTACTCGTTCAGATGTCAAGCGAACGAGCATGGTTCGGCAATGGTGGCTGCTCACGCGGCGCAATGTTGATGTGCTGTTTCGGAACCGGCTGACCCTGGCGATCCTCCTGGGCTCACCGGTGCTGGTCACGGCGATGATGGCGACGCTGTTCAAGCGCGGCGCGTTCGATCCGGTTGGCGCGGCCGACGTCGGCCCGGCCCAGATCGTGTTCTGGATCGCATTCGACGGCTTCTTCTTCGGCCTGACCTATGGCCTGCTCCAAATCGTCGGCGAGATGGCCGTATTCCGGCGGGAGCGCCTGGCCGGGCTCAGCGTGTGGGCCTACGTGGCATCCAAGGTCACCGCCCTGCTTCCTGTGCTGGCTGGAGTGAGCGCGGTGCTGCTCGGTGTGCTGCGGGCACTCGGTCGACTCCCCGCCCTCGGATGGCACGTGTACGCCTTGCTTTTCGTGACGATTGTGATCGAAGCGACCTCTGCACTGGCCCTCGGCCTGCTCGCCTCGGCCGCGGTTTCCAACGCCGCACAGGCCGCCCTAGCCCTGCCGATGCTGTGCTTCCCTCAGGTTCTGTTCGGTGGCGCCATAGTCCCCGTTGACCAGATGGCCCTTCCGGGACGCCTGATGAGCCTCGTCCTCTCCAACCGCCACGCGTTCGATGCACTGGGTCGCGACCTGGATCTCGACCGGTACACCGCCACGCTGCCGGCCATGTCCGCCTACGGCGACACCTTCCACGGAGGTACCGGCGCCAGTCTCATAGCGCTCGACGTCGTTTGCCGTTGCGCTCACCCTTGCCACGGTGTGGGTACTGGACCGGCGGTCCCGGCCGGGTGCGTCTCGGCGATGACCTCCGCACAGCCGGGCCCGCGAGATGTCTCGCGGGCCCGGTCGTTGCACGCGCGCGGGCCAATCCGGCGCGGCGACCGTGTTTTGAGGCGGATGCCCCATGTGCCGTCATGGCTGTCAGGTCGATCATTACCGCATGGTTATCGTCGACATTGCACCCGAGACCGCTCCGCCGATCCAGCGGCAACCCTGGGACACGGTGCTGACGGATGGTCACGCGTCTTTGGTGAGGGCGCGACGGAGTTTCGCGAGCCCTCGGCGCCGCGTTGAGGTCTGCAACGACCCTCGGCGCGCGAGCTCCGGCGCCTGTCTCGCCAATCTTGCGATAGCTCAGCCCTGTCCAGCGCAAGGACCTAAGGGATCTGCGTTGCATTCGTCCGTCGTGATTCGCCTTACCCGGCGGGGCAAATTATTGAGGTGGACGTCGTGGTCAGCTGTAATCGTCACGTGGCTCGACCGCTGGGCCAGGCGACAGTGCTGGGAGTGCGGTAGGCTCACGCGCGGTCTCTACTCGCGCGACACTAGCAAACGACAGCGGGTGATCGACGCTCATCGGAAGGGATCATGACGCATGGCTCGGGTCATCGCGGTCCGCATACTGGCTGCCGCGCGTGTCTGGCGGGGATGGATCTACTCAAAGCCGGTCTGGGTACTGGCAGCGACGAGGGAGCCTTGGCTTCAGTTAGCCGACCCGTTCTGGGGCCCCGATATAACGGTGGGAACTGCCCGGCTGCGATAGGCACCTGCACTCACTGGTGCCCAGGCGACCCCCTGATACCGGGCAGTCAGGTGATCAACGTGGGACTGGAATATCTGCCACGACTGGTACTGGACCTCGGAGGGCGTCGTCGACATTGCCTCCAACATGATCTACCCGTGGCATGGCGTCCCGCGTGATGCTGGTCCTCCGCCTCCACCTCCTCCGCCGTATACGCCTCCGCCGCCGCAGCCCTTACCGGCGGATTGCCCCTGGCACTCGCCGTTCTTGGCCCCGTCGCGGTGCGGTGGCCTCTAGTAGGCGGCCCTGGCTGGCGTATGCCTTCAATTGCCCACCTCTGGGCGACAAAGTCGCCAACTTGCTTGCGTACCTAATCTATTGAGCGACAATGTCGCCCAGAGGTGGGCACTCACGACGGTGTACCAGCGGCGAGGTCAACTCGTGGCGTACTGGACCATCGGCTCGGTGATCGCCTGGCCGTCACGGCGGCCGACTGCTCGTCAGGCCAGCGCCGCGGTGCAGTACCTGCCATGAGCCGGTGACGTCGTCCGACGGCTCGGTGACCTGCCCGTACATCTCGCCCATGCCGCGCCGACACCCAGCAGGGACTCCGGCTCATACGCCCCGAGCATCGTGCCGACCCAGGCTCGGCGTTTCCGCGTGGCGACTATCGGAGCCCGGCGAGCAGCGACGTCACCCCCAAGCTTCCACCGCCGTTCGATCGACGGCCCCGACCCGAGCCACCGGCCCGCCTCCTGCACCGCCAAACCCTGTGCCAGAGCGAGCAATACGTGCGCCGTGTCGTTCGGATCGCCCGACAACAGACCCGCATCGATGCACCGCTGGATCCGGCCGACGAACACCTCCCGCACCGACGCACCCGCCGCCAGCTCCTCCGGTCCCGGCTCGAAATCCGCGAACGGACGCGAGAACATCACCTGCGCCAGCCGCGGATACGCCCGGCAGAACAACCGGAACACCGGAACCAGCCGCTCTAGATCCGCCACGGGGTCTGCGGTGACAGGCACCTTCGCGAGCTCGCCGCCCAGCAGCCGGAAGCCCTCAAAGAACATCGCCCGCACCAGGCCGGCCTTGTCGTCGAACAGCTCGTAGACCGCGGGCACCGATGTGCCCGCCCGTTCGGCCACTCGCCGCGTGGTGAACCGCGCGATCCCTTCCTCGGAAAGCGTCGCGATCGCGACTTCCAGCAGCCGGTCCCGAAGCTCGGGTGTGCGCTGTTTGGCCCTCGGCATCGCCTCGACCTAGCTGAAGAATTCCGTTGCGAGCCCGTCGATTCCGGCCCGAATCGCCTTCAAGGCGGACTCCCGCGCCTTGAGTTTGGTCGCCAGATGCGCGCCCGGGTGCAACGTCGAGGCCGCCTCGGCCGCCACCTCCTGCGCCCGCGCGACCACCCGGTCGGCGTCCACGAGCTCGTCGAGCCAACCGCCCGCGACGGCCTCGTCACCGGCGAACGTCGCCGCCATCGAGGCGCCCCGGTGGAACGCCGCAGGCGTCAGCCGCGCCCGCATGATCTCGATCGCCGAGATCGGAATCGTCATGCCGATCGCCACCTCGATCGCCTGGCATCGCGACTTGGGCTGCCCCACCCGGTGGTCGCCGGAGAGCAACAGGAACGAGCCCATCGCGATGGCCGGGCCCGTCGCCGCCATGATCACCGGCGCCGGAAACGTCAGGCACCGCACCGACAGTTCGAAGCCGCCCGCAAGCATGCCCAGCGCCGCCTTCGCGTCGCCCGACTGGAACACCGCCAGGTCGAAGCCGCCGCTGAACACCCGCTGGTTGCCGGCGATCACGACCGCCTTGGCCGAATCCTTCTCCGCCTTATCGAGCGCCTCGTTGATCGCCGACTGCATCGCCGGTCCCAATACGTTGACCTTGCCGTCATCGAGCGTGATCGTCGCGACGGCTTCGTTGAGCTCGTATTTCACGGTGTCACTCATGGCTAACGATGTTACGTAACAAGGTTACGAAAGCCAACCACCCAGATTCGCGTAGTGCCCTACGCATGACCGACCCCGGGGCCGCCCATAGCGTGAGAACCACGCCGACGGCACCGAGTCGCCGGCACCACACAGGGGGATAGACATGCGATCAAAGCGGACGCGGTCAGCCGACCACCTCGAGTCCGAAGGCCGCAGCACGAAGCGGCGCAAGCAACCGAGAAAGAGCGGCGTCCCCAAGCTCGGCCTCTGGGAATGCGGCATCGGCTCCGTCTGGAAGTGACGCGCTAGATCACGTCTTCGCGGCGATGTCTGCCGTTGATCACCGTGGTGTGCGCCTCTTCGAACGCGAAGTGGTCGTTGACGGGCGCGGGCGCGTTGTACTGGGCGCGGTAGCGCTCGCGTAGCTCGTCGGCGGCAGCACGGACACGGTTGATCTCGGTGCGCAGCACCTCTTCGCGGCTCTCACTCGCCGCGTAGTGGAAGTACGTCATCAGGTTGCGCAGCAGCTCGAGCTTCTGCTTCTCCTGCCGGGCCAGGTCGTGCGTGGTCAGCAGCTCGAGCCGCTCGACCGGGTGCAGCGTCGCCCAGTCCAGCACCGCGGTGGACCGCAACTGGGTCCTGGTCTGCTTGCCCTGCCTGCCGGTCTTGGGCTGGTCGTAATACGTCACCGCGCCGTCGAAGCGCGACGCGATGGCTTCGCCCAGCTCGCGGCGATCCAGCGCCGAATCCCACACGATGCGCCATTCCTGCGTCGGCGCGAGGTAGGGGATCTCCGCGGGCAGGTTCAGCGGCGCGATGTCGAAATAGCGGTCCTCGTAGGCGCTTTCGTACCTGCCGACGGTCGGCGGATTGGCGAACTCGAATCGGATGCCGTACGCGGGCGTGCGGCCGAAGTTCTTCACCACGAGCTCGATGAGATGCCAGTCGGTGGCGCTGGGTTCCATGAACATCGCGACGTTGGGCTGCGTGAGCTCCGCGGTCTGTTCCTTGGCCCTCTGGTACTGACGCCAGGCGTACACCAGGGCCGCGATGCCGACCACGACGGCCAGCCAGGCCGCAAGCGCGGTCCACGCACCGGCGGAGATGTCGGCCACGTCGCGGGCGCGGTCCTCGAACCAGTCCACGCACGGCAGTAAATCACGGTCCGCCCGTCGCGACAGCATTCGTCGGGCTGCGGCTTGCCCGTTGCTGGGACGGCGCTGCCTGGTGGTAAATAGAGACTGGAGTGCCTCACGGGAGAATGCGGGCGCATTGCCGAGGCTGGCACGGTGGGAGGCCCGCAGCAACCACCAGGTGCCGTCGCGCCGCACAAGTACATACATCGCCATCTCCGAGAACGCCGACGTGTCGTCGATCGGGATTTGTTCGCCACTGGCGTCCAACGCGACCCGTCGGACATGGGCGATCGCTACATCCGGCGTCGGCGCCATCACGTGCACGGTCTGATACCGCGACGAGCTCCGGCCACCGCCACCCCTCGGCCGAACATTCCGAGATGAATCGAGTGCAGCGCGTCGTAACCGATCACGGTCGCGCCGTACGGACTGCCCCACATCACGTCCTCGCCGAATTCGGCGTTGTAGGTCTCCGCGTCGGCCGCCTCGATCCCGGCCTGCAAACCGGCGACGAATCGGTCGACGGCGTCGCGGGCCTCCCGTAGCCAGTCGGGATCGGCGGTCAAAGTTGGTCGCTGTGTTGCCATAGCCACGACGCTAGGACCTCAATCACCGTTGAGGTCAAGGCCATTCGCGGTCTAGGACGCGGCGGCTGTGAGCACCGCCGGTTCGGCCGGCGCCGCAGGCGGCTCGGCTTGCACCAGCCGTTCGCTGCGAGCGAGCCACTCCGTGTCGGCCCACACCACGTGGGCGGGCAGCCGCCGCCAGTACTCCGGATGCGCCCGCAGATAGATGTCGACGCTGGCGTGCACCAACGGGCTGGGAGGCAGCCGTCGCAGCGAAATCGTGCGCGCGCTCCCGGCGAGGGCGTCGTATTCGCTCGGCGCCGGCGCTTCGCACTGGCTGGCGCCCCGCACCGTGACACCGGCCTGCACGGCGCCGTCGAGCATCCAGTCCAGGGCGATGTCCGCCAGCGGCCAGCATGCCCCTGGCCCGCCCGCCACGTCGCAATGCGCCCCGCGGAACCAGACTTCTTCGACGCATTCCGGCGACGCCACAAGGTGACCGGTGAGCGGACCGTGGCGGCCGTCGACCGCGACCGCGTGCCGACCCGCGACGACATTGGTCAGCGGTTCGCGCGTCGCTTGCCGACCCGGCGCGTTCACCATGTCCCAGAGCCCCAAAAACTGTACGGGAACGGCGATTTCGCAGTGTCCGGCCAGCTGTTCCGCCAGCCGCGTGAGCCGCCGCCAGTCCTGCGGGCTGCGACGCGTACGGGGCACGGCATAGGCGTCGAGCACGAAATCCATCAGGTCGGGCAGCACGCCGACGGTGCCGAGCAGCCGGGTCAGGGCGTAGGCGCAATAGGCACCGCGGTCGACGCCGAACATGTAGATCCGATCGCCGCGGTCCCAGCAGTCGACCAGGAATTCGTATGCCTCAGCGATCGTGGCCCTTGCGTCGTCGGCGGCGGCCTCGCGCCACTTCAGCCTCGCCAACTTATGGCCGTCGGAAGCGGGCACCCGCGTGCCGGGGTGGTACCACGTGATCTGTTCGTCGCTCTCGTCGAGCAGGCGCAGCAACGACTCGGCATTTGTGGCATCGCGAGGACCAGGATGGTCTCGTGCGCGGTCAAAGCACAGCACGATGTTCTTCACGGCGACCCCCGACGGAAGTATTTTCGCTGCTGGGAATAAGTTTGCCCGGCAAAAGTCACCCGTGTCCCGAGTATCGCACTACTCGAATTGCGAATTCCTACGAATTCTCTACAACGAGACTTCGGTCGGTACGGAATCAGTCGCCGTGATGCCGCATGCGCGGGCGTATTCCACCGCGGTGAGCCCATCGGCGGAGTTCATGTCGCAGCGGCCGAACGGCGGCGCGCCCTCCGGCAAACCGCGGCCGTAGCCAGATCCGTCGGTGTACTGGTGGGCGACCTTCCCGGGATATGGCGGGTTGTGGCCGTAGGCCGCGACCACCAGCCGGATGCCCGGCGGTTTGCGCGGCCACAGATTGTTCAGGTCGCCCACATTGCCGTACCCGATCACCTTCGCCGTCGACCCGACGAACGCGCCGACCGCGTCGTACGCCGCGTTGATTCCCGCCGACCGGTCGCCACGGATCTGCCCGCCCCACGACTCAACGTCGAGCATCACCGCCATCTTCGGATGCGGCGTGCCGACCAGATCCTTGAAAGTGTCGACCGTTTGCTGCCAATTGGGCCGCCAGACAAAGTAAACGATGAAGAAGGTCAGGCGGCCGCTGTCGGCGTTGCGCAGACACCAGCCATAATTGTTGACCCATCGGCGATCTCGATGCGTGCCGTCGTTGGACCTGATGCACAACACCGGATACGGATAACTGTCGTTGACGCCGACCTGCCACTCGGACACGTCTGCATAGAGCGTGTCAGCCACACTCTCCAGTCTGCGCGCAACTACGACAAGGGAACTTCGACGCCGGCGCTGGTCGGGTCCCCGTGCACCTCGAGTGACTCCGGTGTGGTCCCCGGCGGCACATCGAAGGCGATAGCTACGTCGGCCGTATCGCCCGGATTCAGTTCCGCCAGGCCGCCATTGAGATAGAACGTCGCCTCGTCGTCGATCGAGTAGGTCGTGCCGCCTGCCTTGAGCTTCTGCAGCGTGCCGAGGTACGTGACGGGCGCTTCACCGGAGTTCAACACCGTCATGTGCACGATGAAGAACTCGCCCTGCGCGGTCTTCTCCACCGGCGCGTCCTGGTACTGCACCGACGGCGCAGTTTCCACCCCGGTGACCGCGAACGTGAGGCCGCCGTCGGAGGCTTGGGAGCCGGAACCTGAAGCGGTCGTTGGTGATTCGCTCGCGGTCTCCGTGCCGCTGCCCCACCCGTTGCCCGCCGAGGTTGTCGGGGTCGCGGAATTCGACGTGGTGCTCGGGCCGGACGAGGCCTGGATGGTTTTGTCCTTGTGGATGAACGCCGCGTAGATGATGACGAGCAGCAGCACCGCCAGCAGTGCGGCGCATGCGGCGACGAACCAGATGATGAGCTGACGGCGGGGGTCCTGCGCCGGTGGCTCACCAGGGGGCGGTGGCCAACCGGGCGGCGGTGGCTTGAGCGGCGCGCCGGCGAACGACGGTTCGACCGGTGGCGTCGGCGGGATCACGGGGGTGGTCGGCTGCTCGCTGGGCTCGGTCGTCGGCTCCGGTTCGGGTTCCGGCTCGGGTGCCCGGTGCGCGCCGACGTGCTCCTCGGTGGGCCGGAGCGGGACGACGGCGGTCGGCTGCTCGCTGCCAGGGGGTTCGGCTGGGGCCGTGGGCTCTGCCGGCTCAGGGGTGGCGGGGGACCGGTGTCCGGTCCACCCGGACCCGTCCCAATACCGCTGGCCGCCTGAGCCGTCGGGATCGGGATACCAACCGGCGGGCGTGGGCGGTGTGGTCATCGCGGGAGGATAACGCAGGTTCAGAGGGACCCGCGCGGCTGTTGCTTACGCAAACATTCGTGGCGGCGGGTGTCAGGCGCCCATCAGCATGCGCCACTGATCCAGATTGCTTGCCCGGTACACGTAGTTGGTGCGCTTGACTTCCGACAGCGATGCGCTCGGCTCCGCCGAATACCAATGGCCAGGAAACACGGTGGGATCGCCCGGCAACTGTGCGAGCGCCTGAAGACTGCGGTAGATCGCGTCGACGTCGCCGCCGGGGAAGTCGGTGCGCCCGCAGCCCTCGAGGAACAGCGTGTCGCCCGCCACGAGCCGTCCGTCCAGCAGGAAGCACTGGCTGCCCGGCGTGTGGCCGGGGGTGTGCAGAAGTTCGATGTCGATGTCGCCGACGCTGACCACATCGCCGTGCTCATGGGCGGTGAGCTCGGACAGCGCGATGCCGGTGACGCGTGAAACCCAGTCCGCCTCAAGTGAATTGACGTGTACGGGCACGCTGACCCGTTCCAGCAGCTCGGCGAGGCCCTTGAGCTCGAAGCCCATCATCGAGCCGCCGACGTGGTCGGGATGGTGGTGGGTCACCAGCACGCCCGACAGGTGCATGCCGTCGGCCTCCAGTGCGTCGACCAGATCCTGCGCGGCGTAAGCCGGGTCGACGACGACGGCGTCGCCCGTCTCACGGTCGCCGATGAGGTAGGAGAAGTTGCGCATCTGCGCGCGATCATGTCGCCGGTCGCGAAGTCGCGCCCCGAGAGCAGCTGCCGGAAATACAGGCGGTCGGTCATGTCCTCAGACTATGTGGCTTGCTGGCCAACGGGTTCATGTGGTCAGCGCGGAGCCGCTCTCACCGGTTTCGACAACAGGGCTGTCGATGCACCGTCGTGCCTGCCGATCCACAGCCCTGATGTCGATCTCGCCGATAAGCACGAGAAAGTCACCAAACATCAGCCGACGGCGTCATTGCGCTGCCTTGAGTCGCACCATGCGGGTGGTGCTGCTCTCGTCGAGTTCCACCACGTCGCTGCGCGAGCGGAGGAAGTCGCTGAATGACCGGAATCCCAGCGACTTTTCGGAAAACGACGGGTCCATCCGCTTCATCTGCGCCTTGACCGCCGAGTTGTGCAGCCAGTCGGCGTCGTCCTTCTCATGGCCGATCCGCAGGGCGCGCTCCAGTAGGCCGGTGGCAGCAGCCTGCGGATCGGGCTGCTCTGGCTCGTCGTCAGGCTCCTGCGTTTTGGCGCGCCGGGCGCGTTTCTTCGGCGCGACCACCGGGATGCCGGGGAGTGCGTCGTAGGTGACGAAGTCGTCGCAGGCGGCCGTGAGCGACCGGCTGATCGAGCCGGTGATGCCGATGCCGACGACGTAACGGCCGAGGCGCTTACAGCGCTGAGCGAGCGCGATGTAGTCGGAATCGCCGGCGACGATGACCACGTGGGTCAGGTCGGGCAGCCGGAACATGTCTTCGACCGCGTCGACCGCCAGCCGGATGTCGGCGCCGTTCTTCGCGTACGCGGCGGCGGGGAAGAGCTGAACGAGATCGACCGCCCGGCCGACCAGCTGACCCCGGTACGCGGCGTTGATGTCGGCCGACCAGTCGGCATAGGCCTTCGTCAGCACCAGCGTCCCGAACGATGACGCGAAGTCGATGATCGCGCCGACGTCGACGGTCGCCTTGGTCAGCCGGTCGGGTTCCTTGTCGAATCCGGCGGCCTTGTCACGCTGAAACGAATTGCGGCCATGCATCTGGTCGTACCGCGAGATGACGATGTTGTCGAAGTCGAGGTACACCGCCACGCGCGGCGCGCCGGGTTCAGTCACGGTTCCGTCCTATCACCTCGCGCCGAGCCTGCGGACAGATCGCGATTCTCGGCGGCGAATCCGCGATCTCACCGCAGTCTCGGCAAACAGGGCTGACTCACAGTAATGCCACAACTCATGACCACACCCGCTGGTTGGTATGCGGATCCTGACGGCACGGGCGGCCAACGGTATTGGAACGGCGAATCCTGGACTACCACCGCCCGCCCGCAGCCGCTGAGGCGCCGCCGATCGAATCGGCCTTCCCGGGCGACTCGGTCGATACGGCCGTCCTGTTCGACGTGCCGAAGGGCACCGATGTGGAGTCCATCGAGCTGCACGACGGGCCGTTCTCGGACGGTGTGACGGTCGGGCTGCAGCGGCGCGAAGACCTGCAGTTTGGCACGTCAAACCGCGAGAATGTACCCTCTTTAAGGCCCACGCCACGGCTGCGCGGGTTTGGTTTGGCCCCCTTAGCTCAGTCGGTAGAGCGTTTCCATGGTAAGGAAAAGGTCAACGGTTCGATTCCGTTAGGGGGCTCGATGGACACCTGGGCGAGCGCAGCGACGGGAGAACGCACGTGCGGCGGCGCCCGACCATGGCGGTGTAGCTCAGTCGGTTAGAGCGAACGACTCATAATCGTTAGGTCGCCGGTTCGAGTCCGGCCATCGCTACAAGAAAACATAGACATTTCAGAAAGAGGCAGTTGACGTGGCGTCAAGTACCGACGTACGGCCAAAGATCACCCTGGCGTGCGAGGTGTGCAAACACCGTAACTACATCACGAAGAAGAATCGCCGCAACGATCCCGATCGGCTCGAGCTGAAGAAGTTCTGCCCGAACTGCGGCAAGCACACGGCCCACAAAGAGTCGCGGTAGCGATCGGATCCGGGCTGGCGCGTCAACCGATGAGGTTTGGCCGGCCTGACGGTAGGTTCACTAAACGTGTCGTTGTCTTCAGACATCATCGGGATGCACTACCGCTTTCCCGACCACTACATCGTGGGGCGGGAGAAGATCCGCGAGTACGCGACCGCCGTCAAGAACGAAGACGCCGCGTACTTCGAGGAGAAGGCCGCCGCCGAACTCGGCTACGACGGGTTGCTGGCGCCGCTGACGTTCATCTCGGTGTTCGGCTATCAGGCGCAGTCGGCGTTCTTCGCAAGCGCGGATATCGGCATCCAGGACGCCAAGATCGTCCAGGTCGACCAGGAGCTGAAGTTCCTGCAGCCCATCAAGGCGGGTGACAAGCTCTACTGCGACGTGTACGTGCACTCGATTCGGCGGTCGTTCGGCGCCGACATCATCGTGACCAAGAACATCGTCACCAACCAGAAGGGTGACGTTGTGCAGGAAACATATACAACCCTGGCGGGCCGCGCCCCTGAGGATGGAGAAGAGGGTGGCTTCAACGATGGCGTTGCGTGAGTTCGATTCGGTGAAGGTGGGTGACCAGCTTCCGGAGAAGGTCATTCCGCTGACCCGCGCGGACCTGGTGAACTATGCGGGGGTCTCGGGTGACCTCAACCCCATCCACTGGGACGACGAGATCGCCAAGCAGGTCGGCCTGGATGTCGCGATCGCCCACGGCATGCTCACCATGGGCCTGGGCGGCGGATACGTCACGTCGTGGGTCGGCGATCCGGCCGCGGTGACCGAGTACAACGTCCGGTTCACCGCGGTGGTGCCCGTGCCCAACGATGGCACGGGTGCGGAAATCGTGTTCAATGGTCGCGTGAAATCCGTTGAACCCGAGACGAAGTCGGTAACCATCGCGCTGTCGGCCACTTCGGGGGGAAAGAAGATCTTCGGCCGCGCTGTCGCGACCGCGAAGTTGGCGTAACTCATGGCGCTCAAGACAGATATTCGGGGGATGGTCTGGAAATACCCTGACGTTTTCGTGATTGGTCGTGAACAGGTCCGCCAGTACGCGTTAGCGGTCAAGGCCGACGACCCGGCCAGTCACGACGAGGACGCCGCGGCCGAACTGGGCCATGAATCGCTCGTCGCGCCGCTCACCTTCGCAGCGATCTTCGCGGTGATGATCCAGCGGCACTTCTTCCAGCACGTCGACGTCGGCATGGAGACCATGCAGATCGTCCAGGTCGACCAGAAGTTCCTGTATCACAAGCCCTTGAAGGTCGGCGACAAGCTGACCGGGACCATGTACATCCACTCGGTGGACGAGCGGTTCGGCGCCGACATCGTGGTCACCCGCAACATCCTCACCGACGACAACGGGGAGATGGTGATGGAGTCGTACACCACGATGATGGGTCATGAAGGCGACAATTCGATTTCGGTGAAGTGGGATCCGGAGACCGGCCAGGTGATTA
This sequence comes from uncultured Alphaproteobacteria bacterium, assembly GCA_963775835.1. GTDB lineage: Bacteria > Pseudomonadota > Alphaproteobacteria > Rhizobiales > Hyphomicrobiaceae > AWTP1-13. The sequence goes on along the minus strand of CAVZKV010000015.1, from coordinate 36,858 downwards.
GGACGGCCGTCGGGGAGTAGTCACCCGTGGGTGCGATTAGTAACTGAGAGCGGGTGCGCGCTACACTCGGACCTCGGGGTTTTCCCAGTCCAGCGCGCTGTCCGTCGGTTTGAAAATCGGCCGAACGGGGAGCGCGCAAATTGTGTAAGCCCCGGAAACGTGCAGGTTGGCCTGCCAACCTCAAAGGGGCGTAGCTCAACTGGCAGAGCAGCGGTCTCCAAAACCGCAGGTTGCAGGTTCAAGTCCTGTCGCCCCTGCTCAACTGAATACTCGACAAGTGTGGACACTGGAAGGTGACCCACAGAAACCAGACGAAAGGCATGCGGTGAGCGACGAGCGCGATGGTGCCGGCTCCGCAGGCGACGGCACCGTAACCGACAGCGTCACCGACAGCACCGGTGACACCCGCGGTCAGACCGCGGTGGTAACCCGCCCGCTGCGCCCGACGGGCAAGCGGTCGCGGCGCGGCGCGGTCGACGAGGATGACAGCGATGCCATCGACTTGGCGACCGGCACCAAGGCCGCCCCCACCAAGAACGGCGCAGGCACCGCGACGAAGACGGCCAAAAAGGCCGCCGATCGGCCGTCGCGCAACCCGTTCGCCTTCGTCTGGACCTTCCTGAAGCAGGTCGTTGCCGAGCTGCGCAAGGTGATCTGGCCGAACCGCAAGCAGATGGTCAACTACACCGCCGTGGTGCTGGTCTTTCTGGCGTTCATGGTGGCGTTGATCGGCCTGGTCGACCTGGGCCTGGCCAAGCTCGTGATGCTGGTGTTCGGCTGACGAGCGAATGAGAGAGGACTGACAAGTGACTTCCTTCGAGGGCGAATCGCCTTCGGCCGAGAGCATCGACGTCATCGACGAGACCAACGTCGACGAGACTAGCGAGGCTGGGGTCGACGCTGAGGCCACCGTCGACGAGACCAACGGCGACGCGGTGAGCGAGGACGCCGACGCGGCTCCCGCCGAGGTCGAGCCTGCTCCAGAAGACGAGGAAGAGGATCCGGCCGTCGCGCTGAAGAAAGAGCTGCGCCTCAAGCCCGGCGACTGGTACGTCATCCACTCCTACGCCGGCTACGAGAACAAGGTGAAGGCCAACCTCGAGACCCGCGTGCAGAATCTGGACGTCGGCGACTACATCTTCCAGGTCGAGGTGCCCACTGAAGAGGTCACCGAGATCAAGAACGGCCAGCGCAAGCAGGTCAACCGCAAGGTGCTGCCGGGCTACATCCTGGTGCGCATGGAGCTCAACGACGAGTCGTGGGGCGCGGTGCGCAACACGCCGGGCGTCACCGGTTTCGTCGGTGCGACGTCGCGGCCGTCGCCGCTGTCGCTCGACGACGTGGTGAAGTTCCTGCTGCCGCCCGCCGCGGCCAAGAAGCCCGGCAAGGCCGCGTCGACCGCCGCTGCCGCCGCCGAGACCGGTGGAATCGAACGGGCCCCGATCGAGGTTGATTTCGAGGTCGGCGAGTCGGTCACCGTCATGGACGGACCGTTTGCGACGTTGCCCGCCTCGATCAGCGAGGTCAACGCCGAACAACAGAAGCTCAAGGTGCTGGTGTCCATCTTCGGCCGCGAAACACCTGTCGAACTGACCTTCAACCAGGTCGCCAAGATCTAAGCGATTTCGGCGCGCAAACGTTCGCTCAGCGACGGTATGCGCGCCGAAATCGCCGAGTACCGAGAGAGGAACACCAACACCCATGGCCCCGAAGAAGAAGAAAGTCATCGGGCTGATCAAGCTGCAGATCCAGGCCGGGCAGGCGAACCCCGCCCCGCCGGTGGGTCCGGCGCTCGGCCAGCACGGCGTCAACATCATGGAGTTCTGCAAGGCGTACAACGCCGCGACGGAGAACCAGCGCGGCAACGTCATCCCCGTGGAGATCACCGTCTACGAGGACCGCAGCTTCACCTTCAACCTGAAGACCCCGCCCGCGGCCAAGCTGCTGCTGAAGGCCGCCGGTGTGCAGAAGGGCTCGGGCGAGCCGCACAAGACCAAGGTCGCGAAGGTGACCTGGGATCAGGTGCGCGAGATCGCCGAGACCAAGAAGGAAGACTTGAACGCGAACGACATCGACGCCGCGTCCAAGATCATCGCCGGCACCGCCCGGTCGATGGGGATCACGGTCGAATAGTTTTCGACCCGTGGGAGGGCCAGCTTCGGCCCGATCAACCACAACTCTGATTAGGAGATACGAATGAGCAAGAACAGCAAGGCATATCGCGAAGCCGCCGAGAAGGTGGACCGCGAACGGCTCTATACGCCGCTGGAGGCCGCGAAGCTGGCCAAGGAGACGTCGTCGAAGAAGCAGGACGCCACCGTCGAGGTCGCGATCCGGCTCGGCGTCGACCCGCGTAAGGCCGACCAGATGGTGCGCGGCACCGTCAACCTTCCGCACGGCACCGGCAAGACCGTGCGCGTCGCGGTGTTCGCCGTCGGCGACAAGGCTGAGCAGGCCCAGGCCGCAGGCGCCGACATCGTCGGCAGCGACGACCTCATCGAGAAGATCCAGGGCGGCTTCCTGGACTTCGACGCCGCGATCGCCACGCCGGACCAGATGGCCAAGGTCGGCCGCGTCGCGCGTGTGCTGGGCCCCCGCGGCCTGATGCCGAACCCGAAGACGGGCACCGTCACCCCCGACGTGACCAAGGCGGTACAGGACATCAAGGGCGGCAAGATCAACTTCCGCGTCGACAAGCAGGCCAACCTGCACTTCATCATCGGCAAGGCGTCGTTCGACGAGAAGGCGCTGGCCGAGAACTACGGTGCGGCCCTGGACGAGATCCTGCGGGCCAAGCCGTCGTCGTCGAAGGGCCGCTACCTGAAGAAGGTCGTCGTCTCGACCACCACGGGCCCGGGCATCCCGGTCGACCCGGCGATCACCCGCAACTTCGCCGAGGCGTAATAGCTCAGCGTTAGAGGCCGCCGATGACGCGGCCGAGTTCGGCGCGTGAGTTGATGTCGAGCTTGCGGTAGATCCGCCCCAGATTTGCTTCGACGGTTTTCGGGCTGATGAACAACGCGGCCGCGACGTCGCTGTTCGTCTTGCCCGATGCCGCAAGTTCGGCCACCCGTCGCTCAGAGGGGGTGAGCACGTCTCGGCCCGGGGCGACTTTGGTGCGCGCGAGTTCGGCGCGGGCGCGGTCTGCCCACAGCGGAGTTCCGATGTCCTCGAAGGCAGCAAGCGCCTGTTTCAACGTCTCTGTGGCACTGCCTTTTTGGCGTTGACGACGCTGCAGCTGACCGAGCAGGAGCTGGGTGCGCGCGCGTTCGAAACGCATCGGGATCCGGTCGTGCTCGACCAAGGCTTGGCGCGCCATTCGTTCGGCCGCGTCGACGTCACCTCGGGCGGCCAGTGACATGCTGCGGCACCGCGCGCCGACGGCGAGCATCCAGGCGCGGTCGTTCCGGCGGCCGTTCCCTTCCAACGCGTCGATCAGCTGCTCGGCTTCGGCATGGCGGCCGAGTGAGACGAGCGCCTCGATGGCATCGGGGAGGAAGAACGCACTTACGATGTCCGTGCCGGGACTGGCTTTGAACTCGCGCAGTGGTGGCTGGAGGGCCGATACGGCCTCGGCGTAGTTGCCGCGCGACACCTCCAGGAATCCCAGGGTCCTAAGCGGCCACTCCATGAGACGCGGTGACTCGCGGCGGCGAGCAAGGTCGAGAGCGGCTTGGACATCGGCACGCGCATCGTGCTCGCGCCCAAGGTAAGCGGCCACCATCGCCCGCGTGGTCAGTGCGGCAGCCAGCGTGCCCCCACCCTGCTCCGCTCGTTCCATGGCTTCGTCGGCCAAGTGCGCGGCCTCCGCCAGGTCGCCTCGCCAAACCTCGACCAGCGACATAAGGCACGTGACCGCCATCAGGTCGTTCTCGTTGCCTCGTTCGACGCAGCGGATTCGAGTCTCAGCCAACTGCGTACAGGCTTCCTCCAGCTGTCCCTGTCCAGGCAAGCACCACCGCGTTGACGACGCTCGCACGAAACGGGACGAGGACATCGGCATCGGGATCTTCCAGCTCCACTGCCCGACGCAGACTTGCCTCGTCGACGCCGTTGCCGAACATGAAGTTCAGTTGCACCGACATCGCCAGCGCCATGCTGATGAGGGCCGGATCGCCGACTGCCTCGGCATGGGACACAGCTGTGCGCACGGTTTCCAATGACTCATCGAACTTGGCGACCACCCGCTGGGCAAAAGCCAACGAAATGAGTGTGTTCACGCGCAACGCCGGTGCGGCCTCGACGTGGTCGAGGGCCCGCTCAAGAAGGGAAGCCGCTTGTGCCCAGTTGTCGTCGTACAGGCGGACTCCGGCCATCAGGGTCAGGCCGGCTCCTCGCAGCATCCCGGGCGGGAGTTGGTCGATCGTGCGCTCCAGCAGCGCCTGGGCGCGCTGCACATCGCCGGCCTTGAAGTGATACTCGGCTGCCCGGAGCCGTCGGGGCGGCACGTCACCGCCGAGGCCGAGCGCCAAGTCGACCAGCTCGGCCGCGGCCGCGGGTGCACCACGTGCGGCGGCCGCGGTAGCGGCGCTGTCGAGAGCTTGGAGGGTTTCGGGGTTTGCGCTGGAGGCGGCGAGGGCCATGTGCCGTGCCTTCAACTCGGGCGGCAAGAGAGCGTCGGCGAGCTGGCGGTGGACCGCGCGTCGCCGTGCGGAGCCGGCATCGGTGTAGATGGTTCGGGCCAACAGCGGGTGGGAGAACCGCACCCGATGGCCGTCGATGGAGATGAGGCCCTTGCTCTCGGCCGCTTCGAGTAAGTCGGCAGCGTGGTCGACGCTGGTGTCGGTCACCCGAGCGAGAAGTTCGACGGTCGGATCGGCGACGGACGCGGCCGTCAACAACATGTCCTGTGCATCCCTGTCCAGCCGCCCGATTCGTAGACGCATCAGCTCGGCCAGCGAGCCGGGCAGCACTAGACGGGCAGCCGTCGAGCCGGTGTCGATCGCGCGGGCCAGCTCCAGCGCGTAGAACGGGTTGCCTGCGGAGATCTCGGCGATTCGTACCATCGTCGGTCGGGGAAAGGATCGCCCCAGCCGCGTAGAGATCAAACCGTGCAATCCGCCCAGACTCAACGGGCCCATGCGAAGTCGGTTGATGGCATCGGGCCTGGCCAGCTGCAGCCAGGCCGCGTTGCTGCCGCAATCGGGCTCGCATCGCTCGGTCATGAGCAGGCCGACCGGTCCGGCGAACCTCCGCGCTGCGAATGCAGTGATCGCCTGACTCGACGGATCAAGCCACTGCACATCGTCGATGGCAATCAGCACCGGCGCGTCGGTCGCGAGACACCGGACAACAGAATCAAAGGCTGCCGCGACAACGCGTTGATCGGTAGCTGGTAACTCGGCGGTCGCGCGCATAAGCACGTGGTCCACGGCGACTCGCTGGATGTCGGGCAATTCATCGAGAACCGATCCACGCACATCCCGCAGAAGATCGGCCACCGCGGCGTAGGCCAGCACGGATTCCGTCTGGCCAGCTCGCGCCGCCAGTACATGGAATCCGCGCTCGCGAGCGCGCTCCACGCCGGCCAACCACAACGTGGTCTTGCCTATGCCAGCCTCACCCTCGATGATGAGCCCCGACGGTCGCGTTTGTGACGAGTGTCAAGAAGTCGTCAACTGCCCGGCCATCGCCTGGCCGTCTCGATCAGACCGGTCGACACGAAATCCCCCCAAAGGATTGCTACCCCGCAAACTGCAGATCGTCGAACTCACGCATCGGACGCGTATTAATTAAGCACGACGCACCTGTCAGCTACTACGTCCCTGACCCGGTACCCGGTACGAGTTCAACTCAAACCTCGTCCTTACGGACCCGTAGGTTCGGGTTCTGCGGCGACTCCGATCGTGGCCCGTAGCTCCTGCTCGGCCCACAGCTGTTGGTCGAAGTTGACCGCGGCGGTGTCGTCCCAGGCCAGCCTTATGAGTCGCCGATGAGGCGGCCGAGTTCGGCGCGCGTGCTTGATGCCGAGCTTGCGGTAGATCCGCCCCAGGTTGGCTTCGACAGTCTTCGGGCTGATGAACAACGCCGCCGCGACGTCCTTGTTCGTCATGCCCGATGCCGCCAGTTCGGCCACTCGCCGCTCGGATGGTGTGAGCGCGAGGTCGTCGGTGGGGACGACCTCGGCGCGGGCGAGTTCGGCCCGGGCGCGGTTGGCCCACAGCGGTGCGCCCATCGCTTCGAAGGTCTGCAGCGCCTCGCGCAGAGTTGCGCGCGAACGCTCCTTCTGGCGCTGACGACGTTGCAGCTGGCCAAGCAACAGCTGGGTGCGGGCACGTTCGAACGGCATCGGCAGTCGATCGTGCTGGGCCATCGCGTCGTGCGCCGTGCGGGCGGCCGCCTCTACGTCGCCCCGGGCAGCCAGCCACATGCTGCGGCAGCGGGCGCCGACGGCAAGCATCCATGGACGGTCCAGCCGGCGGCCGTTGCATTCCAGCGCCTCGATCAATGGCTCGGCCTCGCCGCTGCGGCCCAGCGAGATCATGGCCTCGACGGCGTCGGGGATGAACGACGCCGTCATTATCTCCGTGCCGGGGATCGCCTCGAATGTGCGCTGCATCGGCTGCACTGCTGCAAGGGCTTCGGCATAGTTCCCGACCGAAACCTCGAGAAATCCCATGGCCATTACGGGCCACTCGGCGAGACGCGGTGACACACTGCGGCGCGCGATGTCCAGGGCGGCCTGGGCGTCGGCGCGCGAATCATCTTCTCGCCCAACGTAAGCAGTCACCATTGCCCGCATGGAAAGGGCGATGGCCAACGAACCGCCGCCCTGCTCGGCGCGCTCCATGGCTTCGTCGGCCAGCCGCGCGGCCTCAACGAGATTGCCTCGCCAGATCTCGATCAACGCTTCGCAGCTGGCGACGGCCGTGAGATCGTTCTCGGCGCCGCGCTCGGTGCATCGGCGGTGCAGCGCCTCCATTCTGGCGTGGGCCGCGTCCAACTGACCTGTCCAAGCCAGCACCAAACCCTCGATCATGCTGGCGCTGAACGGCGTGAGCACGTCGATGTCGGGATCTTCCAACTCCAGCGCCCGTCGCAGACTGAGCTCGTCGACCCCATGTCCGTACATGAAGTTCAACTGGACCGACATCGCGAGCGCTCTGCTGATGAGGGCCGGATCGCCGAGTTGCTCGGCGTATGTCACCGCCATGCGCGCACTGACCAACGACTCATCGAACTTCGAGATCATTCGTTGGCCGAATGCCAGCACGATCAGGGTCTGCACAAGCAAGGCCGGGCTGTCCTTGGCGTCGTCGAGCGCGCGTTCGAGAACAGCGACGGCTTCGGTCCAGTTGTCGTCGTAGAGGTGTACTCCGGCCATCAAGTTGAGCGCGGTTCCTCGCAGCGTCCCAGACGACATCTTGTCCAGGGTCTCGTCCAGCAACGCGCGGGCTCGTTCGGGGTCGCCTGCGTTGAAATGGTGTTCGGCGGCATGGATTCGGCGTTCGGGCTGGTCGCCGCCGAGGCCGATTGCGAGTTCCACCAACTCGGCCGCAGCGGCAGGCGCGCCCCTGGCCGCCGCTTCATCGGCCGCGGTGTCCAGAGCGTGCAGTGTTTCCGGGTCCGCGCTGGAGGCCGCAAGCGCCATATGCCTGGCCCTCAGTTCGGGCAGCGTCTCGGTCTGCGCCAGTAACCGGTGCATGGCGCGGCGCTCAGCCCGACTCGCGTCGGTGTAGACGCTGTGGGCCAGCAGGGGGTGGGCGAATCGCACGAGATTGCCGTCAATCCCGACGATGCCCTTGGCTTCTGCCTCACCAAGCAACTCGACCGGGGCGCCGGTGACCGCAGCGAGCAGCTCCACGGTCGGGTTGGCGACGGATGCGGCGGCCAGCAACAGTTTTCGTGCGTCGCGGTCCAGCCGTCCGATCCGCATCCTCATCAATTCCGACAGCGAGCCCGGAAGCCCGGACTGCGCGTTCCAGGACCCGACATCGATCGCGCGGGCCAACTCGAGTGCGAAGAACGGGTTTCCGCCAGAGATCTCGGCGATTCGCACCATCGTCGGCCGCGGGAACGATCGCCCGAGACGCGTGGAGATCAGCACATGCAGGCCGCCGAGGCTCAGCGGGCCGACGCGCATCCGGTCGATGCCATCGGGTCTGAAAAGGTGCAGCCACGTCACCGCGTTCCCGCCTTCTGCATCCGACCGTTCGGTGACCAGCAATCCGACCCGCCCCTTGAACCGCCGGGCGGCGAACGCCACCACGTCCTTGCTGGACCGATCGAGCCACTGCAGATCGTCGATGGCGATCAGCACGGGCGAGTCCGCGGCGAGGCGGTCGAATACAGCCGCGAAGGCCGCCGCCACGACGTGTTGATCGGTGGTGTGGTCCTCGCTGCTGGCCCGCAGCAGCACCCGGTCGACGGCGACGCGCTGCACGTCGGGCAGCTCGGCGAGAACGGTGGCGTCAATGTCGCGGAGGAGGTCTGCCACCGCCGCATAGGCCAGCACCGACTCCGCCTGACCCACCCGCGCGGAGAACACCCGATATCCGCTTTCGCGCGCCTGCTCGACGGCGGACAGCCACAGCGTGGTTTTGCCGATGCCGGGCTCGCCCTCGATGACCAGTCCGGACGGCTGCTGTGCCGCCGACCGCAGGAACTCCGAAACCGCACGGAACTCGAGCGGACGGTTCACCACCGCGGGCATTCACGACCCCCACCAATCTCAGACAGCAAACCGAGGATACGTCGCTGGCCGGCTGGGCGCCCAGCATTACGACGCACCGCGGGCAGCTAGATCATAGTTTGACGGTCGATGGTGAATCAGACTGCGTGGCGATCGGCAACCTCGCAGGCGGGCGGTTGCTGAATCCGCGCGCCGATATCACCGGATAGCCGCTGGTGTGGCACGCCGGCCTGGAGGCACGTCTTCGACACGATGTCGGGCGAGTGTGCGCCGAAGACTCCGTAGAGCACTTCGTCGGTCGGCACGGAAAGGGTGACGACCAACCGTACCGGGGTGCCCTCACTACTGACGGTGACGGCGGCGGCGTCGAGCTTGGCCACCATGTCGTCGACCGACGTCTCGGTCATCTCGGGGAGGTACCACTCGGCGAGGTAGTACGCCAGGTCGTCATCGGCGTCCATGACAATTAACGGTAGCGTTTACCCGCTGCCCTGGAATCGGGTGTTTCCCTACTGCTTGGCGCCAGGCCAGGCAGTCACTTTGGAAGCGTGCGCTGTGCGGCCACCGGCCCGGTGGTCAGAGTCCTTGATGGGCCAGCGTGCCGAGGCAGTCACGTCGGCAGCTGGACGTCGGCCAGAGCGGGCCGTGTGGTCGGAGCTCCTTGATGACCCTGCGATGTGTCTTAGCGGTGCCCGGCACACTCCGCGACGCGCCGCCGCAGGAACTCTCGTGCCGGGCCCGAGCCATTGCGGTCCAGCGCGATGCGATACCACCTGAGGGCCTCGTCCCGCCTGCCTGCGCGCCGCAATAGATCTGCGCGGATCGAGGCCACGGTGTTCGACCGGGCCAGTCTGGGGTCGTCGGCCACCTCGTCCAACGCAGCCAGGCCGGCCGTGAACCCGTCGCGGAAGCCGATCGCCAGCGCGCGGTTGGCCCGGGCGACGGGGGAGTGAGTGTCCTTGATCAGCCGGTCGTAGGCCGCGCAGATCGCCGTCCAGTCGGTCTCCTGCCAGCTCGGCGCCGTCGCGTGTAGCGCCGCGATCACCGCCTGTGGCAGATAGGGACCTCGCGCGCCGGCGGCCAGCTGAAGCCGGTCCAGCCCTCGCGTGATTCTTCCGCGGTCCCATCGGCTGCGATCCTGTTCATCGAGCGGGACCAGCGCCCCGTCGGCGTCCACTCGGGTCTGCCGTCGCGAATCATGGAGCAGGACAAGTGCGGCCAGCGCATGCGCATCGCGTTCGTCAGGCATCAACGAGCACAGTTCGCCGGCCAGGCGCACGCCCTCGTCGCACAGCTCGTCGCGGATGGCCGACGGTCCTGCCGTCGACCAGTAGCCCTCGGTGAACACCGAATAGATACAGGCCAGCACATGCGGTGTGCGTTCCGGCAGCAGTTCGGCGGGCGGCACCCGTAGCGGGATGTTGGCGTGCCGGATCTTGTTCTTGGCGCGGGTGATCCGCTGACCGACGGCCGCTTCGGACTGCAACAGCGCCCGCGCGATCTCGGCGACGGTGAGTCCCGAGATCAGCCGCAGTGTCAGCGCCAGCTGTGAGGTCGGGTCGAGCGCGGGGTGCGCGCAGGTGAAGATCATCCGCAGTTCGTCGTCGCGAACGGGATGCACGTCCACGCGATCGGTGCGGGCTCGGATGTCGTCCACCACGGCTGCGAGTTCCTTTCCCGGGCGGACGGATTCGCGTCGCAGCCGATCCAGGGCGCGGTTGCGGGCAACCGCCACGATCCATCCGCCTGCATTGTCGGGCACGCCGTCACGCGGCCAGGCTCGCAACGCCTCGGCGAAGGCCTCCTGGACGGCGTCTTCGGCGACCGTGAAGTCACCGGACCAGCGGGCGAGCGCCGCGACGGCCGGGCCCCATTCGCGCCGAAAGACGCCGTCCAGGTTGGTCATTCGGCGGCTACAGCCCAGAGATGCCCATGAGTTGCCGCAGCTGGACCGTCGTCGCACGGAATCATCGACGCGACCTTGACGGCCTCGTCGCGGTCGGCGACGTCGATGAAATAGAAGCCGTTCGCCACCTCGGCGCCCTCGATATACGGGCCGTCGGTCAGCAGCACCTGGTCGTCGCGCACCCGCACCGTCGTCGCCGTCGCGGGCGGGTGCAGGGCCGCGCCGCCGTTGGTGCGATCGCCCGCGGCGGCACCGAACTTCTGATGCTGCGCGATGCCGGCGTCCCATTCCGGTGTGCCGGGTGCGACGGCATTGGCCGGCGGCTCGAACAGCAGCGCCAGCCAACTGCTGCCCAAGGGCTTGCTCGGCGGGAAGTACTCGACGATCGGCCAGACTTCGACCGCACCGTACTTCGCGGCGGGGATGTCGCGCGCCAGTGCCAGTGCCTCGTCGAGGTTTTCGGCCTCGAACACGTAGTAGCCGCCGGCCACCTCGGCGCCTTCCGCGAACGGGCCGTCGGTGACCGTTGGCGCGTCGGGCCCACCGGTGATCCGCACGCCGGTCGCCGACGGGGTGAGTGCGTCGCCGGCGCGGATCGCCGTCGCGGCCTTGGCGTGGAACGCCTGGTACGCCGCCATCTCGGCGGCCGCTGCGTCGGGGTCCGGCGCCGAGGTGGACTCGGGGCCGAGCAGCAGGGCGAAGTAGTGCATGGTGGTCACCTTCCGGAAGTGAGCAGAACCCTTGTGGTCCACTCTCTACCCCTCCGACGAACGGCGCCGCGCGAATCCGACAGCATCAGCGAACTTTGCGTAAGCGACTTCTCTTGTTGCGCCGAGTCGGGCGGATCGCCGTTGTGTGATCGTTGACACATGCGTAAGTCGGCACGCGCTCTCGTTCTTGTTGTCCTCGCAGTCCTGACTTCAACCATCCTCGGCGTCGCGTCGGCGTTCATGGCTGCCTTCGCACTGGGGGCGGCCACGGCGCTGATCGTGCCGGGCACCGGCACGCCGAACGCGAACATCGTCGAGAACTACAGGGAACACGCCGCCGACCGGTATATCGCGCCGTTCGAGCCGTGCTCGACCACCGACCATTGCAACCTGCAGGGGGTCGACTACCCCGCGTCGTTCTGGCCTCTCTTCTTTATCGGTAATTGGTGTCCCGGATTGTCGTGTGACAAGTGGGACGTCTCGGTCGGCAAGGGCGTGCAATCCCTCGACTCCGATTTGAGCGACGTGCTGGACAACACGTCGCAGGACATCGTCATCTTCGGCTACTCCCAGGGCGGGGCGGTCGTCTCGAACGAATTGCGGAACCTCGGCGACCTCACCCCGGATCAGTTGAAGCGCCTGTCGGTGGTCATGATCGGCAACGCGTTCAACCCGGATGGCGGGTTCTTCACCCGGCTTGGATTCTTGGGCCATGTCCCGCTAATCGACGTCACGTTCGGGTTGGCCACGCCGGTCGACACCGGAGTACCGATGACCGCCATCGGCTTCGAGTACGACCCCGTAATGTACGCCCCGCTCTACTGGGGGAACCCGTTCACGGTGCTGAACGCGCTGGCGGCGTTCGACAACGTCCACGGTTTTTACTTGACGCCGAACGGCAACGGTCCAACCGATCCGATCGCGTATGGATACACCGAGGCCGAGTTGGCCGAACAGTTGAACCGCACTAAGCACCCGGAGAACTTCCGCGAGGATTCCGAAGGCAACGTCTACGTCATGATTCCCGCCAAGAGTCTGCCGATCATGAACCTGGTGACGTCGTTATTGCCGAGCTCCCTGCAACCGGTGGCCAAGCCGGTCGTCGACTTGGTCTCGCCGGTGCTGAAGGTGGTGATCGACCTCGGCTATGACTGGAGCGGCGATCCCGGTGTGCCGAGGACCCTGTCTCCATTGCCCTTCAATCCCAACCAGAACTGGCCCGCGGTGGGCGTGAAGCTCGTCGTCGGCGACGGTCCAGGGAATCCAGGCGTTCATCGGCGACCTCGGCGGACTGACGACGACGATCGCGCCATCGACTCCGGCACCGCTGTCTGACACGACGACCGTGTCCACTTTGGCCGCGCCGGAGCCGACAACACCGGTCGACTCACCGCCAGCCGGCACCCTGAAGTTGGTGCAGGACAACACGACCGCGGTGCAGAACATAGACGACATCGTCGGGGACAAGTCGTCGACCGGCGATACCACGACCGAAGCCAGAAACGAGGCACCGCCGTCGACGCCGAACGAACCGCCCGTGGCCAAGCCCGAGGAAACGAAGCCGGACGAGACCAGCAAGCCGGACGAGACCGAGCGAAGCCGCACGAGAGCCAACAAGCAGGATGCGCACGAGAAGGCCGACAAGAAGGATGCGCACGAGAAGGCCGACGACGCCCAGAAAGCTGATGCCAAAAAGCCTGATGTGGACAGGAAGCCGGACAACGGCAAGAAGGCAGGCAGCGAGACGGGCGGCGCCGACCAGAAGGCGGCGGCCTGAACCGAGACGAAACTCGGCGTGTCAGCGGTTCGCAAAGCGACACACGCCAATTGGGCCGTTCCGCCTACCGAGCTAACCACCCCGTGTGATCGTTGACCCATGCGTAAAACGGCACGGTCAATTGTTCTCGCTTTTCTGACGCTGCTGAGTGCGGTCGTCCTCGGTGTGACGACGATGCTCGCGTCGGTGGGCGTTTCGCTCGCAGCCGAGACGACCGCGACAGCGCTGATCATGGGTGGCTCCGGCACGCCAGATCCGGACAAAGAGGTGGGCTACGTGCCGAACGTCTCGAGCTACTACATCTTCCCGAATTCGGCCTGCCAACGCCGACAACTGCACCCTCAAGTCAATCGTTACCCCCGAAGAGGCCTTGCCGCTGTACGGCGGCCTGTCAGCGTTGACGTGGAAACAGTCGATTCTGCAGGGTGTCGAGATCTACGACGCGGCCGTGAGGGCCCAGTTGCCAACGGCCGACACCAACGTGGTGTTGTTCGGGTACTCCCAGAGCGGTGCCATCCTCGCGATCGAGAAGCGCGCCTTGGCGGACGATCCCACCATCCCGCAGGCGCAGAAGGACAAGCTTCAGATCGTGGTCATCGGCAATGTGTCGCGGCCCAACGGCGGACTCAATGGACGCCTACCCGGTGTGACGCTTCCCATCATCGAGTTTCCGTTCGGCCCTACCATGCCGACCGACACCGGAATCGAGACCACTGACATCGCCCTGAAGTGGGACATCATCGCGGACGCGCCGCTTTATCTGGGCAATGGTCTGGCACTGCTGAATGCTTTCATCGGCGGCCCTGGCTTCGGAATTAACCACGGCACGTATCCCAATCCCGAAGGCCTGCCCCCCACCGGCCTGGTGGGTGGGTACACGCAGACGGAGTGGCAGGCAATCATGGACGACCCACAGTGGTTTGCCGATAACCACCCCGACCTCGTCACCGTGCAGCCGAGGGGCGCGGGCAGCGACACGACCTACATCACGGTCACGCCGAAGGTTCTGCCGCTGGTGGTGCCGCTGCATTCCCTCGGTTTGGGCTTTGTGGCCGATCTGATCGAGCCCGCGCTGCGGGTGATCATCGAGGAAACCGGGTACGACCGAAGCATTCCGTACGGCCAACCGACCCCGTTCCGGCTCTTCCCCGTCTTCGACCCGATCAAGCTGCCCTTGACGTCATCGCCGCCATCCCTCAGGGGATCCAGCAAGCACTGAACGGCGGCCCTCCGCCGTTGGTCGGGCCGAATGGGCCGATCACGGATTCCTCGACGGTGTCGTCGTTCGACAGTCAGGCATTGGCAGGTGCTCCGACGACGGGCGTCGACTCGCTTTCGAAGAAGTCAACGCCGACGCAGACCCTGACCCTGGTCAACAGGACAACCAGGTGGACGCGCAGGACCCGGACGTCGAGGACAACTCGTCGCTCGGTGGTGGATCGACGCAACCCAACGCGGACGAGCCCGAGACGCCGACTCCGGCTGATCCGCCCGCGACGAAGCCCGACGAACAGAACCCTCCGGCCGCTGACACGAAGGACGATGTCCAGAAGGACGATGTCCAGAAGGACGATGTCCAGAAGGACGATGTCCAGAAGGACGATGTCCAGAAGGACGATGACCAGAAGGCCGACGACAAGAAGGCCGACGACAAGAAGGCCGACGAGAAGACAGGCCGACGACAAGCAAGGCCGATAAGAAGTCGGACACCGATAAGAAGGATGCGGATACGGCCAAGGCCGCGGCCTGACCGAATAAGCAAATCCCCCGTCACATCAGGCAGGGCGGGGGATTTCCTTTGGCGCGGAAGCTATGCGGCCGCGCCCGGCTTCAGGTACGTCACGAGGCTGACGTCGATGCTCTCGTCGATGAAGTAGTACTGGGCGCCCTTCAGATACTTCATGTACCGGTGGTAGTTCTCCTCGTCGGTGGCCGCGATGGCCGCATCCTTGTTGCGTTCGAGGGCGTCGGCCCAGATGCCGAGCGTCTTGATGTAGTGCGTCCGCAACGACTGGGTCTCGGGCACCACGAAGCCGGCCTTCTCGCCGTGGTCGATCATCATCTGCGTGGTCGGTAACCGGCCGCCCGGGAAGATCTCGGTGATTATGAACTTGATGAAGCGGGCCAGCTCGAAGGTCAGCTTCTTGCCGCGGTCGGCGAGGTCGTAGGGGTGGTAGCCGACGCTGCTCTGGATGGTCATCCGGCCGTCGTCGGGCAGGATGTCGAAGCAGTTCTTGAAGTAATCGTCGTAGCGCTCGAAGCCGAAGTGCTCGAAGGCCTCGATCGAGACGATCCGATCGACCGGCTCGTGGAACTGCTCCCAGCCCTCCAGCCGCACGTCGAACTTGCGATCGCTGTCGACCTTCGCCAGCAGTTGGTCGCAGTACGCCTTCTGGTTCTTCGACAGCGTCAGGCCGATGACGTTGACGTCGTAGCGCTCCATCGCCCGCTGCAGTGTCAGGCCCCAGCCGCAGCCGATCTCCAGCAGCGTCATCCCGGGCTTGAGGTCCAGCTTGTCGAGGTTCAGGTCGACATCGGCGATCTGCGCCTCCGACAGCGTGACGTTGGGCCCGGTGAAGTACGCGCAGCTGTACTTGCGCGTCGGGTCCTGGAACACGCCGAAGAAGTCGTCCGACAAGTCGTAGTGGGCCTGGATGTCCGCGAAATGCGGCGTCAAGTCGTGCGTGCCGGTTGAGTTGTCAGACATATTTCCCTGCTTGGCCTTTCCTCGTGACGCCGTGCCGCTGCGACCAGCAGCCGATCACGCATGGGTATTGCTGCGACCGTACCTCCGGGCACGGCCCATCGACGTGCGTACACGCGCTCAAGCCGTAAACCCTAGCGTTTAGCGGGGCTTGGACTCCAATTTGGCGCTACTTCCGCAGCGTGAACTGGTTGACGTCGATGTAGCCCTTGCGGAACATGTCCGCGCATCCGGTCAGGTATTTCATGTACCTGTCGTAGACCTCTTCGGACTGGACGGCGATGGCCTCGTCCCGCCGCGCACCCAGCGCCTGCGCCCATGTGTCCAGCGTCCGCGCGTAGTGCGGCTGCAGCGACTGGATGCGGGCGACCGTGAAGCCGGCGGCGGTGGCGTGCTCCTCGACCGCCCCTATCGTCGGCAGCTGCCCACCGGGAAAGATCTCTCTTGCGATGAACATCGCAAAACGTGCGGCGTCCATCGAGAACGGGATGCCGCGCTCCTTGACCTCATCCAGGGTCACCCGGGTGATGGTGTGCAGCAGCATGACGCCGTCATCGGGCAGCGCGTCATACGTCGTTTTGAAGAAGCGTTCCCAACGGTCGTGGCCGAAGTGTTCGAACGCGCCGATCGAGACGATCCGGTCGACCGGCTCGGCGAACTGCTCCCACCCCTCGAGCAGCACCCGCTTGGACCTCGGACTGTCCAGAGCCGCGAACGCCTTCTCGGCGTGGTCATGCTGATTCTCCGAGAGCGTCAGCCCGATGACATTGACGTCGTAGCGTTCGACGGCCCGCCGCATGGTGGCGCCCCAGCCGCACCCGATGTCGAGCAAGGTCATACCCGGCTGCAGGCCGAGCTTGCCGAGCGACAGGTCGATCTTGGCGATCTGAGCCTCTTCGAGCGTCATGTCGTCGCGTTCGAAATAGGCGCAGCTGTAGGTCTGCGTCGTGTCCAGAAACAGCCGGTAGAAGTCGTCCGACAAATCGTAATGCGACTGCACATCCTCGAAACGAGGAGTGAGCTCGGCCATGAGGCGTCCGCCTTCCGGGTGGCGTCGATGCGATCCCGGGAATGCTACGCGGTCGAACTGGCTACTTCTCCAAGGTGAATTGGTTGACGTCGATGTAGCCGACGCGAAAGGCCTTGGCACAGCCGGTGAGGTAGTGCATGTAGCGCTCGTACACCTCTTCTGACTGGATCGCGATCGCCTCGTCCCGGTGCGCTTCCAGAGCGGCCGCCCAGGTATCCAGCGTCCGCGCGTAGTGAAGCTGCAGCGATTGGCGGCGAGTCAACGTGAAGCCGGCCGGTGCCGCGTGCTCTTCGACCTTTTGGGGCGTGGGCAGCCGGCCTCCCGGGAAGATCTCGGTAAGGATGAACTTCACGAACCGGGCCGCCTCGAACGTCAGGGGAATACCGCGGTCGGCCATCTCCGGGAACGTCAGCCCTGTGATCGTGTGAAGCAGCATCACGCCGTCTTCGGGCAGCACGTGGTACGCCATCTTGAAGAAGTCGTCGTAGCGGTCAAAGCCGAAATGCTCGAAGGCCCCGATCGACACGATGCGGTCGACGGGCTCATCGAACTGCTCCCAGCCCTCCAAGAGGACACGCTTGCTTCGGGGGCTGTCAGATGCCGCGAAGAGCTTCTCGACATGGGCCTTTTGGTTCTCGCTCAGGGTCAGGCCGACGACGTTGACGTCGTAGCGCTCGATCGCGCGCATCATCGTCGAACCCCAGCCGCAACCGACGTCGAGCAGCGTCATCCCGGGTTCCAGCCCGAGCTTGCCCAGCGCGAGGTCGATCTTGGCCAGCTGCGCCTCTTCGAGCGTCATGTCGTCGCGCTCGAAGTACGCGCAGCTGTAGGTCTGGGTGGGGTCCAGCCACAGCCGGAAGAACTCGTCGGACAGGTCGTAATGGGCCTGGACGTCCTCGAAATTAGGCTGCATATCTGTGGCATCAGCCATTTGTTTCCGTGCCTTTCTGGCTTGTTCAGAAGCTCTGCCGGCCGTCGCCGGTGACAGCTGTAAGCCCTGACGCAGACGACCCGAATGTTACGCGCCTCTTGCTTCGGCTAACGACTCGAGAGGTGTGCTCGGGCGTCATGCCTCTGCGAAGGTGGTTTTCAGTTCACCCACAATGTCGTCCCACAACTCGCGGGGCAGGTCGTGTCCCATGCCGTCGAACAGCACCAGCCGGGCACCCTTGATGGCCCGGGCGATCGCGCGTCCACCGAACGGGCGCATCAGCTTGTCGGCCTTTCCGTGGATCACGACGGTCGGGACGCTGATCTGCTGGTTGTAGCCGAGCAGGCTGCCGCTGCCGAGGATCGCGGCGAAGTGGCGGCCGACGCCGGCGGGGTAGTAGGACCGGTCGTAGCCCTCGATCGCCTCGGCGCGGATGCGCTCCTCGGGCGCCGGATAACCAGGGCTGCCGGTGATTCTCGTCACCCGGATCGCGTTCTCGATGATCGCCTCGCGCGTCGCGTCCTTGGGCTTCTGCAGGATGGCCAGCAATTGTTTGCGTCCCGGTGGCGGCAGCAGCGGCTGGTTGTTGCTGGAGAAGATGATCGCGAGTGTCTTGGTGCGTACCTTGTGCCGGGCCGCGAAGACCTGCGCGATCATGCCGCCCATCGAGGCGCCGACGATGTGCGCCGTGTCGATGCCCAAGTGGTCGAGCAGCGCGGCGGCGTCGTCGGCGATGTCCTCCAGCGTGTAGACGGCCGGGCTGCGAAGGCCGAGGTACGAGCGGACCATCCGCGGCGCCAGCGGGGCGCCGGTGTGTCGGCCGGTCACCTTGGAGGACAGGCCTACGTCGCGGTTGTCGTAGCGGATGACGCGCAGGCCCTGATCGACGAGCTTCTCGCAGAAGTCCGTGCGCCACAACAACAATTGCGCGCCGAGACCCATGATCAGCAGGACGGCCGGATTGTTGGGATCACCCATGTCCTCGTAGTAAATTTCGATGTCACCCGACTCAGGCCCGATGTCGCCGCGTACGCGGCTCGGTGCGGTTCCGGTACGGATCTCCACTACGCTTCGACCTCTTCGGAATGCTCGCGGCTGACCTCGACCATGAAGTTGGCGAAGTATCCGGTCAGCTGTGGGTCGGACATCATCTGCCACTTCGGCGCCAACAGCTTCATGTAGCGCTCGACGTAGAGGAACTGCTTGCCGATCAGCACGAGCTCACGGGGCAGCTTGACGTCGTACGCGTCGGCAAGCGCCGACAGCTGGCGGCCGATCTCGGCGTAGCTCAGGTCGCCCAGCGATTTCATGGTCAGCGGGGTCGCGAACTTTTCCAGGTCCTTCGCGGCCTGTGCCTCGGGTTTGACGGTCCCGACCGCGCCCATCAGCACGACGATCTTGCCCGCCGCGGCATGGTCCTTCTTGACCAGCAGCGCATACACCAGCTCCCGCAGCAGCCACCGCGTCCGAGGGTCGATACGGCCCATGATGCCGAAGTCGAAGAACACGATCTTGCCGTCCGGGTCCACGTACAGGTTGCCTGCGTGCAGGTCGCCGTGGAACAGGCCATGCCGCAGTCCGCCCTCGAAGACGCTGAACAGCAGGGCCTTGACCAGCTCGGTGCCATCGAAGCCGGCCTTGCGGATGGCGGCGGCATCGTCGATGCGGATGCCCTGTACGCGTTCCATCGTCAGCACCCGCTCGGTCGTCAGGTCCCAGTAGACCTGCGGCACCCGGATGTTCTTGCCCAGCGGCGACGCGTGCATGTGCGACACCCAGGCGTCCATCGACTGCGCCTCGAGCCGGAAGTCGAGCTCTTCGGCCAGGTTGTCGGCGAAGTCGGCGACGACGTCCTGGGCGGAAAGGCGCCGGCCGAGCTTGGCCAGCTCGACGATCTGCGCCCCGCGCTTGAGGATCTGCAGGTCTGCCGCGACGCGGCGACGGATGCCCGGCCGCTGGATCTTGACCACGACCTCCTCGCCGCTGTGCAGCGTCGCGTAGTGCACCTGCGCGATCGAGGCCGACGCGAACGGCTTCTCCTCGAAGGTCTTGAACAGCTTGGCGGGCTCGTCGCCGAGCTCCTGCTTGAACAGCTTGTGGACCTCGTCCTTGTCGGCGGGCGGGACCGCGTCGAGCAGGCTGCGGAACTCCCTGCTCAGTGGCTCACCGAAGGCACCCGGGCTGGATGCGATGATCTGGCCGAACTTGACGTAGGTGGGTCCCAGATCGGCGAACGTCTTCGGGATCTGCTTGATGATCTTGTGCTGCAACGAGCCGCGGCCGGCGAGCTTGGTGACGACCCGCGCGCCGGTGCGGGTTATCTGCCAACCCGTCGCGCCGATGCGGGCGGCCTCGACCGGTAACGGCACCCGGTCCAGCTTGGCTACCTCGCGGTGCTTAGTCGTACTCATGGTTGCAGTGTCTCAAACGGCGAGTTGACGAGTAAAAACTGTGTGGACCGGGTCACATACGTCTCCGGTGCGCCGAAACTGTGTTCCAGCAGGTCGTACCCGCACTTTCGCTGCCGGAATGCGTTTCGCGGGTCAACTGTCCGGCTTGCGTGACGACGTCGATTGTCGACATTGCTAGGAATCACACCATGGGGCTGATGCGCTCCGGCACCCCGAGCAGTGCTTTCCCGAAGACCTCGTAACCGACGAATGCGTTCAGGCCGGCATGGCGTGCCGCGGTGTTGGCATCCCGCCAGTACTGCTGCATGAGGCTGGTCTCGGCGAAAGCGGCGGCACCGTGGACGTTCAGGAGGATGTGAATGGCGTCGAGCACCTGCTGCGCCGAGTAGCCGAACTGGGCTCGCGCCTGGGCTCGGAGCCCGTAGTCCAGGTCGTGTCCATTGGCGGCCGCGCTGTCCAGGTCATCGGCGACGCGGTAGGCATGCAACTGGGCGGTCTGTAGCTTCAGCGCTGCTTCGGCAACTTGAACCTGCACACCGACCGAATCGCTTTGTCGGGCAAAGAATGTGTGGTGCATGGACTTCGACGGCGCTTTGTCGATGGCCAGCGCCAGCGCGGCGCGCCCTAACCCCAGCAGCGTGCCAACCAACGCGAGCGTTGCGACCGGCGCAAACGGCAGCCGGTGCACGGGCTCGTCGCTACCGGTGAACCCCTCGCTCAGTTTGGTCACGGGGATCAACCGGTGCTCCGGCACGAACACGTCCTCCGCCACATAGGTATTGCTGCCGGTGCCACGCATGCCCACGGTGCGCCAGGTGTCTTCGAGCCGTAGCTGCGCGGCAGGAACGAGGCAGAAGTACGAGTCGGGCGGTTGGCCCGAGTCGTCGGTCACCGTCGCGACGAGGGCGGCCCACGTGGCATGCGCCGAGCCCGACGCGTACCCCCAGCGCCCGTTCAAGCGCAGGCCAGCTTGCTCGCGGCGGGCCGGACAGGACATGCCGCTGCCTGCGATACGGGCGTCGGGGTCGGCGCCGAAGATCTCCTGCTGCAACTGTTCCGAACCGCGATTGATCGCCCACGCGCCGGTGGACGCGATCCCTACCACCCAGGCAGCTGAACCGTCAGCCTCGGCGAGGGTTTCGGTGACATGGAGAACCGTCCGAAGCTCCACCGGATAGCCGCCGAATCGGCGTGGCTTGCACAGCCGAAAGAAACCGGCGTCGGTGAGTGCATCGATCACGTCGTCCGCCTGCCTGCGGTGAATGTCGCCGTCGGCCAACCGCTTTCGCAGCAGCCTCCGCACATTCATCGCACTTTCCACTAGCTCCGTACGCGTCGGCTGCGATTTCCGCTCAATTGTCGTCGTCATGCTGTGGACAACCCGATCGAGCGTCAGAGGGTTCAACGCTGTGGAGTGACCTCCGTCACATCACTGCATGCACGCGCCAGGGCCACCTCAAATCGATCTTCGGCAAAGTCGGCGTGCGGAGTAGGCGCGAGCTCGTTACGCGGGTCTTTCCGTGGGGACTAGGGCGTCGGCACCGGCTTCCAGCGCTTTATGAAGTCGGTCTCGGGCCATTGCTCATTGGCGGCCATCAGCTCGTACATCGTTGCGCCGTCGATGGATTCGCGGATGATGTCGGCGTGGCCGGCGTGCCGCGTCAGCTCCTCGATGAGATGCAGCGCGACCCAGCGCACCGTCCAGTGGTCGATGTCCTGCGGGAACCACGGCACCTCGTGTGGCACCGGAACCGGTGTATCCAGGTCGACTTCGGCGAAGACCCGCAGCGTCTCGTCGTTCTGCTTGCGCAGCTTGTCGAGTAGCTGCTCGAGGGTTTCGTCGTCGCGCATCACGTGCTCATCGGCGTACTCGGCCATGATCTCTTCCATGGGCCGGTCGTCTCGCGGCGGGAAGTCGGGCGCGGCCGCGGCCCGGTCCACCCAGCCCTTCTGCACATTGGCGGCATGCTTGATCAGACCGCCGATCGACAACGCGCTGACTGATGGCTTCGAGCGGGCCTGCTCGTCGGCCAGACCGTAGGCCACCGCGAAGAACGCGTTCTGGTTGAACCGCAGGAACTCGAGCAACGTCTGGCGCTCGTCGGAGGCGGGCGGGGGCATTCCTGGCATTGCTACTTTCCCTCTCTGTTGGTGGTGTGTGCGTAAAGATCTCGGATGCAAGCGATTTCGGCGCCGTGGTGGATGACCTCCCGGTTGATGTGCAGGATAAGTTCCGACATCGCATGGTCCGCCCACGGGCCTTCGTTGGGTCCGATGGGCCGCGCGAGCGCCTCCGCGTCAAGGCCGCGTACTCCAGTGATCCAGTGCGCGTATGCGTCGTCGAGCTGCTGCAGGGCCGTCTTGGCGTCGGTGGCGTAGTTCCAGGACTGGTAGTCGGCCTGCGGGCCGCCGAAGTGGAAGTGGTTGCGCATTGCGAGCACGCCGACGATCACGTGGGCCAGCCGCCACGCGATGGTCGTGAACGGCTCGGGCTGCGGCGGCGGGTAGGTGAAGTCGATCGAGCCGTCGGGATGAACCGTCCAGCAGTCCGGCACCGGCTGCCAGAAGTACTCCTCATCGGTCAGGCCGTCAAGCCGCGGGCGCAGCTGGTTCGTCCAGTGATAGTCGAGTTGGTCGGCCAGTTGGGTGGTCAAGTCGCTCATGGGATCAGCTTGTCAGCAATAGCGGACAGTTTCTGTCCTATGACTGTGTCAAGGTGGTTGTGTGTCCGAGACGACGAGCCGCGTGCTGCAGCTGCTCGGGTTGCTGCAGTCGCGCCGGGTGTGGACGGGTGAGGAGCTGGCCGAGCGGCTGGCTGTTACGACACGCAGCGTGCGCCGCGATGTGGAACGGCTGCGCGACCTCGGCTATCCGGTACATGCCAGCAAGGGCCATGGCGGCGGCTATCAGCTGGGCGCAGGCGCGGCGTTGCCGCCGTTGCTGCTCGACCCCGACGAGGCTGTCGCCATGGCGGTGTGCCTGCGGCTGGCCGCGGGCGGCAGCGTGGCAGGGGTCGGCGAATCGGCGCTGCGTGCACTGAGCAAGCTCGACCAGGTGATGCCGGCGCGGCTGCGGTCGCAGGTGGCCGCCGTGCACGACGCAACGGTGACGCTGCCGTCGAACTATTCGGACTCACCCGTCGAACCCGAAGTGCTGATGACGCTGGCGCGGGCCTGCCGCGACCACGAGCACGTCACGGCCGGCTACGTCGACCGGGCCGGCAGCACGACCGAGCGGCGGCTCGAGCCCTATCAGCTGGTGACGACGGGCCGGCGCTGGTATCTGCTGGCCTACGACCGTGATCGCCGGGACTGGCGCAGCCTGCGGCTGGACCGGATGGCCGATGTGCGGGCGCTTGGCAGTACGTTCACACCGCGGGAGGCGCCCGACGCGGCGGCCTATGTGCGGCACTCGATCAGCGTGTCGCCCTACCGCTACGTCGCTCGGGTGCGCTACCAGGCACCCGAACACGTTGTGGCACAGCATTTTTCCCCCGCGTCGGTCACCATCGAGTCTGACGGTCCTGACGCCTGCATCGTCACCGCCGGGGCCGACGATCCCGAGCGGATGGTGTTCTATCTGGCGCTGCCGGGATGCGAATTCGAGGTGCTGGAGCCGCCGGAGGTGGTGCGGGCAGTCGGATCGCTCGCCGAGCGGCTGCGCCGGGCGGCGGGCTAGGCGGTGATCCCGAGGCGGTCGGTGAGGAACAGGAAGGCCGCCGCGAAGTCGTTGTCTGCGGTGTCGGCACGGACCTGGTCCCAGTTCACCTGCTCGCGCACGGCGCGCACGCCAGGGAGCAGGGCCGCGAAATCGCAGTGATGTTCGTTGAGCGAGGACAGCTTCTCGGTCACCACATGTGTCGCTGGCAGCACCGGCATCGCGATCGCGAGCACCTCGACCACCTCGGCGCCGCGGATCGTCGCCGAGTCGACCGGCACGCCGTTGAGCCGGTGCAGCACGTCCACGACGACGTCTCCGGTGCAGGCCTTGAACAGCCAGTCCTCCGGCGGGCGGTCGATCCGGAAGCCGGCCTCCTCGAGGGTCTTGGCCGCAGGGTCGGCATCCTGCTCGGCGACGACGAAGTCGACGTCGTGCACGGGTTCCGGGCCGCCGTGCACCCACAGGGCATAGCTGCCCGCGAGGGCGAATTCGGGCCCTTGTGCCTTGAGGGCCGACGCTGCCCGCTTGAGCGCGTCGCGCAGCTCGTCGTTTCGTGCAAGGACATCGGAACCCGTCATCGTGGGTATGTAGTACCCATGCGGATGGCCACCTTCAACATCCTGCACGGACGCAGTGTTCACGACGGCAGCGTGGAGCTGGACCGGCTGATCGACTCCATCAAGCAGCTCGACGCCGACGTGCTGGCGCTGCAGGAGGTCGACCTGGAGCAGCCCCGCTCGGGGAAGGCCGATCTGACCGCGGTCGCCGCGGAAGCGATGGGGGCAGTCAGCCACCGATTCGTCGCCGCGATCTCGGGAACCCCTGGCGCGACCTGGATGGCGGCCACCGGTCGTGAACAGCCGGGAACCGCGGCCTACGGCATCGCCTTGCTGTCGCGGTTTCTCGCCGACAGCTGGCAGGTCGTGCACCTGCCACGCATTCCGGTGCGGTTCCCGATGTATCTGCCCGGTCCGCGTCGCGTCCAAGTCGTCCATGAGGAGCCGCGGGCGGCGATGGTCGCGAGGATCGACACGCCGCTCGGGCCGCTGACCGTCGCTAATACCCACTTGTCGTTCGTGCCCGGCTGGAACCGGATGCAGCTGCGGCGGCTGATCCGCGACCTGCGCGGCTTTCCCGGCCCCAGGATATTGATGGGCGATCTCAACATGACGCCGCCGACGCCGCGCCGCTGGACCCGGATGCGGCAGCTCGGTGAGGCGCCGACGTTCCCGGCAGACGAGCCCTGCCATCAGCTGGACCACATCCTGACCGACGACCCCACGCTGCGGGTTGAGGCATGCTCGGCGCCGCGGTTGCCGGTCTCGGATCATCGGGCGCTTGTCGTCGACATTTCGCGGGTGTGACTCGCAGATGTGACACTGATCTGGCGCCCCGCCGTTAGTGTGTTCTGACGGGTTAGCTGTGGATAGGGCGTCGCGTGGACCCTGATCTGTGTTGTGCCGGATGCGGGAACGGGCTTCGTGCATCGGCCCGCTTCTGCGATGCGTGCGGGACGCCGGTCAACACCGGCCGTGCGGCCGAGGAACGTAAACAAGTCACCGTCTTGTTCGCCGACGTCGTCGGTTCCATGAAGATGGCGGCCGCATTGGATCCTGAGCGGCTGCGCGAGATCATGCACGAACTGTTCAACCGGTCGGCGGCGATCGTTCAGCGGTATCAGGGCACGGTCGACAGCTTCACCGGCGACGGCCTGATGGCGATGTTCGGCGCACCTACGGCCCTCGAAGATCACGCCTTGCGGGCGGGAATCGCCGCCCTGGAGATCCAATCGCTGGCGCGCCAACTCGCCGCGGTCGTACGTCAGCGAGACGGCATCGATCTACGCATCCGTATCGGGCTGAACTCCGGTGAGGTGATCGCCGGCGATTTCGGGTCCGCTCCCGGGAGCTATACCGTCACCGGCCACGCCGTCGGCATGGCCAAACGGATGGAGACGGCCGCGGAAGCCGGCGAAATCCTTTGTAGCAGTTCGACCGGACGTTTGATCGAGCACTCGGCACGATTGGGACCGTCGAACCGTGTCACGGTCAAGAGCGTCGACGAGCCTGTCCCGGTGCGGCGGCTCGAAGCGATCGACTCGGATCGTCTCGTCATGGCGCGCGACGACGGTCCGCTGATGGGCAGGGATGCCGATCTCGCCCAACTGCTCGATGCCTTCGAGTCCGGCGAAGCGTCGATTGTGAGCGTTGTGGGCGAGCCCGGCCTCGGCAAGAGCAGGCTAACTCGTGAGTTCGCCGCGGCCGCAACGGCTCGCGGTGCGCGGATCGTCATCACGCGATGTGAAGCCCACACCTCCCATGTTCCGTTGCGCGCCTTGGCACGAATGTTGCGTGCCATGTTCGGCATCCGCCAACTCGATGCAGAAGGTGCCAGAAAGCAAATCGCCATCCAGTTGGAGGGCGTCGGCGAGGCGGACTTCAGTCATCGCGAGGTCCTCTACGAACTGTTGTCCCTCGGCGACCCCGACGCGGCGACGCCGACGACAACCGCGGACGCGCGGCGGCGCCGGCTGCTCGAGCTGCTGGTCGCGGTCGTCAAGAGTCTTTCGGAGCCAACGGTTTTCATCGTCGAGGATCTGCATTGGGTGGACGCCGGCAGTGACGAATTCCTTGCCGAGTTCGCCGCGACCCTGACCCCCACGAAGTCGATCTTCGTGGGTACCTTTCGCCCCGACTATCACGGCCGACTGCGTGACACGTCGGACACGACGATCAGGCTCAAGCCGTTGAGCGCGTCGACCACCGTTGCCTTGGCCGCCGAGTTGATCGGCGAACAGCCGACGGCACTCGGTGCTGCCGAGCTCATCGCGCAGCCATCCGCCGGCAACCCATTCTTCGTGGAAGAAATTGTTCGTGACCTTGTCGGGCGCCACGTCCTGCGGGGCAATCGCGGCGGTTATCAGCTAGCAGGCGGTGTGAACTCGATCGCCGTTCCGCCGACCGTTCAAGCGGTTCTCGGCGCCCGCATCGATAGGTTGGCCTCGGGGGAGAAATCGATTCTCCACGCGGCCGCGGTCATCGGAACCAGCTTCGGCATCGACGATCTGGGCGTGTTGCTACCCGGCATCGAGACCGGCCAACTGGGGGGCCTGCTGTCGGCCGAGCTGATCGACCAGATCCAGCTCCTTCCGGAGCCCCGGTTTGCTTTTCGGCATCCGTTGGTGCGCGCGGTGTGCTACGACTCCCAGCTGACCGCGGCTCGAACAGATAGCCACCGACGGCTCGCCGCGGCACTTCAGGCGCGCAATTCCGCCGCACTCGAAGAGAATTCGGCCCTCATCGCTCATCACCTGGAGGCCGCAGGCGAGCTTGCCGCCGCGTTTACGTGGCATATGCGATCGGGCGATTGGCTGAAGTACCGCAATGTGGTGGCGGCCCGCGACAGCTGGGAACGTGCCCAGGCGATCGCCGATCGGCTGCCTCTCGGCCAGGACGACGTGGTCGGTAAGCGGATTGCACCCCGCGCGCAGCTGAGCGCAACCGCGTGGTCCGTTGCGGCAGACAACGAACGGTGTTTCGACGAGTTACGCGACCTCACAACGCAATCCGCCGACCTGTTGTCACTGGCGCTGGGAATGTCGGGTCGGGTGACATCGCTGATCATGACCGAGGGTCGTATCGGCGACGCAGCGGTGATGGCCTCCGAACTCGAGAGGCTGATCGACGAGATCGGCAGTCCTCCCGCACTAGAGGCCGAGCTCTTGATGGCCGTGGCCTTCGTGCAGTACGTCGATTGCGGGTTCGAGCGGGCCCTGCGTACCACGGACCGACTGCGCGCCATCCGTGGAGCGCGTGCCTACGATGTTGCGCC
Source organism: uncultured Alphaproteobacteria bacterium (assembly GCA_963775835.1). GTDB lineage: Bacteria > Pseudomonadota > Alphaproteobacteria > Rhizobiales > Hyphomicrobiaceae > AWTP1-13. The sequence continues at coordinate 9,266 of CAVZKV010000015.1, read as the reverse complement.
AGCCGCTTCTGTTGCCGGTGCCATCAGGGTCATGATGGGACGACGTGACGAAGGTATGCGTGATTTCCAGGCCGCATTCGATCTCACACGGGAGGTCGATCCCGTCGCATACGCCATCGTTGTCGGCAACCTGACCGACCTGGTGGCCCTCGGGTTCGACGTGGCCGACGAACAGTTGGTCGACCGAACGGGGGAAGCGCTGCGGCTGGCGGAGTCATTCGGGGACGCCTACGGGATTGCGATCGCGCGCTTGGCGCACGGAACCGCACTGCTGCGGAGTGGTCAGCCCGACCGCGAAGCCGGCCGGAATCTGCTCAAGTTGTCCCGCGCGGGCGGCATCGACATCGGTGGCAGCTTCACCGAGGCCGAACTGGCCGCGGCAACGCCACCCCATGCTCGACCTGATGACCAGATCGACACATTGCGGTCTACCTTCGAGGCGGAAACCGAGACAGGAGAACGGCTATTCGCCGGATATCCGTTGTCGGTGCTGGTTCAGCTACTGGTCGAGCGCGGAGCGCAGGACGACGTGGCGCAGGCGCACGATCTCGTTGCTCACCTGGAGCGTCTGACAGCGGAGCTCGACGTGCCCGCACTTGAACTGTGGCCGCTGCAGTGCCATGCACGACTGGCCGAGGCGGTCGGCGACACGACGGCCTACAGGCGCGTCGTCACGCGGTACCGTCACCTCGCCGAAGCGCTCGATGCTCGCGGACACATCGCGATCGCGAAGCAGTTGACGGCGAACCCCTCTTTTGCGGCGGCAACGTCGTAGGGTTTGGGCGTGCACGTCATCTCCGCGGAGTCGACGGAGCTCTTTGTTGGGCCGCCGGACGCGCCCCTGCAACTGGTGCGGGTCCCATACACCGGCGGCCCGGGCGCCATCCGGGTGGAGGGAGTCGGCCTCGCGGGGCGGACACGGGCGGAGCCGGGGCAGGGCACGGTCGACGTGCCGGTCACGGTGGCCGGTCCCGTCGTCGGTCAGCAGCGCGAAGCCCGCGTGATCGCCGGGGGCATCAGCACGCCCTTCGTGTTCACCGTCGCCGAACCCGGCTGGACCATGTACATGATCAGCCACTTCCACTACGACCCGGTCTGGTGGAACACCCAGGCCGCCTACACCAGCGTGTGGAGTGAGGACCCGCCCGGCCGCTGCCGTCAGGCCAACGGTTTCGAGTTGGTGCGCGCGCACCTCGAGATGGCCCGCCGCGAGCCGGAGTACAAGTTCGTGCTGGCCGAGGTCGACTACCTCAAGCCGTACTGGGACACCCACCCCGAGGACCGCGACGACCTGCGCCGGTTCATCGCCGACGGCCGCGTCGAGGTGATGGGCGGCGCCTACAACGAGCCCAACACCAACCTGACCAGCCCCGAGACGACGATCCGAAACTTCGTGCACGGCATGGGTTTTCAGCGCGACATCCTCGGCGCCGACCCGGGCACCGCGTGGCAACTGGATGTCTTCGGCCACGACCCGCAATTTCCGGGGATGGCGGCCGATGCCGGGCTGACGTCCAGCTCGTGGGCCCGCGGCCCGCACCATCAGTGGGGTCCGATGCAGAACCAGGGCGACCCTCGGCGCATGCAGTTCTCCAGCGAGTTCGAGTGGATCGCGCCATCCGGACGCGGGCTGTTGACGCATTACATGCCTGCGCATTACTCGGCGGGGTGGTGGATGGACTCGTCGGCGACGCTGGCCGAGGCCGAGCAGGCGACCTACGAGTTGTTCGCGTCGCTGAAGACGGTGGCGCTGACCCGTAATGTGCTGCTGCCGGTCGGCACCGACTACACGCCGCCGAACAAGTGGGTCACCGACATCCACCGCGATTGGAATGCGCGGTACACCTGGCCGCGGTTCGTGTGCGCGCTGCCTCGCGAGTTCTTCGCCGCCGTACGCGCCGAGCTCGATGCCCGTGGTGTTGAGGCGTCGCCGCAGACCCGGGACATGAACCCGATCTACACCGGCAAGGACGTGTCGTACATCGACACCAAGCAGGCCAACCGGGCCGCCGAGGACGCTGTGCTCGACGCCGAACGGTTCGCCGTGTTCGCGGGCCTGCTCGGCGGGGCGACGTATCCGCAGGCGGCACTGGCCAAGGCGTGGGTGCAACTGGCGTACGGCGCACACCACGACGCGATCACCGGATCCGAATCCGATCAGGTGTACCTCGACCTGCTCACCGGATGGCGTGACGCATGGGAACTCGGCAGCACGGCCCGCGACAACGCGCTGCAGCTGCTGTCCAGCGCGGTCGACGGCTCGGTGGTGGTGTGGAATGCGTTGGCGCACAAGCGCACCGATGTGGTGACAGCACGGCTCTCGCGTCCGCTCGGTCCGGGGGCGCGGCTGTTCGACTCCGACGGCGCCGAGCTGGCAGCGCACGTCGAACACGGCGGGAGGTCGGTCAGCTGGCTGGCCCGCAACGTGCCATCACTCGGTTGGCAGTCCTACCGGCTCGTTGCCGGCGACGGATCATCGGGCTGGGAACCGTTGGACGGCAACGACATTGCCAACGAGCACTACCGACTGCGGGTGGACCCGGCGCGGGGCGGCGGGGTCAGCTCGCTGATCGAGGTCGCCTTCGGGCGCGAGCTGATCGCCGACGGCGGGATCGGCAACGAGTTGGCCGTCTACGACGAGTACCCGGCGCATCCGGAGGCCGGCGAGGGCCCATGGCACCTGCTGCCCAAGGGGCCGGTCGTCGCCTCGTCCGCCGAGCCGGCCTCGGTGCAGGCGTACCGCGGGCCGCTGGGCGAGCGGCTGGTGATCCGCGGCCGCATCGGTGATGTTCTGCGCTACACGCAGATCGTGACGCTGTGGCAGGGCGTGGCCCGAGTGGACTGCCGCACCACCGTCGACGAATTCACCGGCGCCGACCGGTTGCTCCGGTTGCGCTGGCCGTGCCCGGTGCCGGGCGCGCTGCCGGTGAGCGAGGTGGGCGATGCGGTGATCGGCCGCGGTTTCGGTTTGATGCACGACCGCGGCGCATCGTCAGCCGTCGACTCCGCGCAGCACCCGTGGACGCTGGACAACCCGGCGTATGGCTGGTTCGGGTTGTCCTCGGCGGCGCGCGTTCGCGTCGGCGACGGGGTGCGGGCCGTGTCGGTCGCCGAGGTGGTGTCGCCGACGGAATCGGCGTCGGCACCGTTGGCGCGTGAGCTCATGGTCGCGCTCGTCCGCGCCGGCGTCACCGCCACCTGCAGCAGCGCCGACAAGCCGCGGTACGGCGATCTGACCGTCGACTCCAACCTCCCCGACGCGCGGATCGTGCTCGGCGGCCCGGACCAAAACGACTTCACCGCAGCGGTTCTCGCGGAGGCGGACCCCGTCTACACCGAGGAACTGAAGCGACAGCTCTATGCCAGCGGCGCGGCGCGGGTGTGGGTGCCGCCCGTTTCGCCGTTGGCCGAGCAATGGGTGCCCGGCGCGGACTTGCGCGGCGTGCGCGCTCTGCCGGTGTTGATTGTCGCGGGCTCGGACCTCGACGCTGCGGTGGAAGCCATCGTCGAGGATCTCGCCGACTTCGAGATCGTTGTCACGCAGGATGCGCCGTCGCAGCTGGAGCCCTTCGAAGCCCGCACCGTCGCGGTGCTCAACCGCGGGATGCCCGGCTTCGCGGTCGATTCCGAAGGCACGCTGCACATGTCGTTGATGCGGTCGTGCACCGGCTGGCCGTCCGGTACGTGGATCGACCCGCCGCGTCGCACTGCGCCGGACGGCTCGAACTTCCAATTGCAGCACTGGACGCACACCTTCGACTACGCGCTGGTCTCCGGCGACGGAGACTGGCGGCAGGCGGACATCCCCGCCCGCAGCGCGGAGTTTTCGCGTCCTCTCCTTGCTGTCGCCGAAAACACAAGGGCAGCAGGCGGATTGCCCGCGTGGGGATCGCTGCTGGAGATCGAACCCGCCCGCAAGGTGGCGCTCGGCGCACTCAAGGCCGCGGGCAACCCGCTGGCCGTAGGCAGCGGCCAGCATGTCGATCCCGCCGACGGTGTCGCCGTTCGGCTGGTCGAAACATGCGGCGCCACCACCGACGTCATGGTCCGTTCGGGGCTGCGTCGCATCTCCGCGGCCTCGCGTGTCGACCTGCTCGAGCAGCCTCGGGTTCAGGGACTCACCTCGGACACGTTGACGCTGCACGGCTATGAGATCGCCACGGTGTTGACGCGGCTCAACATGCCGCAGGTGCTCGAGGCGGACCACACCGTGCTTGCGCCAGACGCCGAAGCGGCACAGCCGCTCTACGCACGATACTGGCTGCACAACCGCGGTCCCGCCGCCCTTGGCGGCCTGCCTGCCGTCGCGCATCTGCATCCGCAACATGTGACCGTCGAACCGAATTCGTCAAGTGCCGCTTCGACTTACCGTGTCCAGCGACAGCAGCGATGCGGCGTTGCACGGCAAGGTGCGTCTGTTGTGCGCCAACGGTTGGAGCGCCGACCCGGCCGAGCTGTCGTTCGTATTGCCGCCCGGTGAGCACCTGGAGACCGACGTCGTGTTGACGATGTCGCTCGATGTGCCGCCGGGGCTGTATCCGGTGCGCGCCGAACTGGCCGTGACGGGAAGCGACGCGGCGTCGATGCCGCTCGCTTGGCGTCAGGTCGTCGAGGACGTGTGCGTCGTGTCGGTCGCAGCCACAGCCGACGCCGACGTGCTGCGACTGATCAGCGATCCCGAGCCTGTGAACGTGTCGGCAGGTGAGACAGCTCGGCTGGCCGTCACCGTCGGCACCGACGCGCATGCGGACCTGGCCGTGGAGGCGCATCTGATCAGCCCATGGGGGACGTGGGAGTGGATGGGGCCTGCCGCCTTCGGCCGCGAACTGCCCGCCCGCGGAACGGTCGAACTCGGCTTCGACGTCGCGCCCCCGGTCTGGGTGGAGCCCGGCGAGTGGTGGGCGTTGATCCGCGTCGGCTGTGCCGGCCGGCTTGTCTACTCGCCCGCGGTGAAGGTGACGGTGCGTTGAACGTCGCGGCGACCGTCGGGGGCGTGCCGGTGTGGGTCGACGAGGTCGACGCCCGCGAAGACCGGCTGCGCGCCTGTCGGCTCGCGTCGTCGCTACCGCGCCGTGGCACCAGCGAAGGCAGGCAGCTGCGCCGCTGGCTGACACAGCTGCTGGTGACGGAGCGCGTGGCGGCGGCGGAGGCGCGGATGCGGGGACTGACGGCCGACGGTGCGCCGAGCGAGGACGAGCTGCTGCCGGATACGACGGCCCGGCTGGAGATGGGCAGCATCGCGGGCTCGGTGCTGGCCGATCCGCTGGCCCGGGCGCTGTTCGTCAGCGTGACCGCCGCCGTCGACATCACCGACGCCGACGTGCACGACTACCTCGAGCGCAACCCGCGGCGCTTCGGCAGCACCGCCGAGATCGCCGACCACCTCCGTGGCGCCGCCTGTCGCCGCGCGTTCCGGCTGTGGCTGGACGCCCGATGCGCCGAGTTGGTCGAGCTTGCGCCGGGCTACGAGCATCCCGGCGACCCGCGTCAGCCCGACAACACCCACAGGCATTGATGGACGTCACGCTGGCGCTCGACATCGGTGGCACGAAGATCGCCGCGGGGCTCGTCGACGCCGACGGCGCGCTGGTGCAGCACGCCAAGCTGCCGACGCCGGACGGCGACGCCGAAGCGGTGTGGACGGTGGTCGACACCTTGGTCACCGAGGCCCTCGCCGAGGCGGGTGGACATGTGCGCGGCGTCGGCATCTCGTCCGCCGGCCCGATCGACCTGCCGGCCGGTACCGTCAGCCCAATCAATATCACTGAATGGCAAGACTTTCCGATCGTCGAGCGGGTGTCGACGCTGACCGGTGCGCCCGTCCGGCTGGGCGGCGATGGGCTGTGTATGGCGTTGGGGGAGCGGTGGCGCGGCGCGGGCTGTGGTGCCAATTTTCTGCTCGGCATGGTGGTGTCGACCGGCGTCGGTGGCGGGCTCGTGCTCGACGGCGCGCCCTACGACGGGCGAACCGGCAACGCTGGGCACGTCGGCCACGTCGTCGTCGACCCGGACGGCGGGCCGTGCTCGTGCGGCGGCCGCGGCTGCGTCGAGACGATCGCCGCCGGACCGCGAATGGCGCAGTGGGCGCGCGAGAACGGGTGGGACGCCCCGGCCGAGGCCGACGCGAAGGAACTCGCCGACGCCGCCAACGTTGGCGACCCGGTCGCGCTGCAGGCCTTCCGCCGCGGCGCGACGGCGGTCGCGGCGATGATCGCGTCGGTGGGGGCGGTGTGCGATCTCGATCTCGTCGTCATCGGTGGCGGCGTGGCCAAGTCCGGTGCGCTGCTCTTCGACCCGCTGCGTGAGGCGCTGTCGACCTACGCCAGGCTGGACTTCCTGCGCGGGCTGCGGGTGCTGCCCGCCGAACTCGGCGGCGACGCCGGCCTGGTCGGGGCGGCTGCTCTCCTCGACGCCTGAGAAGGCTTGCGCTCCATGTGCTTTCGTCCCCAATCGCACAGGCTCTGCAGCACAGGCGCCAGCGTCGTGCCGTACTCCGAAATCGAATAGTGCACACACGGAGGGACGGTGCCGGCGTCGTGGCGGATCAGAATGCCGGCGTCGACAAGTTCGTGCAGGTGGCGAATCAGCATGCGCTCGGTGATGTCCGGGATGCTGCGGCGTAGTTCAGCGGTGCGCATCGGCCCGTCGAACAGCCGCCACAGGATGGTGCCCTTCCAGCGCCCGTCGATGACGGTCAGCGCGGTGTCGATCGGGCACTCGCTGATCCCCTTCTTCGACACCGCCATCGCGAACCTCCTCGACGCTGACTAATTTGTCAGTACCTTGTTTTTTGTCAGCATAATCCGCAGGGTCGACGGTATGGAACACGTAATCGCAATCGTCGCTCTCGTGCTCACCGGCCCGCTGGTCGGAGTGGAACTGGGAGTGGCGGCCTTCACCAACCCGCTCGTCTCCAAGCTGCCCGACGATGCCTACCGCGTGTTCCGCAGCGGCGGAAGTCGACTGCTCGGTGCGTTGATGCCGTTCTGGTACATCGGCACACTGGTCGTTCTGATCGCCGGTGCCGTCTTGTCGCGAAACGTGCTCGCGATCGCCGCCGTCGCGCTCATGGGTGCGGCGTTGCTCTTGACGGTCACCGTGCTCGTCCCGATCAACAACCGGATCGGCGGCTGGCAGTCCAACGACGACGTGGACCGCGACCTTGCCAACCGGTGGGATCGGTTGCACTGGGTGCGGGTGGGCGTGCTCGTCGCGATGTTCGTCCTGCTGGCCGTCGGCGTGGTCGGTTAGCGGACAGTCACAAGCCGCGAGCGACCGCTAAATGCCGCTGATTTGCGGCGTGTCGGCGTGCGGACACGGTCGCTCGCGGAGGGAAGGTGACGCGGCGTTTTGGCTGATCGGCGGGCGGCACGCTATTCTTGACCAGTTCCACCGAAGACCGTCGGTCACCGAGAAATCGGTTGAAGGTCCGGGATTACCCGGCGGCCCACGCAGGAGGACGAGGCAAGCACCTGCGTATGCCGGTGCGGTTTTTGCGCCCCGACCTGTCTGCGTCGGGGCGTTCGTCATTTCCGGCCAGCTGTGGCCCTCGGCGGGACACCCGATACCAACCACGAGGAGGCATGCATGGCCAAGGCTGACAAGGCCACCGCGGTTGCCGACATCGCCGAGCAGTTCAAGGGGTCGACGGCCACGCTCGTCACCGAGTACCGCGGGCTGACCGTCGCCAACCTCAAAGAGCTGCGCCGGTCGCTCGGCGACTCCGCCACCTACACGGTCGCCAAGAACACCCTGGTGAAGCGTGCCGCGGCGGAGGCGGGCATCGACGGTCTCGACGAGCTGTTCGTCGGTCCGACGGCGATCGCGTTCGTCAAGGGTGAGGCCGTCGACGCCGCCAAGGCGCTGAAGACCTTCGCCAAGGACAACAAGGCGCTGGTCATCAAGGGCGGCTACATGGACGGCCGTCCGCTGAGCGTGTCCGAGGTCGAAAAGATCGCCGACCTGGAGTCGCGTGAGGTGCTGCTGGCCAAGCTGGCCGGCGCGATGAAGGCGAACCTGACCAAGGCCGCCGGCCTGTTCAACGCTCCGGCGTCGCAGGTCGCCCGGCTGGCAGCCGCGTTGCAAGAAAAGAAGGCCGGCGAAGAAGCCGCCTAAAGCCCCTCACATCACCCAACTAGCCCAGAAGAAAAATCAGGAAGGACCACACCATGGCCAAGCTGTCCACCGACGACCTGCTCGACGCGTTCAAGGAACTGACGCTGCTCGAGCTCTCTGAGTTCGTCAAGAAGTTCGAGGAGACCTTCGACGTCACCGCCGCCGCTCCGGTCGCCGTTGCCGCTGCTCCGGGCGCTGCCGCCGGTGGTGCGCCCGCCGAGGCCGCCGAGGAGCAGTCGGAGTTCGACGTCATCCTCGAGGGCGCCGGCGACAAGAAGATCGGCGTCATCAAGGTTGTCCGCGAGATCGTCTCCGGCCTGGGCCTCAAGGAGGCCAAGGACTTGGTCGACAGCGCCCCCAAGCCGCTGCTCGAGAAGGTCGCCAAGGAGGCTGCCGAGGAGGCCAAGACCAAGCTCGAGGCCGCTGGCGCGACGGTCACCGTCAAGTAGGCTCCTCACCCGTCGGCACAGCCGACAAACATGCATTGTGGGGCGGATCTGGCAAACGGGTCCGCCCCACAGTTGTGTCTACGGACGGTCACAATGTGACGCAAGGCCCGTGTTGTGGTCATACGACGTAAGCTACAGTGACTCAAGCCACAGGCGGGAGGCATGTGGCGGGGACGGTACTTGGCGGAAGGATCGCGCGTGGGCATCGGAATCCAAGTTGAAGGACTGACGAAGTCCTTCGGGCCCCAGCGAATTTGGGAAGACGTCACGATGGAGGTCCCGGCTGGTGAGGTCAGCGTCCTCCTCGGCCCGTCCGGTACCGGTAAATCGGTCTTCCTGAAGTCTCTGATCGGGTTGCTGCGCCCCGAGCGCGGCAAGATCATCGTCGACGGCACCAACATCATCGAGTGCTCGGCGAAGGAGCTCTACGAGATCCGCACGCTGTTCGGCGTGATGTTCCAGGACGGTGCGCTGTTCGGCTCGATGAGCCTGTACGACAACACCGCTTTCCCCTTGCGTGAGCACACGAAGAAGAAGGAAAGCGAGATCCGCAACATCGTCATGGAGAAGCTCGAGCTGGTCGGCTTGGGTGGCGACGAGACCAAGTTCCCCGGCGAGATCTCCGGCGGTATGCGCAAGCGCGCCGGCCTGGCCCGCTCGCTGGTGCTCGACCCGCAGATCATCCTCTGCGACGAGCCGGAC
>CAVZKV010000014.1:0-158892 GCA_963775835.1 uncultured Alphaproteobacteria bacterium | reverse complement strand
TCTTGTTCTGTCGCCGCTGGACCAGAGAGTACGTATTGCTGAGGTTCCCTGGTCGCTCTGGGCAGCGCGGCAGAATGCTGCGGAGCGCCTCGATCTGGCTCTTCTCGTCGGCGCTGAGCACGACCGCGCGCTCCGGCGGATTGAGATAAAGCTCGACAATGTCAGTGACTTTCTCCTCGAACTGAGGATCATTCGAAATCTTGAAGCGCTTGACGAGGTGCAGCTTCAAGCCGGCCTCCGCCCGGATGCGCCCGACGCTCGACGGGCTGATACCTACCGTCTCCGCCATCGACGCCCGGCTCCAGTGCGTCGCATCGACCGTTCCTCGGTCGCCGTCTTAGTCAGAACGGCAAGCTTCACCGCCTCGGTCGGCGGCGGAATGCGCGAGGGCCGTGTCTTGTCGCGCAGGAGCCCCTCGATGCCGTCCTCGATATAGCGCTCCTGCCAGCGCCACACGTTGGGCTTAGACATGGTCCGTACGCCGCATGATCTCATTCGTACCCTGGCCATCGGCCGTCGCCAGTACGATCTTGGCGCGCCAGATCACCTTGGCTTTGCTGTTGCGGTCTTTGATGATTGCCTCGAGCCGCGCGCGATCCGAACGGCTGAGGTAGATGCAGATGTCATCCCGTCTCATGGCCACGGTATGTCTGATTTGCGCCGAGTTGGAAATCCTCTGTCAAACGTGGAACACTAGGCCAACATGGGAATGCATGAATTTGCGTCACTACCGAACAGATCGGCATAATGCGAGCGAGGAGGGATGAAGCGCAGTGCTATGCGCAGACGCTGGCCATCAAGCACCCCAGGCTTTCCAGTGTATGCCCTAGCCCGTTACGCCGCGCATGCTGATTGAGCCCGCGATGCAGTGCGCCGACTTCGGCACGATCAAGGGACGCAAGCCGGCCTAGCCCATCAGCTCGGCGATTTCCTTCTCTAGGAGCGCAATGTGCTTGCGCAGCTCGTGTACTGCCGGGGCTCTGCTCCGGTGATCGTAAGCGCTCGAGCACCCTTGCATGCTCCTCGCGCTTCTTTGCGAGCGTCTTCTGGGCTTCCGTCAGCTCGGGCTTCCGCGGAGCCTCAAGCATTTTATGCCGCCCGGCATTGATGCGCTTCCAATCCGGGCACTTTGACTTGACCTAGTTGCGGCTAGAATCACTCACGTAGCGCGAGCTCAGTCGGTTCTGACCACACCCTCGAAACCAAACTTGCTGCAATGCTCGAATAGCGACGTGCCGTTGCAGCGAAGGGCATGACCAACAAAGTTTGTTCGTGGTCGGGCCGCGTCTCGGAATTTCAGGGTTCCTCAACACCACATAAGCACAGATACCGCACTCCAAGACCGCAGGTCACCAAACTCAGTTGCTGTAATCTTCTGGACCACGCGTCTGGCGTGGATGGCTGTCTCTCCTGGGAGATGGTCAATATCCTTTGGCATGGGCCCCGCTCCTCACAAGTATCAGCCCATCAAATACGCTCGCTTCGCCAATGAGTTTTAACCATTTTCTAAAGTGGTTTGCAGATTTCCATCGAGCTTGGACGATAGTTGCACCGGGACTCCTTTCACTCCCAATTCACAGCCATCGTCCGCCCGAGAAATCAGCCAATGCCAGCTTTTCAAAGCACCAGTGGCCAGTGGAGCAGTGTCTTCGACTGGCCGATCATTGGGATCCATTGCATCCTGACACCCGACGGCAAGATCCTGACCTATGGTACCGATCAGCTTGGCCAGCAAGGCGCGCAGCTGATTTATGACGTTTGGGATATCGCGGCGAACACGCATTACACGCTGCCCAACACAACGCCGACGGACATGTTCTGCTCGGCCGCCGCCGTGGTGCCCGAGACCGGTCAGATCCTCATCATGGGTGGCGATTCCCGCGGACATGATCCTGACCACGTCAATCTGGGGGTTCACGACGCCAACGTCTACGATCCGGCCACCATGACGGTCTCGCCTTTGGACCCAGATTGCGAGGTCGGCGAGGTCCACGGTGATCATATTTGCGGCGGCCACATGCAGTTCGAGCGGTGGTACCCAACCGCAATCACGCTGGCGAACGGCAAGATTGTCGTTCTCGGTGGGCAAGACGGCCATGGCGTCGGCGTTGGCACGCCCGAGCTCTATACGCCTTTTAGCGGTTGGAGGACCTTGGACGGCGCCACCAGCGACGTCATTAAGAATGACTGGTGGTATCCTCGTGCGTGGCTCGACGCTGATGGCAAGGTCAACATTTTTGAGGCCACGTCGACGGCCGCCCAACCCGGAAAAGTGATGCTTATGGATCCCTCGGGTGATGGCCAGGTCACAGTTGTGGGTAACCTACCGTTTGAGACATCCGAAGCCAATCCCGCCATCATGTATGAGCAGAACAAGGTTCTGGCCCTCGCCAACAATGGCGACGCCTGGATCATGGATATGAGTGGCGATGCGCCGACGTTCACGCAAGACGGCAAGCCTGAACGAAAGCCGCTTGTGGTCGAACATGGTTGTGCTGGCGGACGGCTCGGTGATGGTGAGCGGCGGCAGCGGTGTGGACAACGAGCTGACCAACGTGACGAACGAAGTCGCGATCTGGAATCCGAGCACCGGGCAATGGAAGATCGGCGGTGATGCAGCGATCCCACGACTATACCACTCCACCACGATCCTGCTCCCGGACGCAACCGTGCTCTCGCTTGGCGGCGGCGCCCCTGGCCCGCTTGTCAATACGAATGGTGAAATCTACTCGCCACCCTATCTGTTTGACCAAGACGGCAATCTCGCACAAGCGACCCGTCATTTCGACCGCACCCGATGAATTGAAGCCCGGTGCCACCTTCACGATCTCTGTCGATGATGCCTCATCCATCGACCGTCTGACGTTCGTAAAGTATGGGGCAGTCACGCATTCGTTGAACATGGCGGCAAGCAAGGTCGAGCTGTCGTTCACCGTTGACCGAATAACAAACTGGTTGTTCAGCTGCCCGAGAACAGCAATGTCCTGACCCCAGGCAACTGGATGCTGTTCGCAATCAACAAGGACGGAACCCCCTCCGTTGCATCGACCGTCAAAATCGACATTGGTGGGGAATTGCTGTCGCAGCAAATGGGCGGTTGGGTAACGCTCAATGGCAATGCCGCCTACGACGCCGCCGCTGACACCTTCATTCTAACCCAGGACGCGCCGGACCAGAAGGGTGCGTTGATGTCCAATCGAGCGCATCGACCTGCGCTCCGACTTTGACATCAGCTTCAATATCTATCTCGGCAACAAGGATGCGGGTGCCGATGGCATGGCATTCGTGCTTCACAACGACCCGTTCGGCGGCGATGCGACCGGCGGCGGCGGCGGTGTCGCTTGGCGCCTCTGGCATCCGCAATGGTGTGGGCATCGCGTTCGACACCTTCCAGAACGCCCCGTTCGGCGACATCGCCAACGACCATACGAATTTCATCAAGACCGATGCGCCTTTGGATCAGGCTCGGCTCTCCGATCAGGTTGATCTCGGCAACATTGAGGACGGCAACTGGCACAAGGTCCACGTGTCATGGGACGTAGCCCAGCAGACGTTGAGTTATTCGTTTGATGGCAAACAGGCTGGGACTTTGACCGGCGACCTCGCCAGCCAATACTTCGCTGGCTTCAACTATGCCTATTTCGGCTTTACGGCAGCAACGGGTGGCTTGAGCAACCTGCAGCAGGTCGAGATCAACAAGTTTGATGCCGTACTCGAGGATGGAACTCAGGTTCAATTCACTGAGGGCCATTCGCACAACCAGAACTAACACTCCAGGGTTTTGGAGCGGATCTAGCTAGCGGCGGATGGACTAACAACGATCGATATCCCCGAAGCCTGGCTGATATCAATGGTGATGGCATGGCCGACATCGTCGGCTTTGGGAAAGCGGCGTTTCTGTTTCACTCGCGACCGGAGATGGTCATTTTGCGGCACCGACCTTCGAACTTGCGCAATTTGGCTCCGGCGCTGGTGGCTGGAGTAGCCAGAATACTTACCCGCGCCAGCTCGCGGATGTGAACGGCGACGGAATGGCCGACATCGTCGGATTTGGGCAAAGGGGCGTTTCTGTTTCACTCGCGACCGGAGATGGTCATTTTGCGGCACCGACCTTCGAACTTGCGAAATTTGCTCCCGCTGCTGGCAGGCTGGAGCAGCCAGAATACTTATCCCCGCCAGCTCGCGGATGTGAACGGCGACGGGATGGCCGACATCGTCGGCTTTGGGCAAAGGGGCGTTTCTGTTTCACTCGCGACCGGAGATGGTCATTTTGCGGCACCGACCTTTGAACTTGCGAAATTTGGTCCGTCTGCCGGGGGCTGGAGCAGCCAGAACACTTATCCCCGCCAGCTTGCGGATGTGAACGACGACGGAATGGCCGACATCGTCGGCTTTGGGCAAAGGGGCGTCTCTGTTTCACTCGCGACCGGAGATGGTCATTTTGCGGCACCGACCTTCGAACTTGCGCAATTTGGTCCTCTGCCGGAGGCTGGAGTAGCCAGAATACTTACCCGCGCCAGCTTGCGGATGTGGACAACGACGGAATGGCCGACATCGTCGGCTTTGGGAAAGGGCGTCTCTGTTTCACTCGCGACGGGAGATGGTCATTTTGCGGCGCCGACCTTCGAACTTGCGCAATTTGCTCCCGCGGCCGGAGGTTGGAGCAGCGATAATATCTACCCGCGCCAGCTTGCGGATGTGGACAACGACGGAATGGCCGACATCGTCGGATTCGGGCGTCTGGGCGTTTATGTTTCGCAGCATGACTTCATGCTGGGGTAAGAGCCCACAAGTGCTCAAAGATTGGCTATCCTCGGTGCGGTCATAGTCACAGGCGCATCATCGGACCCATTGCCATTGTCGGGATGTCTGGTAGCAGCGAGCATCGCCATTGCATCCAGCATCCGCCCCCGCTGGAATTGTCAAAGTTCATCAAGTGCTTCTTGGCAAAATCCGACGAGGCAAGCAGTGTGGACCACAGCGCAGTTCTCACCTTGATTGTCGTCGCGCACGAAGCCCTACGTCTTCGCCGAATGGCGCGTACGCCGTGTAGCCTGACCTCCTGACATAGCATAGTGCAAGAATGTCCGGTTTCGGCGTCGCTCAGGGAGCCGGGGCCCCGGCCGTGGCGGTGCTGCGCTCGACCGGGGAGCCGGGGAAGGCAAGTCCGATGCGTGGGGGCGGCCGCACCGCGAAGCGAATCCGCAGGCGAGAGCCGGGGAAGATCGTCGCGGTTTGGTCGAGCGATCTCACAGAGGGCCTGGGCGGCGAGCGTTCGATGCGGGGAGCTGAGCGGGGCCAAGGTGATATTGCAGCTCGCTGTCGGAGACGTGGATGTCGCCTGCGGCGGCGAACAGCTCATGCAGCAGGGTTCGGCCCTCTTGATCGACACGGGCGTAGTGAGGCTCGCAGCAGCGCAACCAGATCGCTCTCGGCCTGATAGGCGACCATCTTGATGATGTCGGTCAGGTGCTTGCGTTCGGTGGCGAGCTTGACCACGGCCCGCTCGCTGAGGTCTCGGACCTCGACGCGCTTGGCGAACGTCGCGGCGCTTGTCGAACAGCCGGCCCACGCGAGCGCGGGCCGTGCGCAGCTGCTTGCCGAGCCTGCCATGAGCGATCTTGAAGCCCCGCATGGTCGGCCGGCGCTGCTCGGCGTTGTCGCGGCGGCGGCACCGTATTCGCGTTCGAGCTTGGCGAGATCGGCGCGCGCCGCACGGATCTCCTTGTCCAAAGCGCGGCGCTCGGGATTGGGGATGGTACGGGTCGGGTCCTCCGGCTCGATCCGGTAATCGACGAGCGCATCGAGCAGGAACTCCTCGCGCATGTACTTGAAGAAGTTCTCCTGTCGCCAGCGCTCGAACATGCGGTAGGCGACCTCGATGTCGCGCAGGTCCCATCGGCTCGTGATCACCTGGGTCTGATGGCCGTTGTCGCACAGGCGCGTGACCTGCCGCAGGCGCAGCTTGCCTTTGAGGAAGCGCACGGGCTGGTCGTGCAGAAGATAGTCCACCCAGCAGCCGTCGAGCTCGGCGCGCCGGCGGATGAACCGCCGCTCATTGATGCGACGGCACCGGCCCTTGCGATAGGTCAGCATGTCGAAGCCGCCCTTGATCATCGTGTGCGAACAGCTTCGGACTCCAGCCGCCGCGGTCGAAGACGATCGGTGACCCGTCGCTCGCCGACCAGCGCCGCGCACCTCGCGCAGCAGCCGGGGCAAGGCCTTCGTCAATGCCGCGTCGACCTCTCCGGTCATCACCAGCAACGGGTCGCCGGAGCGGTCGTTGATCCAGTAGTCGGTGCGTGGCGGGCATGGCCAGATGACGGCGCGCCACGTAGGCATTTGAGGAGATGGCGCGTTGGCCGTGATAGGCGCGCACATGACCGTCGACGTACAAGAAACCCATGAGATGGCCGCGCTGGTCGACACGCAGCCGCGCCAGCTCCGCGCCCAGCTGCTCGGCGCGATGGTGCGCCGCCAGGCGGCTGAGCCGGCGCCGCAGCGTCTTCACCTCCGGCGCCCGGTCGAGCCCGAGCAGCCGGCCGAACGCGGCCGGGTCGCGCTCCTTGAGATGCTCGGGCCGCTTGATGCGCAGCAGCGCCATCAGCAGGAGCGTCAGCAACGTCGTGCGCAGACCATAGAAGGCCGGACCGATTTCACCGTAGAGCTTGCGGCTGATCCGCAAACAGCCCGCTCTCGACCAGACACGGCAGAGCCAGCAGGACGCCGACACCGGGAACCGAGTCCCCTCGCGAAACAGCGGTGCGGCATCATCGAGCAGCCCCAGATAGGCGAGCTGCCGATCGAAGCTGCGATCGCTCGCGTCGCGGTCGAGGCTCATCGGCACCGGCTCGTCGTCGTCCGCAGCCACGCCGATCGGATCGTCGTCGCCGGCGTGGTCCTTCGCCGATGGCGTGGCGCGATCCGCAGCTTCGTCGCTCGACTTTGCAGACGGCACCCCAGCCGCCGGTGGCTCTCCCTTGCCGCGGTCGTCATCCCGGCGAACGCAAGCTGCCCGCTCTCGGCAGGCTTCGAAGGTCCGACCAGCTTGCGGATCGCCTTCTCGCTCACCCCCAGCCGGTGCGCGATCGCCCGATTGCTCATCCCCTGGCTCTTCAGCATCTCGATGCTGCGCAGACGTTGCCCGGAAATCCGTCGTCGACCGCGACGCCAACCCTCTTCTCGACCGAGCGCCGCCATCCCGCCCTGCGCATAGCGCCCTTGGTGGCGCCGCACGGTGCGCTCCGATCGACCGAATGCCCGCGCCACGTCCGTTTGCTGGGCGAAGCCCGACTCCACCAGGAACACCATCGCATAGGCCTCGGCGACCGCATCCTCGACGCGATAGTGATGCACCGGCAGTCCGCCGACGACGATCACGCGCTGATCCGCCTCGATCCGCAAGCTGCAGCGCGCATTGATCACCACGGTATTCGACGCCGCCGGCAAGGGCAGCGCCAAGGCGTGTTGGGTGCTCATGCCCGAGCTAGAGCGGACAGGTTTGGGTCCGCAAGCTCTGCTCGCGAAATCCTCCATTTCAGCAGAACTTGCGTCTGCAGCCCAAAAAACCGGACATGTATTGGTCCGCACCGCGCGCACGCAGCCCGCCGAAAGGCAAGTGATTTCAGGCGGGGAACTGGGCTATGTCAGGAGGTCTACTACCAGTTCCCGGAGGTTTACCGGCGGCGGGTTAGGACCAACCTGCTCGAGCGCATCCTGCGTGAGATCCGTCGGGATTGAAGCGCTTGCGTTGGAGACGCGCCACGTCAAGGGGCGCTCTTGGCGATGACGGTGAAGACCGATCGCAAGGATGCCTTGGCATTTGCTCAGCTGATGCGCATGGGATGGTTCCGCCCGGGCACGCCAAATCGATCGGATCACAGGAGATCCGAGCGCTGCTGGTTGCGCGCAAATTACCGCAGCGCAAGCTGATCGACCCAGAGTTTCCATTGGCGCCGATAACGTATAAATCGGCGATCGACCACCCTCATCGCATCAAGAAGTCGAAGGGAGCGGCTCCCTTGCTAGGGCTGACGCCGAGGAGGTACCAATCCGTCGAGACTGACGTGACCGGAGGCATTACGCGCGTCGGCGACGAGATGGGGCGCACGGCGGTCTACGAGGCGGCGAATAGTTTGCCGTCTCGCGGGACGAGCTTCTCAGTGCTCAAGGGCCGGGGACTGGAGGTCGCCAAGCGTCGCGGTTTGAAGCGGGCAAAGGTTGCCCGTTGTACCCAAACTCGCGGTCACCCTGCATCGCATGTGGATCGACGGCACGTCGGCTCATCCAGGGGGGGGCATTGCAAGAACCGAATGTCGCCCGATGCGCGCGCTCAAATCACGCAACAGGGCACACGCGGAACTTTCGTGAGCCCTCGAGGTCCCATGCCGGGGACGCTGGATTGGTGAAGTCCGTAGATGGGTAGTCGGTCACTCCCTTGAGCTGAACGACGCCTCCCTAAATAGGACCCACCTCCCTCTGATAGGCATCATGTTGGCAGCCCTGGCGCTGACCACGGAGAGAAGCAAGTGCCGAGTCGGCCCGGGCGTGCACAGGATCGTCGGTCTCCCCGATAGCGAGTCCGATGCACTTATGCGCTGCCGCGGGCCCACGAAGCTGCAGCAATACAGATCGACGCCACCGCGTCGGTCACGGGCATGGCGCTGGCGACTTCAACGCAGGATCGAACTTGAGCGCATCGATATCGTCGCAGTCCTCGTAATCGGCCGTGTGCTCTTGCTACGCTGAGGTCGGCGAGGGCACGCATGCTCATGATCGCCGCCTCGATCGCGCTCGTCCCGCAAAGGCCCAGCGTCGCCTCGGCCAGTCCGAGCGCGACGCAGAAACGGTGTAGCGTGCATGATGATGGGCTGCGGATGATCCGGTGGCGACGCGCACGCTCTGCTGCGAAGCCAACGGCTTCGCCGTCGACTACTAACCCGCATCACACGAGCATCATGGAATGGGAAACATAAACGCCCAGACGCCCAAAGCCGACGATGTCGGCCATTCCGTCGTTGTCGACATCCGCAAGCTGGCGAGGGTAGATATTATCGCTGCTCCAACCTCCGGCAGAGGCACCAAATTGCGCAAGTTCGAAGGTCGGTGCCGCAAAATGACCATCTCCGGTCGCAAGTGAAACAGAGACGCCGCTTTTCCCAAAGCCGACGATGTCGGCCATTCCGTCATTGTTCACATCCGCAAGCTGGCGCGGGTAAGTATTCTGGCTACTCCAGCCACCAGCGCCGGGAGCAAATTGCGCAAGTTCGAAGGTACGTGGGGCAAAATGGCCATCTCCGGTCGCAAGTGAAACAGAGACGCCGTTTTTCCCGAAGCCGACGATGTCGGCCATTCCGTCGCCGTTCACATCCGCAAGCTGGCGCGGGTAATATTCTCGCTGCTCCAGCCACCAGCGCCGGGACCAAATTGCGCAAGTTCGAAGGTACGTGGGGCAAAATGGCCATCTCCGGTCGCAAGTGAAACAGAGACACCGTTTTTCCCGAAGCCGACGATGTCGGCCATTCCGTCGCCGTTCACATCCGCAAGCTGGCGGGGGTATATTCTTTGGCTACTCCAGCCCCAGCGCCGGGAGCAAATTGCGCAAGTTCGAAGGTACGTGGGGCAAAATGACCATCTCCGGTCGCAAGTGAAACAGAAACGCCCCTTTGCCCGAAGCCGACGATGTCGGCCATTCCGTCGCCGTTCACATCCGCAAGCTGGCGCGGATATTATTCGTGGCTCCCAGCCTCCAGCGCCGGGACCAAATTGCGCAAGTTCGAAGGTACGTGGGGCAAAATGACCATCTCCGTCGCAAGTGAAACAGAAACGCCCCTTTGCCCAAAGCCGACGATGTCGGCCATTCCGTCGCCGTTCACATCCGCAAGCTGGCGCGGGTAAGTAGTCTGGCTGCTCCAGCCTCCGGCAGACAGACCAAATTGCGCAAGTTCGAAGGTCGGCGGACTGAAAGTGAACGAGTCCGGCACGGCAGTGACATTGATAGTTAACCTATTCCCGGAGGGATCGGTGTTAGATCCGTCGCCGTCGTCCCGCACCTGGAACTCCAACGTGGCGTAGTCAGCACCGTTTTCGTTGGGATTTGGAATGAACGCGAGATTTCCACCAATGATATCGGCAACGCTGATGGAGCTTCCTGGGCTCACGGCAATACCATTGAGGTATAGCGAGCCACCCCCAGATAGGTTGGCAATCAAGACCTCAGCAAAATTGTTCCCAGGGATGTCGTTGGGGTCGCTGAAGCCGAAGTTGTCCGCCAGAAAAGTGTAGGAGGTATCTTCAGCGATCGTGATCGCATTGTCGGCACCAGCAGGCGCGTCATTCACCGGATTGACATCAATGGTCATCGTTTTGGCGGCGGGATCGGTGTCGCTGCCGCCATCGGCAACGCCGCCGTCGTCCCTCACCTGGAACTGAAACGTGGCGTAGCCGGCGCCGCTCTCATTGGGATTTGGCGTAAACACCAAATGGTTGCTGGCGATGTCTGCGGTGCTGATTTCGTCGCCAACGTCGACGAGGACGCTGTTGAGCGTCAGCGTACCCATTACGGGCAATGCCAGGATTATCACGGATAGGAGGTTATCGGGGTCGGGATCGCCGCTATCGTCAAAACCAAAATCGGCTAGTTCAAAGACGTAAGGAAGGTCCTCAAGGGTGCTGACGGAGCCGTCCATTCCTTGGGGCGCCACATTGGCGTTGTCCGGCAAATTGGTAACCGTGATCGACACCGCGTAGGGAATGGAGTCATTCGCGCCGTCCGAGGCCGTGATTTCCACCTCGTAAATGTTGTTCGCGTCGGTATCTGTCGGAGTCTCGTAGTCGGGCGAAGTTAGGAATGACACCTCGCCGGTGGTCGCGTCGATGGAGAATTGGCCAGCATCCGCCCCACCGCTGATGAAGAACGTGACGTTGGCGCTATCGGGATCGTCGGCCTGGGCCGTGTAAACCGTACCCGTCGTGTTCTCGGGGACGCTCGCCGATGCGGAGGAGGTTATCGCCGGTGGTGCGCCGCTTTCGACCACATCGGTGACCTCGATCGTGATTGCCAGAGCATCGGAGGTATTCTCGCCGTCTGTCGCCGAGATCTCTACGTCGTAGAAGTTGTCGCCACCTTCATCAAGTGGGTGCTCGAAATCCGGGGGATCGAGGAACGACAATTCTCCGGTATCCGGGTCGAAAGCAAACAGATGGGCATCGGCTCCCTCGACGGTGTATTCCAGCGCATCGCCGTCCGCGTCTAAAGCAAGGACTGTATGGATCGGGCCACTGGTGTTTTCGGCCACCGTAACCACGCCGTCCCCATCGAACTCTGGGACATTGTCATTCTCGTTGAGGATCGTGACCGACAGGGTGAAGGGATCTGACTTATTCCCGCCGTCGTCAGAGGCGATGATGGCGAGTTCGTAAACGTTGTCGCCGTCCGCATCCTGCGGGTCCTCGTGGTCGAGCGGCATGTTGAGATAAATGGCGCCGCTGAACTCATCGATCATGAAGTAGCCGGCGTCCGCACTCTCATCCGCGAACCGGAACGTCACGGTATCACTGGCGTCGGCGTCGCTCGCCTCGATGGTGTATACCAGGTCAAAGGAATTCTCGAGGATCTCGGCCGTCGACTCCGTCGAGGTGATGACAGGCGTCTCGTCGCTTAGGTCCTCCACCGTGACGGTGACGGACTGGATTTGGGACTTGTTTCCGGCATCATCGGTGGCGACAATTTCGATCTCATAGGTGTTGTCGCCATCGGCATCGCCAGGCAGATCGAAATCGGGCGTCTGGTTGAAGGACACCTCGCCCGTGAGCTCGTTGATGGATAGCTTATCCATATCGGCGCCGCCGGTGATGGCATAGGTCACCGAGCTCTCGGCGTCGGCATCCGTCGCCTCAGCGATGTAGACGACGTCGTTGTAGTTCTCGGGCACGGTGACCGCAGCGTCGGGCGCGATCTGTGGTGCCTCATCGTTCTCGTCCGTAACAATGATCGCTACGTCAAGCTGGGATGAGTCCCCTGACTGCTGATTGGTGGCTTCTATGACAATGTCATAGGTGTTGTCGGCGCCGGCATCGGCGGGGTTTTCGAAGTCCGGCGACTGATTGAAAAACACCTCACCCGTGACCGGATCGATGCTGAACAGGTCCCCGTCCGGGCCCCCAACAATCGCAAATGTGACATCCTCGGCGTTGCCGGGGCCGGAGTTGTCGACTTGTGCGGCGTAAACGACGTCGTCGATATTCTCAGGAACAACCGCAAACGGATCGGACACAAACTGGGGCGGCTGGGCTTCCTCTCCGTTGTTGTTATCGTTCGGATCGTCAAAGATATTAATAAAAATGTCCTGATTGGTGGTCTCGCCGTCGCTATCCGTGACCTCTACTGTAATCGCGTAGAGGTTGTCCGCGTCGGCATCGATGGGGTTCTCGTAGTCGGGTTCGTATTGGAAGATCAGTTGGTAGTCGACGATGTAGAAGAGGTCCGCATCTGGACCGGTGATGAAAAAATCAGTGTCAACGAAGTGGGCGCCGGGGTGGTCCGGATCTGTGACGTCGAGAACGAGTGGATAAATCGTACCCTCGATGGCATCGATCTGATTACTCTCAAAAGGATTGCCAAAGGCATCTGTCAGAACGACAACGGGCAAAGCCATAACGCAATTCTCCCCACACGCATCTCACTCGATCGCCTCGGACGAGGCCCATGGGGGTCGGGCCCTTCCCGAGGCGATGGTTCCCGCATCACGCGGTAGGTAGTGCCTGTCGACCTCTCGCCCGCTCTTGGGCTGGAACAGGCTATCCTTGTTGATAACATTGTGGAGGGAGTGGGAAGAACGGACCAATGTCTTACGCTGGGGCTAGCGACCGGACTTGGTTACCACCGCCCTTCGAGCTCAATGATTTCGGCCTCTTTACTCGGCTGGTGTAGAAAAAAGCCCCGATCACAAAGTTTTAGTGGAGTAATCGCGCCGCGCGCCCAAGGCTAGGCACCAGTTGCGAGCGGTGAGATGGATCTTCGGCCTAAGGTCTGACTACGGATCAGATGCTCTCTGTCGCATCCTCGCGGCAGGGCAGTGGCGCATTGCGGAGGGGCAGTAAGCAAGGAGACTGACGAACCCAAGATGGCGACGGTGGCGCTCCGAGCTTTCGTCTTGTTTCAGCAACCCTGCTCTCACACTACGGCCGCCCTCCCGCAAATGACAATTCGCCGAGCGCCGCTCACTTACGGAATGGGCGTTAATCAAAGCGTTAGAGCGGTACTCTTGGCTTTCTAGACGACCCGCGGTGCCCTGAGCGTCCATATGCTGGAATTGGTCTCAGAGGGCCGCGCACCAATTGCCAGCAACAGTCGTCGGATTTTGTCGGGGTTGGCACAGCTGCTGGAGGAGAGATGCGCCAGGGTCGCAAAACGGTAACGCCGGTCCTGCAGCGTCCTTTTCAACCGTCGCTTGCACCGCTCGTCATCAAGCCAATCGGCAAAGGACTTGACGACTGCCGCTACGGCGCCACCTGTGGCGCTCTCGACCATAGCCATGGGACCCGCCTCCAACGTCGCTCGCATGGCTTCTTAGCTGAGTTGGGCCGTCAATGTGACAAAGATCGACCGCTCCTTCCTAGGTTTCCACTACAATTCGACTCTGGTACACGCGTCTCGATTGCGCAGAGGCTTTTGCTACAACCGTGGCGGCGTTCGGGAGGCCGGCGCGTTCAACGCGCGTAGCGGTTTTCCCGCCAGGAAGCCTTCGACCGCCTCCAACCCATCGCCATACATCAAGCGATAGTTCTCCTCCGAAACATAGCCGAGGTGCGGCAGTAGAATAACGTTGTCGAGGCCGCGGATGGGATCGTCCAGGGGCAGGGGCTCTTTCGCATAGACGTCGAGGGCAGCGCCGGCGATGCGCTTGTCTCTGAGCGCCTCAAACAAGGCACGCTCGTCGACGATCGGACCGCGCGAGGTGTTGATGAGATAGGCCGAGGGCTTCATTGCGCCCAGCTCCTCGGCCCCCACCAGGCCCCGCGTGCGCTCCGACAACCGCACATGGATCGTCAGATAGTCCGATGTCCTGAACAGCTCTTGGCGTTCGACGAGACGGCAGCCGGATTCGGCGGCGGCTGTGGCCGTCAGGTTCTGGCTCCAGGCGATGGTTTCCATGCCCAGCATGCGCCCGAAGGCCGCCACCTGCCGCCCGAGGTTGCCGAGCCCAAGTAGACCCAGCGTCCTGCCGCGCACGGAGTGGCCCAGCCGGACGTGCCAGCGGCCCTCGCGCAGGGCGCGTTCCTCGTGCGGCGTTTGCCGTGCCAGCGCCAGGATCAAACCCAAGGTGAGCTCGGCCGTCAGATGGCCCACATCCCGCGTGCCGCAAACCTGGATGCCGAGCTCGGCCGCCGCCGCACTATCGATCGACGCGTTCCACATGCCCGTGGTGATCAAAAGCCGAAGCTTGGGCAGTTGCTCCAGAATGGAGCGCGGGAACGCGGTGCGCTCGCGCATCGCCAGGATCGCATCGAAGGGGGCGAGCCGACGCACGAGCTCCGCGGCATCCGCAATGGGAGCCTCGAAACTCACAATCTCGACGCGGCCGGCGAGCCGGCCCCAGTCCGCCATCTGCAAGGCAACGCCATGGTAGTCGTCGAGCAGCGCAAGCTTCATGGGTTGTTCGGCGGTCATGCCGTGCCCTTGGGGGCCGCCAGCGGAAAAGTCGGCCCGGCATCATGCAAATGGCAAGAGGCCCAGTGTCCAGGCGTGATTTCCCGGAGCGTCGGCGATTCGGCCCGACAGCGCGCGTGCACGTAGGGACAGCGGGTGTGGAAATGACAGCCCGTCGGCGGATTGATCGGGCTCGGCACGTCGCCCTTGAGGATGACGCGCTCGCGCTTTCGCGCACTCGCCTTGGGGATCGGCACCGCCGACAACAGCGCTTCGGAGTAAGGATGAAGCGGCATCTCGAACAGGCGCTTGCGCTCCGTCATCTCGACAATGCGGCCGAGATACATGACGGCAACGCGGTGGGAGATGTGCTGGACCACGGCGAGGTCGTGCGCCACCAGCAGATAGGAGAGCTTGTACTCCTCCTGTAGATCCATGAGCAGGTTGATGATCTGGGCCTGGATCGAAACGTCGAGCGCCGAGACCGGCTCATCGCCGACGATCAGGTCCGGGTTGAGGGCGAGCGCGCGGGCAATGCCGATGCGCTGGCGTTGGCCGCCGGAGAACTCGTGCGGATAGGCGTGCATCGCCTCGGGACGCAGGCCCACCCTGCTAAAGAGGAAGGCTACCCTCTCACGCCGCTCCTGCGGTCGTCCGACGCCGTGAATGACCAGTGGCTCCTCAACGATCTGGCCGGCCGACATGCGTGGATTGAGCGACGCGTAGGGGTCCTGGTAGATCATCTGCAGGCGCTTGCGGTAGGGCAGCATGGCCGCGGCGTCGAGCCCGGTGATGTCCACGCCGTCGACGTGGATCGACCCGGCGGTCGGATCGAGCAGCTTCAACAATGTCCGCCCGACCGTCGACTTGCCGCAGCCCGATTTGCCGACGAGGCCCAGCGTCTCCCCCGCCCCAATGTGAAATGACACGCCATCGACCGCGTGCACTTGACCGGAGACGCGCGAAAAGAGACCCCTGATGATGGGAAACTGTTTCTTGAGATCGCGCACTTCGAGTAGCGGCGCGCGTGGGGCGGAGCCGGTTGGCTCCCCGTTGGGTTTGTGCGTGGAAGCGGGGACCAGCGTCATCCCGTCACCCGCGCGGCATGCCAGCAGGCCACCCAAT
Organism: uncultured Alphaproteobacteria bacterium; assembly: GCA_963775835.1. GTDB lineage: Bacteria > Pseudomonadota > Alphaproteobacteria > Rhizobiales > Hyphomicrobiaceae > AWTP1-13. The sequence goes on along the minus strand of CAVZKV010000014.1, from coordinate 143,117 downwards.
GTCCCGGCCAGTATTCGACCAGCGGCGGCACAGCCGCGCGGCATTGATCGCTGGCGAGGCTGCAGCGCGCAGCAAAACTGCAGCCCTTGGGAAGGTCGATCAACGAGGGCACCAGCCCCTTGATCTCGTTGAGGCGCGTGCGCGCCTCCCCGGCCCTTGCCGCATCGTCCAAGTGCGGAATGGAGGCCAGCAGTCCGCGCGTGTAGGGATGGGCCGGCCGCTCGAAGAGATCGCCGACCTCGGCCTCCTCGACCTTGCGGCCCGCATACATGACGATGACGCGGTCGGCATTCTCGGCCACCACGCCCATGTCGTGGGTAATGAGGACGAGGGCCATGCCGTAGGCCTGCTGCAACTCGCGCATCAGCGCCAGGATCTGGGCCTGGATTGTCACATCGAGGGCCGTGGTCGGCTCGTCGGCAATCAGAACCTTGGGATTGCAGGACAAGGCCATGGCAATCATCACGCGCTGGCGCATGCCGCCGGACATCTGATGCGGGTAACTCTGTGCCCGCTGCTCCGGCTGCGGAATGGAGACGCGGCGCAACATTTCGATCGCCTGGCGCATCGCGGCCTGCCGACCGACGCCCTGATGCACGGCGATTGCCTCGGCGATCTGGTGCCCGACGGTAAACAGCGGATTGAGGGACGTCATCGGCTCCTGAAAGATCATCGAGATCGCGTTGCCGCGGATGTCTTCCATCTCTCGCTCGTGGAGATCGAGCAGGTTGCGCCCGTCCAGGCGAACGCTGCCGCCGACGATCCGGCCGGGGGGATTGGCCACCAGGCGCAGAATTGACAGCGCCGTGACGCTCTTGCCGCAACCGGACTCACCGACGACGCCGAGCGTCTCGCCGTTGCGTACGGAATAAGAGACCCCGTCGACGGCCTTGACCACCCCAGATGCCGTAAAGAAGTAGGTCTTTAAATCATCGATCTCGAGGACGGCGGACGGCGCCGCCAGGTTAGGCTGATTGATACTTTCGACTGTAAGGGGTGGGCTCACGGGGTGACTCCCTCCTGGACCACGTGTAGTCTTCTTGTTCAGGCGGACCACGGACATCCGATCCTAAGTTCAGCCCAAACAGACCAGAAAGTAAATGAAGTGGAGGAAACAGTATGACAGGCAAGCGCTCGAAGCGCCCCCATTGGACTCGCCGTGAGCTACTAAAAACCGGTATGCAGGGCGGGGCTGCCTCGCTCGCAGCCATGTACGGGTTGCGCCCCGATTTCGCCCTTGCCGACGTGCCGGCCGAGTTTGACGGCACCAAGTTCCAGCTCAAGGCGCCCGAGCCCAACCCTAAGCGCGGCGGCGTGCTGCGCTACGGCATAACTTCACGCCCCCCACACTTCGACGTGCACCAGTCCGGCACCATTAACAGCCTGGGCTGCCAGGGCTGCATGTTCGACAATCTCGTTCGCCGCGATCCGCGCGACAGTGGCAAGACCATCATTCCCGATCTCGCCCACAGCTGGCAGATCTCCAAGGACGGCAAGACCTACACCTTCTTCCTGCGCAAGGATGTGCAATTCCACGACGGTGCCGAGTTTACCGCCGACGACGTGAAGGCCACCTACGATCGGATCGTCAAGCCGCCGTCGGGCATTTCCATCCCGCGCTCGATCCTGTTCACCTCCGTGAACGAGATTAACGTTCGCGACAAGCACACCATCGAATTCAAGCTCTCCGAGCCTCGGCCCTCGAACTTCATCATGTCGGGGTTTGCCAGCGGCTGGAACGTCATCCTCCGCAAAAAGACGCTGGAGGACAACAACTACAACCTCCGGCGCGTCGTCGACATTCCGGGCACCGGGCCCTTCAAGAGCAAGCGCCGGGTCGAGAACGAAGTTTGGGTGATGGAGCGCAATCCCAACTACTGGAACAAGGAATTGCCCTACCTGGACGGCGTCGAGTTCTACCACGGCCTGCCGTTCTCATCCGAGCTGGGTTCCGCCGTTCTTGCCGGGCGCACGGACTATGCGCGCATCGTCGATCCGATCACGGCGCGCAAGGCCAAGGAAACGCCGGGCATGTCCTCGCTCAACTATTATCAGAGCGTGATCCAAGCCACCTGGCCCAATGCCAAGAAGAAACCCTTCGACGACCCGCGCGTGCGGCGCGCCGTGCATCTGGTCTTCGACCGCGCCGTGCTGGTGGACGTTACCAAGGACGTGGCGCCCATGATGGTGGGCGGCTTCATCTATCCCTTCTCCGATTTCGCCACACCTCTCGCCGAGCTGGTGAAGCGGCCCGGATACCAGGAGGATCAGACCGCCGCCATCAAGGAGGCAAAGGCGCTGATGGCCGCCGCTGGCTATAAGGGTGGTGCGCCCCTCGACTTCCTCGTGCGCGACGTGGCGACCTTCAAGCTCTGGGCGCAGGCCATCCAAGCCATGCTGCAGCAGGGCCTGGGCCTCGAAACCAAGCTCAGAACCGTCGTGGAATCCGTGTGGTTCGACGACATCAAGTCGGGCAATTTCGATATGGCGGTCGGCGCCGTCGTCTCCACGCTGCTCGACCCGTCCGACTACTTCAATGCCTGGTATAAAAAGGATGGGCCGCAAAACTACTCTGCCTGGGACAACGCCGAGTTCAATCAGCTGATGCCGCTGATTGATGGCGAGGTGGATCCGGCCAAGCGCATGACCCACATCCGCCAGGCGGAGCAGATCCTCGAGAAAGAGGCCCCCGTCTTCCCGATCTGCTGGGAGAAGATCAACGACGTTTGGTACAACTACGTCAAAGGTCACAATCCCAAGGATTACTTCGGGATCTACGACGTCGTGCGCATGGATACCTTTTGGCTCGACAAGGCCTAAGGCCAGGACCCGCGCGGCCGGCACGCTGGTGTCAGCCGCGCCTTTTCAGCCATGGATGTCTTTTCGAGAAGCGAGGTCGGCCATGGGATTGGCTGAGGACGCGGCCCTTCGATACCACAGGGATGGCTATCTTTCGCCGATCTCGGTGTTCTCGCCGGCGGAGGCGCTCGCCTATCGTGCCAAGCTCGAGGCCATCGAGGCCTCGGGCCTGCTGCCCGCCGGCGCGCTGCGTTCCAAGTGCCACCTGCTCTTGACCTGGGTCGATGAGATCGTGCGCCACACAAACGTCCTCGATGCCGTCGAGGGCATCATCGGCCCCAATATTCTGGTGTGGGGGACGAGCTTTTTCATCAAGGAGCCGCGCAACAAGAGCTTCGTGTCCTGGCACCAGGACCTCACCTACTGGGGCCTCGAACCGGCGGACATCGTTACCGCCTGGATCGCCTTGAGCCCGAGCACGCGGGAGAACGGCGCCATGCGCGTCCTGCCCGCCTCCCACACCATGGAGGTCTTGCCGCATACCGATACCTTTGCGGCCGACAACCTCTTGAGCCGTGGCCAGGAAATCCGCGTCGATGTCGACGAGCGCAAGGCCGTCGCCCTCGAACTCGAGCCGGGGCAAATGTCCCTGCACCACGTCAAGCTGATCCATGGTTCGGAGCCCAATCCATCGCCTGACCGCAGGATCGGCCTCGCCGTGCGCTATATTCCCACACACGTGCGCCAAACGGCCGGCATGGTCGACAGCGCCATGCTCGTGCGCGGCGTCGACAGTTTCGGCTACTTCCACCCGGAGGAGCGACCTGGCGCCGATCTCTCCCCATCAGCCATTGCGCACCATGCCGAGGTGACGAGCGCCGCCTCGCGCATTCTCATGCGCGGAACGCAAAGGGCTTCGTAGCCGGCATGCCGAGGGCCTGGGACGCCAACCGTGACCTGACAGGGAGGCTGTGGCGGACCTGCGCGTCGGCGTTGCTATCGGCGCTCTCCCCACCCGCGTGATCCCATGTTCCACTATGTCATGCGTCGTCTGCTGTTTGGGGCCCTGACCGTCGTCGGGGTTTCGATTGTCGTCTTCGTCCTGATGCGCATCCTGCCCGGCGATCCCCTCGTTGCCCTTTTCGGGCCGGAGGGCTTCACCAAGCTGACCGAGCAGGAACGTGCGCACTACATGGCCGAGCTCGGGCTCAGCCATCCCCTCTGGTACCAATACCTGGCCTGGCTCGACGATATCGCCCACGGCAACCTCGGCCGCTCGTTCTTTCGGTCCGAAAGCGTCGCCGAGATGATTCTGCGGCGCGGACCGCTCACCGCCCAAATCGCCTTCTTGTCGGTGGTGCTGTCGTGGCTGGTCGGCATTCCCATCGCCATCCTGAGCGCGCTCCGGCCCAACACCCTGGTCGATCATCTTGCGCGCTTGATGAGCATCTTGTTTTTGGCGGTGCCGGGCTTCTGGTTGGGCATGCTGATCGTTTTGACCTTGCTGTTCACCTTCGGCTATCGCGCGCCGCTGACGGGCGCCTCGATCTTCACCGATCCGTGGACGACCCTGCAGATGGTGATCGGGCCCGCCATCGTGCTGGGCTTGGGCCAGGCGGCCTATATTGCGCGCATGGCACGCTCGAGCCTGCTCGAAGTGGTGCGCGAAGACTATGTGCGCACCGCGCGGGCCAAGGGGCTCAACAATCGCCTGGTTATCGCCTTTCACGCCTTGCCCAATGCCTTGCTGCCGGTCATCACGCTCTCCGGCGTTCTCTTGGGCTTCGTGCTGGCGGGCTCGATCCCGGTGGAACGGGCCTTCGGTACGCCCGGGCTCGGCTATGCCATGTTCACGGCCGTGAGCGAACGCGACGTGTTCGTCATGCAGAACCTCGTCTTCCTCTATGCCGTCGTTTTTGTCCTGCTCAACATCCTGGTCGATGTCATCATCGCCTGGTTGGACCCGAGGATACGGTTGCGATGACCATCACGACGCCCGACGTAGGTCTGACGCCACCGCCACCGCGGCTCAGTTCCGTTGCGCCGCCGCCCTCCGCCTGGCGTCGCGGGGCGCACGCGGTCTTATCCTTTACGCGGCGCTCCCCGATGTCGGTCGTATGGGGCCTGCTTGCCTTGGCGATCGTGCTTATGGCCGTCACCGCACCGGTGTTGGCGCCCTATGATCCCCTCAAATCCAATTTTCGCGCCATGACCAAGCCGCCGAGCCCCGGCCACGCCTTCGGCACGGATCAGATCGGCCGCGATACCTTGAGCCGGGTGATATGGGGCAGCCGCGCCTCGCTCACAGTTGCCTTTTTCGCCGTCCTGCTCGGCACCACCACCGGCGCCCTGTGGGGTCTTGCCTGCGGCTTTTTCGGCGGCCGTTTCGACATCGCCAGCCAGCGCGCCATCGAGTTCATGCAATCCTTCCCCGATCTGGTGCTCGCCATGGCCATCGCCATGGCGCTTGGAGCCGGGACCGGCACCGTCGTCGTTGCCATCGCCATCACCCGCATACCCTTCGGCGGTCGCGTGATCCGCTCGGTGGCGCTGTCGCTGAAGGAATTGCCCTTCGTCGAGGCGGCGCGCGGCCTTGGCGCCTCCAACATGCGGCTGATGTTTCGCCACATCCTGCCCCAGTGCGTCGCACCCTTTTTGATCCTGGCCACCACGCATCTGGGCGTCGCCATTATCATCGAGGCCTCGCTGGGCTTCCTGGGCGTCGGCATCCCGCCGCCAACGCCAACCTGGGGCAATATGCTGTCCGATGCCTTGAACTCCGGTCTGGTGCCACCCTGGTGGCTGGTGCTGTTTCCGGGGCTCGCCATCACCATCACCGTGCTCGCCTTCAACCTCCTGGGCGACGGCATCAGGGATTTGCTCGACCCGAGGCTGCGCGGATCCGTTTGAGGATCATTGATTTTTTTCCAGCCTGCATTGATCCCCCTGTGCAGGTCCTTGAGCGCGACAGGTCGGCGCGCCATGGTGCGCGCTGGTTCTTTGCTTGAGCGCCAACGACCAGACGACCCTACCGAGCGCGGTGCTATGTGCGGCAGAGCGCGCTTGCTGGCCCACCTGTGTGAGCGGTCTCCTCCCAATTCAATCGCGCGGGGCTCAACGTCACAAGCCCGCATCAAGGCGGCGTCGCCCAGAGGCAGAACGCCGGCCCCGCCCCGCTGCCAAGGCGGCGGCTGTCGACTGCGACCTGCGCGTCGCGGCGGCCCGCGCCGGTCGCCGCGGATTTGTGGGTGAGGAAAGTCAGCTCGAGATATCCAGCAAAGAATTGAGATGCCGCCGCCGTAAAGCCGGCATGTCCCATCATCCCGCGATCGACGGCAGCCAAAGCGCAAGCTTGGGCCAGATCGACAAAATCAGGATCATCAGCAGCATGGTCATCACGAACGGCGAAGCGCCGATGATGACGTCGTCGATCTTGCCGCGGCGGCGCAGGCCTTGGACGACATAGAGGTTGATGCCGACGGGCGGCGTAATCATAGCGAGCTCCATCAATATGATGATGAGCACGCCGAACCAGACGGGATCGAACCCGGCCTTGAACATGATGGGGGCGATGATCGGCACCGTCGCCACCATCATCGACAGCGTTTCCATGAACATGCCGAGAATGAAATAAAAGATCACGACGGCGATCAGGAGTTGCACCGGCGTGAGGCCAAGTTCGGTGATGAAGCTGTTGACCTGCCCCGTCAGCCCGATCGAGGTGATGACGAAATTGAGGACATAGGCGGCAACGACAATGGCCATGATCATGGCCGTGGTCCGCATTGTGCCTTCGAAGGCGTTAAGCAGAACCGTGAGCGTCAGTCGGCCGCTGGCGCCGGCGACGCCGAGGGCGGCGATCACCCCCAGGGCCGCCGCTTCGGTGGCCGTTGCCCAGCCCGCATAGATGGAGCCGATCACGGCGAAGAAGATCACCAGGGGCGGGATGAGATCGGGCAACGCCCTCAGGCGCGCGCTCCAGCTGGCCGACGTCGGTTGACCACCGAGCTGGGGCCGGATCGAACAGATCACGAGGACCGTCAAGCTGAACAGCGAGGCCAGCACCAGGCCCGGGATCACGCCCGCGAGATAAAGCTTAGGGATCGACGTATCCGTCAGAACGCCATAGACGATCATGTTGATCGAGGGCGGGATCAGGATGCCGAGCGTACCGCCTGCGGCGATGGTGCCCAGAAAGAGCCGCTCCGAATAGCCCCGCTTTTCGATCTCTCCCATCGCCACCGTGCCGATGGTGGCGGCGGTGGCCACGCTCGAGCCGGAGGTGGCGGCAAACATGGCGCAGGCGGCGATGTTGGAATGCATGAGACCGCCGGGCAGCCATGGGATCCAGAGCACGAGGGCGTTGTACATCCGCTCGGCCATGCCGGAGCGCAAGAGAATTTCGCCCAGCAGGACGAAGAACGGTATCGCCACCAGCAGAAAGTTGTTCGACGTGGCCCAGCTGACCTCGCCCATGGCGAGCGACAGCGGCAGCTTCGAATAGAGGGCGGAGAGGATGAGCCCGAGCACGCCGAGGCCGGCGGCCACGGGGATCGCCAGCGCTAACAGGCCGATGAGGATGATGAGCGTCGTCGCAAGCATCAGCCGCGCTCCGCCCCGGATTTCAGGGCGGCCAGCGCCTGGATTTCCTCGTCGACTTCTTCCTCGGCGGACCGCGTGCCGATCAACCGGGCGACGCCGGCGAGGTCACCCGCCCTCAACCTGGCGAGCGCCGTCAGCAGCAGCACGAGGCCGACCACCACGAACAGTAACAGCCCGGCGATCCAGGCGAGCTGCGGGATCACCGTTGGGGTCTGTAGATCGGATTGGCTGCGTGAGCCCGAGGTCCACGATTGCATGACGACCCCGCTGCCATGCCAAGCAATCAAGGCGAAAAAACCCACCAGCAGCATGAGACCGGCGAAGTCGAGTGCGATCCTGAGCCGGCTCGGAAACAGCAGGTAAAGCGAATCGATGCGAATGTGCGCGCGCTCCACCAGTGCCGCGGCCAGTCCCCAGGCCGATCCGATCGCCAGGGCGTAACCCGCCAGCTCGTCGGCACCACCGATGGAGCGCGTGAAAAACTTGCGCAAGAGGACGTCGACGCCAATCAGCAGCGCCGCCAGCAGGATTAGGGTACCGCCGAACCAGAGCCCCCATTGCGTGACCCGCCGCATGTGCGCTTCCCCCGACGCGGGCCGCAGCTCAGTTGGTCGGCGCGTTGAGCCCTAAGGCTTTACCCACCGTCTCGTTCCACTCCTTGGCACACTCCGCGCCGCAGCGCTTGGCCCAGCCTGCGAGCACCGCACCCTCGACCAGTTTTTTGTGCGCTTCGGCCTCGGCAGGTTTGACACTCACCAGCTGAATATTGGCGAGCTTGCCGAGCGTGCAGGGCTGCTTGCCGGTGTTGCAATTGTCGGCCTCGGCCGTGGCCTTCTTGAGCGTATCCCACATCTTGTCTTCGTAGGCCTTCACCTGTTCGAGCATGAAGGTCTGCACCTTGGGATCGAGCCGGTTCCAGGTGTTGAGATTGACGGCAAGCACGTTGATGCTCCAGCCGAGCGACATGCTGTAAAGCGACTTCGTCACCTCGGGCCAGCCGGCGGTGTTGCCCGACAGGCTGCCGGTGACGCCGCAATCAACGACGCCGTTGTTCAGCGCCGGGACGACCTCGGCGAAAGCCATGCTGACGGCCGTGGCGCCGAGGCCGGCAAGGAAGTCGCGCATGGTGTTGTTGAAGACGCGGATCTTCTTGCCCTTGAGATCGTCGAGGCCACTGATTGGCTGGCGACACCAAAAGACCTGGGGCGTGTTGCCGCCGAAGGCCAACAGCTTGGCGCTCCAATTTTTCTGCATTTGCCTGTCAATCACGGCGCGATAGGCATTGCAGGCGGCGCGCGCCTTGTCCGGATCGAGCGTCAGGCCAGCCAAATCGCAGGCCTCGAACCGCGGGTCATCGCCGGCCATTTTGGAGATGTCCATGCCAGCGAAATCCATCACGCCGAGCTTGAGAAGACGCAGCATGGTCTTGTCATCGATTCCCATCTGGTCGAGCGGCGTGATGTCGGCGCTGATCGCGCCCTTGGACGCCTCGGGGATGGTTTTGCGCCAGAACGGCACCTCGTCGTAGATCGACACCGGCGTTGGGCTGTTCAGGCCGATGACCTTGAGGTTGGTCTTCGGCAACTCCTGCGCAAGCACTGGGGTGGAAAGCGCAACGCTCGCAAAAAAGCTCAATGCGATGCGGTAGGACATTGGCTGCTCCCATTTCGCAACGCCATCCTTCCATCTCCCTTGCCGCCTTGCAATGAGGTTCATCGGCTGGCTGAGGGCTGCCGATCCCTTCGCCGCTTCCTTTGGCGCGAGCCGACGCCTCGCCGGTGCTCCCGCAACTGCTCGCTCGCAGCGTCTGGCCCGCGCCCTTTGCCTCCAGGACGTCCGTTTGCCCAGGGGATATGCACCGAGAGGGGCGATTACTGATGCGATGAGAGAAGCGACGGCAGTGGCGCTTTGCTGCTTGGCGCCGTCATCGCTGAGATCGGTGCGCCCTGACCCGTCCTACCGCAGTGTGACTTGGGGCGGCCGTGCCAAGGGCAAGAGGGCGGGCGCGCGTCTGCGGCCCAGCCTTGCAGGGGTCGCTGCGGTCGATCCTGCAATTGGCAAGGCCTTGGCGCGCTATCATCGCGGCTTGGCCCGCCTTGCCCGCAAAAATGGGCGCGGTGCCACGGGGGCAAATGGGTGACGCGCCCTCGCTGTAACGAGACTCATCCGAAACGGTCGGGCCCCGCCTGCCTAAAACGGGATGGACCTTCAACCTATGTGCTCTTTGGAGCAAAGAGGTTTGGCCGTTGTCGCGGATCGCCTTCGGGGAGGATCTCCGGCGTGGTGAAGACCACGCCATCCTCCGTCGGGTTGGGCGTGTCCGTCACGGCCGTGCGTTCACGCGCCGCAGAGCGAGCCCCGGAGGTAGCTCCGGGGCGCACCACGCGTCAAGACCGGCTGCGCACGCGCATCATGAAGGCGTCGTAGCCGTATTCGGCAACTTGCATCCACAGGTAGGAATTGTTGCGGAAGGCCATCACACTGTCGTAGAGCTTCTTGAACATCGGATTGGTCCGCGACAGCTCGGTATAGATCTCGTTGGCGGCTTTGTAGCTCGCCTCCATGATCTCCTGCGGAAAGCTGCGCAGCTGGGCTCCCGCGACAACCAAACGCTTTAGCGCGGCGGGATTGCCATGGTCATATTTGCCGAGAACCCAATCCCAGGTATCGCCGCAGGCGGTGGCAATGGCGGCCTGGTAGCTCTTCGGTAGCTCGTTCCATCTCGCAAGGTTGATGAGGTTGTGGCCCTGGCCGCATCCTTCCCACCAGCCAGGGTAGTAATAATATTTGGCGACCTTTACAAAACCGAGCTTTTCGTCGTCGTAGGGCCCCACCCACTCGCAGGCATCGAGCGTGCCTTTTTCCAGCGCCGGATAGATGTCGCCGCCGGCCAGCTGTTGCGGTACGGCGCCCAGCTTGGCGATAATGGTGCCGGCAAATCCGCCGATGCGGAACTTGAGACCCTTAATGTCGTCCACGCTATTGAGCTCTTTGCGGAACCAGCCACCCATTTGCGCGCCCGTGTTGCCGGCGGCAAAGCCGATGCAGTTGTAGCTCTTGAGAAGCTCGTTCAAGAGCTCGTTACCGCCGCCAAAGCGCAACCATGAGTTCATCTGCCGGCTGTTGAGACCGAACGGCAGCGCGGTGCCGAAGGTCATGGCCGGATCCTTGCCCCAATAGTAGTACATGGCCGTGTTGCCCATCTCGACCGTGCCGTTCTGCACGGCGTCGAGCACCTGCAGACCAGGAACGATCTCGCCCGCCGCAAAGGCTTGGATCTTGAAGCGATTGTCCGTGATCTCGGCGACGCGCTTGGAGAAGTATTCGCAGCCGCCAAATAAGGTATCGAGCGACTTCGGCCAACTGGCGGCGAGCCGCCAGGAGATTTCGGGGGCTGTTTGTGCGATGGCCGGTGCCGCAATCGCTGCCGCCGTCGTCGCAAGCCCGCCTGTGCCCGCCGCCTGCATGAACCTTCGCCTGGTCAGTTTGGACATTTCAATCTCCCTTTTGATGTCGACGCATCATTGCTGCTTATTGCCGCCGATAGCGGTGGCGGACGTAGACCTCGAGAGCTTACGCCATTTTTTTGGATCGTTCAGCGACGATCGGGCTGGGCGCGGAAAATCGGTTTCGAACACAACAAGATCCACCACGTGGCTCGGTCCTTCCGCGCTCCTTGCAAAGGAGCGCCGCGTGTACCTCCACGGCGCGCAAGAGCAGTTGGCAGGGTTGTCGAGGCTGCCTCTGCTCCTGGCCCCGGGGTGGGCATTTGCTCGCGGGTCCGAATGTCCCCTCTGGGCTCCCCCAGTCTCGACGAGCCTCGCGTCAAGGTAGGAGTGGTCCGCCGCAATATACGGATAACGCCGGATATCTCTTTTTGATCGGTGTGCGGAGCCTGCGAGCGCCGAAGCTCGTCGCATGCCAACCGCGTGGGGCGCGCGCGCGATAGCACAAACCAGATCTTATGACGCTGCCGGGCGGGACGTGTGCGTCGGAGACGGGATGCCCCGCCGGCAATGTCGCAGATGCATATCTCGCGCTGGAGCCGACGTTCGCGCAAATTGGTGGGGTACATAGGACGGCCATGCAGTTCGTAATTCTTTCGACCCTGTGGACCTTTGTCCTGTTCGTGGCGTCGTTGGCGCTGTTGGTGCTGGGCCGCCGCATCGGCGCGCGACGCCTAGAGGCGGACCCCGACGGTGGGTCGGCGGGGCACGCTGCCGTGGAAACGGCGGTGTTCGGTCTGCTTGGCCTGCTGCTGGCCTTTACCTTTTCGGGCGCCATGAAGCGTTTCGACGATCGCCGGCAACTGATCGGCGAGGAGGCCACCGCCATCGCAACGGCCTATTGGCAGGCGGATCTGTTGCAACCCTCAGCACGCGCGCAGTTGCGCGATAAGCTGAGAGAGTACCTCGACGCGCGCCTGCAAGCCTCGCGTCACCCGCGCCTGATCGAGGGTGGCCAAGAGGCGTTGCCCTCCGACGTGGTCAAGCGCAGCGAGGCTTTGCAAGCGCAGATTTGGCACATCGCCACCGATCCAAGTCATGCGCTCAAGGCGAACTCAGTCGATAAAGTGTTGCTGTCGACGCTCACCGGGATGTTTGCCGTGGCCAAGTCCCGCAATGCGGCGGGACAGCACCATCCTCCCGAGATCATCTTCGTCATGTTGTTCGGTCTCACCCTCGTCAGCGCGCTACTTGCGGGCTACGGCATGGCGGCGAGCAAGAGGCCGAGCTGGGTGCACATGATCGGCTTTGCCCTGAGCCTGGCCGCGACCGTGTTTGTGATCTACGACATCGAGTTCCCCCGCTCCGGCCTCATTCGCGTCGACCAGTTCGACCAAGTTCTTGTCAACGCCCTTGGCGGCGTGTCGGACTGACAGCTGCGGTCGGAGCCGAAGTGCAGGCGGCATGCCCACGGCCACGGTCCACTTTTCCCCGCGCGCGGAAGCCAAACAGGACGACGGCGACGGCCCCAGCGTGCTAAGAGGTGAGCGTTCGGCGACCGCATAGGTTTTGGCAAGCATGTCCACCGTCCCTCGCCCCGCGCGCTCACGCCTCCTGTTCCGTCTCGATCCGTCGGCGAGCGCCACGGCCATTGCCAAAGCCTGAGCGAGGGTGCATGCGGGTCGTCATTTGCGGTGGCGGTGTGATCGGGGCCTCAATCGCCTATTTCTTGAGCCGTCGGGGCGTTACGCCCATCGTCGTCGAACGGAGCGGGATTGCCTGCGCCGCCTCCGGCAAGTCCGGGGGCTTTTTGGCCCTCGACTGGTGTGACGGCACGCCGCTGGCAGACCTGGCGCGCCGAAGCTTTGTCCTGCACGCGGACCTCAGCAAATCGATCGATCGCGACTGGGGCTACCGCCGACTTGCAACCTACGCGGGCACTGCCAGCGCGCGGGACGGCCGACCGCGCACCGTCGGCGCCGGCGACCATCCTTGGCTGGCCGACGCCGTCACCGTCACCCATCGTTTGGGCTCGCCCGAGACCACGGCGCAGGTGCACCCCGGCCAGTTCACGGCCGCCCTCATTGCGGCCGCGGTGGCGCAGGGGACTGAACTTCGCCTGGGCGCCGTCAGCGACCTGGTGTGCGAAAACCACGAGGTCAAAGGCGTGATGGTCGACGGCGAGGTCATCGCCGCCGAGGCCGTTGTGGTCGCCATGGGGCCGTGGTCGGTGCTGGCGGCGCAATGGTTGCCGCTGCCGCCGGTGTTCGGCCTCAAGGGCCACAGCCTCGTGTTCGACACGCAATCCAGCGTCCCGGCGGAGGCCCTGTTCCTCGAATACCACGAGGGCAGTCACGGCCTGCAGTCGCCGGAGGTATTTCCCCGTGCCGACGGCACGACCTATGTGTGTGCCATCTCCAGTGAAGGCCCGCTGCCGCTCGATCCCGGCACCGTGGTGCCGGACCCCGGCGCCATCGAGCGGCTGGAGGCCATCTGCAGCCGGCTGTCGCCGGTGCTCGCCAAGGCGCCGATCCTCGCGCGCCAAGCTTGCTTTCGCCCGGTGACCCAGGATGGTCTGCCGCTGATCGGCCGGGTTCCCGGTCTGAAGGGGGCTTACGTCGCCACCGGCCATAGCGTGTGGGGCATTCTCAATGCGCCCGCGACCGGCGAGGCCGTCGCGGAGTTGCTTGTCGATGGTGCGGCACGCACGCTCGATCTCTCCGCCTTCGACCCCGGCCGCCTGCCGAGCCTCGATCCAAAAAGGCTCAAGACCCATGCCTGACGCGCTCCTGCTCGCGGCCAACGGCTGGATGCCCAACAATCCGCGGTTGCCGGTTTTGCTCTACCGCCAGGCCGTAACCGTAGCGGGCGCGGATCCGGCGCAGGCCTTTGAAGATCTGTTCGAGCGCAACGGCTGGCCACCGCAGTGGCGCAACGGCGTTTACCCCTTCCACCACTATCATTCGACCGCGCACGAGGTGCTGGGTTTTGCGGCCGGTCACGCGCGTCTCATCCTGGGCGGCGAGGGCGGGCGCGAGGTTGAGGTTGCCGCCGGTGACGTTGTCTTGCTGCCGGCCGGGACAGGCCACTTCCGCCGTTCGGCCAGCCGCGACTTCCTGGTGGTTGGCGCCTATCCGCCCGGGCAGGTGGCCGATCTGTTGCGCGCCGCGGCGACCCCGCGCGTGCTCGCCGCCATTGCCAACGTGCCCATTCCCGCAACCGATCCCGTACACGGGCCGGGCGGTCCCGTGGCCGACCTTTGGCGGACGTGAAAAGACGCTGCGCGCCGTCCTTGGCCGCAGAGAGCCATACGCCCCGCGGGGCGTTGGAACGGCGTCAGATGCTGAGGTCGAGCAAGTTGTAGTCCTTGATGGTAGCCTTGCTCCTTTCCGTCCAGGCGTAGCTCACGCCCGCTTCCGCGTGCGGCCTATAGACGAAGGCGCGCTCGCTCGGAAAGCGCTGTCGCCGGGCATCGATGCCGTAGCCGATCATCTTTGCGCGTTCGGCAATCCGCGCCTCATCGTAGACGCTTTTGGCGTTGTGCACGCCGCCACCCTCGACGCCCAGCACCGAGCGTCGCCGATGAAAGCCCATGTTCACCGTCACTCGCCAATCCTTGCTGGTATTGGCAAAGGAGCCGTGGAGCGCCTGGCGGTTGGTGATCGCCACATCGCCGGGCTTGGCGATGATCGGCACCGCTTCGGGCAGCCGTTCGCTGCCGGCCTCGGCCACCCAGCGCTTGATGTCGATCTTGCCGAGCTTGTGCGAGCCCGGCACGACCCACACGCCATTGGCCGCGGTCGAGCCATAGAGCTGGCCCATGAAGTTGAAACCGTGCGTGCCCTCGTCCCAGTCCGGCGCGTCCCAATGCGTGGTGCCGTCCTGGTGCCAGGCGACCGAGGCGCCGAGCCCCGGCTCCTTGATGAACAAGGCCTCGTTGAAGGGCACGAAGTCCTCGCCATTGATGGCCGCGGCCACCGCCAGCAGCCCGGGATGGCCGTAAACCCGCAGGCACGCCTCGGAGAACTGGAGCGAGCCGAGGATCAGATAGACGACCTCCTTCGGGGCGTCCGCCGCCGCGGCGGGCTCGAACATCTTGACGGGATGGCGCCCGTTGGCAAGGCTCGTGCCGCCAAAGGGATCGCCTAGGGGCTTGGACCAAAACAGCGTCGGCGCCTTGCAATCGGCGGCCAGCGCCGGTCGCCCGTGCTTATCGAGCGCTGCACCCTTTTCGTGCGGCAGCCGCTCGAGGATCGCCTTCACGTCGGCTTCGATGTCGGCCAACTCTTGGGGCTGCAACACGCCTTCGAACACATAAAAGCCGCACCGCCAATAGGCCGCCAAGATGTCTGGCGCCAACCGGCCGTCGGCATCGAACCGGATCGGCCCGCGGTTGCCGAGCGCGAAGGCTCTCGCTTCGCCGGCCCGCATATAAGCTTGCATGCCCGCTTCTTCGGCACCGTAGTCGACGGACGTCGCCATGGTCTCCTCCCTGTCAGTCTTTGCCCGCGGCGCCGCGATCGGTAGCGCCTCGCTGCGCCGACGGTCTGGGTCGCGCCGAGGTCATGATGTGAGCGCCGATTCACCAGTTGGCACGGCATGGGCCGTGAGGCTCACCGCCTGATTGATGGCCTCGATCAGGCTCGCCTCGTCGGCCTTGCCGGTTCCCGCGATATCGAAGGCGGTGCCGTGATCGACGGACGTGCGCACCACCGGCAGGCCCACGGTGACATTCACGCCCCTATCGATCCCCATCACCTTGATCGGCCCGTGGCCCTGATCGTGATACATGGCAACGACGAGATCGAAATCGCCGCGTTGCGCGCGGAAGAAGAGGGTATCCGCCGGCAAGGGGCCTGTGACTGCCAGGCCGCTCGCCACCAGTTTGCGGACGGCCGGCGCAATCTTCGTCTCCTCCTCGCCATAGCCGAAGAGGCCATTTTCCCCGGCGTGCGGGTTGATGCCGCAAACGCCGATGCGGGGGACCGCGAGCCCCGCGCGTTGCAGCGCGGCATGGCCACGCCGAATCGTGCGCTCGACCAACCCCGGCTCGATCTTGGCGATGGCATCGATCAGACCGATATGCGCGGTGACGTGGATGACCTTGAGTTTCGGGGTCATCAGCATCATCGAAACCTCGGGCGTCCCCGTCAGGGCGGCGAGGATTTCCGTGTGACCGGGGAAGGCGTGCCCGCCGGCCTGCAGCGCTTGCTTGTTGAGGGGCGCGGTGCAGATGGCATCGATGCGCTTGGCCATCGCCAGGGCCACGGCGCGCTCGATGTATCGGTAGGCCGCGTCGCCCGCAATGGGCGAAACCTGGCCCCAGGGTAGCCCCGCCGGGATCAGCCCAAGGTCCACGCAGTCGACCGTTCCCCGCGCAAAGCGCGCCTCGGCCGGATCGGCCAGCGCCTTGACCGTCAGCCGGCTGCCGACGCAGGCGCCGGCCAATTGCAACCTTTTGGCATCGCCCACCACAAAGGGCCGACAGTGCCGGTGGACCTCGCCGTGCGCAAACGTCCGCATGATGATCTCAGGCCCAATCCCCGCGGCGTCACCCATGGTGACGGCGATGATGGGCGGCCTCACTCCGGGAGGCCCTGCACCCTGGAACCTGTCAGACGTCACGCGCGTCATGTCTCGATGCTCTTCAAGGCCTTGCGGCAGACAAGGAGCGTGTCGGGGTCGCCGAACCCCCCGGCCTTGGTCACGACGGGTAGCCTTCGCTCCTCCAAACCTATACCCCCCGAAGCTATGCCCTCCAAGGCCATGTCCCCCAAAGCTAGGCCCCCCAAAGCTAGGCCCCCCAAAGCTAGGCCCCAAGGTACGCCGACGTCCACTTCCCCGCCGAGCGCAATCGCCAACATCCCCGCCGTTTCGAGCAGGCGCCGCGCGGTCGCGCCCCCCGTGGCGACGAGCCCGCCGAAGCCAGGCAAGCGCGGCCCGACGATGTCGGCCAGCGCGGAGACCAAATTCAAGTCGTGAGGCGTTGTAACGGGGCTTTCGCCGACAATCCCGAGCGCGGCATCGCAACCGCGCGCAAGCGCGGCATCGAGATGGGCCTCGAGCCGGCGTGCTGCCGCCGTGCTTCGCACGTCCTCGGGTGAGACCCGCAGGCCGGCGACCTCCGGCTCCGCGACCAGGCGCTCGAATTGGGCACGCGAGACCGCCGAGCTGCTGCCGACGACAAAAAGGAGGGGTCCTTGCACCACCGGCGGCTTGGCCGGCGCCGCCGGCCTCGGTCCGCTCAAGGCTGCCGCCAGCGGTCGCATCAGGCCGGCCGAGCCGACCCAGAGCAGGGGCACGCGCGCGGCGAGCGCCGCCGCCGCGATTGCTCCAAGGTCGCGATCGCTCTCCGCATCGCATACGACGGCATCGACACCCGAACGTGCGATTTCGTCGAAAAGGCCTGCCGACCGCCAAGCCGGCGCGTCGACCTCGGGGCGCGCGAGGACGCGCACGCTGAGGCCGCGGTCGCGCAGGGGTGCTGCGACCTCGCCCGCATCCGTCAGCAGCGCTGGCGCGGTTCCCTCGGCGTCGGCGGCGCGCGGCGCCCCGACCAGCACGCGGCCCGACCGGGTGATGCGTCCGCGCGCCGGAAAGGCGGGCGCCACGAGGGCAAGCGGGGAGGCGCCGCGCGCGGCGGCAAGGCTCGCGCGTGCGGCCACCAGCTCGTGCGCCCAGTTCCCGCGCAGGGTGGAATCAATCTTGTGATAGAGGATCGTGGCGCCAAGGTCCGGCATCTGCCCGATCGTCCGCGCTAAGGTCTCGCCCGCATCGACCGGGGATTTGTCGCGCGAGTCGAGGTCGATCGCTGTCACGCTCGCCGTCGCTTGCGGCGCCGCGGCGGCGTCCAGCAGGACCAGGGTATCGAGGCCCGCGGCCGCGCAACCCCCGGCGCAATCGGCAGCGCCCGACAAATCATCGGCAAGGATTAAGATCTTGGTCATGGCCCTTTGCGTTTCACGGCAGTCGCCGAGGATAAGGCGCACGGCGCCGCATTGGTGCCATCGGCGTCGCCTTAGCTGCTGGCCGCCAGGAGATCCCAGCAATCATCGGTTCGCCGCGATAGCGTATGCTTCATGATGCGTGCGCTCGGCGTCCGCTCGAAGGCCTCGAGAATGGCGATGTAGCGGGGCCGCTGGTAGCGGGCGAGGCGTTCTGCGAGCCACGCCGAAAGCTCTTGCGGCTCAAGGCGTGCCCCTGATCGCACGGTGACGAACAGCTTGATCTCCGCTTCGCCCACCTCGGCGGCGACGCCGATCATGGCGCAGTCCTCAACGGCGGGATGCGTGCGCACCACGCCCTCGACCTCCAGCGCCGTCACATTCTCGCCGCGCACGCGCACGCTGTCGGTCATGCGACCGTGGAAATAGAAATTGCCGTTCCTATCGCAGGACACGAGGTCACCCGTCAGGAAGGCCCCGCCGCGAAAGGATCGGGCGGTCGCGTCCCCATCCCTGAAGTAGCCGCGGGTCAGCGCCCCGCCCAAGCGTTCCGTGACGACCATCTCGCCGCGGACGCCAGGACCCACGGGCCGCCCCGTCGCGTCGAGGATGGCGACGTCGAACCAGGGCACGGGCTTGCCGACCGATCCGATCGGACCATCGAGATTGGCGGTGGTGACGCTGGAGCATTCCGTCATGCCGTAGCATTCGCGGATCCGCACGCCGAATCGATCCTGGAACGCTTCCCAGACGTCGGCCGGACATCCTCCACCCCAGGCGATGCGCACGCCATGGTTGCGGTCCAAGGGTCCCGGCGGCTGTTTGAGCAGGATCTGCAAGATGCCGCCGAGGAAGTGGATGTGGCTGGCCCGGGCCGCCTGCACCTCCGCCCAGAAGCCGCGCGCGCTAAAGCGTTCGGCGATGGCCAGCGTCACAGCGCGGATCAAGGGCAAGACCAGCATCTGAGCGCCGCCAATGTGGAACAGCGGCTCCCAAACATAGAGCACGTCGCCGGGGCTGGGGTCGGCGATCAGCGCCGCCGCCTCGCCGGACAGCCGCAGCATGCGGTGCGAGACGATCACCCCCTTGGGCCGGCCGGTGGTGCCGGAGGTGTACATGATGGCGAAGGGGGCGTCCGCCGCCGGCGCCACGCCGAGCGCTTCGTGCGCTTCGACGCTCGCCGCCTCGCGGCGCGCGTCCTCCGCCGCAATTGCGCGCGCCGCCGGCCCGACGCCGCACGCTGATATTTGCGGCAGCAGGTCGCTCTCCGCAATGACGAGGCGCGGCTCGGCGTGCCCTAGAACGTAGGCCAGACTGTCGCCGACGGCGTGCGTGTTGATCGGAACCCAGACGACGCCTGTCCGCGCCAGCGCCAGCATCAGGGACAGCGCAGTGGCGCCGTTGCGCAGCATTAGCGCCACACGATCGCCGGGCCCGATCCCTTTGGCCCGGAGCCAGGCACCGAACGTGTGCGAGGCCCGATCGAGCGCGGCAAAGCTCAGCGCCTCGCCGCCGATCCGCGCGAAGGGGCGCTGTGGCGTTGCCCGCGCGTGGCTGTCGAAAAGCCTGACAAAGCCAGCGTCCGTGTCGGGGAGCGTTGCCGGCAATCGCGCCACGGGCCGCCTCAGGTCGCGTCCGGCGTCTTGCCGGCAGCGCGGGCTTTGCGTCGAGCCGCGCGCTCGGCAAAAAAAACGCGCATGGCCGCCTGCGGCTCGCCCGAGGCGAACGCCTCGGCCTGGTAGACGCTGCCGTTCTCGAAGGCTTCGTCGAAGGCCGGCTGCGTCACCTGGCGGAACCGGGCCTTGGTCAGCCGCATGGCGATGGCCGGCTTGGCGGCCAGCATCAGGGCCACCTCGCGCGTCTTTTCCACCACCTCCTCGGGACGCTCGACCAGATAATGGATAAGGCCGACGGCCTGGCATTCGGCGGCGTCCATCATGCGCCCCGTCAGCGTCAGTTCGACGGTGCGCGACAGGCCGATGCGTGGCAGCATGAGCATTGGCCCGGTGACGCTCGGGATCCCGGAATTGATTTCGGCCTGACCCATGCGCACGCCGCGGTGGCCGACGCGCACGTCCATCAGCATGGCCGCCTGGAAGGCCGAGCCCGCGGCAACGCCGTTGAGCGCGGCCAGGCAGGGCTTATCGAGATCGCGAATGGCGTTATAAAAGTCGCGCCAGGACTGAAACCAGTTGGCCCCGTCGCTGCCCGACTGAAACTTTTCGGTCTCGTCGAGATCCTGGCCCGCCGAGAAGGCGCGCTCGCCGGATCCGGTCACGATCACCGCGCGCACGCGGTCTTCCGCGTTCCACTCCCGCAAGAGGTGCGCAATCTCCGCCCGCATGGGCGTGTCCCAGGCGTTGAGTTTTGCCGGTTTGTTGAGGGTGAGCGTGGCCAGACCATCGCTGAGGTCGGACAAAACCGCGCGCTCGTTGCTCATCGCCGCTAGGCCTCCACTTCAGTCATCACACCTTCATCTCGCCGCGGCGCGCGACCGGCGCCATCATGCCGTCTTCTCGGCCGATCGGCCGCCCGCCGCATCGTCTGCAGCGGGCCGCTTTCGAAAGCGCGCGACAAGTTCTGGATCGAATTCGTGCCAAAGCTTGTCGTTGAATGCCAGCTCGCCGCTAAAACGTGCCAGCGAAAAGGTGTCGATCGGCGTCTCGGTCGCCCCCGTCGCAATCAGCTCGGCCAAAACCGCACCGACGCCGGGGGCAAGCTGGAAGCCGTGACCCGAAAAGCCAAAGGCGTGGACGAGCCCCGGCATAGTTCCACTCCAGCCGATGACGGGCAGCATGTCCGGCAGGTAGCCCTCGACACCCGACCAGACGCGGCCCGGCACAAGGCGCCCCAAACCTGGGACCACGGCCATCAGGCGCTCGAGGCCTTGCGGCAGGCGATCGCTTGGCACGCGCGCCGTACCGCTGACTAGGTCGGCCTTGACGCGCGGAAAGGCGCCAGCCACGGCATCGCCGCCCTCGCCCTGCCGCAGCAGCAGGGTCCCGTCGATGGCGTGCAGGGATGGACCCTTCCAGGGGTGCTCCGGCCGCAGCACAAACAGCGGTGGTCCGGCGGCGAACAGGGGTACGGGCTCGCCGCACGCCCGCCGCAATCTCCCCGCCCCAGGCGCCGGCGGCGTTGATGAGGTGGTCAGCGCGGATGGTCGTGCCCCGCTCCGTGCTGACGGCAAATCCCGCGGCCGAGCGCTCGATATGCGTCACCTTGGTATGCTCGATGAGCTTCGCGCCCGCGCCCACCGCCAGGCGGGCGACGATCGGGGCGACGCGGCCAGGCTCGGCCACGGCGTCGCGCTTCGACCAGGAGGCGCCCGTCACCAGGCTTGAGAGCATGGGCCAGCGGCGCCGCGCCGCCGTCCCCGTCAAGAGCTCAACGTCAAGACCCGCGGCCAGCGCCTCGTGCGCGGCCGTCTCCAGCTTTGCCTGGTCGCCCGCAGCCAGGCCCAGATAGACATGCCCGCAGGCAACGAGCCCGCAATCCTCTCCGCTCAAGCGGGGGAGGTCTTCCCAGATCGCCTGGGCCCTCAGCGCCAAGGGAAATTGCGCGGGGTGGCGGCCCTGCAGGCGCAAGTTGCCGAAGTTGCTGGCGCTGGCGGCGTTACCGGCCACCCCCTTTTCGACGATGATGACGGAGCGCCCGCGTGCACGCAGGAAATAGGCGGCAAAGCAGCCGACCAGGCCGCCACCAACGATCGCCACGTCGGCGCTTGCACTTACCATTGGCCCTCGGACCGCCCAACTTGAGAAACAAGCGCTGACAACAACCCCGGGAATGGGATCAAATCAGGCTTTGTCCAAAGCTTTAGCGATGGAGAAGAGCACATGGCGCGGGCCTGCGACATCCTCATTTTTGGCAGTGGGAGCTTCGCCCAGCGCATTGCTTGCGATTTGGCGAGCACGGGCAGCGAACCGATCACCATCGCCATCGCCGGCCGCAACGCGGCACGGTTGGCTTGGATCGCCACGGCCGCGCGCGCCCGCGCCCATATGTTCGGCCGCCCGCTCGGCCTTGCCACCTACGAGGTCGATCTTGCCGTCACCGGTCCGGCAAGCGCGCTGCTTGCCAAACTCGAGCCCGCCGTGATCGTGCAGGCGGCCTCCGTGCAGGCGGGCGCCGTGATCGCGGCGGGCGGCAATGCCTGGACCCGCCTGGTGGCCGACGGCGGGCTCAGCGCGACCGCAGTCTTCCAGGCGCTTTTGACCTCGCGCATCGCCCGAGCCACGGCCGACCTGGGGCTTAAGAGCCAGCTCATCAATTGCTGCTTTCCCGATGTGGCGAACGGCATTGTGAGGGGCATGGGACTGCCGGTTTTGTGCGGCATCGGCAATATCGCCATTCTCGCCCACGCCTTTGCCGGCTGCCTCGCGTCCGTGCGCCCCACGCCAGACCTCAAGCTCATCTGTCACTACCAGAACATCGGCGCCTGGCGCCGCCCGCGCGGCGAACGGGCGGGCCCCGCGGCGCGGGTCTGGCTCGACGGCAGCGAGATCGGCGACGTCTTTTCGAGGTTTGCCGACGTGCAGCTGACGCCGGAACCGGTGATCGATATTTCGGGGGCCAGCGGTGTGACGCTGATGCTGGCCTTGGCCGCAGGCCGCGACTGGTGTGGTCACGTGCCGGGGCCCGCAGGCCTGCCCGGTGGCTATCCCGTCGCACTCAGGCAGGGGCGGCTGGCGCTCGACCTGCCCGCCGGTCTAACGCGGGAGGACGCCGTGGCCTGGAACGCCCGCTACGAGGCGGAAAACGGCCTCTCGGTTGCCGCCGACGGACGGGTCCACTATGCGGGGCGCCTGCGCGATCGGCTCGGGGCGGAAAGCTCCGCGCTGGCCGCGGGCTTCCACGTCGACGACCTGGAAGAGGTTTACGGAGAGTTTTCTCATCTGCGCGACCGCCTGCTGGCGCGGCCGGCCTGACGCGGGATGGCCTCGACACGGTGCCGTTCGCCACGGCAGTATGCGGGGTGTGTAGCGGCGCGCGGGCTTGGTGCCGGCACGTCATTTTTATGCCCTGTGGACGAGGACCGAGGAGGCGCGGCATGTGGCGAGGGGGATTTGCAGGCGGAGCCCTGCTGGTGTCGGTTCTGTTGGGACTGGGACCCGCGGCGGCGCAGGAGCCGATCGTCTTCGGCGTCATCACGCCGCTGTCGCCACCCGGCGAAACGGCGCTCGGGCAACTCGCCAAGCGCGGCGCGGAGATCGGTGCCGAGTACATCAATGAAAAGGGCGGCGTGCTCGGCCGCAAGGTCGCCCTGTCGGTGCAGGACAGCGCCGGCAAGAACGAACAGGCCGTTGCCGCCTACCGCCGCCTGGTGTCGAGCGAAAAGGCCGTCGCCGTGTTCGGCTTTATTCATTCGGGCGCCAATATCGCCGTCAACGAGGTGGCCAAGGAAGTGGGCGTGCCGACCATGGGCACGCAGACCGGCGCCAGCGACGTCACCGCCAAGCACTACGACATCGCCTTCCGCACGCATGCGGTCGACCAGCCGCGCGCGGCCACTTGGCTCGGCTGGATCAAAAAAAACAACTTCAAGCGGGTCAGCATCCTCGCCGAGACCACCGACTACGGCATCGGTCTCGCCAAGGAAACCGAGAAGCAGAACAAGGACAAAAACCTCGGTCTCGAGCTCCAGACCATCATGTTCGATCGCACCACGACCGACTTGCTACCGCAGCTCTTGCAGGTCAAGGCGTTCAAGCCCGACGCCATCGTCAACGTCGGTGTCGGCCAGCCGCTCGACCTGATGCTCACACAGGCTCATACCGTTGGTCTGCTGCCGGGCGCGGCCATGGTGACGTCCTACGACGCCCCGGCACGGCCGCAGTTCTGGCAACTGCACGGCGACAAGGGCGTCGGCATCAACTTCGTGGCCTTCTATTCGCCGAAGTCGGAGCTTTCCGAGGTCGGCAAGGAGTTCGCCAAGCGCTACCAGACGAAATTCAACGAGCCGCCGGTCTATGCGGCGCTGAACGGCTTTGCCAATGCCTTGGTGTTCGCCGAGGCGATCGAAAAGGCGAAGTCGACCGAGCCCAAGGCGATCATCAAGGCGCTGGAGGAAGGCTCGTTCACCGGCTGGTCGACGACGCCCGTCACCTTCCCGCGCGCGGAGGGTGCCCTGTGGCACAATTGGTCGCCGCCGCTGATGGTCTTGCACTACGCCGCCAAGGATCAGACGCCGGCGAACGCCACGGTGGCCTACGTTCTGGGCGAGTAGCGAGAAGTGGCGCGGAGCCCTGACGCGGGCGAGGCCGCAGGCGCGATCATCGCGCGCCCGCGGCAAGGCAGGGTGCAAAGGAAGGGGGGCCGGTGATCTTCAGCACCGAGCTTCTGGTTCAGACCCTGCTCTCGGGGCTGATGGTGGGCATCCTTTATGCCCTGATGGCGCTCGGCATCACCTTCATCTACTCGATTGTGAAGACCATCAACTGGGCGATGGGCGAGTTCTACATGATCGGCAGTTACATCCAGTTCGTGGCCGTGCATTTTTTGTTGGGGCCAAACTGGTGGTGGCTGGCGGCGATCCTGGCGGCGGCCGGTACCTTCCTGCTCGGCTTGATCCTGGAGCCGATCCTGATCAAGCCCATGTACGCTCGCCCCCTGCAGCGGCGCGACGACTATGCGACCGTCGTGACCATCGCCCTGCTCTTGCTCTTGCGCAACCTTGCCGTGGCGCTGGGCGGGCCCAACCAGTACCGTCCCGAGTCGAACCTGCCGGTGGTGTGGATCGGGCCGCTGCCGCAGGAGGGCGCTCGCGTGGCGGCCTGCCTGTTTGCCGTGCTGGCGCTCGCCGTCTTCTGGCTCGTCATCAAAAAGACCTGGGTCGGTCTTGCCCTGCGGGCCGCCGCGCAAAACCGGGTGGCGGTGCAGACCGCGGGCGTCGATGTCTACCGCCTCGATGCCGTCGCCTTTGCCATCGGCGTGGCGCTCGCAGGCTTCGCCGGCGCCCTGCTCGCACCCCTGTTCATGGTGTTTCCGACCAACGGCGCCGTCACCACGGTCAAGGGTTTTGAGATCATTGTCATCGGCGGCCTCGGCTCGATCCCCGGCGCGCTCGTCGGCGGCGTGCTCTTGGGCTTGATCGAAAGCCTCGGCGCGGCCTTCATTTCCTCGCCCTACCAGAACGTCTACGGCTTTTTGCTGGTCATCCTTATTCTCATCATCAAGCCCAATGGCCTGTTTGGCGAACGCGGGCGGGAGGCTTGATGGCAGCGCCCCTGCTCGAGGCTCCCCTGCTAGAGGCCCCCCTGCTTGAGGCTCAGGGGCTCTCTAAGCGCTACGGCGGCCTCATCGCCAACAATGGCGTCAGCCTCAGCCTGGCGCGCGGCGAAATTCGCGGCCTGATCGGACCCAACGGCGCCGGCAAAACCACCTTCGTCAATCTGCTCACCGGCATCGAGACCGCCGATGCGGGGCGCATTCGTCTGGGCGGCGTCGAGCTCAGCGGACGTCCCGCGCACGCGATCGCCGCGCACGGGCTGATCCGCACCTTCCAGGTCGCGCGCGTGTTTGAAAGCCTGAGCGTGCGCGACAATCTGCTGTTGCCCTTTCTTGCGGCCGGCAGCCCCGGCGGCCTCGCAGCCGGTCGTGCCCGGGTGGCCGAGCTCTTGGCGCTCGCCACCTTGGCGAGCCTCGCCGACGACCGCGCCGGGACCCTGTCCGGCGGCCAGCGCATGCTGCTGCAGGCGTGCGCCGGCTTTATGGTGCCAGGGGTGAGCCTTTACGTCCTCGATGAGCCGTTCGCCGGCATCAATCCGGTTGTGAAGGACACGCTCATTCAGTTGATCCGGCGCGAAAATGCAAGCCACGCCTGCACCTTCCTGATCGTCAGTCATGAAATGGAGATCGTGCGCCGGCTGTGCCCGATCGTCTCGGTCATGATCGAGGGCGCCATCGCGGCGGAGGGCACGCTCGAGGAGGTGGCGCGCCGGCCAGACGTGATCGCCGCCTATTTGGGGGTGAGCGCGGCATGACCGGAAAGCCCATGCTGGAGGTCAAGGAACTCCGCGCGGGGTATCTGCCCGGCGTCGAAATCCTGTCCGGGCTGTCGCTCAGCGCCGCGGAGAATGCCGTCACCCTCATCATCGGTCCCAACGGCGCCGGCAAATCCACCCTGCTGCGCACCATCTTCGGGCTCTTGCCGCCGCGCGCCGGCCGCGTGGCGCTCCGCGGCGCGGACGTGACCGGGGCCGGCCCCAGCCGGCTCAAGGCCGCCGGCGTCAGCTACATCACCCAGGACATCAACAGCTTCCCGCAGCTGAGCGTGGAAGAAAACCTGCTGATGGGGGCCTGGACCTTTCGCCGCGACCGGACGCGGATCGCCCGCCAGCTGGAGCAAGTCTTTGCCCTATTTCCGATCTTGAAAGACCGGCGGGGCCAGCGCGCCGGCGCGCTCTCGGGAGGCCAGGGCCGCATGCTGTCGGTGGCGCGCGAGCTGATGACGGCGCCGCAATTGCTGTTGATCGACGAGCCGACGGTCGGCCTCGCGCCCAACCTGGTGGGACAGGTCTATGCCACGCTCACCGCGGCGCGCGCAGCGACGGGCGCGGCGATCCTGCTCGTGGAGCAGAACGTGGAACAGGCCTTGCCGCTCGCCGATCATCTTTACCTTTTGAACCTCGGCCGGGTGAAGGCCGAAGGTCCAGGCCACGACTTCGACAATCAACGCGTGCGCGCGCTGGTGCAGGAATGTCTCCTCGGCTGACACGTGGGTTTGCTGCCTTCGCCGACTGGCGGCGCATCGCCGGCACGCTGGCCCTGGTGCTGCCGCCGCTTGTGGTGCTGCCGCTCTTCGTGGGCGAGTTCAGCGCGCACGTGCTGGCCATTAGCGCCTATTACGTCATCCTGGCCGCGAGCTGGAACATGCTGGCCGGCTTCACGGGCCAATTCTCCCTGGCCCAGCACGCCTTTGCCGCCATCGGTGCCTATGGCTCGGGCCTCCTCATCTACCACCTCAAGACGCCGCTCTGGCTCAGCATTCCCTTGGGTGTGGGCGCCGCGGCGGTCGGCGGCTTTCTGCTGGGCGTCTTGGTCCTGCACATGCGCTCGATCTACCTGTCGATCGCCACCTGGGCCTTTGCCGAGACGCTGCGCATCTTCCTCGCGGCGGCTTATGAGTTCACGCGCGGCGATTTGGGACTGAGCGTGCCCTCGCTCTACGGCCACGTGCGGCCCGTCATCTACTACTATACCTTCCTGGCCACGGCCGTCGTCTGCCTGCTCGGCGTCTATCTGATCTTGCAGTCGCCGATCGGCTACTTCATGCGCGCCGTGCGCGATGATCCCTTGCGCGCGCAATCCCTGGGCGTCGACACCACCCGGGTGAAGCTCTTTGCCTTCGTCGTTTCCAGCGCCATGGCGGGCCTCGGCGGCGCGCTCTATGCCCACTATGTCCTGACCTTGACGCCGTCGATCGTCGATTTCAGCGAAATGGCGCGCATCGTCGTCATGGTGGTCGTCGGCGGCCTCGGCTCCTTCCTGGGGCCGATCCTCGCCGCGCCACCGATCTATGCCCTCAACATCTGGCTGGCCGCCTGGGGGGAATGGAGCACGGTGTTTTTTGCCGCCATCGTCATCGCCTTGATGCGTGCCTATCCGGCCGGGCTTGCCGGTCTCATCGACAGTGCAGCGCGCCGTCGGCGGCCTTGAGGCGGCAACGGCTCACGGGCAAGCGGCACGGCCTGTTAGGGTTCGAGGGGGAGCGCGGCGCGCCGCCGCGCCAAGGCCGGCAGCAAGGGTGCGGTGAGCGCGGCAACGGCCAGCACCAGACAGACGGCCGAGATCGGGCGGGCGACAAAAATCTGAAAGTCGCCGTGGGAGAGGATCAAGGATTTGCGCAAGTTGTTTTCCAGCATCGGGCCCAGCACGAAGGCCAGCACCAGGGGCGCCGGTTCGTAGCCGAATTTGCGCATCAGGTAGCCCAGCACGCCGAACACCACCATGACGAACACGTCGAACACGGCGTTGCCCGAGGCAAACACGCCGACGATGCAGAACATCAAAATCAGCGGGAATAGGATGCGATAGGGCAATTTGAGGACCTGCACCCACATGCCGATCAGCGGCATGTTGAGCACGAGCAGCATGGCGTTGCCGATGTACATGCTGGCAACGATGCCCCAGAAGAGATCCGGCCGCTGCGTCATCAGCAGAGGCCCGGGCTGCAGCCCATGAATAATAAAGGCGCCGAGCAGCAGCGCCATCACCACATTGGGCGGAATGCCGAGCGTCATCAGCGGTATGAAGGCGCCGCCGGCCGCCGCATTGTTGGCGGCCTCCGGGCCGGCCACGCCCTCAATGGCGCCGTGGCCGAAACGCTCGGGCGTCTTCGACACCTTTTTTTCGATGGCGTAGCTGGCAAACGAGGCGATCACGGCGCCGCCGCCGGGCAGGATGCCCAAGAAGAACCCCAGCAGCGTGCCGCGCACGATCGCCCATTTCGAGGCCGACCAGTCCTGCAGCGAAGGCCACAGCCCGCCGATGCGCGCCTTGATGACCTCGCGCTTGAGCTCCTGCTCGAGGTTGGAGAGGATCTCGGCCACGCCGAACAAACCCATGACGATCGGCACCAGGCCGATACCGTCGAGCAGCTCGAGCCGACCGAAGGTGAGGCGCGGCTGGGCCGTGATCTGATCGATGCCGATCAGGCCCAGGAGGATGCCGATGGCGGCCATCAGCAGCGACTTGGCCATGGACCCCTGGCTCAGGAAGCTCAAGACCGTCAGGCCAAGCACCATCAAACTGAAGTACTCGGGCGGCCCGAAGGCGATGGCGACGCGCGCCAGCGCCGGTGCCACCAGCATCAGGGCGATCAGCGCAAAGGTGCCGGCGGCAAAGGAGCCGAGCGCGGCAATTCCCAGCGCCGGCCCGGCGCGGCCCTGCTTGGCCATGGCGTGGCCGTCGAGACAGGTCACGACCGAGGCGGCCTCGCCGGGGATGTTGACGAGGATCGACGTGGTCGAGCCGCCGTACATGGAGCCGTAGTAAATGCCGGCCATCATGATGATGCCGGACTCCGGCGTGCCCGAGAGCGTCACGGGCAGCAGCAGCGACATGGCCGAAACCGGGCCGATACCCGGCAGCACGCCGACCAGAGTGCCGATAAACACGCCGATAAAGCAGTAGAGGAGATTGATGGGCTGCAGCGCGACGGAGAAGCCTTGGCCCATACCGGCAATGATGTCCATGGCGCCAGGCCCTTATCGCAGGAAGCCTTCGAGCACGCCCGCCGGCAGCTGAATCTTCAACCATTTCGTCATTGCCGCCCAGACGCCGAACGTGGCGATGAGGGCGACCAGCAGCGCGATGCGCCAATCGACGGGATCGACGAACCACATCAAAACCAGCAGCAAGGCCAGCGTGCAGGGAATAAAGCCGATCGCCTCAAAGCCCACGCCGTAGGCCAGCAGCAAAGCGACGACGATAAAGACCTTGGGCCAGCGCGTTCCGGCCCAAAGCATGGACAGCGAGGGGCCGCCCCCGACGAGGGCTTGGCCGATGACGCTGAGCGACAGCGCGCACATCAACAGGCCGATCCAGTAAAAAGCGAAGCCCGGCCCCGGCTCATTGAGCCGTCCGAGCCCCATGTCCTGGCCGGCCCACACGACAAAGCCGCCGATCAGCAGCCAGAACAGGCCGCCCCAAAGTTCAGAATTTCGCAGCATCCTCACAAACGTCTTTGTGTGCACGGGGCCGTAAGCTTTACGAACGGCCCCCGTTAAACCTCGCCTTCTTCTCTTTCTCTCGCTCTCTCTACTGGCTTTGGCGGGCCTGCCCTCGCGGGAAGGTCGCTTTAGTCTTTTTTGGCGAGGCCAATCTTTTCCAAGGCCGCCTGCTCGCTGCTGATCACCTCTTCCACCGCCTTGCGATAGCCCTCCGTGTCGAGGTAGCGCGGCACCATGTCGTATTTGGCCATCATCTCGATCACGGCGGGCTCCTCGAGCGCCTTCTTAAAGGCATCGTGCAGTTTTTTCACGACCTCGGGATCCATGCCCTTGGGACCGGCAATGCCGAAGGGGGAATCGAACACGAAGGGATAGCCCAACTCCTTGAGCGTCGGCGTGTCGGGCCAGACCTTACTGCGCTCGCCCGTCCAAATCGCCAACAAGCGCAATTGACCGCCCTCGACCAGCGGTTTCCAGCCGGTGGAGTCGGCCTGCAGGCTCGTGTGACCGCCGAGCACCGCGGCATTGGTCTCGGCCCCGCCCTTAAAGGGCACATGCGTCATTTGAATGCCGGCCCGGGCCGCAATCTGTTCCATGCCGATGTGCAGCGAAGTGCCGGTGCCGGGGGTCGCGTAGGTCACCTTGCCCGGATTTTCCTTGGCGAAGGCGACGACGTCCTGCCAGGTTTTGAAGGGACCGTCGGCCTTGGCCGTGATCCCGAACGTGTAGCCGGTCAGGTGCACGACATAGGTGAAGTCCTTGCGCGCATCCCAGGTCACCTTTTGCATGAGCGGCAGGCGCATCACCGTGATCGGGATCTGCGCCAGCGTATAGCCGTCGGGCTTGGCGGTCGCCGCCACCACGGCGGGGCCCAGCGTGCCGGAGGCACCGGGCTTGTTGTCGATGACGATCGGTTGGCCCAGATGCTTGGCGGCCGCCTCCGAGATGGCGCGCATGACGATATCGGTGGAGCCGCCGGCCGGCCAGGGCACCACCATCGTGACCGGCTTGGCCGGATAGGCCTGGGCCAAGGCCGTGGCCGGGGCCACGCCGAGGAGCCCGGTCATGATGAGGGCGACAAGGCGACCGCAAGTGACGTTCATCCGGTTACGATGTCCTTCTCTGGGGGGTGGTGGGGACCGGGGGTGGCAGGCAGCGCCGCGCTATTCCGACTTGGCCAGCCCCACTTTTTCCAGGGCCGCCTTTTCGGCGGCGGCGAGTTTGGGTATGAAGGCCTGGTAGTCCTCGGTGCTCATGTAGCGGCGCACGAAATCGAACCGGTCGAAGAGCTCGATGACTTTGTCGTCCTCGTAGGCCTTCTTGAAGGCGTCATGCAACTTCTTGACGATTGCCGGGTCCATGCCCTTGGGCCCGGCCAGCCCGAAGGGGGAATCGAACTCGTAAGTGTAGCCCAACTCCTTGAGGGTCGGCGTCTCGGGCCACTTCTTGCTGCGTTGGCCGTTGAGCAGCATCAGAAGGCGAAAATCACCCGAGGCCACCTGCGGCGCCCATCCCGGCGATTCCACCATCATCATGACATGGCCGCCGAGCACCGCGGCGATGGATTCGCCCCCGCCCTTGCTCGGGATGTGCGTGAACTGGACGCCGGATTGCCGGGCCATCAGCTCCATCGCAATGGCATTGGTGGTGGCGGCGCCGATCGTGGCATAGGTGAATTTGCCCGGATTGGCCTTGGCGAAGGCGATGACGTCGCTCCAGGCCTTGAAGGGCCCGTCGGACTTGACGACCGCGCCCAGGGTGTAGCCGCCGAGATTGATAATGTAGGTGAAGTCCTTCACCGGATCGAAGGTCGCCTTTTGCATGTAGGGCACGCGAAACACGGGGATGGCGATCTGGCCGATGGTATAGCCGTCCGGCTTGGCCGTGGCCGCCATCGTCGCCGGTCCAAGCGTGGCGCTGCCGCCCGGCTTGTTCTCGACGATCACCGGCTGTCCCAGCTGTTTGGAGGCGCTTTCGGCGATGCCGCGGAACAACAGGTCGGCGCTGACGCCGGCCTGGAAGGGAACGATGAGGGTGATCGGTCGCGACGGAAAATCGCTTGGCCCCTGGCCAGAGGCCGGTGCCACGAGACCCACGAGGCTGGCCGCCGCCGCGACCAGCGCGAGCCAAGCTCGACGCTGCATGCTTTCAATCCTCCCAGTCGGCTGGCCAGGTTCGGGTGTGCCCGGCTTTTTGCGAAAGACTAGCCTATTCTTGGCGCCGAGCAACCTCTGACGATGAGCGCGTGCCAAGCGCCTCGACGCCGTCGCCTTTAAGATTGCATGCCCCAGCGGCGCACGGTTGCCGCCTCGATGTTGCGGAAGATCAGGTTTTCCACGATCAGGCCGATGAGGATGACCGTGAAAAGACCGGCAAACACCGCGGGAATGTCGAGCATGTTCTTGTTTTCATAAATATACCAGCCAAGCCCGCCTTTGCCTGAGGAGACGCCGAAGACGAGCTCGGCGGCGATCAGCGTGCGCCAGGCAAAGGCCCAACCGATCTTGAGCCCCGTCAGGATGGAGGGAAAGGCGGCCGGGATCAGAAATCTTGATAATAAAGCGTGGTCCCTTGAGACCGTAGTTGCGCCCGACCATGCGCAAGGTGTTCGACACGGACCGGAAGCCCGAATGCGTGTTGAGGGCGACGGCCCATAGCACCGAGTGCACCAGCACGAAAATGATGGAAATGTCGCCGAGCCCAAACCAAATCAGCGCCAGCGGCAAGAGCGCGATCGCCGGCAGTGGGTTGAACGCGGACGTCAAGGTCTCGAGCAAATCGTTGCCGACCCGGGACATCATCGCCAGCGCCGTGAAGACCATGGCGAGCGTCAGCCCCAGGACGTAGCCCTTGAGCAGCAACTGCACGGAATTGGAGACCTTGACCGGAATGTCGCCGTTGCGGATCCCCTCCCAAAAGGCCTCGACGGTGGCGCTGAAAGTGGGCACCAGCAGCGCGTTGTTGAGCCGGCGCGCATAGAGCTCCCAGGCCAGCGCGATCAGCAGCAGGATCAGCGCCTTGCGCAGCCAGGCCTGCTGGGCAAGCCTTACCCACACCGTCAACGGCTTTTGCACCACGCCGATGCCAGAGCCGGCCACGGTGTCGCGCAGATATTCCGGGCGCGTCGGCGGCGTCATGGTTGGGGCGCGCGAGGTGGTGGGGGCGTCAACCATGGGGTGTGGTCTCCTGCTCCTCGATGCGGTCCGCGAACAGCAAGTCGTGGATCCGGTCGGACAATTTGCGGCCCGCGGCATCGACGGGATCGCGCCCGTCGCTGTTGAGTTCGCCCTTCACCTGGCCCGGGTGGGGCGACATCAGCAAAATGCGGTTGCCGATCAGGGTGGCTTCCGGAATGGAATGGGTGACGAACAGCACGGTAAAGCGCGTGTCGGCCCACAGCTGTAAGAGCTCGTCTTGCATTTTGCGCCGGGTCAGGGCGTCGAGCGCGGCAAAGGGCTCGTCCATCAGCAGTACGTCGGCTTCCATGGCCATCGCCCGGGCGATGGCGACGCGCTGCTTCATGCCGCCCGAGAGCGTGTGCGGGTAGGCGTTGGCGAACTTGGCAAGATTGACCTTCTCGATATAGCGCATGGCCTGTGCCTCGGCCGCCTTGCCGCGCATTTTGCGCGAGGCTTCGAGCGCAAAAGTCACGTTTTGCTTGACCGTTTTCCACGGCAGCAATTGATCGAACTCCTGAAACACGAACACGCGGTCGGCGCCGGGCCCGCGAATGGGCAGTCCCTTGAGGCGCATGCTGCCCTCGGTGGGCGCCATGTAGCCGCCCACCGCCTTGAGCAGGGTCGACTTGCCGCAGCCCGATGGTCCGAGCAGCACGAACCGGTCGGCGCGGTAGACGTCGAAGCTGACGCGGTAGGTGGCGGTGACGAGGTGCCGTTCGGTCTTGTACTGCAGCGTGACGCCGTCGACTTGGAGCAGCGGCGTTGGGCCGGATGGAGCATGCATGGTGTGGCGGCCTCCGTGGCCAACAGGGGAAGGGTCGCGCGTTTTTTTTAGCTGCCGGGCAGGTTGTGCACCTCGGGGAAGAACAGGTCCTGCCAGCTTGAAGGCTTCACCTTGATGCTGCCGACGGCGTGCATGAACTCGGCATATTTCATGGTGTTCTCCGGCACCATGGTCCATTTGACTTGCTCGCCGCCGGCGATCTCGGCGATCTTCTCGACCGTCATCTTCGACTTCACGTTGTCGATCCAGTACTGCGCGGCGGGCTTCACGTCCGCCTTCAGCATCTCGGTCGCTTCCGCGAAGGCCGCAATCAGCGCCTTGTAGAGCGCCGGGTTCTTGTCGCGAAACTGCGAGGAGGTCCAGGCCACGGTGAAGGTGTGCGGGCCGCCGAACACCTCATAGGAATTGAGCACGGTGTGAATGCCTGCCTTCTCCAGTTGCTGGTACTGGAACGGCGGCACGCTGAAGACGCTGGTGATGTCGCTGGTTCCACTCAAAAGCGCGATGGTGGAGTCGGGCGGCGACATGCCGACCGTAATCGGATCGAGCTTGGCGTAGTTCTCTTGGCCCCACTGCTTGGCCGCCGCCATCTGCAGCATCATCGCCTGCACGGACACCTTCACCGCCGGCAGCGCGATCTTGTCCTTTTCCGTGTAGTCCGTAAGGCCCTTGATCTTGGGATTGCTGGTGTTGAGCAGGATCGGCTGGGAGGAGAACGCCGTGATGCCCTTCACCGCGTTAGCGCTCCCCTGCGTGCGCGCCCAGATTGTGAGCAACCCCGGCACCCCGCCGGAGACGATGTCGACCGAGCCCGACAGCAAGGCATCGTTCATGGCCGCTGGACTGTTGAAGGTCGCCCACACCACTTTGACCTCGCCAACGCCGGCCGCCTTGGCGTGCTTCTCGAGCAGCTGGTGGTGCTCCATGATGTTGAACTGCAGGTAGCCCATGGAAAACTGGCGCGCAAAGCGGACCTCGGGGACTTGGGCTGCCGCCGTGGTGGCGAGCACGCCGGCCATTACCCCGACCACGGCCGCCACGGCTCGTCTTCCACTCGGCATTGGCTTTCCTTTCCTCATCTCGTCCCGGCTCAATGCTTGGGCCTTGCATCAACGCTTGGCTCAGTTCGGGGGGTCAATTCTGGGGTCAACGGTCTGGCGCGCGCGCGCCTGGCTGGCCGTTGCGGTCATGGGGAGCCGATAACGTGTGCTCAGCGCTCCGTGGCGGCAACGAAGGTATTGCGCAAGGTGCCGATCTGAGAAATCTCAACCTCGACGACGTCGCCCGCCTTGAGGTCGGGCGAGGTTCCGTCCGTTCCCATCCACAGGACGTCGCCGGGATAGAGCGTGACGTAGCGCGTGATGGTTGCAATGTAGGTGGCGACGCCGAACAGCATGGCATTGGTTTTAAAGCGCGTGGTCTCGCGGCCGTTGACCGAAACCCGCGTTTCCAGCCGCTCGAGGTCGACGTCGGTTTCGATCCACGGACCCATCGGCTTGAAGGTATCGGCGTTTTTGGCCCGCCACAGCGTGCGGTCGGACTTCTGCCAGGCGCGCTCGCTGACGTCGTTGCCGATGGTGTAGCCGAGCACGCAGGAGAGGGCGTCGGCCTCCGGCAGATGCCGGGCGCGCTTGCCGATCACCACGGCGAGCTCGCCCTCGTACTGCACCTTTTGCGCGCCAGCGGGGATCACCACCGCTTCCTCATGCGCGATCAGGGCATTGACGGCACGGTAGCCGACGTCGGGCTGCGTCGGCAGATCGGCCTTGATGCCGAGCTTGGTGGCCGCTTCCAGCACGTGCTGGGCGTAGTTGAGCCCGACGCAATAAAAGGTTGGCGGCACTACGGGCACTTCGATCTTGACCCCGGCGAGCTCGTGGCTTTTTGCGGTAGCCTCCCAGCCCTGGAAGGGATCGCCCGCGACCTCCCGCAGGCGATCGCCCTCGAGAATGCCGTAGGCGCGACGGCCCTGATGCGAAAAGCGGATCCAGCGCACGGCTTTGCGTCCTTCCCTTGGCCGCCCTGCCCTGGGCGGCGCCTTGTTTTCTTGTTGTGTCCCGGCCGGTCTATCATGAAGCGTGCGCGCGCAAAAGTTCAGTTGCCCGCCACGCCGCGGCGGCAATCGGGAAGACGAGGGCCGGGAAGACGAGGGCCGGGAAGATGAGGGCGGCCAAAGCAAAAGCGAGGAGCAGATGCCAAGGGTCAAGGCCCGAAAGGAGTCAGCCGCCGCCGCGCGCTCAGCGCGCTCATCAGGGGCGGGGCGCTTCTGGCCGCCCCCGGCTTTTGTGCAGGGGCAAAGCCCGCTCACCCGTGCGCTTCGTCCAACAGCGCGGCCTCCTCTATATCCCGGTCGATGTCATGGTCAGCGGCGGCATCCTGCAGCGGGAAATAACCAAGCTGGGTTTGGGTAAGGTCGAGGCCACCGCGACGGCCTTGAGCGGCCGGGCCCGGTGCTCGACGCCCTGCTCTCGGGGGCCGCCGACTACGGCACGGCGGCCTTGCCGTCCTTGCTCACCGTGTGGGAGCGCACGCGCGGCAGCGCCAACGAGGTCAAGGCGGTCGGCGCCGTCAGCAATGGCGCCATGACGCTCTACACCATCAACCCCAACGTCAAGACGCTGGCCGATTTTGGCGAGCAGGATCGCATTGCCGTGCCCACCGTGCGCCTGTCCTTCAACGCCATGATGCTGCAAATGGCGGCCGAGCAGCTATGGGGCGACCCGCATCGCCTCGACCACTTGACCGTGGCACTGGGCCACCCCGACGCGGGGTCACGGCGCTGTCGGCCGGTTATGGCAAGGCGACAATCACGGCATACATCGGCGTGTAGCCCTTCACGAAACGCGGCCTGAAACTGCCGGGCGCGCACGTTATTACCGATAGCCGCAAGGTCTTTGGCGGCCCGCTGACGCAAATTTACGCTGTTGGCCACCAAGCAGACCAAGGAGAAAAACCCCACCCTGTTCCATGCCGTCGCCAACGCGCTCGAGGCAGCGATCTGGGTGGCGAACGCCGGCAAGCGCCAAGCCGCAGCCCTCTGGAAGCAGGTGCAGGAGGCCCCCGAAAGCATCGACGACCTGGTCGCCCAGCTGAACGACCCCGGCTTCGAATTCACCTCACGGCCACAGCGGATCGCCCACGTCACGGCCTTCCTCAACCGCGTCGGTACCCTCAAGGCCAAGGAGGAATTGACGGCTGGAAGGAGCGGTTCTGGGAAACCGCCCACCACCAACAAGGGTGATTAGCCGCGGCCTGTCGCCCACGCCGGTCGACTGGAGGCCCCCGTTCCAGACCCGAGCGGCTGGCTCCGACCTCCCAGCCCGTCGATTGCAGATCACCACGGCGGAACCGGACGCCCCTGCACGTCGTTGGCTTTATGGTCTTGCGGGTTTAGGAGGGTAGGAGGCGGTCATGGCACGCGCAGCACGGCGAGCCTTGCTCTCAACGCTTCTTCTGGGTGGCGTCCTGCTTGGCGCCCTCTTCCTCACCGTTTTGGCGCCCATGGCGCAGACGCGCGCGGCCGAAGAAGGCCAAGCGTCAGCCGTGCCGGTGCGGCTTGAGAGCATTTTGGGGCGCGACGTGGCGACAGCCCCCGACGGGGACGCGGGCCGGATCATCGATTTGTTGGCCGACCGCGACGGCACCGTGCGTGCCGCCGTCGTCGAGTTTGGTGGATTTCTTGGTATTGGCACGCGCAAGATCGCCATCGAGTGGTCGGCCTTTCGCTTTTCCGGGCGGGTCATTGCCGTTGACGTCTCGCGCGATCAGATCCGGGCGGCGCCGGACTATAAGAGCAGCGAATATACCTCCCTGGTGAAGGCGACCAGCGACTAACTTGCGACCGAACCTACCGCCGCCACGCCCGTCTCGTTGAGTGTGAAAGGTCTGTCGCGGTGCAACCCGCCTTGCGCAGGAGTGAACGCGGTCTCGACTGGTTCACCTTCTTCGTGGCCGACATCCAGACGGGCTTTGGTCCCTTCCTCGCGGTCTATCTCACCACCCAGAAATGGAACCAGGCCGATATCGGGCTGATCCTCGCCATCGGCAGCCTCGCCGGCCTCATCAGTCAGCTGCCCGCCGGCTGGCTCGTCGACATGGTGCCGTCGAAGCGCCGCGTCGCCATGCTGGCCATCGTCGGCATCGGGATCAGCGCCCTCCTGATCGCCCTCTTCCCCTCCTTTCTCGGCATCCTCATCGCCAAGCTTTTGCACGTGGCGTCGAGTTCGGTGCTGGGTCCCGCCATCGCCGCCATCACGCTCGGCCTCGTCGGCCATGCCGCGGTCGGCCCGCGGCTCGGCCGCAACGCGCGCTTTGCCTCCATCGGCAACGGTCTCGCGGCCGGCGCGATGGGCGCAATCGGCTATCTGATCTCGCCACAGGCGGTGTTCCTGGTCACGGCGGTGCTGGCGCTACCGACCCTGCTCGCCTTGGCGCAAATTCGCGAAAGCGACATCGATTCGGTACTGGCCGACGGCGGCATCGTCGCGCGCGAGCCGCGCGCCGACCCCGCGCCCGTCCTGATCGGCCAGCTCTTGGGCAAACGCTCCCTGCTGGTCTTAACCTTCGCCCTCTTCCTCTTCCATGCCGCCAACGCCGCCATGCTGCCGCTGGTGGGAACGGAAATGGCCATGCGCTCGGCGCCAATGGGCGAGCGCGCTCGTGGCGGTGTGCATCGTCGTACCACAGCTCATGGTGGCCCTGATCGCGCCGGGCGTGGGACGGCTCGCCGTGTCCTGGGGCCGGCGCCCGGTCCTGTTGTTGGGCTTCGCCGCGCTGCCGGCGCGCGCGGCCATTCTGGCCTTCAACAGCGATCCCTGGGTGATCGTGGCCGCGCAGATGCTCGATGGCATCTGCGGGGCCGTGCTGGGGGTGCTCGTGCCGCTCTCGCTCGCCGATATCACCCGGGGGTACAGGACGCTTCAATTTGGCGCAAGGCATCGTCGCCAGCGCCACGGGCATCGGGGCGGCCCTCAGTGCCGCCGTAGCCGGCTATCTCGCGGCAAGATTCGGAAGTGGTACGGCTTTCCTGGGGCTCGCCATCACGGCCGCCGCCGCCTTCGTTACCCTTCTGGTTGCAATGCCGGAAACTGCACCCGAAAGACATCAATGGTCTGGAAGCGAACCGAACGAACACTCACACGTTGTGAGGGGCAGCGGCGGCCATGTGGACCCAGGGGAGTAGCGGTCCGTGGTAGACCTTGCGACATTTGCCGAGCGGCCGATCGCCTTCTTCTTCCGCTACGTGCGACGGCGGAGCAAAGCCCATGCGATCATCCTTGCCGCCGTCGCGCCGCGGTGCTGTGCTCGATCGTCACCCAGTATGCGGTAAAGCTCCTGGTCGATACTCTGTCGGGCGCGCCGCGCGCCCCGGCAGGCCGTCTGGCACGTCTTTGTCTTGCTGGTGGCCTTATCGCGGCGACAATTTGCTGTGGCGCGTCGCCAGCTGGGTCGGCAACTCGACGTTTGTCAGCGTCACCGGCGACGTCCGGCGCGACCTCTTCCGCCATCTGACCGGCCACGCGCCGAGCTATTTCGCGGCTCGCCTCCCCCGGCGCGCTGACCGCGCGCGTCACCGCGACCTCCAATGCCCTGTTCACCGTCGAGAACATGCTGGTGTGGAACGTGCTGCCGCCGTGCATGGCCACCGTCTGGGCGATCGTGTTCGTCGGCACGGTGAGCCTGCCGATGGCGGCCGGCCTGGTCGCGGTCGCGGCGCTGGTCATCGCCACGATGGTGCGCAAGGCCGCGGCCGGCAAGCCGCTTGCACCACGAATTTGCCAACCGCGCGGCGGCGGTCGACGGCGAGCTGACCGACGTGGTCGGCAATATGGCGATCGTGAAAGCCTTCGACGGCATCTCGCGCGGAAAACCGCCGCTTCGAGGCCACCGTAGGCCAGGAGATGGCCGCGCGCCAGAGAAGCCTGCGCTATCTCGAGCGCCTGCGCATCGGCCATGCCCTTGTCACGGTGGCGCTGACGATCGGGTTGCTCGCCTGGGTGCTGCTGCTGTGGCAGCAGGGCCGCGCGACGACCGGCGACGTCATTCTGGTGTGCACCTTGGGCCTTTCCGTGCTGCACGCCACGCGCGACCTTGCCATCGCCCTGGTCGATGTCACCCAGCACGCCGCGCGCTTCGCCGAAGCCCTGCGAGACGCTTGCTCGTCCCCCACCAGCTGTGCGATCGGCCCGACGCCAAAGCCGCTGGCGCGCGGCGGCATCAGCGTCAAGTTCGACAGGCGTGGTGTTCGCCTATCCCGACTGCCCACAGCTTGTTCAACGGGCTTGAACTTCACGATCGAAAGCGGCCAGAAGGTCGGCCTGGTCGGGGCCTCCGGCGGCGGCAAGACTACGATCCTGGCGCTGATCCAGCGCTTCTACGACATCGACAGCGGCCGCATCCTGATTGCCGACCACGACGTCACGGAGGTGACCCAGCAGAGCCTGCGCGAGGCCATCGCCGTGGTGCCGCAGGACATCTCGCTGTTTCATCGCTCGCTGATGGAAAACATTCGCTATGCGCGCCCGGAGGCCAGCGACGAACGAGGTGTGGGCGGCGGCCGCCGCCGCACGCTGCGGCTTCATCGACCGACCTGCCACAGGGGCTCGACACCATGGTCGGTGATCGCGGCGCGCGCCTGTCCGGCGGACAGCGCCAGCGCATTGCGCTCGCCCGCGCCTTCCTCAAGGACGCGCCGTTGCTTCTGCTCGACGAGGCCACCTCGGCGCTCGATAGCGAATCGGAGGAGGCCGTCCGCGAAGCCCTGGCGCGGCTGATGCAGGGGCGCACGGTCGATCGCCATCGCCCATCGCCTGACCACCGTGCATCGCCTCGACCGCATCCTCGTGATCGATGCCGGACGCGTGCTGCAGGACGGCGCCCCGCGCGAGCTTGCCGCCCGCGCCGGGCCCTACCGCAACCTCCTCAAGGCGGAAATGCGCCAGCGCTCGCGCGGCGCGCGCCGCGCCGCCTGATGCCTGCCGGCCTTTGCGGGTGTGCGCCCAAGCGCGCCCAAGGCGCCGCTCCGCTCCACGACTGAGCCATGACCGATCGGCCCTTCCGTCCCCCGACCTTCGCGACTAGCTTTGCTGTTGAGCCCTGGGTGCTGGGTCCGGGGTGCTCAGCCCGAATGGTGACCCCATGTGGTGACCCCAAGTGGTGACCCTTGAGAGTGCTGGCTCTTGTGCTGGCGCCCGGGGCCGGCGAGAGCGGCAAGAAAAGGGATTTTTGGCATGGCGGAGGCAAAGGTCGCCCTCGTGGTCGGTGCCGGCGATGCGACCGGCGGCGCCATCGCCCGGCGTTTTGCGCAGGAAGGCTTTGTCGCCTGCGTCACCCGCCGTCACGCCGACAAGCTTGCCCCCCTCGTCGCCGAGATCGAGCGCGCCGGCGGCAAGGCCCGCGCCTTTGGCTCGGACGCGCGCAAGGAAGAGGCCATGGTCGCGCTCATCGCCACCATCGAGCGCGAGGTTGGCCCGATCGAGGTAGCGGTCTTCAATATTGGGGCCAACGTGCGCTTTCCCGTGATCGCGACCACCTCGCGCGTCTATTTCAAGGTCTGGGAAATGGCCTGCTTTGCCGGCT
Organism: uncultured Alphaproteobacteria bacterium; assembly: GCA_963775835.1. Taxonomy (GTDB): domain Bacteria; phylum Pseudomonadota; class Alphaproteobacteria; order Rhizobiales; family Hyphomicrobiaceae; genus AWTP1-13. The sequence goes on along the minus strand of CAVZKV010000014.1, from coordinate 102,110 downwards.
TTTTGATGGGGCGCGAGGTTGCCAAAGCCATGCTGCCGCGCGGCCGCGGCACCATCCTGTTCACCGGCGCCACCGCCAGCCTCCGGGGCGGCAGCGGCTATTGCGCCTTTGCCGGCGCCAAGGCAGGTCTGCGCGCATTGGCGCAAAGCCTCGCGCGCGAGCTTGGGCCTGAGGGCATTCACGTCGCCCACGTGGTGATCGATGGCGCGATCGATACCGAATTCATTCGCAGCAACTTTCCCGAGCGCGCCGCCCTCAAGGACCGTGACGGCATCCTCAATCCGGCGGCGATCGCCGAGGTCTACCTTCAGCTCTACCAGCAGAGCCGCTCGGCCTGGACGCACGAGATGGATCTGAGACCCTGGATCGAAACCTGGTGAGGCCACCCAGAGCAGTGTGGAGAACGGACAGATGCCAGCAAAGGTCGAATTTCATTTCGATTTCGGCAGCCCCAACGCCTACTTTGCGCACAAGGTGATCCCCGCCATCGAACAGAGCACCGGCGCTCACTTTGACTATGTGCCCATCCTGCTCGGCGGCGTCTTCAAGCTGACCAACAACCAGCCGCCGATGGTGCAGTTCAAGGGCATTAAGAACAAAGGCGAGTACCAAAGGCTCGAGGTGCGACGCTTCATCAAAAAGTACGGCCTTACCGGCTTTCGGATGAACCCGCATTTCCCCGTGAATACCGTGCAGATCATGCGCGGCGCGGTCGCGGCCGGCTCGGCCCCGCCTTTCAACGCTACGTCGAGGTCGTCTTCCAGGCCATGTGGGAGGAAGAAAAAAAGATGGACGATCCGGAGGTGATCCGCGCCACCCTCGATGCCGCCGGTCTCGACGGTCAAGGCACGCTGGCGCAAATTCAGGAGCAGGCCGTCAAGGACACCCTCCTCAAGAACACCGAGAGCTCGGTTGCCCGCGGCACCTTCGGCGCGCCCACCTTCTACGTCGGGGATGAGATTTTTTTCGGCAAGGACAGCCTCGGCGCCGTCGAAGAGGAAATTGCCGCCACCCGCGCTTGAGCCCCCGAAGCCGGTGCCGCGGTCGCGTCACATCTGGTCGTAGTCGACCACCAGGCGGTCCGTCGTCGGCACGGCCTGACAGGTCAGGATAAAGCCGCGCGCGATTTCCCACGGCTCGAGCGAGTAGTTGGTGGTCATGCGCGCCTCACCCTCGATCAGCTTGGCGCGGCAGGTGCAGCACATGCCGCCCTTGCAGGAGTAGGGTACGCGAATGCCCTGGGCCAGGGCGGCGTCGACCACGTGGCCGCCCCGGGGCACCACAAAGGCATGCTTGATGCCATCGAGGATGGCGATCGCCTCAGTGCCTTCGCTCGGGCCGGGGCTGGGCACCGGGCCCGGCGGAGAGGAGCGTGATGGCGCCGCAGCCGCGCGATAGGCGCCGCCGCCGGGAGCAAAAAACTCATGGTGAACGCGCTGCGCGCGGCACCCCCAGGGCGAATAGTGCGTTGCGCGTCTCCTTGATCATCGAGCCGGGTCCGCACAGGAAGAAATGCGCAACCTCGGTCGGCTTGAACAGCGAGCCAGCCAAGGCCTTGACCTTGTCACCGCTAATGCGCCCTTCCAACAGCGGGGCGCTGCTCTCATCGTTGCGCGAGAGCACATTGAGGAGTGTAAAGCGGCCGAGGTGGCGATCCTTGAGGTCCTCCAGCTCCTGCCGAAACAGTATCGTCTCGGGGCGGCGGTTGCCATAGACGAGGGTAAAGCTGGTGGCCGGTTCGGTCGCCAGCGCATGCTTCAGCATGGCGAGGATCGGTGTGATGCCGGCCCCGGCCGCCAGGGCCACCACCTGCCTCGCCTCGCCTTGGGAGGGCGGCAACACGAAGCGGCCGGCCGGCGGCATCACCTCCAGCGTCGCCCCCGCTGCCAAGGTGGCGCTCGCCCAATGCGAAAAGCGCCCGTCGGCGATGCGCTTGATGGCAATGCGCAGGTCGGCTTCGCCGGGAGCCGAGCAGATCGAGTAGCTGCGGCGCTGCTCTTGCCCGTCGATCTCGGCGCGCACGCCCAAGTGCTGGCCGGGCTTGAAGCGGAACAGGGGTGCGAGCGCGGTCGGAATGTGAAAGCACGACCGAGATCGCCTCCGACGTCTCGTGCTTCATCTCGGCGATGGTCAGGCGGTGAAAGTCGTGCATCAACGGCCCAGGTCTTCAAAGGTCAGAGGTCTTCAGATGCACTTGAAATAGTCGAAGGGTTCGCGGCAGGCGTCGCAGCGCCACTGGGCCTTGCAGGCCGTCGAACCGAATTCGGAAAGCTTGCTGGTCTTGGTCGAGCCGCAGCGCGGGCAGGCCACCTTGGCATCGCGAAACAACGCGCCTGGGCCCGTGGCGCGCGCCGGCGGGGCGATGCCAAAGGCCTTGAGCTTGCGCCGTCCCGTCTCGGTGATCGCCTCCGTCGACCAGGGCGGCGACAGCTGCGTCACCACGCGCGCCTCGGGCAGGCCGGCGGCGGCCAGCGCCGCTTCTACGGCCAGCCGGATGGCGAAGGTCGCGGGGCAGCCGATGTAGGTCGGGGTCAGCTCGACGACGATCTGTCCATCCTTGTGGGCGACGCCGCGCAAGATCCCAAGATCCTCGAGCGTCAAAATCGGAATTTCGGGGTCGACCACGGCCGCAGCCGCGGCCCGAGCGCGCGCCAGCGCGTCGGCGGGGCTGTTGGGGCCCGTCGGGTGTCCGTTGCGCTCACGTTCGCTCGGCATGCTTCCTCACCAGCTGGCGCCGGGATGGGCGCGGTGCACGACCTGCATTTCCGCCAGCAGTCGGCCGAGGTGCTCGCTGTGCTGGCCCGCGCGGCCGCCGCGCTGCATCCAGCGATCGGCGGGCCGCGCCAAGGTCGCCTCCGCCAACACGTGGGCAAGCGTCGCCTCCCAGGCCGGCCTGATAGCTGGCGCGGTCGACGGCGATGCCCTGCGCGCAGAGCGCGGTCTCGCCGGCATCCATTTCGAACATCTCGCCCGTGTACATCCACAACTCATCGAGCGCGGCCGCGGTCCTGGCGCGGCTTTCCTCGGTGCCGTCGCCAAGCCTGATCACCCACTCGGCGGCATGGCGCAGATGATAAGCCATTTCCTTGGCGGCCTTGGCTCCGATCTCGGCCAACCGGGGATCGGCGGAGGCCGACAAGGCCTTAAAATAGGGATCGAGGAAGGCCGCGTACAGCAGGTGGCGCGCCATGGTCATGGCAAAGTCGCCATTCGGCTGCTCGAGCAGCAACAAGTTGCGATAGGCGTGCTCGTCGCGCCAATAGGCAAGCGCGTCCTCATCGCGGCCCCGACCTTCGAGCTCCCCGGCATAGGAATAGTACAGTCTGGCTTGGCCGATGAGATCGAGGGCCAGATTGGACAGCGCGATATCCTCTTCCAGGGTCGGGCCGCGCCCGGACCATTCGGAGAGGCGATGTCCCAGCACCAGGGCATCGTCGGCGAGGCTCAGCAGATAGGGCAACAGCGCCGCCGATGCGTGCGGCGCAGGCCCGAGGCTGCCCGCGGTATCAGCGCTCGTGCTCAGGTGCGCGGCCCCTTGCTGATGGCTTGGCAATCCCCAGGCTCCGGCCTCACATATGCCCGACCTCGTCGGGCACCGTGTAGAAGGTGGGGTGCCGATACGGTTTGCTCGCCGTCGGCTCAAACAGGTGGTCCTTGTCGCCAGGGTCCGAGGCGGTGATCGCGCTCGAGGGTATCACCCAGATCGAAACGCTCTCGCCCCGGCGGGTATAGACGTCGCGCGCCGCGTGCAGCGCCATGGTCGCGTCGGCCGCATGCACGCTGCCGCAATGCTTGTGCGGCATGCCGGAGCGGTTGCGAATGAACACTTCCCAGAGCGGCATTAGGGTTTCGGACACGGGGATCGCCTTCTCTCATTCGGCCGCGTGCGGCAGGCTCGCGCGCTTGGCGCGCTTTGCCGCATAGGCCAGCGCCGCCTCGCGCACCCAGGCCCCATCGGCGTGCGCCGTCTTGCGGGTGTGCATGCGTTGCCGGTTGCAGGGGCCGTCACCCGCCAGCACCCGCTTGAACTCGCTCCAGTCGATTTCGCCGGTACGCCAATGCCCGCTGGCAGCGTCGAACGACAGGTGCGGGTCGGGGAAAGTCAACCCCAGGTGATGTCCCTGGGGCACGGTCGCATCGATGAACTTCTGCCGCAGGTCGTCGTTGGAGAAACGCTTGATCTTCCACTTCATGGTGTCGGCGGAATGCAGGCTCTCCTTGTCGGAGGGGCCGAACATCATCAGCACCGGCCACCAGAAGCGGTTGAGCGCGTCCTGCGCCAATTGCTTTTGGGCCGCCGTGCCCTTTGAGAGCGTGAGCATGATTTCGTAGCCCTGCCGCTGGTGGAAGCTCTCCTCCTTGCAAATGCGGATCATCGCCCGCGCGTAAGGGCCGAAGCTGCAGCGGCAGAGCGGGATCTGGTTCATGATGGCGGCGCCATCGACCAGCCAGCCGATGGCGCCGATGTCGGCCCACGACAAGGTCGGGTAGTTGAAAATCGAGGAGTACTTGGCTTTGCCCACGAGCAGCTGCTCGAGCATCTCCTCGCGCGAGATGTCCAGCGTCTCCGCCGCGGCGTAAAGATAAAGGCCGTGCCCCGCCTCGTCCTGCACCTTGGCGAGCAGCCCCGCCTTGCGGCGCAAGGAGGGTGCGCGTGTGAGCCAATTGCCCTCCGGTTGCATGCCGATCACCTCGGAATGGGCGTGCTGGGAGATCTGCCGGATCAGCGTGCGCCGGTAAGCCTCGGGCATCCAATCGTTGGGTTCAACCTTGTCCTCGGTGTCGACCTTGCCTTGAAAGCGCGCGAGCCGTGCAGGGTCTTCGCTGTGCGCCGTGGCGGCGGCGTCCGGGCTGTTGAGGCCTTGCGTGTACATCCGATGCGCCCTTGGCAACCTGAGGAAGGCGCCAGTATGCCACAGATACCGGCGCCGGGGCGACCCCGCCGCCGCCGCGAGAAGGGGTGCGGCGTTGGGGCCTTGCGCACGCTTTCGCCTTTCACCTAGGGTGCGGCGCGGCGCCGACAAGCCCTTCCGAGGGCCGGCACCGCCCGGTCAACTCAAGCTTTGCCCGTTAGCCCCCGTCCGTTAGCGTCGGAGAGTGCGGGTCGGGGGAAGTCACAATGCGTAAAGATGCGAATCGGGTCGTAGGCGACCGCGCGGCGGGCCCGGCTCGGCCAAGACCGCCCGCGGCCGTCAGGACTGCCGCTTCGGCCGCCGCGGGTTTGGTCTGTCTCGTCATGCTTTGCCTTCCCTGTTGGGCGGCGGTCGGCGACGGCGGACCGGAGCCGCGCTACCTTTTCGGCATCCCCGTTGATTTTATCCTGTTTGCTGTGACCCTGTTGGGCGTGGCCGTCTTCCACCACCACACGCTGCCGGTGGCGCTCGGCGGGCTTGCCACCATTACCCTCTACAAGCTCGCCTTCACGGGCTTCAAGTTTGGCGACGGTTGGTCCGGGCTCGCCGGGCATATGGCGCACGAGTGGGTAATTCTCGCCAACCTATTCCTGCTACTGATGGGTTTTGCGCTCTTGTCGCGGCATTTTGAGAAAAGCCGCGTGCCCGAGGAGATGCCGCGCATCCTGCCCGATGATTGGAAAGGCGGCTTTGTGCTGCTGGTGATCGTGGCCGTCATCTCGAGCTTTCTCGACAACATCGCCGCCGCCTTGATCGGCGGCACCATGGCGCAGCAGGTCTTCCGCGGCAAGGTACATATCGGTTATCTCGCGGCCATCGTCGCGGCCTCCAATGCGGGGGGATCGGGAAGCGTGGTGGGCGACACCACAACCACCATGATGTGGATCGACGGCGTGAGCCCGCTCAGCGTGCTCGAGGCGTTCATTGCGGCAAGCGTTGCCCTTGTCATCTTCGGTGTTCCCGCGGCCATGCAGCAACACCGCTATCAGCCGATCACCAAGGACGCCCCCGCCGGCCTGCGCATCGAATGGGTGCGCGTTGCCATCGTCGCGCTGATTTTGGTGACCGCGATCCTGGCCAACGTCGTTGCCAACCTGAAATACCCAGCCTTGCTCGATGCCTTACCGGTGATCGGCCTTGCCGTTTGGGCCGCCATCATCGTCGCCACGCCGCTGCGGCGCCCGGATTGGGAGGTGCTACCGGAAACCTTGAAGGGCACGATCTTTCTGCTCGCGCTGGTGACCGCTGCCTCGATGATGCCGGTCGAGAAGTTGCCGCTCGCCTCCTGGCAGACGGCGTTGGGTCTGGGCTTCGTGTCGGCCGTCTTCGATAATATTCCGCTGACCGCGCTCGCCCTGAAGCAGGGCGGTTACGACTGGGGGTATCTCGCCTATGCGGTGGGATTTGGCGGCTCGATGATCTGGTTCGGCTCGTCCGCCGGCGTGGCCCTGGCGAACATGTTCCCGGAAGCAAAATCGGTCGGCCGCTGGCTCGTCAACGGCTGGCACGTTACGCTTGCCTACGTCATCGGCTTCTTCGTCATGCTGGCCGTGTTGGGTTGGCACCCCGATCCACCCCATAAGAAAAAGGTCGGGTCACCCCACGCCCCGGTGGTGGCGGCCCAGGCCAGCCCTGGAAGATAGGGCCCCGATCAGCGCGCCAGCTCTGAGAGCAAGGTCTCCAAGGCCCGCTGCGCGAATGCCTGCATGTTGGCCTGGCGGTCCGCACTGCCCGTTGCCAGCGTCAGAACGCGGCTCGTCGGCCCATCAACGGCGATGCAGGCATGTCCGGCCGCATCGCCGTAGCGGTTGCCGCTGGGGCCGGCGGCGCCCGTCTCGGCGACGCCCCAGCTGGCGCCATGTCGCTCGCGCACCGTCCGTGCCAGCAGGGCGGCGTAGGGTTCACTCGCCGAGCGGATGTTTGCCATCGCCTCCTCGGGAATCGACAACAGGGCGCGCCGCGCCTGCCGGGTGTAGACGACGGCACCGCCTAAAAAGTAGGCCGAGGCCCCGGGGACCGCGAGCAGCGCCGCCGAGATCAGCCCGCCGGCGGCGGACTTGGAGATCGCAATCGTCTCGCCGCGGGCCTTGAGCCTGGCCGCGACGGCCTCTGCCGCTTGCTGCACCGCATGCATCGGCACCCTCCTGCGCTCCCAACGCCGATCAAAGGGCGCGCCGCCTAGGCTTTGCCCGATGGCGACGGTGACGGCGCCTGCCGGTTCGTGCAAGACCCGCGCGGGCCGGTTGAGTGCCTCTGCCTTTGCGCCTATTTTCCCCAACATGCAAGCCAACCCCATCCATGTCATCGGCGGCGGGCTCGCCGGCAGCGAGGCTGCCTGGCAGATTGCCCGCGCCGGCGTGCGCGTGATCGTGCACGAAATGCGACCCACCCGTTCGACCGAGGCCCACAAGACCGACGCCCTGGCCGAGCTGGTCTGCTCCAATTCCTTCCGCTCCGACGATGCCGAAACCAATGCCGTGGGGCTGTTGCACGAGGAGATGCGGCGCGCGGGCTCGCTGATCATGGCCGCGGCCGATGCACACAAGCTGCCCGCGGGTGGCGCCCTGGCCGTCGATCGCGACGACTTCGCCCGGCACGTGACGGGCGCACTCGCCGCCCACCCCCATGTGGCCATCGAGCGCGGCGAGGTTGCCGGCCTGCCGCCCCCCGCCTGGGATAACGTCATCATCGCCACCGGGCCCCTGACCTCGCCCGCCCTCTCCGCGGCTATCCAGGACCTGACCGGCGAGGGCGAATTGGCGTTTTTCGATGCCATCGCCCCGATCGTGCATCTCGACAGCATTGATCCCGGCATCACCTGGCGCCAATCGCGCTACGACAAGGCGGGCCCCGGCGGCACGGGGGCCGACTACATCAATTGCCCCATGAGCAAGGCCGAGTACGAGACCTTCCTCGACGCGCTCATTGCCGCCGAGAAGACCAGCTTCCACGCCTGGGAAGCCTCGACGCCCTACTTCGAGGGCTGCCTGCCGATCGAGGTGATGGCCGAGCGCGGTCGCGAGACCCTGCGCTTTGGTCCCATGAAGCCGGTCGGTCTCTCAAATCCTCATCGCGGCGGCGAGCGCCCCTATGCCGTCGTGCAGTTGCGACAGGACAATGCGCTCGGCACCTTGTGGAACATGGTCGGCTTCCAGACCAAGCTCAAGCACGGCGAGCAGGCCCGCATCTTCCGTTTAATCCCTGGCCTCGCCCAGGCGGAGTTTGCCCGCCTCGGCGGGCTCCATCGCAACACCTTCTTGAATGCACCCAAGCTGATCGACACCCAGTTGCGGCTGCGCGTCTCCCCGCGCCTGCGCTTTGCGGGCCAGATCACGGGCTGCGAGGGCTATGTCGAAAGCGCCGCCATCGGGCTGCTTGCGGGCCAAGCGGCGGCGGCGGAACGTCGGGGCATGGCCTGGCAGCCGCCACCGGTCACGACCGCCTTCGGCGCCCTGCTTGGCCACATCACCGGCGGGCACCTTGCCGCAGAGGCGGACGCTGCCGGCTCGTTCCAACCGATGAACGTCAACTTCGGCTTGTTCCCGCCGCTGCCCCCCGAGCCCGCGGGCGGCAGCCGCGGCAAGGGCAAGGAGCGCGGCGCCGCCAAAAAGCGCGCCTTGAGCGCGCGGGCTTTGGCCGATCTCGACGCCTGGCTGGCGGGACCTAAGCGCAACGCCGCCGAATAGTTCCCGACATGGTTTTGCGGGCGCGACATCTTTGCCTCGCACGATTAGTCGCGGCGCGGGCGAACCAGACGCCGGGTGGGCCGTTTACGATCTATGAATGCTCCTGCAAACTGGCCTCGTAATCGCCTGCTTCTTGCTCTCCCCGAGTTCGACCTCAAGCAGCTCGAGCCCGAGCTCGAGTACATCGAGTGCAAGCGCGAGCAGGTCTTGGTCGATGCCGATAGCTCGTTGGATCACGTCTACTTCCCGGACAGCGGCGTGATTTCGGTGGTGGCCGTCTATCCCGACGGCAGCATAATCGAGATGGCCACCATCGGCCGCGAGGGTGGCACGGGGTTCCAGGCCGTGTTCGGCGCCAAGGCATCCTCGGCCCGCCTGCTCGTGCAGGTGCCGGGGAGCGCGGCCAAAATGACGCGCCAGGCGTTCGTGCGGGCCATGGACGCGATGCCAACGTTCCTCAAGCTCGTGCAGGCCCACGTGCTGGCCTTTCTCGAGCAGGTGATGGTGTCGGCCGCCTGCAACGGCGCCCACAACGTGCGCCAGCGCTTGGCGCGCTGGCTCTTGATGATGCGCGATCGCCACGACGGCGACGACCTGCCTTTAACCCAGGATCTACTCGCCGAGATGCTGGGCGTGCACCGCCCCAGCATCACCAATGCCGCCCAAGGACTGCAGCGCGATGGCCTGATCGAGTGCGGCCGTCGGCGCGTCACCATTCTTGATCGCGACGGCCTGATCGGCGCCTCCTGCGAGTGCTACCGGTTGGTGCGCACGCGGATCGCTTATCACCTGCCAAAAACCTTTCCCGAGGCTCGCTAGGTCATCTAGCTTACCGACAGGCTCCGGGCCCGGGACCATGGTCCCCATGTTCGGCCGCCTGTGCGGGGGGCGGGTTTTTCGCCCTGAGGACCTCATGAAAGCACGCCAGATCGTCGAAAGCGGGTCGTTTGGACCCGAGACCCTCAAGGTTGCCTATCAAGCGTTTGATGAAGCCTGGCAGTGCGTTGCCAGCGCCATTGGCAACGATCCCGTGAGCATCGAAGCCGCACGCGTCAAGCTTGCCAACGCCATCTTGGCCGTGTGCCAGGAACAGAGCCGCGACCCCCGCGCGCTGAAGACGGCGGCGCTCGCCATCCTGGCGCGCGACTACCGGCTCGACCTCAAGACCTAGAGACCCCCCGGAGCCAAGCGGGCATCGCCCTGGGCTCCGCTGCCCGGCGCGCCCTCCCACCTTTCCCCGGTTGGCGCCCCGCGTGCGGTCGGGGCGGGCTTGGAACCTTGCCGGCGGGCGCCACGTTAGACGATCGGCAGCCGGGCGGGACAGCATGGAGGTGCGTGATGGCCCAGGCTGTCATTGGCCGTCTCGGCGAAGACGAACACCGCATTCAGCTGCGCCGGGCCGTCGTCGCCAGCACCATCGGCACGGCGATCGAGTGGTATGATTTCTTTCTCTATAGCACCGTCACCGGCTTGGTTTTCGCCAAGCTGTTTTTTCCCAATTCCGACCCCCTGGTGGGAACGCTCGAAGCCTTCGCCGTTTACGCCGTCGGCTTTGTGGCGCGGCCGATCGGCGCGGCGATCTTCGGCCATTACGGCGACCGTATCGGCCGCAAGGCAACGCTGATTGCAACCTTGATGCTGATGGGGATTGCGACCTTCCTGGTCGCCTTCGTGCCCACCTATGAGAGCATCGGCATCTGGGGTGCCGTCATCCTGACGGTGTTGCGTTTCGTGCAAGGCATCGGCGTCGGCGGCGAGTGGGGCGGTTCGGTCCTATTGTCGATGGAATGGTCGCGCACGCACGACCAGCGCGGCTTCATTGCCTCCTGGCCGCAGTTCGGCGTGCCCTGCGGACTGTTTCTTGCCAATTTGGCCGTGCTCGCCTTCAGCCAAATGTCTGGCGAGGAGTTTCTGGCGTGGGGTTGGCGGCTGCCGTTTGCGCTCAGCATCGTCCTGGTCGCGGTCGGTCTTTATATTCGTCTTGGCATTCTCGAGACCCCCACCTTCACGCGCCTGCAGGAGGCCGAGCGCCTCGAGCGCGCGCCGGTTCCGGCCGTGCTGCGCGGTCACGGTAAAGAGATCCTGTTGAGCGCCTTCGCCCGCATGGCCGAGCAGGCGCCCTTCTATATCTTTACGGCCTTCGTCTTTGCCTATGCCGTAAACGCCCTCAAGGTGCCGCGCGATTTCATTCTGACGGCCGTGCTCGCCGCCTCGGTGCTCTCCTTCATCACCATTCCCCTGTTTGGGCATATCTCCGATCGCATCGGCCGCAAGAAGACCTACATGATCGGGGCGGCGCTCACGGGCGTGTTCGGGTTCCTCTACTTTGCCATGCTCGACACGGGCTCCTATGCGCTCATCTTCCTCGCCATCGTGCTGTCCCTGATCCCGCACGACATCATGTATGGGCCGCAGGCGGCCTTGATCGCCGAGCTCTTTCCCGGGCGGCTGCGCTATAGCGGCGCCTCACTCGGCTATCAGTTGGCATCCGTGATCGCCGGTGGCCCCGCGCCGCTGATCGCCACCTGGCTATTTGCCACCTACGGCACGCCCTACGCCATTGCCGCCTACATCTTGGCGTGCGCCATCGTGAGCCTCATCGCCACGGCTCTCATGCGCGACTACACCGGCAAGGCGCTGAGCGACCACTAGCCGGCCCCGGGCCAAGCGGCCCGGGGACCCTCAGCGTCGCCCCTAGTCGGCTAATAGGTCTTGGCCTTGGCGGCGGGCGCCTTGCCGCGCACCTCGTTGATGGCATTGGCGGCGGCGACCGCCAGCAGGCGCACGTCGTTGAGGATGGTGCACATCTGGAAGCCCGCCTCGAAGCGGCGGAGCGCGGTGGCGGGGCCGTCGGTGTGTACCCCGGCGATCAGCCCTTTCTTGCGCGTGGTCTTGACGATGGTGTCGATGGCGGCCAACACCTCCTTGTCGGTCGGATCCAGCGTCGGCGCCTTGCCGAGGCTGAGGGAGAGATCGGAGGGGCCGACGTAGACCCCGCTGACGCCCTTCACCGATAGGATCTCCTCCAGGTTGTTGACGGCCTGGCGGGTCTCAATCATCGCAAACAGCAAGACCTCGTCGTTGGCCTTCTGCCAATAGTCGGCGCCATATTGCGCCGCCCGGAACGGTCCGAAGCTGCGTTCCCCCATCGGCGGGTAGCGTCCGGAGCGCACCAGCGCTTCGGCCTCCTCCTTGCTGTTGATCATCGGACAGATAATGCCCATGGCGCCCGCGTCGAGCACGCGCATGATGTGGCCGGGATCGTTCCAGGGCACGCGCACCAGCGGCGTGGCGTCGCCGCCGCTTTGGATGGCCTGCAGGATCGGCACGATATCGTTGATGTCGCTCGCCCCGTGCTGCATGTCGATGGTGACGCTGTCCCAGCCTTGCGCGGCGTAGACCTCGGCGGCGAAGGGATTGGGAATGGCCGCCCAGCCGCCGACGCAGTTGACGCCGTCGGCGATCTTTTTCTTCAAGGCATTGGCTTTCATTTTGCTCTCCTCGGCGTCGTTGGCTCAACCGTTCAATGAATTTCGTCCTGCTTGGCAAGCGCCTCACGCAGCTTGGCCACGTTGAAGCCCGGTGCCCGCGCCATCTCCAAGATGACGGCTTCCTTGCGCGCCAACAGGTCGCAAGCGGCGGGGATTTTCGCCGCGAGATTGGCGGGAATCGTCACCGCACCGTGGCGGTCGGCGTGCACGAGCTCGCCCGAGCGCACCAGCATGCCGGCCACCCGCACCTCCTTGCCGAAATCGTGCAGGTGGACGTGCGCGTGGCTGGGCATGATGGAGCCCGCCAACGCCTGGAAACCCGGCGCCCATTGATCGATGTCGCGGATGCAGCCGTCGGTAACCACGCCCAGCAAGCCCAGCCCCTTGTGCACGGCGCTCATCACCTCACCCCAAAAGGCGCCGAAGCCCACGTCGTGTCCATCGAGGTCCTGGATCACCACGACAGCGGGTGCGGGCTTGTCGGCGATATAGTCGTAGTAGGCAATGCGCTGGGTGCGCTGGGCCTTGGCATCGAGCTCATGGGCATGCGTGGTGCGGATGGTGGCGGTTTTGGCGTAGCCCACCATCGGCGGCAGATTGGGGAACGGACAGATCAGCGGCCGGGTGGTGAAGCCCGTCAGTCGGCGGGCCGGATCGACGATCTCGAGCGCATTGCAGATCGTCGGCGTGTCGTAGGTTTTGAGCTTTTCGAGCAGGGCGGCATCAATCACGAAACGGTCTCCTGTCGGCGTTCTTGTCCCTCGGCCCGCCGGGCGTAAAGGGACGACTTGCTATGGGCCTCAAGCGGCCCCCAATTGCTGGATCCGGCGCTCATCGACGCCGACGGCGCGCGCCGCCTCGATGATGGAAGCCCAGGTGTCGTCGGGCAACGGCACTCCCTCGCGCAGGCGCTGTTGGCGCATGCGCTCCTCTGGTTCCCCGGGGATCAGCACCTCGCCGCCGGCACTGGCGGGTTTGGCGCTTTTGAAGTAGGCAACGTAGCGCGCCACGTCCTGCGGGAAAACCGCCTCAGGGTCGACCACCTTCGGGTCGACGTAGAAGGACAGCATGCCGTTGCCGCGGAAGCGATCCGCGCCCGTCCCCTCCTCCGAACCCGTGGCCGTCATGCCCGTCAGCGATCCGCCGAGTAGCTCGCACATTAACGCCAGCCCCGAGCCTTTGTGGTCCCCGAAGGCACGCATGGCGCCGGTGCCCTTGCCGCCGTGGCGCGGACCCATGGCCGTGTAGTCGCCATAAAGGACGCGCGGGTCGGCGCTCATGCGACCCTCGCTGTCGATCAGCGCGTCGGCGGGCAGGGCCTTGCCGCCTTGGCTCGCCACCAACACTTTGCCTTCGGCGACCACCGAGGTCGCAAAGTCGAGGATGATCGGGGACTGCCCCGGACGCGGCACGCCGACGGCAAAGGGCGCGGTCGAAAGGCGCCGCTCGCTGCCGCCGAAGGGCGCGACCAGCACGCTTCCCGAAGCATTGACGAAGTGGATGGAAACGAGACCCGCCTCGGCCGCCATCTCGGCCCAGTCGCCGATCCGGCCGATATGTCCGCTGTTCTTCAGGGCCACCAGCGACAGGCCGAGCGCCTTGCACTTCTCGATACCGATGGCGACGGCCTGCGGGCCGACCGTCTGGCCAAAGCCGTGACGGCCATCCAGCACGGCCAGCACCGGCGTCTCGGTCAGCACCTTCACCGCTTGATCGGCCATGACGACCCCGTCCCGCTTCCATTGCAGGTAACGCGGAACGCGCGCCACGCCGTGGCTGTCGTGGCCCGTCAGGTTGGCGGAGACCAGGTATTTGCCGATGCGCGCGCTCTCGGCCGCCGAGCATCCGGATTTGGCGAAGATATCCCGCACGAACTCGCTGAGTGCGGCCGCCCTAATCGTCACCATCGCTCGACCGTTCCTCTCCCTCGGGCTCCCCAAGGGCCCTTTCACCATAAACGAGGCGCCCCGCCAAGTCATGGTGATGGGCGCCGGCGCTCGTCACCCAAGCCGGCGCTGGCCGCAGGGCTCGCAGACGCCCGCGGCGCGGAGCCGAGGAGGCCCCGCCGCGCCTGCTCTTGCCAGGGCCGGGGGCTGGCCATCCGCCTCCACTGCGGGCATCATAGCTGCGAGGCAAAAAAGCCGAGCAACAGGGTCGAGCCCATGGCCAAGCGAGCCCCCGCCACGGCGGCCAAGACGCGACTGGGAGCGCGCAGCGGCGCCCCCAAGCGGCAGACCAAGTCCCGCAAAGGTGCCGGTGGGCGCGCCAGCCACGATGTGGGCGGGCTCACCTTTGGGGCCATCGATCGCAGCGAGCACGATCTGGCCTTGTGGGAGAAGCGCACCGACGCCATGCAGCGCCTGCTCACCAGCCCCGGCAACCGCGCCTTTACCGTCGACGGCTTGCGGCGCGTGATCGAAGACTATGGCGAACAGGTCTACGACCGTACCACCTATTATGAGAAATGGATCCGGGCGTTGCGCAACCTGGTGGTCGAGCAGGAACTGTTGACGCGGGCGGAGGTCGAGGCGCGCATGGCTGCAAGTGCGCGATCGTCACGCCAAGACCGGGCGGCGCGTTTCCAAGGCCAAGATACCATGGTGAGCGAGGAGGGCAGCGTGCCGCGGCACGGCAGCAGCCAAGCGCTGCGCTTTGCGCCCGGCGATCGGGTGCAGGTGGCGGCGCGGCCGGTGCTGGGGCACTGCCGCACGCCCTGGTATGTGCGCGGCAAAAGCGGCCTCGTCATCGCCGTGCACGGCCGCTTCCGCGACCCCGAACGGCTGGCCTACCATCGGCCCGGGCTTCCCGCCCAGGTGCTCTATAAGGTGCGCTTTCAGCAGCGCGAGGTCTGGCCGACCTATCGAGGTTCAAACGGCGATCACATCGAGGTGGACATCTACGAGCATTGGCTCGAGCCGGCCAGACCAGATAGGAGCGCACATGCACGCGCACGATGATCACGATCACGACCATGACCATCCCCATGCGCATCCTCCCGCGCAAAAGGACCACGATGCCGGACCGATGGGCGCCTATGAGGTGCTCGAAGAAGCCCTGCGTTCGCTCCTGATCGAGAAGAGGATCCTGACCGCCGAGGCCATCGCCGCGGCCGTTGACCTGATGGACAGCCGCACACCGGCGCTGGGTGCCAAGGTCGTGGCGCGCGCTTGGGCCGATGCCGCCTTCAAGAAACATCTCCTCAAGGACACGCGCGCCGCCTTGCTGGACTGCGGCATCGACATCGGCACCATCGCCGAATTCGCAACCGTCGAGAACACTCCCGACGTGCACAACGTCATCGTCTGTACCTTGTGCTCGTGCTATCCCAAGATGCTGTTAGGGACGCCGCCCGCCTGGTACAAGAGCCTCGCCTACCGGTCGCGGACCGTGGTTGACCCGCGCGGCGTGCTCAGCGAATTCGGCCTCGAGCTGCCGCCGCAGGTGGAGCTGCGGGTCCACGATTCGACCGCCGACTTGCGCTACATCGTGCTGCCGATGCGCCCCAAGGCGACGCGCGGCTGGAGCGAGGAGCAACTTGCCGCCATCGTCACGCGCGACTGCATGATCGGCACGGCGCTGCCGAAGGTGGCGCCGAAAGCGCGCGGTGCCCGCGCCGCCTGAGCCGAACCGAGGTCGATCCCGCCTGCCAAAGATCCAGCGGAGGCGACAATTCCGCGCCTTCGGAGCGGAACAATGCAATAAACCGCGCAATAAACAAACCGCTGCCGTGGCGGTCGCCGCCACGGCGCGCGTCGAGGGCCGCAGGTTTTCGAAGATCGGCGTCTGTCAGATGGCGCCGTTGATCCAGTCGGTCAGCTGCTTTTTCTGCACCAGCGCGCCCACGCGCTGCGCGGCAACCTCGCCGTTTTTGAAGATCATCAAGGTCGGCATCGCCTGGATGCGATACTTCTGCGTCACGTCGGGATTTTGATCGACGTCGAGCTTCGCCACCTTGATCTTACCGGCCAGTTCGGTCGCCACTTGCTCCAGCGCCGGCGCCATGGCCTTGCACGGTCCACACCACTCGGCAAAGAAATCGACGAGCACCGGCTCGGACGATTGCAACACTTCCTTCTCGAAATTGGCGTCCGAGACCTCGCGCGCTGCGCCAGCCATGCCGGTATTCTCCTTGGATGAAACCCGTTGCCGGGTGAAATCGTCGACCGGAACGTAGGGAGGCCCCCGTCAGGCGTCAAGGCTAGCCAGACCCCCTGTCCAAAGGCGCTGCGCGTGCTCGTCCAACAGGAGCCGTGGTATTTCCATGATTCGCGCGCCATCCGTCCACAGCAATGCAGCCCTGATCTCCAGGCCTGGGAAGATGGCGGCTACCCCCAAACGATAGGCGGCGAGTTGCAAGAGGTAGGTCTCTGCAACCTCGGCCACGACGCGCGGCGGGGGGCGGTTGGTCTTGTAATCGACGATCAAGACGGCGGTGCCCGTGTGCACCAAACGATCGATCTTGCCGGTCAGGCGCAGGGGAGGCCCGGCGCCGTTGCGGCTGGGAAGGGTGGCCACAATCGGCACTTCGGCACGGCTGTCGGGCCCAAACAGCGCCGAAAGCTCCGGGTGCTCGAGCACGGCCAGCGTCTCGGCGATAATCTGGGAACGTATCTTAATGTCGAGGTCGGGGGCGCGGTTGGCGAGCAAAGCCGCCGCGGCCGCCTGCCGGCTCTCGCGGCCGACCGCGGGCAGGTGCTCGAGCAAGGCATGCGTGAGCGTGCCGCGCAGGAAGCGCCCCTCTTCGAGCAAGGCGTGAGGCGACGGAACGGACGGCGCCCGCGGCGGTGGCGGCTTGGTCTTCGTGCCGGCCGCGCTGTCTTCGAGCGGTGCCAGCTGCGAGGGCCGCAGCGGCACGCTGGCGTCAGCCTCCGCCGGGGCTCGCCGGCCAATCCAGGCTGGCGCTTGCACCGTGCCGGCGCCTGGGCTGAGGAGCTGCGCCGTTCCTTGCGGGGCAACCGTCTGGGCGCTTTCGAGCCGCCAAACGCTGCGATTTTCGCCCACCGGCGTTTCGACCACGCGACCCTCTAGAGCCTGGCGGATCAGGTGGTACCAACAGTCCGCCGGCGCCTCGCGCGTGCCCTCGAAACCGGCGACGTAGAGGCGGTCGCGGGCGCGGGTCAGGGCCACATACAAGAGGCGATCAAGCTCGTTCTTGTCCGCCTGCCGTTCCGCCTGGCGCGCCGCATCGACGGCGGCCACCGCACTCGTTCCGCGCACCGGCCACAAAAACGCCGGCAGCATCCCCGCCTCGGGTTCGGCGTCGGCCACGGCGAGCAGGCTGCCGGGCCAGCGTCCCGAGCGCGTCGAACAGGTATCGGGCAGGAACACGATCGGGGCCTCGAGGCCCTTGGCGCCGTGTACGGTCATCACGCGCACCTCATCGCGTCCCTGCTCCATGTCGCGCTTGATCTCGGGCCGCGCCTGTCCCATGGCGACGAGAAAGCCTTGCAGCGACGGCGGGCCGGCCGCCTCGTAGGCGAGCGCCTGGTTCAAGAATTCATCGAGCGGGTCGGCGGCTTCGCTGCCGAGGCGCGCCAACATGCGCGCGCGCATGCCGTCGCGATCAAGCACGCCCGCATAGAACTCAAAGGGCGCAAGCTGCCGGGCCTCGCCCTGCCAGCGCAGGAGACGGTCGGCCACCGACCGCCAGACCGCGTCCTTGCTGCCACGCTCGATCAGCGCCTGCCATAGGCTGCCCGGACGGCCCGGCGCCAGGCTGATCAGATGCTCATCGGTGAGGTCGAAAAGGGGAGACTTCAAGAGCGCCGCCAAGGCCAGATCATCCTCGGGCAGCAGGCTGACCTCGCCAAGCGCGATGAGGTCCTGGACCGCGATCTGCTCGGTGAGAATGAGGCGGTCGGCGCCCGCCACGGGAATGCGCCTCGCCTTGAGCGCGGAGACCATGGCGGGCGCAAACGGCAGGCGCTTGCGCACCAGGATCAGGATGTCGCCGGCGCGCACGGGCCGATCCTCGGACGCCAGGCGCTCACCCGTTTCGAGCCACCGCTTGATGGTGTCGGCGATGCGGGCCGCCAGCCGGGTCACGGGATGCGTGCTACTGGTCTCCTCCAACGGCGCCCATGCGGGCGTGGCCTCGGCGGGTGCGGCCTTTTCGAGGGGCCAGATCTCGAGCAGGCCGGCGTGGCCGAAGCGGTGGGCGACGTGGGCAACCGGCTTGTCGGCACCGCTGACGCCCGGCGTGCGCGTCGGCGCCGCGAAGATCTGATCGACCGCGCCGAGCAGCGGCTCGACCGTGCGGAAGGAGAGCGTGAGGGGGATCTGTCGCCAGCTGCGGCCCGCCCCGCGCGCGGCGGCGGCGAACGCAGAGCCGGCTTCCGCAAACATGGTCGGCGCGGCGCCTTGAAAGCCGTAGATCGACTGCTTCTCGTCGCCGACGGCAAACAGCGTGCGCGCCTCTTCCCGCGCGCCGTCGCCAGCGAAGAATTCCGCGGCGAGCGAGCGGATCACCTGCCACTGCACCGGGCTCGTGTCCTGAGCCTCGTCCACCAGGATGTGGTCGAGCCCACCGTCGAGCTTGAAGAGCACCCATTCCACCGCCGCCGACGAGCGAAGCAAGCTTGCAGCCTTGGCGATCAGATCATCGAAGTCGAGCACCGCCAGGCGCGCCTTCGCCGCCCGATAGCGGGCAAGCGTATCGCCGCTCAGTTGCGCCAGCGCCAGGGTCGCCTCGACCACGGTCAGCGCCATCTGCTCCTGGTGGAGCGCCACGAAGCGGGCCTGTGCCGCCGACAACTGGGCGGCAAGATCGGGGCGGGCACCCTCCCGCGTTGTGAGGCGCGCGCGCGGCGTCTTGCCTTGCGTGAGAAAGCAGGCTTCCAAGGCAGCAACGCGGCCTCCCGTCGAGGTCGCGCCGAGCGCGCGCTCGAGATCTTCGGCACGATCCTGATCGGTTTTGCCGCCTCCCCGCAGCGCCGCGACGAGGTCGCGCATCTCCGCCGCGCGCAAGAGGCCGCCGAGCTCTTGCGCCAAGACTTCCTGCGTGGCCTTAGGCCGCACGCCCAAGCGGGCCCGCAGCCGAGCCTCGCGCGCGGCGGGGCCGGCGTCATCGATCTCGGCCTCGGCGCCATCGCCGAAGCCGAAGGCCTCGGCCAGTAGGCGTTCGAAATTGCCATCGACCGCGTAGGCAATGGCCCCCTTGAGCGCCGACCATAAGGGCCCAGCCTTGTCGGCCGTGGCGGCGCTAAGCATCTCGTCCACCGCCTGCGTGATCAAGCTTTGGCGCTGTTGATCGTCGAGGATGGTGAAGTTGGGCGCCACGCCCGCCTCGAGCGGAAAGCGCTTGAGCAGGCGCTCGCAAAAGGCGTGGATGGTTTCAACCTTTAGGCCGCCGGGGGTCTCGATCGTGCGCGCCAACAGCTGTCGCGCCAGGCGGCGGTCTTCCCCTGTCGGGGCACGACCGAGGAGAGGGGTGAGCTTGGCGTCGAGCTCCGCGTCGGCGGCCGTCGTCCACTCGGCCAAGCGTTGGAAGACGCGCTTTGCCATTTCCGCCGCCGCGGCCTTGGTATAGGTGAGCGCCAGGATGCGCTCCGCCGGCGTGCCCGCCAGCAACAGGCGCAGCACGCGATTGGTCAAGACATGGGTCTTGCCCGTCCCGGCGTTGGCGCTGACCCAGGCGGAGGCCGTCGGATCGGAGGCCAGCGACTGGTTGCGCAGCGTCTCGGCGCGCAGCGCCGCGTGTCGCGCGGAGGCCTCCCCCTTGGGGGCGCGCGCCAGGGCTATGCCAAAGACCCGGATCACGCCGCCTCCTCGTCGCTCTCGATCGACCATTCGGCGACGCGCGCCAAATGCGCAAAGTCATCATAGTCATAGCGGAAACGCGGCCGTCGCACGGCCCGGTACGGCGTCGCCGCAGCATCGAATTGCGCAATCAGGCGGGCAAGCCCGGCTTGCGCCTTTGCCGCCAACTGCGCCACTTCGGCGCGATCGCGTTCGAGCTCTGCTTCGAGACCGGGCGGCTTGCCGCCGGCCGCGGAAATATAGCGCAAGGCCGCCACCGGCCGCGCCGGCACCCCGGGGAAGCCCCCGGCCGCCGCGATCGCGGCCTCCAGCGCCAGCTGCGGCGCCCGACCCGCCTTGGCATTGCGCACGAGCGCCTCGAGGCTGGCGCTCGTCTTGTAGTCGGTAATGATGAGGAAGCCGGCGCCGACATCGATGCGATCGGCCCGCGCCTTCAGCGTAAAGGGCCCACCGGGCGCCGCCAGCACCAGCGCCCCGTCGAGCTCGGCATAACTCTTGGCGATGGCGCGCCGGCGCGCCGGCTCGGTCTCGGCAAACCAGGTCGCGAAGCGTTCAAGCCGCGGCGCCCAAAAGGCGGCGACCCGTGGCGAGCCCGTGAGATCGACCAGGGCGGCCTCCGCCGCGGCCTTGAGGTGGACCGCGGGATCATCGGGGAGCCGATCGGGAAAGCGGCGGGCGAACCGGCTCAGGGCTTCGTGCACGATCTGGCCGCGCAGGGCCGCATCGGGCGTGCGCATCAGATCGGGCAGCCGTTCCAAGGCCCAAAATGCGCGCCGCAAAGATGGCATAGGGATTGGCCAGCCATTTCTCGATGTCCGTGACGCTGAGTTGGCGCGGACGCAGGCGAGGGGCCGGGCGCGGCTCGGGCGCCGACACCGGCCGCGCTGGCGCCGGGCTGCGGTTTTTCTGTTCGGCCCAGGCGAGCCAGGGCTGCTTTGCGGCGGCGGCGACCCCGGCTCCGCTGCTGAGGACTTGCAAGCGGATGAGCCAGCGCGATGGTACGGTCGGGGCGCCGTCGATCTTGCCGGCGCGCGTGAGATAGACCTCCTCGGCCCCCAGCAGCGAGGCAAAGTCGTGCGCCGCCTCGCCGATGCGCGCTTCCGGCGCCGGCAGACCGAGCGCTTGGCGCATGCTGCGATTGAACCACGGTCCTGGGTCGGCCGCCTGCGGCCAGCTGCCTTCGTTGAGCGACCCCAAAATGACGATATCGGGCTGCTGCAGGCGGGCCTCGAGGGGGCCCAAGATGGCGAGCCTGGGATGCCTCGGCCCCGGCGGAGCGATGGTCTGATCGGCGATGAGACCGCGGTAGAACTCGGGATAGTCGGCCGCCGCCAGCTCGGGGCGCATTGGCCATGTTGGGGTCGAGAAGGCCGGCAAACAGCCGCGCCAACTCTTCGCCCCCGTCGCCCTGCCAGAGCGCGTCTTGGCTCTCCTCGCCACGGCCGCCGGCCACCGCTTGCGCCGCGCGGACATGCGCCGCGGCCAGCGTTGGCAAGGCCGCGCGCCCGGGCGCCGCAAACAGCTCCTCGAGTGGCCGCAAGATCGCCTCGAGGCTTGCCAGCAACTGGCGCGCCGCCTGCCAAGCGTCCGCCCCGATTTGCCGGACGGCCCGCCCGCGGTGCGCGCCGGGCAGCGTACCCTTGGCGGCACGCTCCAAGGCGGCGACGATGTCGGCGAGGCTGCGTCCCAAGTAGGGGGCGCGAAAGACCGCCAGCTCCAGCGCGCGGGTGCCGTCGGCGAGGGTGCCTGCGTCGAGGCCGGCGCGGCACAGAGGATGCTTGAGCAGCATCAACAGGGCGACCGGCTGAAAGCGCGCGGCTGCGGCCGCGATCAGGAGGTCGAGAAAGACGCCAATCTCCGTGCCCGCCAACGGCCGCCCGCTGAGGTCGGGGACCTCGAGCGCCCAGGCCTTGAGCCGCACCGAAACGCGCCGCGCCAGCGCGCGATCCGGCGTCACCAACATTGCGGTTTTGCCGGGATGCTCGGCGGCCTCGCGCAGGATCAAGGCCACGGCTTCGGCCTCGTCGGCCGCGGAGGGGGCTTCCAGGATGGTCCAGCCCGCCAGCGCCCCAGCCAGGTCCTGGGGCTTGCTGGCCGCCAGAAAGCTGTGCCAGCGTTCTGTCGTGCCGGCCGGCCGCATGGCCTCGCTGACGAAGGCTGCGCGCGCATTGTGTCGGGGAGCGGGCGTCGCCCCCGGCAGCAGTGTCACGTCCTTGCGTGCGACGCCAAGCGCGTCGAGCAGCTTTTTCAAGCCGAACTGCGGGTGCTCGGGATGCGCGGGGGAGATCGCGTTCCAGCTCTCATCATCGAGGGTTTGATCGAGGCCCGGCAGGACCAGCGCACCCTGTTTAAGGGCCAGCACCGCGGCCATCAACGCGGTGGCGGCCGGCACGGTGCCCGTCACGCCGGCGACGATCGTCGGTTGCGCCGGCGGACTTCGGCGCAAGCGCTCGGCCTCGGTCAGCATCAAGCGTTTGCGCCAGCCGGCCGGTGACACCTTGCCCAATTCGTGGAGGTGCTGGGGCCAGTGCTCGGTAACGATTTTGAGGAAGTCGAGGGTCAGGCCCCAATGCGCGGAATAATCGTCGGGCACCAGGGCATCGAGCCCGTCGAGGCCGACATCTTCCATTTCGACCATGTCCATCAGCCGCGCCAGCTCCTTGGCCTGCCGGACGGCTTGCGCCGGCGTGCGGGCGCTGCTGCGGCTCTGCCCGATGGCTTCCGACCACTGGAGCACAAGCCGGGTGAAGGCAAGCTCGCGTTCGAGCGTGCCGATCGCCGGCTTGGCTTCTGCCAGCGTGCCTTCGCCTTCGCTGGCATCGGCGAACGGGTGGGGCGCGTCGCTGAAATGCGAGATCAGCTTGATGTTCGGGAGCAGCACGGCGGCGCCGTCGGCCGCCTTGAGGAAGGCCTCCTGCAGGGCGCCGATGTCGCGTCGGGTCGGCAGCAGCAAGGTGATGCCGGCGAGCTCCAGGGGCGCGGGACGTCTTGCGCTCGGCAGGCTAAGCCGGCCCGCCAGCAAGGCCTCGGCCAGGGCGGCAAAAAACGGCGTGCCGTGCGGCACCGTATAGATCCGCGGCCGCGCTTGCGCGCGACCTGGGGAAAGTTCAGTTGGCCGCATCGCTCAGGCACTGTTCCGCCTGTGCCAGGGCCTCCGGCGTGCCCACGTGCATCCACACCCCTTCCATGCGCACCCCCCAGGCGCGCCCGGCGGCAATCGACCGGCTCCAGAGCAGATTGAGCGAGAAGGCTCCCTCCGGGCTGCCCTCGAACAGCCGCGGATGCGCGATCGACACGCCGGCGAACACGAACGGCACCACTTCCTGCTCGCCGCGGCGGCGAATGCGTCCGTCCGCCTCGAGCGCGAAATCGCCGCGGCCCTGGTAGCCCTGACTGATCGATGCGGGGGCCAGCAGCAACAGGCAGTCCATGCGGTCCCCATCCCAGCTGTCGAACAGGTGGGCGAGATTGGAGCCCACGCTTTCGATCCACACCGAGTCGGCATTGTGAATCAAGAAGGGACGCGGCCCGAGCCGCGGCAGGGCCTTTTTGACGCCGCCGCCGGTGTCGAGCAGAAGCGCGCGCTCGTCGGAGAACTCGACGCGAGGGATAGGGCGGTCCTTGAGGTGGCGTTCGACCAGGTCGGCATGGTGATGCAGGTTGACCACCGCCCGGCGCACGCCGGCCTCAGCGATGCGGTCGAGCACGCGATCGATCAGCGCCGTGCCATTGAGGGGGATCAAGGGCTTCGGCAGCGTGCCATTGACCGCCGCCATGCGGGTGCCAAGGCCTGCGCTCAAGACCATTGCCGTGTCGACTGGACGCGCCGTGTCAGCCCCGGTCATGCTTTTCCTCAGTTACCCCGGCAACCCCGCGCGCAGATGGGGCGGGAAGTGGCGAGCATACCATGGCGCGAGCGCGGCCATGGCCGCGTCGCCAAGGTTGCGGTCGAGATATCCCCATGTGCGTGGAATATGCTGGAGATAGTGTGGCTTGCCGTCGCGCCGCAACAGTCGCACCCACAAGCCGAGCAGCCGCGTATTGCGCTGCGCCCCAAACCTGGCATAGGCCGCCGCAAAGGCCGCCCGATCGAAACCTGGCTCGTGCTCCTGCGCCCGGGCGCAGTAGTATTGGAACAAGTCGCGCTCGAGCGTCGCGGGCACGTCGAGCCGGGCGTCCTGCAGGAGGGAGACGAGATCGAAGGCTGCGTGTTCGTTGAGCGCATCCTGGAAATCGAGGATCCCCACCCTCGCAACGCCGTGACGCTCGGGGAGCCAGATCAGATTGGGGGAGTGAAAGTCGCGCAGAAACCAGGCCCCCGGCAGCGCCAGGAGCCGATCGAGGACCCCGCTCCAGAGCGCACGAAACTCCTCACGCACCGCCGGCGGACACGGCTCAGCTTTGAGCGCCGGCCAATACCAGTCCAGCAGCAGCTCGAGCTCGATCTCAAAGGCGGCGCGGTCCCGGCGGGGAAGCGCATAGCTGCTCCCGTCCGGTAGCGGTAGGCGGGAGGGAACCGGTACCGAGCGCAGCGTCACCAGCACATCGACCGCGCTGCGATAGAGCTCGGCTTGCGGCGTGCCGGCGGCGACCTCGGCCGCAAACAGGCGATCGCCCAAATCCTCGACCAGGGCCAGGCCATGGTCGAGGTCGGATGCTAGCACCCGCGGCGCGCTGAGGCCGGCGCCGGCAAGGACAGCAGCGATGGCGACGAACGGGCGCACCATGTCCTCGGCCAAATGCGCGATTCTGCTGTAGGACTTGCCGTCGCGAATGGGCGGACCGTCGGGCTGGCGCGGGGCGTCCATCAGCAGCATGGGTTTGTCAGCCTGACGCAGGCGGGCATAGGTCCTGGTCGAGGCGTCGCCCTGCAAATAGCGGATCCGCGCCGGCCGCGTTTGCGGTTCCTGGTCAAGCAGGCGCAGGGCGGCGCCGAGCCGCTGCGCCTCGGCACCGAGCCCGCCCAGCCCGCGCATCAAGACGCGGCGGCGGCCGCTCGCCGCGGTGTCGGTGAGTTCGATTTCGTAGCGATCCTCGGGCAGGAGCGCGGCGATGCGGTCCGCCCATTCGGCAAGCACGGCGCCGCGCTGAAGCGCGTCCTCAAAGCCAAGTTCGAGCGCGTCGGCGGCGCCGCCGAGACGGTAAAAATCAAAATGCGTCACGCTCAGCCGCGGCGTGGCGTAGGTCTGCTGCAGGGAGAAGGTTGGGCTCGGCACCTCGACATCGGCATCCAACAGCGCCCGGATCAGCGCGCGGGCAAAGGTGGTTTTGCCGGCGCCGAGCTCGCCTTTGAGCACGACCAGGCTGCCGACCCTTAGTCGAAGCGCCAACAGCTCCGCCAGCCGGCCGACGCCGGCCTCGTCAAGTTCGCGCTGCCACGAGGACGTCATGCATCTGCGGCCTGGGTTTCCGGATGCGCCTCAAACTCCGTGCCGCTCTCGGGAAAGCGCACGGTCACCCGCGTGCCGCGACCGGGCTCGGAGTTGAGCGACATGCTGCCGCCGTGTAGCTCCACCAGGCTCTTGACGATCGACAGCCCGAGCCCCGCGCCGCGATGCTTGGAACCCTGGCTACGGCTTTCAAAACGCTCGAGCACCCGGCTTTGCTGCTCCTTTGGTATGCCCATGCCGCTGTCCACGATCATGAAGGCCGTCATGCCGGCTTCGCGCCAGGCCTTGATGCCGATCGTGGCGCCCGGCTTCGAGAAGCCGATGGCATTCGACAATAGGTTGTAAAGGACTTGCCGTACACGGCTTTCATCGGCAATGAACTCTTGCGCATCCTCGGCAACGCTAATGTCGAGATTTAGGCGGGCACGGCTGGCACGATCGCGAATGCCGAGCACGGCGGTGTCGATCACCGCCGCCACCTTGACGGGGGCCAACTTCAGCTCCAGGGCGCCGGCATCGATGGTGGCAAGATCGAGGATATCGTTGATGATGGCGAGCAGCGTGCGCGAGGAGGCGGCGATATCGCTCAAGTACTCGCGTTGCTTGCCGTTGAGCTCGCCGGTGCGCGGGTTGGACAGGAGTTCGCCGAAGCCGATGATGTTGGTCAGCGGCGTGCGCAGCTCGTAGGAGACGTGGCTGATGAACTGGTTCTTCAGACGATCGGCCGCCACCAGCGCGTCATTGCGCTCGATCAGCGTCTGCTCGTAGCGCTTGGTGTCGGTGACGTTGACGAAGGTGATGAGCGTGGCGCCGTCGGGAAGTGGGGAGACGGCAAAGTCGATCACGGCTTGATCGGACCGGGTCATCTGCGCGGCGAGGGGTTGGCGGCGATCGGAGATGCCCGTGACCGCGCGGCTGATGCCGGCCCAGGTCGGCATGTCCCCATAAAGCCCCACGCACTGGGCAATGATCTCATCGATGTGCGGGCCCTCGCCCAACGTGCTGCGCGAAAGGCGCCAAATCTGCGCGAAGGCCGAATTGAAGAGCTTGAGGCGGCCGTCGGTGGCGAACACCGCGACGCCTTCCTTGAGGTTGTCGAGGGTTTCGCGCTGCGCATCGATCAGCGCGTTGTAACGGCTCTCCAGCGCGAACCGCTCGGTGACATCGTCGTAAAGATAGGTCAGTCCGCCGTCCGGCCGCTGCGCCGACACCACGTGGATCGTGCGCCCATCGAGCAGATGCCACCAATCGTCGTACTCCGTGCCGGTGCGGTAGCCGGCCAGAATCTTGGAGCGCCAATCGCGATAGTTACCCACCTCCGGCAGCCGCGACAGCTCGCGCAACCGGTCGAGGATTTCCCCGTCGCTGGGCTTGCTCGCCAGCCAATCGGCATCCAAGAGCCAGAGCTTTAGGTAGGCCTCATTAAAGAACGCCAGCCGTTGGTCCGGGCCAAAGATGGCAACGCCGGTCGCTACGCGATCGAGCGTGCGCTCGTAGGCGGCGACATGGCGCACCAGTTCGCCCTGCGCCGTCTCCAGCGCCGCCACGTCGATGGCGGCGCCAACCGCGGCGCCATCCAACGGCAAAATGACGACATCGTGCGCCTTGCGGGTGCCCTCGCTGATGAGATGCACCCGGTCGCGGTAGGCGGTGCCCTTGTCGAGGGCGGCCTTCACCGCGTCGCGCTGGCGCGTCTCGAGCAACTCGATCTGGCGCTCGCGGACTTCGGCGCCGCTGCCGGCATCGACCGCCTTGACGTAGGCCTCGTTGACCCACTCCAGGCGGCCGTCGGCGGCGCGGAACCAGGCCGGCATGGGCAGCGCATTGAGGAGGGTGCGCCCGGCGATGGTGTCACGCACGAGCTGGCGATGCTGATCGAGGATCTTGGCCAGGTCCTGTTTGCGGCCGGCGACGGCACGAAACCGCAGGATGGCGCGCCCGCCACCGGCGCGGCCATCGGCCTCGACGTAGCCGCCGCGGACCGTCTTGAGCAGGAGGGTGAAGGATTGGCCGTCGGCAAACAGGATATCGAGGCCCTTTTTCAATTGCTGCGCCGAAGCGGGGTCGAGCCATTTGCCAAAGGCCAGCAGCGGTTTGGGCTCGGCGGGCAAGCCGGCGACGCCGCCAAGGGTGTGCATCATGATGCGGACGGCTCGGCCCTGCTCCCAGAACACCAGCACCTGCGGCTCGGCCTGGATCACCGCCTCGGCAGCGAGCAAGCTTTTGCGCAGCTCGGCGATCTCTGCCGCCATGCTTTGGTCGCTCTTGGCATAGCGCTGCATGGCGCGGTGCAGCATGGCCGCGGCCAGCGCCGCCGCGCCGATGGCGATGGCGATCAGCAAAATCGGGCCCGATTTGCCCGCCGAGAGCAGCGGATGCACGCCGGCCACGGTGGCAAACAGCAGTGCGGCCACGACCAGGATGCCAGCAGCGAGGAGCACGGCCGTCTCCCCCCGCGGTCTGCCGGTATCAACCTCAGCGCTGGCCCGCGACATCAAAGCCGATCATAACCGGCCAACACGCCGACGGCGCACGCAAAAACACAGCTGCCGAGGCGCGAGTTGCCGTTCCCCTACCGTTAACAAATCATTAATGATTATGTGGGGCTTCGCCCAGCATGGCCATAGCAGAAGGGGCACAGGCGCTCAGCTCCGCGCGCCACCCGTCTCGCGCGAGCCGGCGGGCCGTGGTCAGGGTCCGCGCGCAGGGCGTGCAGGGCAGGCCGCAGGGGTTGAATGATGGTGATCGCGACCTGATGGCGCCGATACAACCTTGAGGGCCGTCGGCGGCCAACCGCCCCGGGAAAGCGGATAAGGCTCAGGGGCCGTGAGGAGCACCCCTCCCAGGGCTGCAAAAGCAGGGCGCGTGCGCGCCGGCGGGGCGGGACCCCGCAACTCAGGTTGGTCCCGCCATCCGGCCAGCCCCAATCCCCACCGCGTGCACCAGGAAGTCGGCGAGCCCGGTGACGTCGTCGAGCGCAAACACCGGTCGTCCTTCGCCCTCGGCGGCATGATCGGTGGCAATCGCAATGACGTTGGGGTCCCCGGCCGCCAGCGGCTGCTGCTTGAGGCTGCCCTGGCGGCGCGCCTCGATCTTGGGAATCGGCGCCGATTTGTAGCCTTCGACCAGAATGAGGTCGCAGGGCCCGATCGCGTCGAAAACCTCCTGCAGGCTCGGCTCGGGGGCACCGCGCAGCTCCTCGACCAAGGCCCAACGGCCGGCCGAGACGATCGCCACCTTGACGGCGCCGGCGCGTCGATGCCGGGCGCTGTCGGTGTCCTCGGCATCGATTCGGAAGGCATGATGGGCGTGCTTCACGGAGGCCACCTTGAGGCCGCGGCGCGTGAATTCCTCGATCAGGCGTGTGATCAGCGTCGTCTTGCCGGATTTTTTCCAGCCGGCGATGCCGACAACGGGGGGCCTGGATGCGCGCGTCATAGTGGCGATGGCGCCAGCAGGCGGCGCAATTGCTCCAGCTCCTGCGGCGTGTTGGCATTGAAGAAGGGATCGATCTCGATGTCGTCAAGTCGCTGCGCAGGAAAGTCCACGCCCACGCTACCGTGGCGGTTTGACCAGTCGAGCACCTTGCGCACACCCTTGCCCAGCGCGGCTTCGAGGTCCGCCGCCAGCGCCACCGGCCAAAGGCCAATCACCGGGTGCAATTCGCCGTTGGAGCGCGCCAGCGCGATCCGTCCGGCGCCGCCGTCGACGGCGGCCAGCAGGCGGTCGACCAAATCGCGGGGGAGGAGCGGGGCGTCGCCGGCGGCGGTGACGATCCAAGGCCGCTGCGGCGCCTGCGCCAGCGACCAGCGCATACCCGCCAGCACGCCGGCCAGCGGTCCCACGTGGCCGGCAATGCTGTCGGCAACGACGGGCAGACCGAACCCCTGAAATCGCGCGGGATCGCCATTGGCGTTGAGCACGATCGCAGCGACCTGCGGCCGCAACCGGTCGATGACGTGCTGGAGCATCGATTTGCCGGCCAGCGGCAAGAGGCCCTTGTCGCCACCGCCCATGCGGCGCGATTGTCCGCCCGCCAGCAGGACGCCGGTCACCGGCGCATTGATCATGGCACGCTCACGTCACTCGACGACCTCGGCAACACTGCCCTTGCGCGCATGCCGGCGATCCTCGTCGCCGACCGTGCTGAGGTCGGCGTCAAAAACGATGCGCTCCGTCCCCGACAGCGCCACAAAGCGTTTGCCGCGCGCCCGCCCGATCAAGGTGAGCCCGGCCCGCTGGGCCAACTCCACGCCCCAGGCCGTAAAGCCCGAGCGCGAGACGAGAACGGGAATGCGCATTTTGACGGTCTTGATGACCATCTCCGAGGTGAGGCGCCCGGTGGTGTAGAAAATCTTGTCGTCGGCCGCGATCTTGTTGAGAAACATATAGCCCGCGATTTTGTCGACGGCATTGTGCCGGCCGACGTCCTCCATATAGATGAGCGGCCGGTTTTCTTGGCACAGCACGCAGCCGTGGATGGCCCCGGCCTTGAGATAAAGGCTCGGCTCGGTATTGATGAGCTTCGTCAGGTCGTAAAGCCAAGACGTCCGGATCCTGGCAGCGGCATTCAAGCTGGCCTTGTCGAAGTCCTCCATCAGGTCGCCGAACACCGTCCCTTGCGCGCAGCCTGAGGTCTGAATCTTCTTTTTCAGTTTTTCTTCGAAGTCGGTCTGCCGTTTTGTTCGAACCACAACCGTTGCAATTTCGTCATCGTATTCGACCGCGCTAATCTCGTCGTCGGCGCGCACCATGTTCTGGTTCAAGAGGTAGCCGACGGCCAGCAAATCGGGTCGGTCGCCGATGGTCATCATCGTTACGATTTCGCGGGCATTCAAAAACAGCGTCAGCGGCCGCTCCGTGACCACCGCCGTTTCGATGCGCTTGCCCTCCTGATCGATGCCGCTCACCGTCACCGAAAGTCTGGGATCGTCCGGATCCGGGCGGATTTGGAAGCTTTGCACCCGTACTCCTCTTGATTTAAGGGTCGGAAACATTAAGGGTTGGAAAGCCTGTTGCAGGGGATGTAGACACTTCGCCGCGCCCTCGCAAGCGCCGGCGCCCAGGAAGGCGCGGCCGGCGCCAGCGAATCACCATTGAGCGGACTAACTTCTCTCCCTATAGTGCGCCTGACCAGCCTGCGCGGCTCCCCACGACGACCAATCTGCGGCCCCGGCGGCGCCGGTGAAGGTGCCCGATCACTGCGTCGCTCCCGATGGGTTTGGCGACAGCCAACACTCGCGATCGGCGCCTCAGCTGTAGGCGGGCATTTAGCTTGAGGGCCGTTCGGCTCAATCGAACCGTTTCAGGGAGGTAAAATCCCATATGACCATCGTGGATCGTCGCAAATTCTTGGCCGCCGCCGGCGCGGCCGGCAGCGCCGGGCTCGTCGGCACGCTCGCCGCTCCGGCCATCGCGCAATCCTCACCCGAGCTCAAGTGGCGCCTGACGGCGAGCTGGCCCAAGTCGCTCGATACCCTCTATGGCGGTGCGGAACATTTTGCCAAGTACGTGGCGGAGGCGACCGACAACAAATTCCAGATCCAATTGTTTGCCGCCGGCGAAATCGTGCCGGGCCTGCAGGCAACCGACGCCGTCGCCTCCGGGACCGTTGAGATGTGCCACACGGCCCCCTACTACCTGTGGGGCAAGGATCCGACCTTCGCACTGAGCTGTGCGGTGCCGTTCGGACTTAACCCGCGCATGCAGAACTCCTGGTGGATGGAAGGCGGCGAGCCGCTCATCAATACCTTTTACGCCAAACACAACATCGTCGGACTGCTGGCGGGCAATACCGGCGCGCAGATGGGCGGCTGGTTCCGCAAAGAACTCAACACGCCCGACGATCTCAAGGGCGTCAAGATGCGCATCGCCGGGTTTGCCGGTGCCGTGATGTCGAAGGTCGGGGTCGTGCCCCAGCAGATCGCCGGCGGCGACATCTATCCCGCGCTCGAGAAGGGAACCATCGATGCCGCCGAATGGGTCGGGCCCTATGACGACGAAAAGCTGGGGTTCTTCAAGGTCGCCAAGTTCTACTACTACCCCGGCTGGTGGGAAGGCGGCGCGATGATCCACGTGCACGTCAACAAGCAAAAGTGGGAGGAGCTTCCCGCCAACTACAAGAGCATCCTGAAGGCAGCCGCCTCCGAAGCCAACGTCTTCACGCTCGGTCGCTACGATGCGCAAAACCCGCAAGCCTTGAAGCGTCTGGTCGCCAACGGCACGCAACTGCGCCCGTTCTCGGAGGCTATCCTCGACGTCTGCTTCAAGTCCGCCAACGAGGTGTATGCCGACATCAGCGGCAAGAACGAGGACTTCAAAAAGATCTGGGACTCCATCCGCGCCTTCCGCGCTGATCAATACCTGTGGCTGCAGCTGGCGGACAATACTTACGACACCTATATGATGATCCAGCAGCGCAAGAAGACCCTTTGAGACTGATCGACCTTTAGATCGTCGAAAGGCACGGGGGCGCAGGGGTATTGTGCGCAGGCGCCGGCGAGGCCCGGCGACGCGGGTGGCGGGCTAAACGCTCGGGCGTGCTCGCAGCGCTTAGGCCCGGCTCAACGCGGGTGCCCCGGTTCAGGGTCTCGGCACAGCGCAGCGCCGCGCCTCGCCACGGCCCGCGCAAGCTTGAGCCCGGCCGCCAGCAGCTGAGCCGTGGGCGCTGCGTGCCAGCCAGCGGTGCCAGGACTTAGTGACTGGTCCGTGGTGATTGGCTCAGAGCAACAGGCCCGCGGTGACAGGCAAAGGAGCATCTGCCACTATGGCGCTCCTCGCGCAATCCGATGAAGCAACCTTGAGCGTCGAGAGCGGCGCTGGCAGGTGCGCGCGCGGACAAAGAAGGAGACATCGATGAGCGTCAGCCGGGAGCACGTTCTCGAGCGCCTGCGCCGGGTAAAGGGCCCCGACCTTGAGAGTAACATCGTCGACCTCGGCCTCGTTTCCGAAGTCCTCGTCAAGGATGGGCGCGTCTCCTTTTGCATCACCGTGCCGGCCCAGCGCGGCGCAGAGCTCGAGCCCTTGCGCCAGGCTGCCGAGAAGATCGTGCGCGAGATCGACGGCGTCAGCCATGTGACGGCCGTGCTGACCGCCGAACGCGCGCGCGGGAGCGGCCCCGAGGCCGGGCCCCCGCAGGCCGGCCACGCCCCCGAGAGCCAGCGCGTGCACGAGGCCCGCGCCAAGGCCGCCGGTCAGGGGCCGCCGCCGGCGGCGGCTGCACCGCCGGCGCGTGCCCTGGGTAAGGTCGCCGGCGTCCGGCATTTGATCGCGGTGGCCTCGGGCAAAGGCGGCGTCGGCAAGTCGACGACGGCGGTCAACCTGGCGCTCGGCTTGCAGGCGCTCGGTCTCAAGGCCGGCATTCTCGACGCCGACATCTATGGCCCCTCGCAGCCGCGCCTGCTCGGGCTGACCGGCCGGCCGCAGGTGATAGGCGGCAAGACGTTGCGGCCGATGGAAGGCTTTGGACTGAAGGCCATGTCGATGGGCTTTCTGGTGGACGAAGCCACCCCCGTGATTTGGCGCGGCCCCATGGTGGTCTCGGCGCTGACCCAGATGCTCAGGGACGTGGCCTGGGGTGATCTCGACGTGCTGGTGATCGATATGCCGCCGGGGACGGGCGACGTGCAGCTCACCATGGCCCAGCAGGTGCCACTGTCGGGCGCCATCATCGTCTCCACCCCGCAGGACCTGGCGTTGATCGACGCCCGCAAGGGCCTCAACATGTTCCGCAAGGTCGACGTTCCCGTCCTCGGCATCGTCGAGAACATGAGCACCTTCATTTGCCCGCGCTGCGGGGAGCGCAGCGATATCTTCGGTCATGGCGGCGCCGAGCGGGAAGCCGACAAGCTGGGGATCCCCTTCCTCGGCGGCGTGCCCTTGCACATGGAGATCCGGGAAAAATCCGATGCGGGCCAGCCGATCGTCGCCACCAACCCCGACAGTCCCCACGCGCAGACCTACCGCGACATTGCCGCGCGGGCTTGGCAGCAACTGGAGGAAAGCGTCGAGCAACGGCTTGAGCCACCCAAGCTAGCCATCAGCGCCGATCGCAGCGCGCTCGAAGTAGCCTTCGACGGTGCCGCGCCGGTTCTGTTGACGGCAGAGATGCTGCGCGTCATGAGCCCGTCCGCCGAGGTGCAGGGCCACTCGCCCGACCAGCGCGTCACCGTGGCCAGGAAGCGCTCGGTCAAGATCAAGGAGTTGAAACCCGTCGGCAACTATGCTGCGCGCATCGTCTTCGACGATGGTCACGACACTGGGCTTTACAGCTGGTCTTACCTGCGCACGCTGGCCGAGGAGCGCGACAAGCGCTGGGCCGAATATCTGTCATCGCTGGCGCAGAAGGGCTTGAGCCGCGGTTAGCCGTCGGCCTCCGGGCTCGGTTCGCCGGCCGTCGCTGCCGAAGCGACATAGGCCTCGGCCTCCTTCCCCTTGGCGCGCGCCTCGTCGATGGCCGTATCGACCACCTGCTGCAGATAGGCGGGCAGGGCGAAGGCGCCGACATGCACCTCGGGCGTCCAGTACTTGAGGCCGCGCACACCCCGCTTCTTCTGGCGCTTGGCAAGCTGTTTGGCGTCGACCTTGAGCACGTGCTTGTCGTCGGTGGCGAGATTGAGCGCAAACGGACCGCCGAAGTAGCAAGGCTGTGTGCACAGGTAGGGAGCCACGCGCTTGAACAGCGAGGCAAATACCGCGGTCGTGCCGCTCAAGTGCGCCGGAAACAGAAAGGGCAACCCATTCTGCGTCACCAGCACGCCCCCGCGCTTGAGGGCGCGCCGGCAATCGCTGAAAAATTCGCGCGTATGCAGGACCGCGCTCGGCCCAATCGGCTCGGAGCTGTCGACAATGATGGCATCGAAGCGTTCGTCGGTCTCGGCCACGTACTTCAGCCCATCGGCGATCACGACCTCGGTGCGCGCGTCGTCGAAGGCGTTGCCGGGGATGCTCGGATAGTGCTGGCGCGCCGTATCGATCACGGTGCGATCGATTTCACACAGCGTGGCGCGCACCACCGAGGCATGCTTCAGCACCTCGCGCAGCACGCCGCCGTCGCCGCCACCGACGATCAGCACGCGCTTTGGCCGCTGCAGCGCCATCAGCGGCACGTGCGCCATCATTTCATGGTAAACGAACTCGTCAGAGGTCGTCAGCTGGCACACCCCGTCCAGCATCAGAACGGTGCCCCAGGTCGGGTTTTCGAAGATTACCAGGTGTTGGTGGTCGGTCTTGACCTCGTGCAGGACGCGGGTGGCCTCGAGCCGGACGCGCCAATGCGGGTGAAAGGTCTCTTCGATCCAGCGATCCATGGGCAATCCTTCCCACTCCAACGCGTTGGGCATGGCAAAGAGCGCGCGCCCGTCGCCAGCCGCGCGCCCAATCTGTGACCAGAGGCGAGGTCGCCTATGCCGCCTTCTTCGCCTTGGTTGGCCGGACCGGCGCCTTCTTGGCGGCGGCGATCTCCCAGCTGCGCTCGTTTGCCGAATTCGCGCGCAGATGTTCCTTCACCACCGTCCTGTCCGGCTTGAACGCCGACTCCAGCACCGCGATGGTCGCGTGTGGGTCGGCATGACCGCACATGAACACGTCGAGGGCGGCATAACCGACCTCCGGCCAACTGTGGATGCTGATGTGGCTCTCGGCCAGCACCGCCACCCCGGATACGCCGCCATTGGGCGTGAAGTGATGAAGATGGATGTGCAGCAGGGTCGCGCCCGCTACCTCCACGCATCGCTTCAGCGTTTCCTTGATGTGCTTAAGATCATCAAGCCGCTTGGCGCCAAACAAGTCTATGAGCAGATGCGTTCCGGCGAACCGTACGCCATCACGCTCAATGAAGTAGTCTTTCCTGTCGTCGTGCGCGCCTAGCGCGGTTTGACCATGATCTTCCTTTTGGGCGGTGCTTGAACGGGTCAAGTCCATCCCCAATTGGAAGAGGGAATCGGTGTAGGCCATTGGACCCCTCCCCAACCAGCAGATAGATAACCCGCTGCTTCCAAATCGCGGTGACTTGGAAACAAACGGAACGGGTGATATGGGGCGAATCACCCCCGGGTGCAAGCAGAAATGTCGGCGCCGGGGAATTTTTCCGCCAACGTGTTTAGCCGCGCCTCGCCCGTCGCTTGCACGACAAAGCTCTATTGCTTCTTGAGCAACTTTTCCAAGAGCTCGCGCGCCTTGGGCCGCTGCTGCCCATCACCGCTGAGAAGGCCCTTGACGGCCTCGCGCACCTCCGGCGTGTTGAGGTTTTTTCCGATCTGGCGGATCGCCTCGCTCGCCTGTTCTGAATTGACGATACCCTTAAGGTCGGGCTTGAACACGAGCTTCTCCCACGGCCCGCTGATGTGCATTGGAAATTCAAGGCTCGACACTTTGATGACAGCGCCTTCGCTGGGCGCCGTTTCGGCAAGCTTGAGGCGCACCAGATAGTCGGCGCTGCGCTCGACCAGATTGGTGCTGCCGGTGCCGCTCAAGCGCAAATGCGGACCAACCAACCGCAAGTCGTTGGTCTCGGCCAGCCCGTTGTTGAGGTGGAAGGTTCCCGCCAACTCACTAAAGGGCGTCCGGTCCTCGGGCGACACCTCGAGCCGGTTGAAATGCGCCTGCTCGATGGCGCGCAGCAGCTTGCCGACGTCGATGCCGGCAAACTCACCGTCGCCGATGACAAGCTCGGCCTTGCCCTTGAGCGTCTCGATGATTTTGCGCTCGCTTTGCCCTTGCCCGGACAGGCTCAGGGTTATTTTGCCGCGGCCCGTCAGCCACTCGAGGCCCAAGGCGTCCCGCAGCAGCGGCCGGTACAAGACGTTGTCGAGGGTGAGCTCGGTGCTGGTGGCGGGCTGTTGGCCCGAGGCATCGAAGGTCAACACCCCGCGCCCCCGTCCGCCGTAGAGCAGGGTGTCCTGCAGCGTCAACTTGGCCACATTGTCCTGCAGCGCCAGCGCCAGCTGGCTCTGCCCGGTCTCAAGCTCGCGGTAGAGGAGACGGTCGACCACCAAGGTGACGTCGGCATCGCAGAGCCGCAGCAGCGACAGATCGATCGCCGCCTCGCTCCAGCCGTGGGCGGTCGCGCGCCGTTTGCCGCCGGCGACCGGCGGGGCCTTGCCGGCGGGCGCCGGCTCCGCCTCGGCGGTGCCCGGCCGCTCGGCCTCAGCGGGCCGGCCTGGCGCCGCCGCCGGTGCAGCGCTGGCGGTGTGGGTTCGCAGCACTAGACGGCCGAGGTCGAGGTCGCTCGTGCGCAGCGCGCCGCTGAGGTAGGGGCGCGCGCGCTCGGTCTCGAGTGCAAGAGTGCCGCTGAGTGTGCCGCCGCTGGCGACACCGCTGAGGTCCGTGATTGCCAAGCGGCCCTGCTCCAGCCCGAGCGTCGCGGTGACGTCGACGGCCCCCGAATCGGCGGCAGCGTGCCCGCCGAGCCATTCGGCCAGCGCCCCGACAGAGGGCGCCTTCAGGGTTGCTTTGCCCTCAAGTGCCGGCGCCGGCGAGAGGCTGAGTGCGCCGTCGTAGGAGGCCTCCACCAGCCGGGAGTTCAGCGCGAGCGCAACCCGCCCGCGCTGTTCGCCAAGCAGCGCGCGCGCCGGCGAC
The DNA here is from genome assembly GCA_963775835.1 of uncultured Alphaproteobacteria bacterium. GTDB lineage: Bacteria > Pseudomonadota > Alphaproteobacteria > Rhizobiales > Hyphomicrobiaceae > AWTP1-13. Next base: position 65,295 of record CAVZKV010000014.1, on the reverse strand, counting down.
AGCTTGCCGTCGAAGGCGACCTTCTCGCCGTTCCAAGCAAAGCTGCCTTTGCTCTGTAAGGGGCCGGTGAGATCGGCGAGCGACAAATTCACGTTGATCGCCGTGATCTCCTTCAGCGCACCATTGCGTTCATCGGAAATGCGCAGCGTGCCATCGCTGATGTGGACGTTCTCGAGGCTGAGCTGGTCGAAGGCCGCCGCGACGCTTGATCCCTTCGTGGAGCGAGCGATGGGCCCCGCCGCTGGCTCCCGTTGCCGGGCGTCGGCATCGGTGACCGGCTGGGCGCCGCCCGGCACTCTCGCAAACGACCAGTTGCGCCGACCTTCGGCATCGGTCCTAAGCTCGATGGTTGGATGCACGAGCAAGAGGCGCTTCACCGCGAACTGCCGCGACAGCAATGAGAGGAGGGGCACGTCGATGGCGAAGGATTGCGCGGTCAAGAGAGGGGCGCCGCCCATACCGGCTGGCTCGGACAATGTGACGTCGGCAAGATGCACCGACACCTGCGGAAAGAGCGCGATCGACGTTGGCCCCGCAATCACCAAATCACGCCCGGTGTGCGCCTTGACCTGCTGCAGCATCTGGTCGCGGACGAAGTCGACCGGGGCCGCGATCAGCAAAAAGGTGATCGAGCCCAGCAGCGCGCAGGCAAATCCCAAAAGGAGGTAACCGGTAAATTGCAACCAGCGCCGGCGGCGGCGTCGCGGGCGCAGCGCCGGCGCCGCCGCACCGGTGCGCGGCAATGGCGGGGGGCGGCCAGGCCCCAGCCGCCGCGGCTGGCCACCGTCGTGCCGCAAGCCGCCTCTGAGCGTTGGATGATCTGTCATACCCGCAAGCGTATGGTTGCACCTGGTCCATCTTCGGCCTGCGCGAGGCCGGCCGCAAGCTCGGGGCAAATTGTGTCATCGCCACGTCAACGCCTTCGCCCTCCGCGCACTTTTTTGCCGGCTTCCGACAGTCGCGCGGGGTGGCCCCAAGCCTTTCAAATTGCGGGCGAAGGCCGCCTTTGACCCAAGCCGGGCGCGCCGAGTTCACTTTGCCGTCATCCCCTCCCTTCGCCCATCCGGGGCCTTGTCGGGCGGCCAGGCTCCTTTGCTATGGTGATGCTCACTTGACGGTCCCGTCGCGCGGAGCCCTTGCAATGGCGCACATTATTCTCCTCCTGGGCATACTCATCGGCATGCTCGCACCATCGCCGAGTGCTGGCGCCGCGCCGCCAGTCGACCGCTGCTTTGCCGTATCGCAAGCACCGCGGTTCATCGAGCCGGTCGCCTTCCGGCGCGTGATGCTGCAACCCAATGAGGTGCGTTTGGAGTTTGTCGGCCACTCCACCTGGCTGATTGAGAGCGCCGCCGGGGTCAAAGTTGCCACCGACTACAATGATTACATCAGGCCCGAGGTGCTGCCCGACATCGTCACCATGAACCGGGCGCACACCACGCACTATTCGAATTTTCCCGATCCCAACATCAAGCAGGTGCTGCGCGGCTGGAACCCCGAGGGAGGACCCGCCCGGCACGATGTCACCCTCCTCGACGTGCGGGTCCGCAACGTGGCCACCAACATCCGCGACTGGGGCGGCGGGCACGTGCCCTACGGCAACTCGATTTTCATCTTCGAGGTGGCGGGTTTGTGCATCGGCCATCTCGGCCACCTGCACCACACGCTGACCGATCAGCAGCTGGCCGAGATCGGCCAGCTCGACGTGGTGATGGTGCCGGTCGATGGCAGCTACACCATGGACGTCGGCGGCATGGTGGAGGTGCTGAAGGCCTTGCGGGCGCGGCTGATCCTACCCATGCACTACTTTAATCCCTTTACCCTGCAGCGCTTTCTGGATCGCATCCGCAACGACTTTGCCGTCGAGATGGCGACGCTGCCCACGATCGTGGTCTCCCAGCCGACGCTGCCCGCCGAGCCAAAGGTGCTGGTATTGCCGGGGCACTAGCCGATGCCCGAGGCAGGGCGCGGCGCCGAGCCAACGTCACTCGCGTGGCGCGGGCGGCGGAGCGCCGTAGCGCTCGGCAAACTGGCGTTCCGCCGCGTCCTGCCAGGCTTGCGCCTCGGCGTGGTAGGCCGGGCCCTCCCAGCCGCGGTGCTCGCCCTTGGCATAGCACAGCGCGTTGCGGTGATAGAGCATGGCGTTGATGCGGTTGGCGATGAAATTGTTGGCCGTGCGCACGACTTTCCCCGGCGTGCCCATGACGATGGAGTTGGGCGGAATGCGCGTGCCGTCGGCAACGAAGCTGTGCCCGGCGACGATCGAATTTTCGCCGATCACGACGCCTTCCATGATGGTGGCGCCGATGCCGATCAGGCAGTTGTCGCCGATGCGGCAACCGTGCAGGACGACGCGGTGGGTGATCGAGCAATAGTCGCCGACGATGGTGGGATGCTGGTAGCCGACGTGCACCATCACGTGATCCTGGAGATTGGTGAGGCGGCCGATGCGCACGGTTTGGCTTTCGGCGCGAATGACAGCGCCGGGCCAAAGGCTGGCGCCCTCGGCGATCTCCACGCCGCCAAAAATGCGGGCGCTGGCATCGATGTAGGCGGCTTGCGGAAATCTTGCACTGTGATCGCCGGGCATTGTCTACCAGTCCAGGTTGTGAGCAACTTTCCTTAGCACGCGGCCCTCGGCTTGACATTCTCGCCTGCCAAGAGCGAAGCCCAGGGAGTATTGGCGCGAGCATTGGCGGGAGCATTGGCACGAGAGGACGGATCGTCATGACCGAAAGCAAGGGAGCGCGCGATCGCCTCATCGAGATTGTCCGGCGGCGATCGTTTTCCAAGGGGCAAGAGACCAAGCTGGTGTCGGGCCGCTCCTCCACCTTCTACTTTAATATGAAGCCCTCGATGCTCGACCCGGAAGGCGGGCATCTGATCGCCTCGCTGATCCTCGAGACGCTGAAAGGGGCCGATGTCGACCTGATCGGCGGGCTGGAAATGGGCGCCGTCCCGCTGGCGGTGGCCGTGGCCGTCACCAGCCAGATTACCGGCTGGCCGCTCAGGGCCTTTTTTGTGCGCAAGCAGGCCAAGGAGCACGGCGCCAGGAAGCTGATCGAAGGCTTGGCACCCGAGGAGACGCTCGCCGGCAAGCGCGTCGTCGTGCTCGAGGACGTGACGACCACCGGCGGTTCGGCGCTGAAGGCGATCGAGGCGCTCAGGGCCGAAGGCGCCGTGATCGTGGCGGCGATTTCCGTGGTCGACCGGCAGGAAGGTGCCGAGGCGGCCTTCAAGGCGGTGGGCGTTCCCTTCACCGCCCTGTTGACCGCCGCCGACTTTCTGTGAGTTGAGCATGCTGGCAACGCCCGAGCTCGCCCACGTTTGCGACATCGCCGTCACCGTTGGCCCGATCCGCGAGCTGGGCGCCATGCCGCGGGGACGCCGACGCCTGGTGCCGATCCTGGGTGGCGTCGTCAGCGGCCCCCGCCTCGAGGGCGAAGTCCTGCCCGGTGGCGCCGATTGGCAGATCGCCCGCGCCGACGGCATCCTGGAGCTGGTGGCGCGCTATGCCATCAGGACGACGGCCGGCCCGGAAATCGCCGTGACCAACCGTGGCCTACGACGCGCCACGCCCGAAATCATGGAGCGGCTTGCGCGCGGCGAGCCCGTCGATGCGGCGCTCGTCTATTTCCGCACCGTGCCCACCTTCGAGGCGCCGGCGGGTGACTACGACTGGCTCAACCGCAGCATCTTTCTCGCCAGCGCGGCGCGCCTGCCCGACCAGGTCCGCTTGCGCATTTTCGAGGTTAGCTAGCAGCGCTTAGGGCTTTCCGGGGCAAAAAGTTGCCCCAGGCCCGGCGCCAGGCTGTACACTCGCGCGCACAAAAATCCACAATTGGTTTGGGAGGTTTGCCATGGCGAACGAAGCCGCAGCCCGCAACTCTGCCATCGACAAGATCCTCGAGCGCGCCGCCGCGGCCGGTGACGTGCCCGGCGTGGTGGCGATGGCCACCGACCGCGACGGCACCATCTACCAAGGCGCCTTCGGCAAGCGCGTCCTCGGGCAACCGGCGGGCATGAGCCTCGACACCGTTGCCTGGATCGCCTCCATGACCAAAGCCATCACGGGCGCCGCCGCCATGCAGTTGGTCGAGCAGGGCAAGCTCGACCTCGATGCCCCGGCCACGGCCGTGGTGGGCGAGCTGCAACAGGCGCAAGTGCTGGAAGGGTTCGACGCCGCCGGGCAACCGAAAATGCGCCCACCGAAGCGGCCGATTACGCTGCGCCACCTGCTCACCCATACCGCCGGTTTTGGCTACGAGATCTGGAGCGGCGACGTTGCCGCCTATCAAACGGCCAAGAATCTGCCCGGCATCATCAGCTGCCAGAACGCCGCCCTGAAAACGCCGTTGCTGTTCGACCCGGGTGAGAGGTGGTACTACGGGATCAACATCGATTGGGCCGGCAAAATGGTGGAGGCCGTCAGCGGCAAACGCCTTGGCGCCTACCTGCAGGAGAACCTGTTTGCGCCCCTCGGCATGAGCAGCACCGCCTTCAAGATCACGCCGGCGATGCGTGAGCGCCTGGCCAAGATCCATCAGCGCGGTGATGATGACGCCTTGACGCCACAGCTCGACCTCGAGATCCCGCAAGACGCCGAGTTCGATATGGGCGGCGGCGGTCTTTACTCCACGGCGGGTGACTATCTCAAATTTGTGCGCATGATTCTGAACCGGGGCAAGGCCAACGGCTCGCAGGTCCTGCGGCCCGAGACCGTCGATCAGATGTCGCGCAACAACATGGGCGAATCCCGGGTCAGCCTGCTCAAGACCGCCGCGCCGGCGCTCTCCAACGATGCGGAGTTCTTTCCCGGCATCAGCAAGACCTGGGGCTTGACCTTCCAGATCAACGATGAGACGGCGCCGACGGGCCGTCCCGCCGGCGGCTTGATGTGGGCCGGCCTCGCCAATTCCTACTATTGGATCGATCCGAAGACGGGGATCGGCGGCGTCTACCTGACCCAGGTGCTCCCCTTCGCCGACAAGAAGGCGCTGGCGCTCTACTATGCCTTCGAGACGGCGTTCTATTCCTGATGCTTGGGCGGTGGGGCCACGAGGCCCGCTCTGGAACAGGCGGGCTCGCCTGTGCCATGGTGCGCTCAGCCTTTGCCGATGGGGCCCGCGCCTTGATACGCATCGGACTGCGCCCGGGGTCGGGGGCGCAGCCCCAGCTGCCGCCGAGGCCCCCGCGCAAGCCGTGCTTTTCCAACGCCCACTCGGATGACGAACCATGACCGCCGCCAAATCGCCGCGCTTTGCCACGCTCAGTTTGCACGCGGGACAGCGTCCCGATGCGGCGACGGGCGCGCGCGCCGTGCCCATCTACCAGACCACCTCCTACGTGTTCGACGATACCGAGCACGCCGCCGGGCTGTTCAACCTTGAGCGGGCCGGCCACATTTATTCGCGTATTTCCAACCCGACGACGGCGGTATTGGAAGAGCGCATCGCCGCGCTCGAGGGCGGCGTCGGCGCGGTGGCAACGGCAAGCGGCCAAGCGGCATTGCATCTGCTCATTGCCACCTTGATGGGGGCCGGGGGCCACATCGTGGCCTCGGCGCGCATCTATGGCGGCTCCCACAACATGTTCCAGCACACGCTGCCGCGCTTCGGCATTACCACGACGCTGGTTGATCCGCGCGAACCTAGGAGTTTCGCCCGCGCCATCAAGGCCGAGACGCGGCTCCTGTTCGCCGAGACGCTCGGCAATCCGGGCCTGGAGGTGCTCGATATTGCGGCCATCGCCGAGGTGGCGCACGGCGCGGGGCTGCCGCTGGCGGTCGATGCCACCTTTGCGACGCCCTATCTGTGCCGGCCGTTCGAGTTCGGGGCCGATCTGGTGATGCATTCGGCCACCAAATTTCTGGGCGGGCATGGCGTGGCGATCGGCGGGCTGCTGATCGACAGCGGTGGCTTCGACTGGGGCGCCGCCGGCAAGTTTCCGACCATGACGGAGCCCTACGCGGGCTATCACGGCATCTCGTTTGCCGAGGAGTTCGGGCCCGCCGCCTTTATTATGCGCGCGCGCGCCGAGGGTCTGCGCGATTTCGGGGCCTGCATGAGCCCCAGCACCGCCTTTTACCTGTTGCAGGGCATCGAAACCCTCCCCGTGCGCATGGCCCGCCACGTCGCCAACGCCGAGGCCGTGGCCCGCCACCTGGAGGCCCACGCCGCGGTGGCTTGGGTCAAGTACCCGGGATTGGAAAGCCATCCTGATCATGCCTTGGCGCGACGCCAGCTGCCCAAGGGCGCGGGCGCGATTTTGAGCTTCGGCATCAAGGGCGGCCGCGCCGCGGGAACCAAGCTGATCGAGCGTCTCAAGGTGTTCTCGCACCTGGCCAATGTCGGCGACGCCAAATCGCTGGTGATCCATCCGGCCAGCACGACGCATCAGCAGATGAGCCTCGCAGACCTCGCCAATGCCGGCGTCGGCGAAGAACTGGTGCGCCTATCGGTTGGGTTGGAGGATGCCCAGGACCTGATCGATGATCTCGATCAGGCCCTTGCGGCCTCGCAAAAGGGCTAGGCAATGGACATTGTCGTCGACGGCAAACGGGTGTACGCGGCAACGGGCGGGCGCACCTTCGATCCGGGCAAGCCCGTCGTCCTCTTTATTCATGGTGCCGGCCAGGACCACACCAACTGGCAGCTGCCGGCGCGCTGGTGCGCCTGGCACGGTCACGCTGTGCTGGCCGTCGATTTGCCGGGCCATGGTCGCACACAAGGTCCCCCGCTCACGACCGTGTCGGACCTGGCCGGCTGGATCGGGCGCTTGCTTGCGGCGGTGGGCGCCGAAAGTGCGGCGCTCGTCGGCCACTCCTTGGGTGGGGCGATTGCGCTCGAAGCCGCGGCCGCGCTCGGCGACCGCATCGGCCGGCTTGTCCTTATTGGCGCGGCGCCGGCGCTGCCCGTCAACGAGCAGCTGCTGCGGGCGGCGCGCGAACAGCCGCACGAGGCGCACCGGCTGATTACGACCTGGGCGCTCGGCGCCGATGCCAAACGCGGCGGCAATGCCGTGCCGGGACTTTGGCTCACCAATGCCAGCATGGCGCTCCTAGCCCGCAACGCGCCCGGCGTCCTTGCCGCCGACTTTGAGGCCTGCAACAGCTGGACCTCCGGACGCGACGCCGCGCGCCGTGTTCGCTGTCCAACCCTGATCATCATGGGCGCCAACGATTTGATGACCCCGCCGCGGGCGGGGCGCCAGCTCGCCGAACTCATTGCCGGGGCCGAGACCGTGACGATTGCCGAGGCCGGCCACACCCTCATGGCGGAGGCGCCCGATGCGATCCTCGACGCCTTGATCGGCTTTTTTGCGCCACGCCGAGCGGCTTGAGCCGCGGCGCGCCGCCTTAAGCCGCCAGGGGTTCGGCGACGGTCGCGGCAAGCGGCAATCGCAGGGGGCGTGGGGGGGCAGCCGGCTCCACGAGCGGCCGACGCATGACCTTGCTGCAATCCGCGATCAGTCGCTGGAGGGCGTATTCGGCCGCATCGATTTGCCGACCGGCCGCAGCGTGGCACGCCGACATCGCCTCGACCTGGCGCAATCCCGTCTCAACAATGGCGGCGACCGTGGACCAGTGCCCCGATGCGGGCGGGCTTATGGCGTTGGCAGGCGTGGTGGCGCGCCGCGACAGCTCGGCGCGCGCCGGGCGCGCGGCGGCGCGTGCCGTTTTGCGCTTGGCCCGTGCGTGCGCCAGGGCGTGACGGAATTTGGCGAAGGCAATTCCAATACCGTAAACGATAAGCGTAAGGACGACGCATAACCAACTGGCCACAATGTACCAGTCGCCCTGCTCGAGCTGGGACGTAAACTGCATTCGATGAGGTCCGCTCTATTTCCCCGCACCCGGCCGCCGCTGTTGCCGATCGCCAGCTTCTTCGCCGGAAATCCTCGAGCAATCTAAAGCGACTATAGGCCGGACTTCGACCAAGCTCGGACAATGAACTTAACAAAGGATTAATGCCTTGGCCGCGCGCCAAGACGCGGTCGAGATGCCCGAGCGTTTCCGATATCGATATATGATTTCGGTAAATCGCGTCTAAACTGAGGCCACGCGCAGATTTATTCTAAGGTTTGTCGCGGCGTTAACCTTTCATTGCGCCGATCGCGGTCTGCGGGGCGAGCCCGACCAGCCGCCGCACGTCGGCGGGTGTGAGGCCTTGGCGCCGCAGCTCGCGCAAACTCGTATCGCCGGCGCTCTTGGCGAGCTTGCGGCCCTCAGCGTCCCTGATCAGGCGATGGTGGTGATAGAGGGGGGCGGGAAGGTCGAGCAACAGTTGCAGCAGGCGATGCAGGTCGGTCGCCGCCAACAGATCGGCCCCGCGCGTGACGTGGGTGACGCCTTGAAAGGCGTCGTCGACGACGACGGCCAAGTGATAGCTGGTTGCCACGTCTTTGCGCACAATGATGGCGTCCCCCCAACGTTCGGGGTGTGCTGGGATCGTGCGGGGGGAGCCGCGCTCGTCGAGCTCGGTGAAGGTCAGGGCGGCACCCGCGAGCCGCAGGCGAACCGCAGCCATGGCCCGCGCCATGTCGAGGCGCAAGGCGAAGCGAGCGCCCTTGGCCTTGCGCTCGGCGATGTCGGCGGCGGGCGCCTGGCGCCAGAGGCCGGGGTAGAGGGGTGCGCCATCGGGATCGCAGGGCGCCACGGGCGCGGCGCGTGCGATCTCGGCGCGGGTGGCAAAGCAGGGGTAGAGTAGACCCATGGCCTTGAGCCGCGCCGCGGCCGCTGCGTAGGCGGCCATGCGCTGGGACTGCCGCAGCACCGGCTCCGCCCAGGTCAGCCCGAGCCAGCGCAGGTCCGCAAAAATGCCGGCGATGAACTTGGCCCGCGTACGCCCGGCATCGATGTCCTCGATGCGCAACAGGAAGCGACCGTCCAGCGCCTGGGCGCGCTCGAAGCCAATCAGGGCGGAGAGCGCGTGACCGAGGTGCAGCGCGCCGTTGGGACTGGGCGCAAACCTGAAAACCGGGCGTGGCTGCATAGGCGTGCGGGCGTCTCCAAGACCAGCGGTTAGGGCGTAGCGCTGTTGGGCCCGAGCGCTGCGGGATCCCCGGGCGCGGTCCTTATCGCCCGAGCTTGCGTCAAACCCACGCGCACCGCTACACCAAAGATGCCCCGCCACGATCGGGGTCGAGCGGCAGGCGGAGCCAAGGTGCGTGGGCAGCAAGGCGGACAGGGTCAGCAAGCGCGACGGACGCGCCGACAAGGCAAAACGCACGCGCGCCGTTACGGGCAGGGCGAGCGCCGTGAGCCTGCCGCGGCGGGCGCCGCCGGTGCTGCGGATCATTGCCAACGAGGAGGATGTGCGCGAGGGCGTGCGCGCGCTCAGGCGCCGTTGTCAAACCATGCGCATGGTACACGATGCCGCGGGGGATCCGCCCCTGCGGCGCCGGCCCGCAGGTTTTGAGGGTTTGGCCCGAATCATCGTCGGCCAGCAGTTATCGGTGGCGAGCGCCTCGGCGATTTGGCTGCGCACGCTGAGCCTGTGCCAGGCTTTCGAGCCCCTTGCCGTTCAGCAACTCGAGGATGTCGCACTGGCGTCCGCGGGATTGTCGCGCGCGAAGATCCGCACCTTGCGGGCGATCTGCGCCGCCTGCGCCGACGGTCTCGACCTCAACGCGCTCGAGAGCCGCAGCGATGCGGAAATTCAGACTGCATTGACGGCGATCAGTGGCATCGGCCCCTGGACGGCGGACATCTACATCATGTTTTGTCTCGGCCGGGGTGATGGCTTTGCGGCGGGCGATCTGGCGTTGCAGATCGGCGCGCAGAAGGCACTGGGTCTCAAGGCGCGTCCGAGCGCCGATGAGTTGCTCGCCATCGCCGAGCGCTGGCGACCCTGGCGCGGGGTGGCGGCGCGTCTATTGTGGAACTACTACGCCCATCTAAAACGCCTGGGCAGAGCAACACCGGTGTAATGGCCTTGAGTACGTTGCGCGCGCTTGATGGACCGCGCCTGGCACCCGCGAGCGGCCGAGCCACCGCCTTGGTGGTGCTGCTGCACGGCTACGGCGCAAACGGGGAGGATTTGATCGCCTTGGCGCATGGCTGGCGCTCGCGCTTGCCCGACGCTGCCTTCGTGGCCCCGAACGCGCCGGAAGCGATTCCGGGAATGCTGGGCGCGCTGCAGTGGTTCCCGCTGACGCTGCAGGATCCCAGCGAGTACTGGCGCGGCGTCGTTGCCGCCGCGCCCGGCCTCGATCGCTTTATCGCCCAGGAGCTTGCGCGCCTCGGCGTCGCTACCGGACGCCTGGCGCTGGTTGGTTTTAGCCAGGGCAGCATGCTCGCCCTGCACGTGGCTTTGCGCCGGGCGGTTGCGCCCGCGGCGATCGTTGCCTACTCGGGCCTACTGGCGGGCCCGGAGCGTCTGGGGGAGATCAAAACCAGGCCGCCCGTTCTACTCGTGCACGGTGAAGCCGACGATCTTATTCCGGTAGAGGCCTTGCATCTGGCGCGCGAGCAGCTGGCGGCCGCGGGCCTCGCGGTCGAGTGGCACGTGCGGCCCGGCCTTGCGCATGGCATCGATGCCGCTGGCGAGCGCCTGGGTGGGGGCTTCATTGCGCAAGCCTTCAAGGCTTGAGGCGCAGTGCGTCGTTGCGCAATTTTTTCCTGTCTTTTCAATCAGGCGCCGATGCCTTCACAGGCCCGACATGCACGGCTAGTATGGCCCCGCTCATCGAGCCTGGGGCGTTGATTCGTCCCAAGGATATGGTCGCGAGATCGGAGCTGTGAACGCCTACACCGCCGCGCCGGAGAATTTCCCGGCCCTTGTCCTCAATGCCGACTTTCGTCCCCTGAGCTACTATCCTTTGTCGCTCTGGAGCTGGCAGGAATCGGTCAAGGCGGTGTTTTTGGAGCGGGTCAACATCGTCTCCGAATACGAGCGCTTTGTGCGCAGCCCCTCCTTCGAGATGCGGCTGCCGAGCGTGGTCTCGCTCAAGACTTATGTGAAACCCGCGCTTTATCCGGCCTTTACGCGCTTTAACGTGTTCCTGCGCGATCGTTTCGCTTGTCAATACTGCGGCTGTAAGGACGATCTGACCTTCGATCACCTCGTCCCCCGCTCGCGCGGGGGGCAGACCCGCTGGGACAATGTGGTCACCGCCTGCGCCCCGTGCAATTTGAACAAGGGCGGGCATTTTGCCCACCACGCCGGCATGCAGCCCCGGCAGATGCCATATCGGCCGACGGTGTTCGAACTGCACCGCAACGGGCGCTTGTTCCCGCCCAATTACCTGCACGAGAGCTGGCTCGACTACCTCTACTGGGACACCGAACTGGAGCCGTAAGCCGGGTTTTGATTGCCTCAGGCCGCCTTGCGCTGTTGGCTGACGCACAAGGCCTCGGCAATGCGGTTGACCGAGGTGTTCCAATCGGGCGTCGTCGTGGCCGGGGCCAAGTTGAAAGCGCTGAGCGCGTCGCTGGCGCTGCCGCCGTCGCGAAAAATGCGCGCGCAGGCGAGACGCGCATAGTCCATCGCCAGCTGCCATTGCATCGGATTCACGTGGCGCGGGAACATTTCTGACACCTTCTGGGTTTGTGGTTTGTTGTGGCTTGAGCTGCAGCGGGTAGCAGGCGCATCCAGCGTCTCGGTTTCACCACGCAAAACCTTGTCACGTGAAACCTTTCTTGACTTGGTGCTGTCGCACGCTGGATGCGCCTGCTGCAGGGACGGCGGAGCAGGCGACCATCCCTAATCGTCCTCAGCACTCTGGCGGCTTTGGCGCGCTTGACCCGTGCGGGGGGCCGGCGGCGGAAGCGACCGCACGATCGCCGCGGCCGCCTCGCTCAAGGCGACCCAGTGCGCACCACCTGTACGCGGCCAACACGAATACTGTGCAACAGACATGCGAGCTGCTCCTAAACGCCTGTCACCGGGACCGGCCAGATCGGCGAGCCGTGCCGCCAGACGCGCACACTTTTCTGCGGCGGCGGCTCGCCTGAGGTCCGCCATGGCGGGCCCAATGCTTGGTTTGGGGGACTGAGGGGACGCAGACGCAACACGACGCTTGGCAACGCGACACAACCAACTCGGGCTCCGAGGGAGGACGCGACAACTTTGCTCCACTCGGGTCGGCCCTGTGAGCGAAGAGGGAACGCAGCACCACGGTCTTCGGCGTGATCACAGGGTCGTGAACTGTGGATAAACGCGACGCAACACGGGGCAGCAACACGAGGCCACGCGGAACACTGGGACGCATCACACACCTCACGACGTTCACATTGTGTTCCAGGCCGAGCTCTATAAACAACCCTCGTTTGTTTCTTGTTTGGCACAGTCGCGGCGGAAAAGAGGCCGGCGCAGATGTCCAACGCAAAATCGATCTTGACGCGCGGCTGGTCATGTTGCGCTCCGGGGGACGTAAAGCGATTCGGTGCCGCCGCGCAACCAACCCCGCGAGCCATCGCGCAGACAATCGCGCCCTGAGCGACCCTGTCACCCCTTTGGGTCCCCCTGGGCCCCCCTTGGGTCCCTAAGTGCGACGCTCGACCGATCAGACGGACACCCGACAGAGCAACGGACACCTGACAGAGAAGAGAGCGCGGCATGGTCGAATTCCTGGCCTCGGGGCCGCCGAGCCCATCGGCCCGCTTCCTATGCGCGCATGGCGCAGGCGCTGGCATGATGACGCCATTTCTGGTCGCGATCGCGGCCGCCCTGACGGAGCGGGGGATCGCCACCTTACGGTTCGAGTTTGCCTATATGGCCGGGCGCCGCGCCGGCGGCGCCAAAAAGCCGCCGCCGCGGGCCGAACGCCTGATGGATGAGTATCTGGCCGCCGCGCGGGCGGCGCCGAAAGGCGTGCCCCTGCTCATTGGTGGCAAATCCATGGGGGGGCGGGTGGCGAGCCTGGTGGCGGATCGGCTTTTCGGCGAGGGACTGATCGCGGGTCTGATCTGTCTCGGCTATCCCTTTCATCCGCCGAATAAGCCTGCGCAATTGCGCACCGCCCATCTCAAAGACCTCACTTGTCCAACCCTGATCGTTCAGGGCGAACGCGATCCCTTCGGCAACCGCGCCGAGGTCGAGGGCTATGCCTTGTCGGGTGCCATTGGCTCACTTGGGCCGCCGACGGCGACCACGACTTGGGCCCGCGCGGGGCCTCCGGGCACACTCGCCGGGGCAACTTGGCGGCGGCTGCCGATGCCATTGCCGCCTTCGCCAAGGGGATTGGGCAACGGGACTGAGGCCCCCGCGCGTGCCCCGAGATGCCGCCGGCCTGCGAGCGTCCAAGCGAGCGGCGGCCGTTGCCCCTCAGCTCAGCCTTCCCGTCGTCTTGTGCGCGATGAGCTCAAGATCGATTTCGGCGCCGATGCCCGGCGCCGTCGGGCAATGCGCCAAACCGTCCTTGCCGATCACGATGTCATTCTTGAGCCCGTACTTGTGGGCGCCGTGCGGCAACAACACCTCGAAGTAGGTGGTGTTGGCAATTGCGCAGGCGAAGTGGAGTTGCGCCATGTTGTTGAGCGAGTTGCCGCCATGGTGCACCTCGTAGTTCATGTGGAATGCCTCGGCCAGGTGCGCGGTCTTGAGCATGGTGGTGAGCCCGCCCTTTTGGGGAATGTCGCCGCGCAGATAGTCGGTGGCCCGTTCGGTCAGCCACACCGCGTAGGTGCCGATATCGCCGGTCGGATACTCGGTGGCGAGAATCGGGATATCGAGCTTCTGGCGCAGCTTCACGTAGGAATAGATGTCCTCTTCATTGAGGGGATCTTCGAACCACAAAAAGCCGAGCCGCTCGATGGCGCGTCCGACCTTGAGCGCTTCCGGGTAGCGGTAGCTCCAGGTCGAGTTGAGCATCAAGGTGTAGTCATCGCCGACCGCCTTGCGCACAGCCTCGCACACCTTGATATCGTCCTCGGGACCATGGGGCGGATGGATCTTGTAGGCTTTCCAGCCGTCGGCGCGAAACTGCGCCGCCTCGTCCGCGTAGGCGGCGACGCTGTCGAGCACCTGGCTTGAGGCGTAGGCGCCGATCGCCGAGCGCGCGCTGCCCAAAAAGGCACGCAGCGGCATGCCGGCGGCCTTGGCAGCGATGTCCCAGAGCGCGGTATCGCAGGCGCCGATCGCGCGCAGCCCCGCGTGGCGTTGGCGCGAGCGCATGGCCGCGTGCAGCTCCTCGCGCCCCAACGGATCCTGGCCCAGCAAGACGGGCTTGAGAAAGCGGATCAAGGCACCGGCATCTGTGTCGGCGGGGTTGGTGGCGGATCCCAGAAAGGCATGGCCGTCGATGCCGCTGTCGGTCCTGAGCCTCAGCAGGCCCAAGCTGCTGCGCCCGGAGAGATTGAGCGTGCCGGCGGTGTACTTGGTTGGGGGAATGTCATCCCATGCGAACAGCGTGAGTTCGACGGCGTCGATCTTCATGGCGGTTGTCACCTCTCGCGGCAGCGGCTCGGCAAAAAGGCGGCGCCGATCTCGCCGCCGAGCCTAGCGCGCCGGCTCGGCGCCTGTCGCCTTGAGATTTTATGAGCCTGCTTGGCATTGGGTTGGCCGAGGGCGCGCAGGTTTTGAGCCAGCGCGCCTCAGCCGCGGTGAACGCGAAAGGCGGCGTAGCGCATGCCGAGATAGGCGAACAGGGTCGCCACCAGCGAGGAGAAAAACAGCGCAACCAGCGGTTCGGCGGCGGGCCACAGCAAAAGGATGCCGACGAACAGGCCATAGTTGACGGCCGCGACGCTCCAGCCGACCGCGCTATAGCGCAAAAATTCGGCGAGGCTCGGCGGCACGCGCAAGGCAAACGTGAAGCTGCGGTGCGCCAGCCAGCCGACCAGCATCGCCAGCGAGATGGCAAACAGGCGGGCGAAGATGGGATTGAGACCCACGAGCACGGTCAGGGCTTTGAGGGTGAGCGCGTCGGCCGTGAAGGCAAGCCCGCCCGACAGCAAAAAGGCCAACCCGTGCCGCAGCCGGCCGTGCCGCAAACTGGTGCTGTCGCTGCCGGCCCCTTGCATCGGCTTTACACCCACACGCTTGCCCAGTCGACGGGCGGACCGCCGGGGCTGCGCGAGGGCCGCCAAATGCGCTGCGGCAGCGCCCGGTCTGCCATCAAGGCGTCGTACTCCATGCGGCGTCGCGCGGCGACCGGGTCGTCATGGGCGGGCTCGGCGTCGGGATGGCCGGGGTGGCACATGACGAGCGGTCGCGCCCCGAGATGCTTGAGGGCCTCCTCGAGTTCGCTCGCGTAAGGGACGCTGACGTCGAACTTGGAAAAGCCCGAAAAGCCCTGGTTGGTCGGCAGCCGACGCCGGTGCGCCGTGGCCGCGAAACCGAGTGCTAGGGTCGCCACCAGAGCCGCCTTGCTCTTGGCGCTAGGCCGGGCGGCGATCGCCTCCCAGCGGTCGCTGGGGTCGCGCACCAGCGGCGGCAGGGTTGGATAGCGCCGGGCCAGCGTCTCGAGCACCACCTCGCGAATTCCGGGCACGACGTGGACGTGTTGGTGTCCGTCGACATGGTCTGGCGGAAACGACAGGCCGCGCTCGAAATGATCGAGCTGGCGCTCGAGTTCGTCCCTGATCTCCGTGCGGTCGACCAGGCCCAGCAAGGCCGCACCGATCAATTTCGCCAGACTGGGCAGCGTGCCCGACGGGGCCAGCCTTGGCATTTTGCCCAGCGGCGAGCCCTGCGTGAGATTGAAATGCAGACCGATCGCCAGATGCCCACGGTGCACCGAGAGCCGGGGCGCCAACCCCGGCCAATGCGCCGCCGTCACCAAGACGCTGGTGGCCGACAACCGCCGGGCCGCCGACAGCTCGCCGACGGCGCGCGCGACCCCTAAACTCAATGCGTAGTCATCGGCGCAAAGAATGACCATGCTCGCCCAATGATCCCATCGCCCACACCGCGTGTGCGACCGGCCGGCGCGATCAAGCCTCGCGTCGGCGCTGCGCCGGCGTGTCGCACGCCTCGTCCTCCATGCCCAATTCTTCGGCCACCAAAAACAGCGGCCGGCCTTTGACCTCCTCGTAGACCCGACCCAGATATTCGCCAATGATGCCGAGCGATAACAGCTGCACCCCGGCAAAGAACATCACCGAGATGATCAAGGTCGGAAAGCCCGGCACGTCGGTGCCGTAGATCAAGGTCTTGATCAGAAAGATCATCGCATAGCAGAAGGCAAACAGCGAAATAAGCAGGCCGACGTAGGACCAGACCTTGAGCGGTATGGTCGTGAATGAGGCGAGCCCGTCGATGCCAAAGCGCAAGAGTTCGCGCGGCCGCCAGCGGCTCTTTCCCGCCGCGCGCGCCGGCACCTGGAAAGGTACGCCGCGCGAGCGAAAACCGATCCAGGCATATAGACCCTTGGTGAACCGCGCGCGTTCACCCATGGTGTTGATGGCGTTGACCGCCTTGCGGTCGAGCAGCCGAAAGTCGCCGGCCCCGGCGGGGAGCGTCGTGCGCGTCAGTTTGCGGAAGGCCGCATAGTAGACGCGCGCGCCCCAGCGATGGGCGAGGCTGTCGGCGGCGCGATCGAGGCGCTGCCCGTAGACGATGTCGTAGCCCTCGCTCCAAAGCGTGACGAACGTGGCGATCAGCTCCGGGGGATGTTGCAGATCCGCGTCCATGACGACGACGGCGTCGCCCTTGGCGTAGCGCAATCCGGCCGCCATGGCGTTCTCCTTGCCGAAGTTGCGGCTGAGCACGAGCCCTTTGACGTTGGGTTCGTTGGCATTCAGGCCCTTGAGCTTGTCGCGCGTGCCGTCGCTGGAGCCGTCGTCGACAAAGATGATCTCCCAGTCGAAACCGAGCCCCTGCAGCACCGGCCGCAAGCGCGCCAAAAGCCGTTCCAATCCCGCCGCCTCGTTGAAGGCCGGGACCACCACGGTAATGAGCCGTCTCGCCGGGCGCGCCTCTTGGGGGGGTGCGGCGTGCGGATTGGGGATCGACAAGGGGCTATCCTTACGCGTCGAGGGCCACCCTCGCCGGGGCCATGCCGTTCCTGTGCCACCAATGCGCGCCAATCACAAGCGGCCGGGGCGGCGGACGCGCGGCGGCGGCCGAAGCCGCCGGCGGCTCAGTCGGTTATCACCACACCCGAATCGATCAGGCGCCGGTGGAAGGCCAAGATGTCCTCGCGGCGGGCGCAGCTGTAGTAGCGCCCGTTGCACTCAGCCATCAGCCGCAGGCGCTCCCGGTGCGAATCCGACAAGGGCAGGCCGGCGAGGTCGAGCATGATGCTGCCGAGATAGGCGACATCGAGGGGCTGGAAGCGCGGCAGTGGAGGCACGCGATAGTTGATGCCGTGCACGGCGAAGTAGGTGTGAAAGCCGATCGAATCGGGATCGAGCAGCACGTCCTCGGCCTCCGTTTCGTCCCGGTAGCCGAGCAGGGTGCGGGTGGCCATGGGATGATGGTCGCCGTAGTGCACGAGCAAGAAGCGCTGGTTGGGAAACCGATTGATGAGTTGCTGCACGAGCGCCTCGTAGTCCATTTTGGCGATGGCAACCCGGCGCAGGTATTCGCTCATCTCCGGGTCGGTGCCCGGACCGCCGCCCGGAACATCGAGCTGCGGCTCATACTTGTAGTCGTAGGGCCAGTGCGCCGACATGGTTTGGATGAAGGTGAAGAGCGGCTTGGATGAGGTGCGGAAGTGCCGCTCCATCTCCTTCAGCGCATTGCCATAATAGAAGCTGTCCCGCTCCTGCGCCGAGGCTGCGCCTTGTGCCTTGAGATCGAAAATCTCGGTCAGGCCGATGGAGCTGTAGAAGCGGTCGTTTGAGACGAAATTCTTCAACATTGGGTAGAACACGACGTTGCGGTAGTCGCAGCGCTGCAGGGCCTGCGGCAATGTGTCTTTGAGTTTGCTTTGCGTGAAGGTCTGCACGAACTGGCGCATGCCGCCGAAGGAATGGGTGGAGACCCCCGCCAGCAGTGAGAACTCGGTCAGCCAGGAGGCGCCGCCGTAGGTTTCCACCCGTAGCGCGTGCAGTTGGTCATCATCGGAGCGAAAGAAGGAATTGATCGAGCCGTCGTAGCGGAGCGTGCGAAAGAGCGACGGCTGCACCACCAATTCTTGGTGCACGAGGATAATGTGCGGCGGCTTGCCCCGGCTCGGGCAGGTCTTTGGGATCGCGAAGGCGGGGCCGCCGGGTTTGGTCGCCGCCTCCAGCAGCGTGCCGCGATAGAGCGCCTCGATGGTCTCGCCCCAAGAGGCGTAGAAGGAGGAAAGATAGAGCCCGGAGAAGTAGAATTGCATGTGGCGCCGCTCGCCCTTGGCGTAGGCGCCGAGCGCGGCCAACAGGATGCAGGCGACCACGGTGATGGCCGCCCAGCGGCGCGGCACGCGGCTGGGGTCCGCGCGGTAGGCGAGCCAGCTTACGCCAAGCATGCCCGCGAGCGCCGCCAAGAACGCCAGCACGTAGCGCCGGTGGTCGGTCCACAGGAAGCTGATCGTGGACCAGGAACTGAGATAGAAGACGAGGTCGTAGGCATGCACGACCATATTCATGATCGAGCGCTTCACGGCTGCCGCGGCCACCACCACGACGATCAGGGCCGAGACGAGGACGCTCGCGAACAGGACCCGCCGCGACAAAAGGACTACGAAGCCGACCAGGGCGCCCGTCACGGCGGCGGTGAAAAGAATATTGGAGGCGCTACCCTCGTCCAACCAGAAGTACCTTGCCAGCACCAGACCGAGGACGGACACGATGGCCCAGGCCGACGCCGGGCGCAATTCGAGGTCGTGGATCCACTTGCGTCCGAGCGCGCGCGTTCGCGACCAGCGCGACTTTCTTGCTGGCAGACCAACAGTTTGATCGCTCATTTCGGGACGCCCGGGGTGTCATACAGCTGTCATAGACCATCACAGCTGCGATGAACCCGCAATGAAGAAGAAGCGACCAAAGCCGGTGCACTCGGCGCCGCGTGCAGGTGCGAAGAAATCGTCAGGATACCCATAGGTTATCCATAACCTTATGATCAATAATGACAAAACGTCTCGTGATATTTATCCATGTGCGAACGATTGGGCTGGAACCGATGGCATACATCCTGCGTTCATGTTCGAGCAGTTATCGAGGAGGGAGAGACACCGAGACGTGCCCGAGCCGCTTTGATCTGGCACTTCGGGCTCGACTTTGCCGTCTTCTCTGCCTGCTCGCAGCGGTGCCAAACCTGCTCGCCGAGTATGCGCTCGGACGCTGAGGATCATCGGGTGGAGGGAGAATTTCCTTGTAACAACTTGTGTGACGCGGCGTCGCTGGCGGCTCGCCTTTACAAGACCCAAATTGCCAGCCCATATGCGCGCAGACATGCCGTTTGGAGAGTTCGATGCAATCGAATGCGGTGAAGTCGTTTGAGCTTGAACTCGATTGGACAGCTCAGACGATCCTACCAATTGAATTTAGAGGCCAAGAGTTACAACTGGAGGCACGTGCCTACCAGGGGACCGATCCGAACACGCAGGCTTTGGTTTTGGTACACCGGTCGAAGGATGCCGGCGTCGACCAGCTGCCTGTTGTTCGCGTGCACAGCGGCTGCGTCACGGGGGACATCTTTCACTCCC
The DNA here is from genome assembly GCA_963775835.1 of uncultured Alphaproteobacteria bacterium. Lineage (GTDB taxonomy): Bacteria > Pseudomonadota > Alphaproteobacteria > Rhizobiales > Hyphomicrobiaceae > AWTP1-13. The sequence goes on along the minus strand of CAVZKV010000014.1, from coordinate 45,777 downwards.
TGCGCTGTGACTGCTACCCACAGCTGCAGGCCGCCATGGATCGAATCGTCTCGAGCCCGACAGGTGTGCTGGTCTACCTGCCCTACCAGGAAGGCCGCGGCATCGGGCTCGTCAACAAGATCCGGGCTTACGCGCTGCAGGATCGTGGCTACGACACGGTGGATGCCAATGTCGCCATCGGCGCCCCGATCGAGGCGCGCGATTATGACCTGGCCGCCCACATCCTGTTTGACCTCGGTTATCCCGAGATCCGTCTGCTCACCAACAATCCCGCCAAGGTCGAGGCCCTGCGGGAGGAGGGGGTGGATGTGATCGAGCAGATACCGCTCATCGTCAAAGCCTCGCCCTACAACAAGCGCTATTTGGCGACCAAGAAGGAGCGCATGGCGCACAAGCTGTAGGGCATTACCAGCATCGGCTGTCAGCGAGAAGACGGCGCGCGGAGCCCCCGCGCGCCGTTGCCTTGTGCTGGGCGCGTCCCCTGAGCCGGGCTTTGGGTTTGGGTGTCCCGCGTGCCGGGCCTTGGGCGCTCGCTTGTTTGCGTCAAGCAGCGCGTTAAAGTGTCGGCCGGTGCGCGTTAAGCCCGTGCGCGCGCCCTGCCTCGCGGCGCTCGGAGTTGACCCCATGTACACGCCCTTCGATCTCAGCGGCAAGGTCGCCCTCGTGACCGGCGGCAATAGCGGCATCGGTTTGGGCATGGCCCGCGCCGTGGCCCAAGCCGGCGCCGATGTGGCCATTTGGGGGACCAATGCGGCCAAGAATCGCGCGGCCAAAGCCGAACTCGAGGCCACGGGGCGCCGCGTTCTCGCGCTTGACTGCGACGTTGGCGAGGAGGCGGCCGTCGAGGCGGCCATGGCCGAGACGCTGCGCGTGCTCGGACGCCTCGACGGCTGTTTTGCCAATGCCGGTGTCAGCGGTCGCGGCACGCCGTCGTTCCTGGCGATGGCGGCCGAGGAGTGGCACCGCGTTTTGAAAATCAATCTCGACGGGGCCTTCTACACCTTCCGCGCCGCCGCCAGGCACATGGTCGAGCGCGGCGGCGGCGGTGTGCTGGTTGGCACGGCCTCGCTCGCCGCCATCGAAGGCGCCGCGCGCAACGAACACTACGCCGCCACCAAGGGTGCGCTGATTTCCATGATTCGCGCGCTGGCGGTGGAGTTTGCGCGGCACGGCATTCGCGCCAACGCAATTTTGCCGGGCTGGATCGAGACCAATATGACGGCGGGCGCGATCGGCAACGAAAAGTTCGCAGGCAACGTGCTGCCGCGCATTCCCATGCGACGCTGGGGGACCGGCGATGATTTCGGTGGCATTGCCGTCTATTTGATGAGCGAGGCGTCCCGCTATCACACGGGCGACACCTTCCTGATCGACGGCGGTTATGCGCTGTTCTGAGGACTTCGCCCGACCGGCACGCCGCGCGCCCTAGCGTCGGCCGGCGAGCACGTGGTTTTGCACGCCGCGCTGACCCAGAAGGGGGCGCTTTGAGGAGATGGCGCCCGCGTTTACGCCGGCCCAGCCGATCTCACCCGAAAGGCGCCCGTACTCGATTTTCGGACAGCGGTTCATCACCACCTTGAGATGGGCCGCTTCCGCCGCCGCCGCCGCCTCCTCGTTGCGCACGCCCAGCTGCATCCAGATCACCTTGATGCCGAGTTTGTCTTTGAGGGCGATCGCCTCGCGCGTGATCTCGAGGGCGGCCTTCGACCCGCGAAAGATATCGACGATGTCGACCGGCGCGGCAAGCTCGGCCAGCGATGCCAGCACCGGTTGGCCGAGAATGCTGTGGCCCACCGCGGTCGGATTGATCGGCAGCACGCGGTAGCCTTTACCCAACAGGTACTTCATGGCGAAGTAACTCGGCCGGTTGTTGCTGCCGCTCGCCCCAACCATGGCAATGGCGCCTGCCTCGCGCAGAATATCGGCGATGTAGGTATCGCTATAGGCGGTGTGGTCCATGGCCTTGGCCCGATGGCGGCTCCTCGCCGCTGCTTTTGGCAGGCGCCGGGCGGGAACGCAACGTCAGCTTTGGTCCCAGTCGGGTTGGCGTTTTTCCAGGAAGGCCCCGATACCCTCCTTGGCCTCGGCGTGCAGCATGTTTTCCACCATCACGCTGGCGGCATAGCTGTAGGCATCGGCCAGGTCCATCTCGAGCTGGCGATAAAAGGCCTCCTTGCCGATCGCCACGGTGGTCTTAGGCTTGGCGGCGATCTGCTCGGCCAGCGCCAGCGCCTGCCCCATGACGTGCGCCGCCGGCACCACGCGATTGACGAGGCCGTAGTCGGCAGCCTTGTCGGCGGCGAGCTGTTCACCCAGGAGGAGCATCTCCATGGCGCGCTTGCGCGGGACGTTGCGCGACAAGGCGACCATCGGCGTCGAGCAGAAGAGGCCGATATTGACGCCGGGGGTGGCAAAGGTGGCGTGCGTGGCGGCGACCGCCAGATCGCACGTCGCCACCAGCTGGCAGCCGGCGGCCAGCGCCGGCCCCTGCACAGCGGCGATGAACGGCTTGCGGCAGCGCACGATGGACCGCATCATGTCCGAGCATTGACGCATAATCTGTGCGTGGTAGGCGCGGCCGCCGTCGGCATCGCTGCGCCGGGCGGTCAACTCTTTCAAATCGTGCCCGGCGGAAAACACCGGGCCTTCCGCGGCAAGCACCACGGCGCGCACGCCGTCATCGCCGTCGGCCTCGGTAATTGCCGCCTGCAGCGCACCCAGCATGGCTTCGGACAAGCTGTTGCGCTTTTCCGGCCGGGCCAGCGTAAGGATACGCACGGCGCCGGCACGTTCGCGCTTGAGCTCGCCGGTCTCACGCGCGGCGCGCGCGAGGCGGTGAGCCGCCGATTCCGGTGCCGGCATCCTTAAAGCTCCTGTCCTATTGCAAGACCGCGTCGATCTTGTCGTAGTATTTGGTGACGATCTCAATATTGCTCGGAAACTGAATGGGCGCGGCCGACTTCAGCGCATCATTCAATTCCTCGAGCATCTGCTTTTTCTCTTTGTCAGGGATCGACTTGTCGGCGGTGACCTCTTCAATCTCCTTCTTGATGGCGATCTGCGGCTCGGTGAACGCCTTGGTTTGCGGATCGATCCCGGCCATCACCATGGAAATGGTGCCGGCGACGTCGTCGTACTCGGCGAACGATTGAAAGCCATGCTTCTTGGCAATCGACTCGAGCTCGGCCTCGATCTTGGGATCGGGCTTGTCGGAGGTGCTGCCTTGCATCTTTTCCGCCACGCCGGCCATGTCCTGCTGCGCCGCGATGAAACCTTCGACGTGCTTGTCGGCCAGCTTAATCTGCTTGACGGGCTGTGCGGTCGCAATGGCGGATGGGCAGGCGAAAGCGACGGCCAGGATGGCAGCGATCGCCAGGCGAATCATCTGATGCATGACTATGTCCTCGTTGCGATATCGGGTGGGAGCATAGAAAGGTCTGGTAAGGGTGCCAAATGACAAAAGTTGGACGTTAGTCGGAATGCGGGGCAACGATCGAAATTTGCGTGGCCTTGATGCTGCACAGGTCGAGGCGCTCATCAACAGCCAGTTTCCGCAAATTCATGTCGGCGGCCGCGCCCTGCTGATCGAAGAGGCGGGCCCACGGCGGGCGCGGGTAGGGCTCAAGAAACAGGATCGGCACGTGCAACCGGGGGGCACGGTATCGGGGCCAACTCTGTTTACACGCGCGGATTTTTCCGTTTACGTCGCCATCATCGCCACGCCGGGCGAAGCCGGCATCGATGCCGTCACGACCAACTGGACTATCAATTTCTTAGCCAAGGCTGAGCCGCGCGATCTGATCGCCGGCGTGCGGCTGGTGCGCTTGGGCCGGCGCCTTGCCGTGGGGGAGGCTCAGCTCTTTTCCGACGGCGCCGCCGATCCAGTGGTGCGCGCGATTGCCACCGACGCCCTGCCGAGCTCGCCTCGGGACCTCTGAGGTAATATTTTACCCTCACCCTAGCTACATGATTTTATTATCTGAATTTCATGAGTTTGCACGAATGGGCGTTGACAGGGCCGCGTTCGCTAACTACAAGCGGCCGTTCTCGCAACTTGAGACGTTGAGGGCTGCCATGCGCACCTATGCCGCCAAACCCGGCGAGCTGGAGAAGAAATGGGTCCTGATCGACGCCAGCGGCCTGGTGGTCGGTCGGCTGGCGACGATCATCGCCACCCGCCTACGGGGCAAGCATAAGCCGGCCTATACCCCGCACGTCGACGGCGGCGATAACGTGATCGTGATCAATGCCGCAAAGGTGGTGTTCACCGGGCGGAAGACCGACGACAAACTCTACCAGTGGCACACCGGCCATCCGGGCGGCCTCAAGACCCGGACCCCGCGCATGATTCTGGACAGCAAGTTCCCGGAGCGAATCCTCGAGAAGGCCGTCGAGCGCATGCTCAAACGCGGCCCCCTGCAACGCAAGCTGATGCGCAATTTGAAAGTCTACAAGGGAGCGGACCATCCCCACGATGCCCAAAAGCCCGAGCCGCTCGACGTCAAAGCACTCAACCCCAAGAACGCTGCGAGGGCGTGACACCCATGCCGGCTGAAACAAGAACTTTCGAAGATTTGTCGGCGCTCAAGGGCGAGGCGCCCGCCGCGGCGCCCAGCTACAGCCAAAAGCTCGATGCGCGCGGGCGCGCCTATGCCACCGGCAAGCGCAAGGATGCCGTGGCGCGCGTTTGGTTGAAGCCGGGCGCGGGCCGCATCACGGTCAATGCCAAGGACTTCGCCCAGTATTTCGCGCGACCCGTCCTGCAAATGCTGTTGAAGCAACCCCTGCAGGCCGCCAATCGCCTCAGCCAATTCGACATCACCGCGACGGTGTCCGGCGGCGGACTGTCGGGCCAGGCCGGCGCGGTGCGGCATGGCATTTCCAAGGCGCTCACCTACTACGAGCCCGAGCTCAGATCGATCCTGAAAAAAGGCGGGTTCCTCACGCGCGACAGCCGTGTCGTCGAGCGCAAGAAGTACGGCCGCGCCAAGGCACGCCGCAGCTTCCAGTTCTCAAAGCGCTGAGCGCGTTGGCCGCCGCTGGCCCTGGCGCTCAATTGCAGCAGGTCAATCGGTTCTCGCGCAGCATCTGGTCCCACCAGATGCTGGAACCGAATGGCAACTTGCTGGCGTCGCGCGCATACCACTCGTTGCCCTCGGCCGGCGCGCGCGTGGGGTTGGCCACGTGCCGCGCCGCATACTGCTTGGGCTTTTTCGCGGGCTTTTTGGCCGCAACGGTCGTCGCAAAACCGACGAGCAGAACCGCCCCCAACGCCCAGGTGACGACGCTTCGCATGGCTCATGCTCCTCAAGCGCACGGTGAAGCGCCCAGAGCGCAGCGTCTCGGGGTCGCTGTCAAGGGTGGCGATGTCTCATCGGGTCGGCGGGATCTTTGGCCTCAGGCCGCGCGACGATCCTTCACCGGGCGCGCGGCCGGCGCCGCCTTGACCTCGCTGACCGCAATATAGTCGCGGGCCGCCTTGCCGTCGCCATCGCGCGCACCGGCCGGTGGCGCGGCGGCGGCAAAGAGGGCCGAAAGCAGCCGCTGCGAACTCTCCGCATAATGGGTGCCAGCGGTCTGCCAGAAGCGCACGTGTTCGTTCATGACATCCTGCGGCGTTCGCGCCCCGACCAGGCACGCCGGCCGCTCGAGCCAAGCCTGCGTCCGGCGCAGCGCCAGGGTCATCAGTTCGAGGTTGTACCGGCTGAGGCCGAGCGCGGCAGGTTCGCATCCCTTGGCCAGGCCATCGAGCGTGGCGGAGTAGGTGAGCCAAAGATTGGCAAATGGCCCGCACTTCGGGTCGAGGCGCTCGCTGCCACTCATCTCCTACACTCCGCTGTTTATCCACACCACCAACAGCCCATGCGCGGGCTAAAGCCTCGCGCGCCGCGAGCCGGAGCCCACCCCAGCGACCTTACCGTCGGGGCGGCACGACCCGCAACGCAAAGCGCCGCAATCGGCGTCAATTGCCCACAACATGTGCATAAATTTCAATCTGGAGTTGTGAGGCGGGGTGATGGCGTCGTTCGCCGACGAGCCGACACGGGGGGCGAGCCCTCGGACCGCACGGCGTGGCGCGGACTTTGCTGTCCGCACTGTCCGCCCGCGAAGCCGTTAAGTTCTCTGGCGAGGACGCGGGGGGGTGGGGGGTGCGTCATGCGTGCGACCGCAATTATTTTGGCGGGCTGGTGGCCGCCTGCGCCCTCGAGCAGGACAGCGCGCAACCGGTCCTTCGCGTCAGCGGCCACGACAAAATGGTCTACGTTAAAGGCCTGCCCGCGGCCCCAACGGTTGGCGGCCTTATGTGCGGCCAAGCCCAGCCAGGACGCGCGCGAAGCCGTGGCGTTCGTCCAATGGGCAGCCGGCGAAAAGCCTGGGCGCCCGTGCCGCCGCCGCGCCTGCCGGGCGCCCAACATTCAACCGTAACCTCGCCGGGCCAGGATGCCTTGGCAACGTCTTGCCGCGACGTCGGCATTGCCGTGCGTGAACCGGGCGGGAAAAAACGAAAGGTCGGCCGTGGGCACTGATGCAACGCCCGCAGGCGCCGGCTTTGCATGCGATTGCGCTTGCGCGCGCCCATAAGCGCAAGGCGCGCCGCGCACCCTGCGTGCAGCGAGCGGCGAAGACAATTGCAACGGCCAGCGGCCCGCCGTCCTCGCGGGCGGGGCGCGGATATCTGCTCCCCTGTGTGCGCAACTGTGCTATGCTTTGCGCAAATCAAAAAACGTCCGTCAAAGCTGGATCCCGCCATGAAGAGCATCCTTTTGCCTGTGGATCAGAGCGAGCAGATGCCGTCGGCGCTCGAAACGGCCTGGCAACTCGCGCAAATGTTTGATGCCACCATCGAGGGCGTGGCACTGCGCCCTGCGTTCGCGGAGATTGTCGCGCCCGATCCGATCGTGGCCGTGACCATCCCGCCGGCCGATTGGAACGAGACCGATTTTGTTCGCACCGTGCGCCAGACGTTCGATACCTTTGCCGCGCGCCATGCCGCCGAGCACGCCAAAGCCCCACGCTTTCGCTGGCGCGGAGGCTCGGTGATCGAGGATGGCGCCTTGGGCAGCCTCGGGCGTGTTTACGACGTGACGGTGCTCAGCCGCCCCGGCAATCGGGGCGCGCGCATGACCGCGCTCGAAGCCTGCCTGTTCGATAGCGGCCGCCCGCTATTGATGGCGCCGCCGACGCCCGGCAAGATCTTCGCCGAATCCGTTCTCATCCACTGGAACGCCAGTACCGAGACCGCCCGCGCCATGTTCATGGCCATGCCCCTATTGCGCAAGGCCAAACGCGTCATGCTGCTGACGCTTGAGGGTAACGTCGTGCCGGGCCCGAGTTCCAAGGACGCCCTGGGATACCTGGCGGCCAACGGCATCACTGCGCTGGAGAAAACGATTCCCGGCCGCACGCAACGACAGGGCGAGGTGATCCTGTCGGAAGCCGCCGCCCAAGGTGCCGACCTGCTCGTCAAGGGCGCCTATACGATCAGCCGCCTGCGGCAAATGATTTTTGGTGGCGCCACCAGCTATATTTTGGCCGCCGCCGAGATCCCGGTGTTTTTTGCCCACTGACGCCGGCACGCCTCAGCGTCCGCCCGACGCCCCCTCGGTGGGCGCGATGCGCTCGTGGCGCAGACTGGGCACGACCCAAAAGCACACAAGCCCCGCAAACGCGCTGGCGATCGCCAGCAGGAACGAGGCAAGATAGTTTCCGGTCACACCAAACAGGAGGCCGGAGCCCCAGGCGCCGAGCGCGGCCCCCAATCCCATTGCCAATGATAAAGTGCCGTAGATGGCACCGACGCCGCCGCCTGGGAACAGCACGGCCACCATCGCCACAATGATGGGGCCGCGCACCCCCTGCATGAGGCCAAAGAAGACGACGAAGGCGTAGACAAGCAACAGGCTCGGCCAGACGCCGACGAGGCTGAGACAGCCGATCCCGAGCATGGTTGACAGGTAGGACAGCGTTGCCGTCTGCCGCCGCCCGAAGCGGTCGGAAATCCAGCCGATGCTGAGCATGCCCACCACCGACAGGGCGCCGGTGAGACCGAAAGCCCCGGCCGCGATGAGGGGATGGAAACCGTTCTCGACCAGGTAGGCCACCGAGTGCGGCGTGACGCTGTAGGCGGCAAGCGAGGTGAAAAGATAAACGGCGAAGAGACCCCAAAAGGCGCTCGTGCGCGTGGCCGAGGACACCGTCCAGGCGCCGGCGGGGGACGCGGTCGCGGCGGCGCGCACGGCCTGCCAGTGGCGGGAGCCGGCGCTGATGCGCTGGAGCGGAAACAGGAGGGCGGCGGGCAGCAGCAACAGCACAAGGCCGCCCAGGATCTGATAGGTGGTGCGCCAGTCGTAGCGCGACAGCAGCAGTTGTGTGATGGGCGGCAACAGCAACATGCCGACGCCCACGGCGGCGTAGGGCACCGACATCACCGCGCCAATGCGGCGCGTGAACCAGCGGCTGAGCAAGGCGGAGGCCGCGATCATGCCAAGCGCGGCGGCGCCAAGACCGCCCAGCACGCCGACGGCCAAGACGTAGTGCCACAGCTCGGTGGCGAAGCCGGCCAGCAGGTAGCCGAGGCCCAGGCTGGTGAGGCCAAAGCCGTAGGTGGCGCGCGCGCCCAGCCGGTCGACGAGCTGGCCGGCAAACGGCGCCGACAAGCCATAGGCCAACATATTGGCGGCGTAGGTGAGCGTGATCTGCGGCCGCGTTAGGCCCAGTCCCTTCTGCACCGGTAGCAGGAAAACGGCGAACGATTCTTGCGTGCCCCGAGCGAGCAAGTTCATGACGAAGGTAACGAGCACGAGGCCGACAAGAAAACTCCTGCCCGGCTCGTCCGCCTCGCGTGCCACGTGCCCTGCCTCGGTCGTGGCTAGATACGCGTGAACTTCGCCATTGCCTGGCGAAAAGTTAGCCCGCGCGCGAGCTCCGCTGCGGCGGCCGCATCGTCGCTTGCATACTTGGCCGCCAGCGCGGCCACCTGGGCGGCGTGCTCCGCCGGGATGCAGAGGACGCCTGAGCCGTCGGCCACGACGACGTCCCCGGGCCGCACGCGCACGCCGCCGCAGCTGACCGTCTGATTGATGGCGCTAAGCGCGATACGCGTACGCCCCGTCAGCGGCGTCATATGCCGCGCGAACACGGGCAGCCTTTGTGCGTCCATTTCCTCCCGGTCGCGCACGCCCCCATCGACGATGACGCCGGCAAGACCTCGGGTCTTGGCCGCGAGCGTGGCCAAGCCGCCAAACGTCGAGACGCTTTTGCCCGCATTGTCGATGACGAGGACCTCCCCCGGCGCGGCCGCCTCGATCATATCGCCGACCTTGAAATCCTCCGACCGGAAGTCACCTCGTTCCCCCGTGACCTGACGCACGGTCACCGCCCGGCCGACGCAGCGCGTGCCAGGCACGATCTGGCTCAACCCGACCATGACGCCGGCGAAGGAAACGTCGTCGAGCGCATTGGCGATGGTCGGCGTCGCCAGCTGCGCATATTGCGCCACGATGTCATCGGCCACGCGCATCCCGGCAGCTCCCTTTGCCCGCCCGCTTGTGGGGCACCGCCGTTCTCCTATCGTCCCCGTGGTCCCCGCACAACAGCGCACCTTGTGGGGTCGCCCGCCGCGACCGCGAAAATGCCTGCAAGCCCAGACAAACATGGGCCCAAGGCCTCGAGCCCAGGCGCGCCCCTGCACCGCGGCTGGGCTTTTGCGTCTTCAACGCTGGTGGCAGGCAAAAATGATCGGTTGCTTTGCGGCCGCCAAGCGGCGAATGTAATCGCCGGTTGGACCTGAGGCTAAGAGGGAATACGCCTTGAGGGGGTGGCCTGACTGCGGAGCCTATCGTGCAGCCGCGCGCCGTTTGTTGGCGGCCGCACTGGGGACGGTCGCCTGCGCAACGGCCGAAGCCGGCCCCAGTCCCGAAGAATACGTCGCCCACGTCGGCGGCGAGGCCAAGATCGTCGCCTATGGCGAGCTCGCGCTGGACGGACGCAAGCTGGTCTGCGGCAAGCGCCCGACCGTGCTCGACACCCAGCTTGATGACTACGGGGCCGCCTATCCCGGATTCTTGATTCTCAATCCCAAGTTGCTGGCCAAGGTCTCTACCCCAGTCAAGCTGTGGATCCACGCCCACGAGTGCGGACACCAGTTCCGCGGGCCCGACGAGGAGACGGCCGACTGCTTTGCCGTGCAACGCGGGCGCCGGCAGGGGTGGCTGACGCCCGACGGACTGGAGGAAGTCTGTCGTTTCATTTCCCCGGCCAAGGGCGACAGCATGCACTTTTCGGGCTCATACCGCTGCGAACTGATGCGCAAATGCTATACCGACAGCGACATCAAGTAGCCCGCCTGGCAGGGGTTGGCGAGGCTTGCCGTGCCGCAGACCAAACCGGCGCCCAAGCCGCCCGGGCCCCGCTCCGTCTCGCGCTCCTGCGCCCGCCCCCAGCCCTCATCCCCGCCACGCGTCCCAAGGGCGGCGGCGCGCGCTTAAGCCTTGCGGCCGCCGCCCGCCGGCGCCGCGTGGCGCCTTGACGGGCGCGAGCTCGCTAGCGTTTAAAGGCGCCTTGACCTTAAGCCGATCGCGGCCGTTGCCTGCCGCACCGCCGAACGCCGAGGAGCGCGATGGACAAGTTCACTACGCTGACGGGCGTTGCCGCGCCCATGCCGATGATCAACATCGACACCGATGCGATCATCCCCAAGCAGTTCCTGAAGACCATCAAGCGGACCGGTCTCGGCAAGCACCTGTTCCACGAATTGCGCTATGATGATGCGGGCAAGGAACGCCCCGACTTCGTGCTGAACAAACCGGCCTATCGCAACGCCAAGGTGCTCGTGGCTGGCGAAAACTTCGGCTGCGGCTCCTCGCGCGAGCACGCCCCCTGGGCGCTGCTCGATTTCGGCATTCGCTGTGTGATTTCGACCTCGTTTGCCGACATCTTTCACAACAACTGCTTTCAAAATGGCATCTTGCCGATCAAAGTTTCGCCCGAAGACCTGGAAAAACTGATGGACGATGCCAATCGCGGTGCCAACGCCACCATCACCATCGATCTTGAAAAGCAGGAGATCCGTGGTCCCGACGGCGGCGTCGTCAGCTTTGACATCGATGCCTTCCGCAAGCGCTGTTTGCTCGAGGGCCTCGACACCATCGGTCTCACCTTGCAAGACGAAAAGGCGATCGGCGCCTTCGAGGCCAAGGCGCAAGCCGAGCGGCCCTGGCTCTAACGAGCAGCGCTCGTGCCGGCGAGGCGGGCCGCGCCGGCGGCCGCCTCATTGAGCCGCCGCCTCCGGGGAATGTTCCGCCGACGTTCTAAACCGCGCGCGCGGTGCGGGCGTTGCCGCGCCGCCCCCATCCCCGCCTAGCAACGTCGATCCCCGGTGGTGGCGCCGAAGGGCGAAAACCTCGCGCGCGGCGGCTTTTGGCGAGGCGGCTTTACCCGGGCCGGCGACCTGAATAGAGTAACCTCAAGTTTAAGCACAAGGACGTCCGAGCGCGGTGAACGGACGCCGGAGACCACTGTGGAGGGTGCGAGCAAAGAGGCCGGCGAGATTTTGCCGGACGTGGTGGAAGACAGTGCGTGTAGGCACGATGGTCTTGCCGTGGCAATGCCGTCGCCCGACTACGCGCTGAGGAATCGCGAGCCGTCGTCACAACGACAGCGCTATCGACGCGCCTATGCCGCGCTCGACCTCGGCACCAACAACTGCCGCCTGCTTGTCGCCCACCCGCGGCCGCGCGGCTTTAAAGTGATCGGTGCCTTCTCGCGCATCATTCGCTTGGGCGAGGGCGTTTCCATCAGCGGGCGGCTGTCGGAGGCCGCTATCGAGCGCACCATCGATGCCCTGCACGCCTGTGCCAACAAGATGCGCGCGCTCAACGTCGAGCGGTCGGGACTGATCGCCACGGAAGCTTGCCGCGTGGCGATCAACGCGCCCGAGTTCCTGCGCCGCGTGCACCAGGAAACCGGCCTCGACATAAAAATCGTCAGCCGCGAGGCCGAGGCGCGATTAGCGGTGTCGGGTTGTGCCTCCCTGATCGATCCCGCCTGCGATCTCGTGCTTGTCTTCGATATTGGCGGCGGCTCTTCCGAGCTGATTTGGCTCGACCTGTCGCGCCGGCGTTGCTTCGACCGTTCCGCCCCGGCCGACCGCCTGGAGTTGCAGGCCTGTATCGCCGCCTGGACCTCGCTGCCGGTCGGCGTCGTGACCCTGGCGGAGCGTTTCGGCGGGGTCTTTGTGTGCCCGCAGGTGTTTCAGGCGATGGTCGACCACGTCGGCACGCTGCTGGCCCCCTTCGAAGCCGTGCACAAATTCCGCGCCCGACTTCCCGGCAGCCGAACGCATCTGCTCGGCACCTCGGGGACGGTGACGACGATCGCGGGTGTGCATCTTGGCCTGCCGCGCTACGATCGCAACCGCGTCGATGGCAGCTGGCTGGACACGGAGCAGGCGCGCGCCGTCTCAGCGCGCCTGCTGGCGGCCGACTATGAAGCGCGCGTGGCCGAGCCCTGCATCGGCAAGGAGCGCGCCGATCTGGTGCTCGCGGGTTGCGCCATTCTCGAGGCCATGCTGGAGATGTGGCCCTGCGATCGCCTGCGCGTCGCCGACCGCGGCCTGCGCGAAGGCATCTTGGCCACCTTGATGGCGGAAGACGGCGTGCATCGCAGCGACGGCCGCCGGGGCTACTGGCGGCGCTGATCGGCGCCCTGATCGGAACCGGCGCCGCCGAACAGGGCCTCCATTTCACGCCGCACCCGCGCGGCGGGCGCCTCGGCATCGTAAAGGACGTCCGACCATTTGAGCGATTGGCCTTCGGCGATGTCGCGCCTCAGCTTGACCTCATGGGCCAGGCCCAACGGCAGGTAGCCGTGGCGCAGCGAATCGGCGGCGGGGGTCTGCTTGCCCCAAACGCAGAAGCCGCCTTCGCCGTCGAGGATCTCGCCTTGCTTCAGCGCGCGCTTGGCGGTGGCCACCACATCCGAATTGAAGGCGACGGGGGCCCCCGTCGGCTCCTTGCGTAGCGCCACCGAGGCGACCGAAACGCCAAGTTCCAAACCAATCATGTGCGTTGGCCGGTAGAGCGCCGCATACTTGCCGCTACGGTCCGGCAGCAGATGGTATTCCGTGAAGCATTGCTTGGCGTAGGGGCTCTCGCTGGCAATGACGACGTAGGTTCCCATCGCCAAATGGTGCGGCACGTCCTTGGCCTGGCGGTCGACGGAGGAGACGACCTCGGTCACACCCGTCATCTCCAGCGTGCCACCCTCGCCCTTGGGCTTGCAAACTTCGGCGAGCTCGAAGCGCGAGGACGGCGGGAAGCCAAGCCCATTCGACTGCGCCCGCAAACCCGTGGCGTTTGCGACCGCCGTCATCTCGATTCCCGACTTGGTGCCGTCGACGAAGGAGTTGAACATCTTCGGGTTGATGTGGCTGCGATCGGTGATCTTCAGATACTGATCGAGGATGCTCCAGACGGTCTCGGGGGTGGATTGATGGTAGCTCGGGTGATAGCGCGTGCCCTTGCCGGCGGCGATCACCTCAAAGCCGCAGGTGCGCGCCCAGTCGACGTGTTCGCAAATCAGCGCCGGCTGGTCGCCCCAGGCCAGCGAATAGACGACGCCCGCCTCGCGCGCCCGGCGTGCCAGCAGCGGACCGGCCAAGGCATCGGCCTCGACGTTGACCATGACGATGTGCTTGCCGTGCTGAATGGCGGCCTGACACAGCCGGATGCCGGTGGCGGGATCGCCGGTGGCCTCGATCACCACCTCGACCTCGGGGTGGGCGATCACCGCCAGCGCATCATCGGTGATAAAGGTCTTACCCGTCTTGATCGCATCGCCGACGTCGCGGGCAGTAAGCTGCGCCGTTGGCCAGCCGACCTCAAGCAGCCGATCCTTGGCGCGCTGCGGTGCGAGGTCGGCAAGGCCGACGAGGTGCATGCCGGCGGTAAGGCGAACCTGCGACAGAAACATGGTGCCGAATTTCCCCGCGCCGATCTGACCGACGCGAATAGGCTTGGCCTCGGCGGCGCGCGCCTTGAGCATGGATGACAGGTTCACGGAGGCGGGTCCTTGGCTGATAAGCGATCTTAAGCGAAAGCGACCTTGCCGATCTGGGGGCCGCGGCACGCGGTCGGCCGGCGCGCAGCTTAGCGCATCAGATCGCGCCAGGGGCGAAAATGGTGCATGATGCGGGCAAGCTCGGGAGGCAGCCATGCAGGACAAGGCAGAAACGTCGACGCCCCGCACGCTGCGGCTCAATGCGCGCGACAACATCATCGTCGCCGTCGATCCCGTCACCCCCGGCTGCGCGGTCGACGGCGTAACGGCCACGGCGCGCATCCAGCGCGGACACAAGATGGCGGTTCAGGCCATTGCCAAGGGGCAGCCCATCCTCAAATTCGGACAAATTATCGGCTTTGCCAGCGAAGACATCGCCCCCGGCAGCCATGTCCACACCCAGAATTGCTCGTTTGCGGAGTTCGAGCGCGACTATGCCTACGCCCAAGATGCCCGCGAGGAGCCAATCCTAGCGCCCGAACGGCGGGCGACCTTTCAGGGATTTCGGCGCAGCAACGGCAAGACCGGCACGCGCAACTACATCGGCGTGTTGACCAGCGTCAACTGCTCGGCCTCGGTCGCCCGCTTCATGGCCGAAGCGGTGAGCCGCTCGGGTATCTTGCAGCAGTACCCGAACGTCGACGGCGTGGTGTCCTTCGTGCATGGCACGGGGTGCGGCCTTGCCGCCAAGGGCGAGGGCTACGAGGCGCTGGAGCGCACGCAATGGGGGTATGCCGGCCATCCCAACCTTGCCGCGGCCTTGCTCGTCGGGTTAGGCTGCGAGGTATTTCAGATCGCCCGCCTCAAGGAGCGCTACGGTCTGGTGGAGGGCGATAACTTCCGCACTATGACCATCCAGGATACGGGCGGCACAAAAAAGTCCATCGAGGCCGGCGTCGCCCGCATCAAGGAGATGCTGCCGCGCGCCAATGCCGCCCGCCGCCAGACCGTGCCGGCCAGCGAGATCACGCTAGCCCTGCAGTGCGGCGGCTCGGACGGCTATTCCGGCATCACCGCCAATCCCGCGCTGGGGGCTGCCGCCGACTTGCTGGTGCGCCACGGCGGCACCGCGGTGCTCTCGGAAACCCCGGAAATCTATGGCGCCGAGCACCTTTTGACGCGGCGGGCGCGCAATCGCCAGGTGGGCGAAAAGTTGGTTGAAATCATTCGCTGGTGGCAGGACTATTGCGCCAGGAACGATGGCTCGATGGACAACAATCCGAGCCCGGGCAACAAGGCCGGCGGCCTCACCACCATCCTCGAGAAGTCGTTGGGAGCGGCGGCCAAGGGAGGCACCACCACGCTCAACGAAGTCTACCGCTACGCCGAGCCCGTGACGGCCAAGGGCTTCGTCTACATGGACACGCCCGGCTACGATCCCGTAGCGGCGACGGGCCAGGTGGCCGGTGGCTGCAACCTGCTCTGCTTTACGACGGGTCGCGGCTCGGCCTATGGCTGCAAGCCGACGCCGTCGATCAAACTCGCCACCAACCACGACATCTATCGCCGCATGCTCGACGACATGGACATCAACTGCGGCGACATTCTCGACGGCGTCTCGATCGAAGCCAAGGGGCAGGAGATTTTCGACGCCATTTTGCGCGTGGCCTCGGGGGAAAAGAGCAAGAGCGAACTGTTGGGCTATGGCGACAACGAATTCGTGCCTTGGCAGATCGGCGCCACCATGTGAGGAGCGCGGCTCGGCTTGGGCCGCCAGACGGGCTGCTAGCGCGTCACGCGCGCTTCGATGGCATCCCAAATGAGCCCGGCGATGTCCGCCCCGCCGAAGGCCTGCACCTGCCGGATCCCCGTCGGTGAGGTGACGTTGATTTCCGTCAGGTAGGGGCCGATCACGTCGATGCCGGTAAAGAGCAGGCCGCGCCGCTTGAGCTCGGGGCCAAGCCGTTTGCAGATCTCCAGATCGCGCGCCGTCAGTTCGGTCGCCGTGGCAACCCCACCGACGTGCATGTTGGAGCGCGTCTCGTCGGCGGCCGGAACGCGATTGATGGCGCCCGCCACCTCGCCGTCGACCAGGATGATGCGCTTATCACCGGCGCGCACCTCGGGCCGATACTGCTGTACCATGAAAGGTTCGCGGAACACGGTTTGGAACAGCTCCACCAGCGAATTGAGGTTGGTGTCACCCTCGCCGATCCGGAACACGGAGGCACCGCCGTTGCCGTAAAGCGGCTTCAAGATGATGTCCTTGTGCACGGCGCGAAAGGCTTGCACCTGCTCGAGGTGTCGGGTCACAAGCGTCGGCGGCATGAGATCGAGGAAGTCGAGCACAAACACCTTCTCCGGCGCATTGCGCACGTGCGCGGGGTCATTGACCACCAGGGTCTTGGGATGGATGCGCTCGAGCAGGTGCGTGGTGGTGATGTAGGACATGTCGAAGGGCGGGTCCTGACGCAGCAGCACCACGTCCAGCTGGCTCAGGTCCTCCGACCGGGGGTCGCCGACGCGGTAGTGGTTGCCAACCCGGTCCTCGACGGCAAGCGTCGAGCCCTGCGCAATCAGCCGGCCGTCCAGCAGGCTGAGGTGCGGCGGCGTGTAGTAGAACAGCTGATGGCCGCGTCGCTGGGCCTCCAGCAGCAAGGCAAAAGTCGAATCGCCGCGGATGTCGATGCGGTCGATCGGATCCATCTGGCAGGCAACTCTGAGCGGCATGCGCTCCACACTCCAGGCGGCTCGTGCACGGTCGAGGACGCATGCAAGCCCTTTCCGCTGCCAAGTTCAACCGCCAATTGCGTCCGGTATCGACGGCGGCGCAGCAAGCCTCGACGCCCGGTCGCCGAGGCCTATCGTCGGTTGTGGGTTGGCCCGATTGCGGCCCGCGCCGCCCCCTGGCGGCGCGGGCACGGCCTTCAGCGCGCGCCGCTTCCCCTCAGGGCCAGCGCCAGCTCGTAGGCCCTCGCCTTCGACACACCCAAGGCCACCGCCGCCGCTTTGGCGGCATCGCGCACGCTCATGTTCGCGAGCAAGCCCGTCAAATGCGCCGTGATCGCCTCGTCGGTCACGGCGTCGGCCGCGGCGGGTGGACCGATCAGGATCACCATTTCCCCGCGCGGCGCCGATTGTGCCGCCCACTGCGCCAGCTCCGCGGCAGCGCCGCTGCGAACCTCCTCGTGCAATTTGGTGAGCTCGCGCGCCACCGCGACGGGGCGATCGGGGAGCACCGCGGCAATGTCGGCGAGACTGGCGGGGAGGCGCGCCGGTGCCTCGAAGGCGATGAGCGTCGCCGGCGTCGCGGCGAGCTCGGCCAACCGCGTACGCCGGGCAGCCTGCTTGGCCGGCAAAAAGCCGATGAACAAGAAGGCGTCGGTGGCAAGCCCGCAGCAGGTGAGGGCAGCAAGCAGGGCAGACGCGCCGGGCAGGCTGGTGACGCGGAGACCGGCGGCGAGCGCGGCGCGCACCAGCTTGTAGCCCGGGTCGGAGATCAGCGGTGTCCCGGCGTCGCTGATCAGCGCCACCGATCGACCCGCCGTCAGCTCGGCCATGATGCGCGGACGCTCCCGCTCCGCGTTGTGCTCGTGATAGGCGCGCAGCGGGCGGCTGATACCAAAGTGCGTCAACAGCGTGCGGCTATGGCGCGTATCCTCGCAGTAGATGAGGTCGGCACGCGCCAACGTCGCGAGCGCTCGCAGGCTGATGTCGCCGAGATTGCCGATGGGCGTGGCGACGATGTGGAGGCCTGCCGGCAAAGCTTGCGCCAGCAGCCCTGCGAGGTGTGCAAGGACGCGCTCGGCCATCGGGCCGCCGCTGGAGCTCAAAGGATCGGCCGGTCGCGTCACGGTCCTCGCATTTCTCGCGCATTTCTCGCGCATGTTTGCAGTTATGCCGCTGCCAGCCGCCAAAGCGCCACCCCATTTGACGTTTTTTTGTTGCGCCGCGGCGCTCACTCTGCCTTCCTCGCCGAGGGGGACACGAGATCGCCCCCCAACGGCGCCAAGACGGCAACATCGACGGCATGGGATGAGGGGACCGCTGGCATCGGCAGGAGCCTGGCTGCGTCGGACCAAGCTTGCCTATCTCGTGCTGGCGCTGTGCGCCGTCGTTGTGGCCGGCTGCGCCGCCAATGCGCCGGGCACGTTGGCGACGTCGGCGACGCCAACGCCGGGGTTCGACGCCTCAGCCAAGCGCGCGTCCGTCAAAGTGGCTCTCATCGCCTCCGTTACGGCGCAAGGGCAACCGGGCCTCATCGGCAAGGCGCTGAAGCAGGCCGGCGAGTTGGCGCTGTTCGACCGTGACAGCCCAAACCTGCAATTGCTGATCAAGGACGACAAGGGCACGCCCGAAGGGGCCGCAGCGGCGGCGAGCGACGCCATCAAGGACGGCGCCAGCCTAATCCTTGGTCCGCTGTTTGCCAAATCCGTCGCCGCCGTGGCGCCGATTGCCCGCCAGGCCAACGTGCCGGTGGTCGCCTTTTCCAACGATCGCCAGGTCGCCGGCCGCGGCGTCTACCTGTTGAGTTTCCAGCCCGCGCCCGAAATCGCACGCGTGGTCAGCTATGCGACGCGGCAAGGCAAGCGCCGGTTTGCCGCCCTCATCCCCGACGATGCCTTCGGCAAGGTCGCCGCGGCGGGCTTTCGCGATGCCGTCGAGCGCTCGGGTGGCACCATCGTGGCGCTTGAGACCTACCCGGCGTCTGCCAACGGTATGCTCGAGCCCATGCGCAAACTCGGCATCGTGCTGCGCGCCGCGCAGGAGAGCGAGGGCGGTCAGGTCGACGCGCTGTTTCTGCCCGGTGGGCAAGAGAACTTGGAAAGTCTTGCCCGCCTGATGCCGCAAGCCGAGATCGATAGCGCCGCCGTCAAAGTGCTCGGCACCGGCGGTATGGACTACGCCAATGCCGGTCACAACGCCGGTCTGGTCGGGGCCTGGTACCCGGGTCCCGATCCGCGCGGCTGGGAGGAGTTCGCCCAGAAGTTCGCAAGGAGCTACGGCCAGGCGCCGCCGCGCATCGCCAGCCTGGCCTATGACGCGGTGAGCCTGGCCATCACGCTGTCCGGCTCGGGCAATGAGGCCGAGCGCTATGCCGCCGGCGCGCTGACGCGCCCGAGCGGCTTTAGCGGCGTGGATGGGCCCTATCGCCTGCTCGCCGATGGGACCGCCGAGCGGGGGCTGGCCATCCTCGAGGTGCAAAAAATCGGTGCGGGCATCATCGACGCGCCGCCGGCGCTGGGAACGGCGGCGGGCACGGCGGGCCCCGCCACGCCCGGCCTAGTCTCGGGCTTCTTCAACTTCCTCAACAACTGAGACGCGTTGCAGCGAAGAGGCCAGCTCGACGACAAGGGCGTTGAGAACGGGCCGCCCGGCGGCCGTGGCCCGGAGGCGGTGCGCCTGGCGCTCGAGCAGGCCCCGCGCGATCAGGCGTTCGACCGCCGGCGAGCTCGGACGGGCGCCGGCGATCTTGCGCAGGCCGTCGAGATCGATGCCCTCGCTGAGCCGCAGCCCCATCAGCAGCGCCTCGTCGGCCTGCTCGTCGGGCGTCAGCACGCCGGCCTCGACGATGGCGTGCCCATGGGCCTCGACGGCGGCCAGCCAGCGCTCCGGCTGGCGCTCGGTGCTGGTGGCCCAGCGGCCGTTGCTCCCGATCACCCGGCCGTGGGCGCCAGCCCCAATCCCAGCGTACTCGCCGTAGCGCCAGTAGAGCAAATTGTGCCGGCATTCCTCGCCCGGCATGGCGTGGTTGGAAATCTCGTAGGCGGGCAGCCCCGCCGCCGCGGTGGCGGCCTGTGTCAGCTCGTAAAATTCCGCCGCCCGCGCCTCCTCGGGAATGACGAGTTTACCCAGAGCGTTGAGGGCGGCGAAGGGCGTTCCCGCTTCGATGGTGAGCTGGTAGAGCGAAAGATGCTGGCCGGCGAGGCCCAGCGCCTGCCCGAGTTCGGCCCGCCAGGCGGCAAGCGTCTGTTGCGGCCGCGCGTAAATCAGGTCGAAGGAAAAGCGCGCAAAGGTCCGCCTCGTCACCTCGATGGCGGCCACGGCCTCGGCCGCCGTATGCAGGCGACCGAGCGCGCGCAACGCCGCATCCGATAACGACTGCACCCCGAGCGAGACACGGTTGACCCCCGCGGTGCGATAGCCGCCGAACCGGCCCGCCTCCACGCTCGATGGATTGGCCTCCAGTGTCACCTCGACGCCGGCGTCGATTTGCCAGAGCGCGCCAATCTCCTCAAGCAGCGTGCCGACGGCGGCCGGCGACATGAGCGAGGGCGTACCGCCGCCGAAAAAGATGCTGCCGACCGTGCGGCCCGGGGTAAGCTCGGCCCAGTGCCGCAGTTCGCGGCGGTAGGCGGCCACGAAGCGCGCCTCATCGATACCGCCCGCTCGGACATGGCTGTTGAAGTCGCAGTAGGGGCACTTCGAGGCGCAAAACGGCCAATGCAGATAGACGCCGAAGGCGCCGCTAGGCCTCGCTGAGACAGGCGCGAACGAAGCACTCGAAGGCGCGGGCGCGGTGTGAGATCGCATGCTTCGCCTCGGGCTCCATTTCGCCGAAGGTCAAGGCTTCGCCCTCGGGGACAAACATTGGATCATAGCCGAAACCCTTGCCGCCGCGGGGAGGCCAGACCAGATGGCCGTGGACCCTGCCCTCGAAGGCCGCTTCCTCTCCGTCGGGCCACGCCAGGCACAGCGCGGCCGTGAAGTTGGCGAACGGCCCCGGCGGCCGCCATGCGCGGCAGCGGTCGAGCTCGTCGTGCACGCGCCGCATGGCAACGCCAAAGTCCTTATCCGGCCCGGCCCAGCGCGCCGAATAAATGCCCGGCGCACCGCCCAAGGCCACCACCTCGAGCCCGGAATCGTCGGCAAGCGCCGGCAGGCCCGACGCCTTGGCGGCCGCCACCGCCTTGAGCTCGGCGTTGGCCACGAAGCTCGAGCCGGTCTCCGCCGGCTCCGGCAGCCCGAGTTCGCCAGCCGTCGTAATTCTGAGCCCGAACGGGGCGACCAGCTCGACAATCTCGGCGACCTTGCCCGGATTGTGACTGGCGACAACGAGGCGGGTATCGGGCGGCAGGCGGCGGGTCATGCCAGTTTCCAGATGCGCGGCTCGGCGAACTCCAGGCAGTTGCCGGCCGGATCGCGAAAGTAGATCGAGCGACCGCCGCCGGGCCACTCGAAGTCGGCCTCGATGGCAATGCCCTTCGCCTCCAGCGCAGCACGCCAGGCGCCGATCTCGCCAGCGGACGCGCGAAAACACAGATGTCCTTGCCCCTCCATGCCATGGGGCGGGACCGGCAAGGCGCCGGGGCCTGGCGGTATCTTGGTGGCATCCGGATTGAAGATCAGCAGCACCTGGTTGCCGCAGCGGTAGAACAAGTGGCGACCTTGCGCCTTGGCAAAGGGAACAAGACCCAGCGCCTCGTCGTAGAACCGCTCGGTGCCGTCGAGGTCCTTGGCATAAAGCACGGTCTCGAGAATGCCGGATGGAAGCATTGCTCCCCGCGTGGCTCTAGGCGACGGTCAGCTTCTGTAGCTCGATCAGTTCCGCAATGCCCTTGCGTGCCAGCGCCATCAACTGGTCGAAGCTCTCTTGCGTGAAGGGCAGGGTCTCGGCGGTACCTTGCACCTCGACGATGCCGCCCGAGCCGGTCATGACGAAGTTGGCATCGGCGTCCGCGCCTGAATCTTCCGGGTAGTCGAGGTCCAAAACCGCGGTGCCCTTGTAGAGGCCGCAGGAGACGGCCGCCACATGGTCGCGCAGCACGCCCTCGCGGATCATATCACGCGTCTGCATCCACTTCAGGCAATCGTGCAGCGCCACCCAGGCGCCGGTGATGGCCGCGGTGCGGGTGCCGCCGTCGGCCTGGATGACGTCGCAGTCGATGGAGATCTGCCGCTCGCCGAGCTTGGGCAGGTCGACCACCGCGCGCAGCGCGCGCCCGATCAGGCGCTGGATCTCTTGCGTGCGACCCGAGGGATGGCCGGCGGTGGCTTCACGTCGGGTGCGGTCGGTGGTGGCGCGCGGCAGCATGCCGTACTCCGCCGTCACCCAACCGCGACCCTGCCCCTTGAGCCAGGGCGGCATGCGCTCTTCCAGGCTCGCCGTGCAGTGCACGTGGGTATTGCCGAATTTGATCAGGCAGGAGCCTTCGGCGTGCATCGATACCGCACGCTCAATCGAGACGCGGCGTAGCTCATCGGGCTTGCGCTTGGAGGGACGCATTTGGCGCACTTCGGTCTCTAGCAGAGGAAATTTTGTGGGGCGCACACTAAAGCGATCTTGCGCCCATTGGAAGCACTTCGGGCCGGCATTTGCGCGGCGCGCAAGCGAATAGGGCAACGCGGCCGAACGCACGCCCAAGCGGCCCGGAAGCGGGCCAGAGAGGAAGGCCAGGGGGAACGGCGAGTGCGGAAGGGCCAGTGGGAAGGGCCAGGGGGAAGGGCCAGGGGGAAAGGCCAGGGGGAAGGGCCAGGGGGAAAGGCCAGGAGGGGAAAGGCCAGGGGGGGAAAGGCCAGGGGGAAAGGCCAATGGGTGGGGCCAGTGGAAAAGATCAGTGGGAAAGGTCAAAGGCGGAGTGGGAGCGGAGGGCGAATTGGGGCCGGCGGCTAGGGCTGGAGGATTGCCGCGCGCAACCTAGATTGGGGGCGCGGTGGCGCGCGCCCGCGCTGGTGATGGGCCCAGAGCATTGTTAGAGCTTGAGCAATGAGGACGGCTTGGCTGTTGATGGGCACCCTGCGCTGGCTGCCTTGGACCTGTCCAGCGAGATCGTCCTCTCCACCGAGATTCGCCGGTCTATCCCTGGCCACCGTCTTTTCCGGTCTCCTCCAAGGCGCGAAAGGCCAAAATCGCGAAGAACGCCCCGTCACCCCCAGGGCCTCCGCTGACCAGGATCGGTGCCCCCGTCTGGCCGTCCGCGCCGGGTTGCCACCTTTGGCTCCCGGCCGGGGCGCCAGATAAAGGCCTCGTCCGTTTCCCTCCACAGCTTCGTTTGACGAGGGTGGGCGCTGTTGCCTAGAACTCTGGGCACCCGCAACCTCACATTTCGGCGCATGCACTCGGATAAGACGCTCAGCCGTTCAGGGTCGCTGGAGGCCCTCTCGGACCTGCAAAAGCTGAACGAACGTTCTCGCACCATTTTTCGCCAGATCGTCGAGAGCTATTTGGCGACGGGTGACCCGGTGGGCTCGCGCAATCTCGCGCGCCACCTGCCCATGACGCTGTCCCCCGCTTCGATCCGAAACGTGATGTCGGACCTGGAGCACCTGGGCTACATCTACGCCCCCCACACCTCGGCTGGCCGTCTGCCCACCGAGGCTGGCCTGCGCCTGTTCGTCGACGGCCTGTTGGAGATCGGCGATCTCACCGACGAGGAACGCCGTCAGATCGAGGCCCAGATTGGCGTCAAGCGCGAGAAGTCGCTGCAGCAGGTCTTGAGCGAGGCCGGTGAGATGATCTCCGGTCTGTCCCACTGCGCCGGCCTTGTCATCAGCGACCGTCAGGTCGGCAAGCTCAAACACATCGAGTTCGTACAACTCGAGCCCGGCAAGGCGCTGGTGGTCTTGGTCGGCGACGACCAGAGCGTCGAAAATCGCGTCATTGCGCTGCCGGCGGGGCTGCCCCCGTCCAGCCTGACGGAGGCCGCCAACTACCTCAATGCCCGCATCCGCGGCCTGACGCTCGGCGAGGCCAAGGCCCGCGTGGAGGTCGAGCTTGCCTCCGCAAAGGCCGAGCTCGACCAGCTGACGCAGAAAATCGTCGAGGCCGGGCTTGCCACCTGGTCGGGTGCACTGGGCGAGCAGAAAAGCCTGATCGTGCGCGGCCAGGCCAACCTGCTCAAGGACGTCGATGGCCTGGAGAACCTCGCGCGCATTCGCCAATTGTTCGACGATCTCGAGGCCAAGCGCGATCTTGTGCAGCTGCTAGGGCTGGCCGAGCGCGGCGAAGGGGTGCATATCTTCATTGGCTCGGAAAACAAGCTGTTCTCGCTGTCGGGGTCATCCCTGATCGTGGCCCCATTCCAGGACAAGCAACGACAGATCGTCGGCGTCCTTGGCGTCATCGGTCCAACACGCCTCAATTATGCGCGCATCATTCCGATGGTCGACTATACGGCCAAGCTTGTGGGCCGCCTTCTGACTTGATTTTTTCGACGTTGCACGATATCGGCACGAACCCCAATTGCCCGTCGTCTCGTTCTGATCGTAAGGCTGCAAATCGGCAGGGCACGCACGTTGCCAGCAACGCGGGATATGATGATGCATCAACCACCGCCCGACGAGTCCGATCCGAACCGGCCGAGCCCCGAAGCCGCGTCGTCCGGCCCCGCTGCCGAGCCACCGGCGGCGGGCGAGGGGCAGCGGAGCGTGCACGATGTGATCGCCGCGCTGCAGGCCGAGGCCGCCGACTACAAGGACAGGTGGATGCGGGCCCAGGCCGAGACGGAGAACGTGCGCAAGCGCTACGAGCGCGAGAAGGAAGAGACCGCCAAATACGCCATCACCAAGTTCGCCCGCGACATCGTCAACGTCGGCGACAATTTCCAGCGCGCGATCGATGCGGTGCCCGCTGGTGCCGCCGAGCGCGAGCCGGCGCTCAAGAGCTTTCTTGAGGGTGTCACGCTGACCGAGCGCGAGCTGCTCAACATCCTGGAGCGCCACGGCATCAAGCGGCTCAACCCGAAAGACGAACCCTTCAACCCGCACCTGCATCAGGCCATGATGGAGGTACCCCGCAGCGACGTTGCACCCGGCACCATCGTACAGGTCTTCCAGCCGGGCTTTACCATCGAGGATCGGGTGCTGCGCCCGGCCATGGTCGTGGTCGCCAAAGCCGAGCCGAGGCCCGCCGAGGCGCGCCCGGCCGCGGCCAACGACGACACCCCACCCAACGGGCAGGGTGGCACGCCCTAGCACCGGCCTTACCAGGATGCTGGGCGTGGGCCCTAGGTCGGGCGTACGCGGCGCAGTGTGAGATTGAAGCGCCCGCCCTCCTCGACCAGGGCCGAGCTGCCGGGGGCGATGCGGTCGATCCCGTGGTAGGCGAGGCGGGCGGCGCCGCCGAGGACCACGACATCGCCCGACTTTAAAACCAGCCGGTGCTTGGGGTCGCGGCGGCTGGCCCCGCCCACGTGGAAGACGGCCTGATCGCCCAGCGAGACGGAGACGACGGGGGCGGATCTATTGGCCTCGTCGGCGTCGCGGTGCGTGCCCATCTTGGCGCCGGCGGCGTAGTAGTTGATGAGACAGGCCTCGGGGCGCGGCGCGCCATCGGCGACCTCGTCCCACAGCGCCAGCAGGCGGGGAGGGATGGGGGGCCAGGCCTGCCCGGTCTCGGGATGATGGGCCTGATAGCGATAGCCGCCTGTGGCGTCCGAAACCCAGCCGAGCGCGCCGCAATTGCTCATGCGCACAGAAAAGGCGCGACCGGTGCGGGGCATGGTGGGAACAAACAGGGGAGCCAGGCGAATCACGGCCCGGATTTCGCCGATCAGCCCGGCCTGCTCCGCCGCGTCCAATCGGCCCGGCAGGTAGCGAAAACCGGCAGGGGGCGGCGCTTGGGGGGAGACCTTGTGGCTGCTGTACATCGATCAACGGGTTCGTAACAATTGCCGGGTGAGGCCTCGCTCGCGCCCGTTGCAGCCCCAAAAGGGCCCCACTATATAACGCCAGACAAGCAATCGCAGCTCTAGGGGACCGTTCTCAAGGCTCCATACTGGGCCATGGGCGCCGGGCGCCAAGTTTTTGGGTCCGGACGGTCTGCCGCCAAAGAGAGGACAAAGACCACATGGCCAAAGTGATCGGCATCGACCTCGGCACCACCAATTCGTGCGTCGCGGTCATGGAGGGCTCCAAGCCCAAGGTGCTCGAAAACGCTGAAGGTTCCAACACCACACCCTCCATCGTTGCGTTCACGGACGACGGCGAACGCCTGGTTGGGCTGCCGGCCAAGCGCCAGGGGGTGACCAACCCGATGAATACGTTCTTCGCCATCAAGCGCCTGATCGGCCGGCGCTATGACGATCCGATGGTGGAAAAGGACAAGAAGCTCGTTCCCTACAAAATCATCAAAGGTCCGAACGGCGATGCCTGGGTCGAGGCGCATGGCAAACAGTACTCCCCGGCGCAGATTTCGGCCTACATCCTGCAGAAGATGAAGGAGACGGCCGAAGCCAAACTGGGCGAGACCATAACCCAAGCCGTCATCACGGTGCCGGCCTACTTCAACGATGCCCAGCGTCAGGCCACGAAGGATGCCGGCAAGATCGCCGGGCTCGAGGTGCTGCGCATCATCAACGAGCCGACGGCGGCGGCGCTCGCCTACGGCCTCGACAAGAAAAAGGATTCCAAGACCATTGCCGTCTACGACCTCGGCGGTGGCACCTTCGACATCTCGGTGCTCGAGATCGGCGACGGCGTGTTTGAGGTCAAATCGACCAATGGCGACACCTTCCTCGGCGGCGAGGATTTCGACATGCGCCTGGTCGAGTATCTCGCCAGCGAATTCAAGAAGGAGAATGGCATCGATCTGAGGAACGACAAGCTGGCCCTACAACGCCTAAAGGAAGCGTCGGAGAAGGCCAAGATCGAGCTGTCGTCCTCGCAGCAGACCGAGATCAACCTGCCCTTCATCAGCATGAACCCGCAGACGCAGTCGCCGCTGCATCTGACCTTGAAGCTGACCCGCGCCAAGCTCGAGAGCCTGGTCGACGACCTGATCGAGCGCACCAAGGGTCCCTGTCAACAGGCGCTCAAGGATGCCGGGCTGAAGGCGGCCGAGATCGGCGAGGTGGTGCTCGTCGGCGGCATGACGCGCATGCCCAAGGTCCAGCAGATCGTCAAGGAGCTGTTCGGCAAGGAGCCGCATAAAGGCGTCAACCCCGACGAGGTGGTTGCCGTCGGTGCGGCGATTTAGGGCGGCGTGCTCAAGGGCGACGTCAAGGACGTGCTGCTGCTCGACGTCACGCCGCTGTCGCTCGGCATCGAGACCCTGGGTGGGGTGTTCACGCGGCTGATCGATCGCAACACCACGATCCCGACCAAGAAGAGCCAGATCTTCTCCACGGCCGAAGACGGCCAGAACGCGGTGACGATCCGCGTCAGCCAGGGCGAGCGCGAGATGGCGGCCGACAACAAGCTGCTCGGCCAGTTCGATTTAGTCGGCATCCCGCCGGCTCCGCGCGGCATGCCGCAGATCGAGGTCACCTTCGACATCGATGCCAACGGCATCGTGCACGTCTCGGCCAAGGACAAGGCGACCAACAAGGAGCAATCGATCCGCATCCAAGCCTCCGGTGGTCTGACCGACGCCGACATCAAGCGCATGACCGAGGAAGCCGACCGCTTCAAGGACGATGACAAGAAGAAGCGCGAGCTGGTCGAGACCAAGAACGGTGCCGATGCCATGATCCATGCGACCGAGAAGTCGCTCAAGGATTTGGGCGAGAAGGTTGCCGCCGCCGACAAGGGCAAGATCGAGGCGGCGATCGGCGAGCTGAGAGAGGCGCTGAAGGCCGACGAGATCGAAGCGATCAAGTCCAAGACCAACGCCCTGGCGCAAGCCTCGATGAAACTCGGCGAGGCGATCTATGGCGCCCAGCAGGCCGCCGAAGGCGCGGCGGGAGGCGCCGGGACAGGTGAGGCACAAAAGAAGGGGGGCGGCGGCGATAATGTTGTCGACGCTGACTTCGAAGAAGTAAAAGACGACAAGAAGAAGTCTGCCTAAGCTGAGGGATTAATCATGCAAGCCCTCGTCCGGCCAGCAGTCGTGATAAAGACGATGCGCTGGTAGGGCGGGGGCTTGTCTCACGTACGCCGATCGCGTGGAGCTGCCCGCGTACGCTGGCGAGAATTGGAAACTCAGGCCCATGGCCAAGCGCGACTACTACGACGTTTTGGGGATTAGCCGAGGGGCAAGCGAGCAGGATATCAAGTCGGCCTTCCGCCGTCTTGCCAAAGATTGCCACCCCGATCGCAACGCCAGCGACAAGAGCGCCGAGCAAAAGTTTAAGGAGCTGAACGAGGCCTACGAGGCCTTGAAGGACCCGCAGAAACGGGCGGCCTACGACCAGTTCGGCCACGCCGCGTTTGACGGCCGGGGCGGGCATGGTCACGGTTTCGGGCCGGATTTCGCGTCCTCGATGTCGGACATCTTCGATGATCTATTCGGCGAGTTCATGGGTGGGCGGCGCGGCGGCGGCGCCCGGCGCTCCGGCCGCGAACGCGGCGCCGACCTGCGCTACAACATGGAAGTCAGCTTGCGGGAGGCCTACAGCGGCAAGACCGCGCAAATCCGGGTGCCGACCAGCGTGACCTGCGAGGGTTGCACGGGCACCGGGGCCAACCCCGGAACCAAGCCCTCGACCTGCCCGACCTGCGGCGGCATCGGCAAGGTGCGGGCGAGCCAGGGCTTCTTTACCATCGAGCGGACCTGTCCGGGCTGCCACGGTCGCGGCGAGATCATCTCCGATCCGTGCGGCGATTGCGGCGGCAAGGGCCGGGTGGTCAAGGAGCGCCAGCTTTCCGTTAACATCCCAGCCGGTGTCGAGGACGGCACGCGTATTCGCCTGGCCGGCGAGGGCGAAGCCGGGCTACGCGGCGGTCCCGCCGGTGATCTTTATATTTTCCTGTCGATCAAGCCGCACGAGTTCTTTCAGCGCGACGGCGCCGACATCTTCTGCCGCGTGCCGATTTCCATGACCACGGCGGCGCTGGGCGGCCAGATCGATGTTCCCACCATCGATAACGGCAAGACCCGGGTCAAGGTGCCGGAGGGTACCGAGAGCGGCAAGCAGTTCCGCCTCAAGGGCAAGGGCATGCCGGTGTTGCGCTCCAAGGTCACGGGCGACATGTACATCCAGGTCGAGGTCGAGACGCCCAAGAGCCTCAACGCGCGCCAGCGTCAGTTGCTCGAGGAATTCGAGCGCGAGAGCAATCGCGAGACCTCGCCGCATTCCTCGGGCTTTTTTGCCAAGATGAAGGAATTCTTCGAGGGCAAGGCCACTTGAGGGCGCAGGGTCACTAGTCCGTCGCCGGCGGTGCTGGATGCACGGGCGGCATCACGACCACCGCACGGCCCGCGGTGACATCCAAAGTCGGCACGGTGGCGGCGGTGAACGGCACCAGCTCGGTCTTGCCAGACCCCGCCAAGCGGATCTCGATCAAATCACCGGCGCCGAAATTGTGCACGGCGCTGATCTGTCCAAGCACCCGCCCCTCGAGGTCGACGGCGAGCATGCCGATCAGGTCGGCGTGATAGAACTCATCCTCCGCGGGCGGCGGCAGGCGGGCACGGGCGACGTAGAGCTCCATCCCTGTGAGCGCTTCGGCGGCCGTGCGGTCGCCGACGCCCGCTAGGCGCGCCAGCACGCCTTTGGCCGTCGGTTTGGCGTGCGTAATGGTGACGGTCTTGCCGCCTTCGGCGTCCGAGAGCGGCCCGTAGGCGGCGATGCTTTCCGGTACCTCGGCAAAGGACTGGATCAGCACCTCGCCCTTGAGCCCATGCGCGCCGGCGATGCGGCCGAGGAGTATGTGCCCCGAAGCGTCCTCGGCCACGGCGCGCCTCATGCCGACTTGGCTTCGCTCGCCTCGGCCTTCTTGGCCGCGGCCTCGGCGGCCGCCGCTTCACGCTCCAGGCGCTTTTTCTTCGGCTTGCCCTTATCGGGATTGTTGCCTTGGGTGCGCTTGGCGAGGCCAGCGGCATCGAGAAAACGCAGCACGCGGTCGGTCGGCTGCGCCCCGACGGCGAGCCAGTGCTTGGCACGCTCCACGTTGAGCTTGACGCGATCGGCGTTGTCCTTGGGCAGGAGCGGATTGTGCGTGCCGATCTGCTCAATGTAGCGACCGTCGCGGGGCGAGGCGGAATCGGCGACCACGATGTAGAAGTAGGGTCGCTTCTTGGTGCCTCCGCGCGAGAGACGTATCTTTACGGCCATGCTTATCTCCTAGCTTGTTGAGCGGTTGTTTAAGTTTTCAAGCGGCATGCGGCGGCCAACTACTTCTTCTTGCCCGGCAGTCCGGGCAGCCGTGGCATCCCGCCGCCCAAACCCGGCAGGCCCGGCAGCTTCGGCACCGGCCCGCCCCCCAATCCCGGCAGCCCCTTGGGCAAACCACCCTTCAAGTCCTTGGGTAGTTTCTCCAGCACCTTGGGATCGAGCCGCGCCAGGTCGGCCTGCATCTTTTCCAGTTCGGCGGGGCTCGGCGCCGCGCCCCCGCCCTTGCCCATCATGCGCTGCATCAGGCCGCCCCGTTGCTTGCCCATCAGCTTCATCATGTCCGCCATCTGACGGTGCATCTTGAGCAGGCGGTTGACGTCCTCGGGTCGCGTCCCCGAGCCCGCCGCGATGCGGCGCTTGCGCTTGCCATCGAGCATCTTCGGGTTGCGCCGCTCCTTCGGCGTCATCGACGAAATAATGGCGCGCTGGCGCTTGATGATGCTGTTGTCGAGGTTGGCGTCGTCGATTTGCCGCTTGATCTTGCCGATGCCGGGCAGCATCGCCAGCATGCTGGACATGCCGCCGAGCCGCTCCATCTGCTTGAGCTGATCGGCTAGGTCTTCCAGATCGAAGGCGCCCTTGCGCAGCTTCTCGGCGATGCTCTGCGCCTTCTCGAGGTCGATCGTCTGGGCGGCCTTCTCCACCAGGCTGACCACATCGCCCATGCCCAGAATGCGCCCGGCAATGCGCTGCGGGTGAAAATCTTCAAGCGCATCCCACTTCTCGCCGACGCCGACGAGCTTGATGGGTTTGCCGGTGACGGCGCGCATGCTGAGCGCGGCACCGCCGCGGCCGTCGCCATCGACGCGCGTCAGCACAATGCCGGTGATGCCGACCCGCTCATCGAAGTTCTTGGCAAGCTTGACGGCGTCCTGGCCGGTGAGCGAATTGGCGACGAGCAGGGTCTCGTGCGGATGCGCGATGCGGCTCACCTCGGCCGATTCCTGCATCAGCGCTTCGTCGATATGGATGCGGCCGGCGGTGTCGAGCAGCACCACGTCATAGCCGGCCAGGCGTGAGGCATCCAAGGCGCGCTGGGCGATCTGCTGGGGCGTTTGTCCCGCCACGATCGGCAAGGTGTCGACCTTGGCCTGCTCGCCCAGCACCCGCAACTGCTCCTGGGCCGCCGGCCGGCGCGTGTCGAGCGAGGCCATCAGCACTTTCTTCTTGTCGCGGCTGGTCAGCCGGTAGCCGATTTTGGCGCAGGTGGTGGTCTTGCCCGAACCCTGCAGGCCGACCAGCATGATCGTCACCGGAGGCTGGGCGGCAAGGTCGATGGGTTCCGCCTCCGAGCCCAGCATGCGCACGAGCTCATCATGCACGATCTTGACCACCATCTGGCCCGGACTGATCGACTTGATCACCTCTTGGCCGATCGCCTTCGCCTTCACGTTCTCGGTGAAGTCGCGCACCACCTCCAGCGCCACGTCGGCTTCCAACAGCGCCCGGCGGACCTCGCGCATGGCCTCGGCCACGTCACTGTCGCTGAGCGACCCGCGCCGGGTCAGTTTATCGAAGATGCCCGAGAGGCGATCTGACAGCGATTGGAACATTTAGGCTCCAGCAGCAGCTGCGGTTGCAATTGGGCGCGCCCGGCCGGCGCCCGCGGCAGGGGTGTTTTCGCGCACCGCGGCCGACGCGCCCTTGCGCCCTGCCAGGCCGCCATGCCCCGCGGCGCCACGGCCCGAGGCGCGCGCGCATGGGCCCCTCCCCGCCAGGAGGAGCCATGATCGCTGCTGTCGACAAAAACTCGCCACCGCGCCGATCCGGTTTGCCCAGGAGCGACGACCCCAAATACGAAAACGCGCCCGCGGGCGCAACGCGCTGGCGGACGTTGACCTCCTGGCCTCCGGTCCGCGCGCCATGGCCCGACCCGTGCCAGGCGGCGGCTCGTTGTCACGGGGCCGTCTGGATTTGGCCGCACCATCGTTGAAGGGGACGCGCCTGTCAACCCGCGAGGCGCCGGCCGCGCGATACAGCAAAGTTGACTTTGCGCCTGCCCTCCACGATAGTGCGCGCCGACCCGAGCCCCGATCCCCTCGCGCGCGGATTCCCGTGTGCGTGATTGAGTGTCATTTGCAACGGGAAATCTAAGGAATTCAAAGATGTACGCTGTCATCAAGACCGGCGGCAAGCAGTACCGCGTCGCTGCCAACGAAGTTTTGACGATCGAAAAGGTCGCCGGCGAAACCGGGGCGACCGTCGAGTTTGCCGACGTGCTCATGCTGGGCGGCGAGGCGGCCAAAATCGGTACTCCCGGTGTCGTGGGCGCCAAGGTGACCGCGGAGATCGTCGAGCAGGGCCGGGCGCCCAAGGTCATCGCCTTCAAGAAGCGGCGGCGCAAGAACTCGAGGCGGAAACGGGGCCACCGGCAAGAACAGACCACCGTTCGCATCAAGGATATCATCGGCGCCTGATTGCCGGCTCAGCAAGGATCGTTTCCATGGCACACAAAAAGGCAGGCGGCTCCTCGCGCAACGGCCGCGATACGGCAGGCCGGCGGCTCGGCATTAAGCGCTACGGCGGCGAGCGCGTTCTTGCCGGCAACATCCTCGTGCGCCAGCGTGGCACCCGCTGGCACCCCGGGTCGAACGTCGGCATGGGCACGGACCACACGCTGTTTGCCTTGACCGAGGGCAACGTCGAATTTGCCACCAAGCGCAACGGGCGGATCTTCGTGTCGGTGAAAGTGGCGGCCAAAGCTGCCGCCGAATAGCGCCCAGGTGGGGTGCACCTGACGGTGCGCCCAGCCGACGTCGCCGCCGGCCTGGCGGGTGACGAACCAAGTTCGGGGCGCGCGCACATCCACGCCGGCCGCATGTTCACGATCAAAACCCAGCGCCTGCTCCTGCGGCCCTTCCAACGCTCCGATGCTCGGGAGTTTGCCCGTCTCGCCGGCGACTGGGCGGTCGCCTCGATGACGAGCGACATTCCCCATCCCTTCGACGAAGCCCAGGCGCTGGCCTGGCTCAAACCTGCCAGGGGCGAGGTGCGGTTTGCCATCGAAGCGGAAGGACTACACCTGATCGGCGGCGCCGGTTTTTATCGCCGGTCCTCCGGCGTCGCCGAACTCGGCTTCTGGCTGGGCAAACCTTGGTGGGGCCAGGGTTATGCGACCGAGGCCGCCCGCGCCGTATTGGCCCATGGCGTCCGCGACCGGCGATTGCCGGCCTTTTCGTCCGCCCACTTTGTCGACAATCCCGCCTCCGGGCGCGTCCTGGCCAAGCTCGGCTTCGTTGCGGTCGAGCGCATCCCCATTGCGTGTACGGCGCGCGGCTACCAAGTAGACGCCATTACCTATCGGCTCGAGCGCCAACGCGCTCTGTTGGTGATCGCCCCCACTGCCGGCGGCCTGGCGGAGCGGCGGCGCTGGCGCACCTGGCTGGGCCGGATCGGCGCTGGCTGACGGTGTCCCGCGGCGGAGGCCATGAAGTTTTTGGACCAAGCCAAGATCTACATCCGCTCCGGCGACGGCGGTGCCGGTGCGGTCTCCTTTCGGCGCGAAAAATTCATCGAGTTCGGCGGCCCCGATGGCGGCGACGGCGGTAAGGGCGGGGACGTCTGGGCGGAGTGCGTGGCCGGTCTCAATACCCTCATCGATTACCGCTACCAGCAGCATTTCAAGGCCCAGAACGGCCGCACCGGCATGGGCAAGAACCGCGCCGGGGCGGGCGGCGTGGACAAGCTGATCGCGGTGCCGCCGGGAACGCAGATCTACGCGGAGGATCAGGCCACGCTCATCGCCGATCTCGTCACGGTCGGTGACCGCTCCCGCCTCGCGCGCGGCGGCAACGGCGGCTTCGGCAACGCCCATTTCAAATCTTCGACCAATCGGGCGCCGCGCCGCGCCAACCCGGGTGCGCCGGGCGAGGAGCTGACGATCTGGCTGCGTTTGAAGCTGATCGCCGATGTCGGGATTATCGGTGAACCCAACGCGGGCAAGTCCACCTTCCTCGCCAGCGTCAGCGCCGCCAAGCCCAAGATCGCCGACTACCCCTTCACGACCCTCAACCCGCACCTGGGCGTGGTGCGGATCGATGGTTTCGATTTCGTGCTCGCCGATGTGCCGGGCCTGATCGAGGGCGCGCACCAGGGCTCGGGCCTCGGCACGCGCTTTCTCGGTCACGTCGAGCGCTGCAGCGTGCTGTTGCATCTCGTCGATGCCACGCGCGAGGACGTGGTCGCCGCCTACCGCACGGTGCGCACCGAGCTCAAGGCCTACGGGGCGGGGCTCGAGCGCAAGAAGGAGATCCTCGCCCTATCCAAGTGCGATGCGGTGGATCGCGGCCAGTTGCCGGCCAAGGTTGCCGCGCTGACCCGCGCCGCGCGCAAGAAACCCCTGTTGGTGTCGGCCGTCGCCCGTCAGGGCCTGGGCGAGGTGCTGGGCGCGCTGGCGCGCGAAATCGCCAAGGCAAAACGGCCAGCGGTCGCCGCTGCGGCGCAGCGCCCATGGCAGCCCTGAGGGCAGCCCTAAGGGCAGCCCTGAACGGCGGCCCCTAAGGCGGCGCCTCGGCCCCTCGTGTTGTCGATGCGCCTTGATGCGCTTTCGATGCTCTGGGCGGGATTTGCGGTTGGCTTTAGAATGGCGGGCGGACGGGTGGCCAAGACCCGTTTCTGACCCGACGGGGGCGCCGAGGCGGTTGCCACCGGCGCAGGATCGGCAACACGAGGGCAAACGCCAAAGATGATGCTGCGAGCGCAACGCTTCACGCCCGCCCGCTGGCTTGTGGCGGTCGCCCTGTGCCCCCTCGGCGCCATGCTCGGCGTCGGTGCTCAGGTGCGCGCCCAAGCCCCGCCGGCCGCGCCGGAGGGCGAAACCGACCAGACGCTGTCACGGCGCGCCGTCATTCGCTTCCTCACCGAAGGCGACTATCCGCCCTTCAATTACCTCGACGAAGACAACGTGCTGACCGGCTTCAATGTGGACATCGCTCGCGCCGTCTGCTTGGAGCTGGCCGCCGCCTGCGACATCCAGGTGCGGCCATGGTCGGAGTTGATCCCGGCACTTCGACGCGGGGAAGCCGACGCCATCATTGCCTCCCATGCCATCAGTCAAAACATGCTGAAGGCCGTCGATGTCACCGATCGCTACTACCACACGCCCGCTCGCTTTGCCGGTCCGCGCACGGCGAGCCGGCTCGAGGTCACGCCGGAAGGGCTCGAGGGCAAAAGGATCGCGGTTGCCAAGGGCACCGCGCATGAAGCCTATTTGCGCGCCTTTTTCTCCGACAGTTCGATCCGCGCCTTCGAGACGCCGGAGCTTGCGCGCGACGCCTTGATCACTGGGGCCGTCGACCTCTTGTTCGACGACGGCATCAGCCTGGTATTTTGGCTGAACGGCACCGCCTCGAAGGGATGCTGCGAATTTAAAGGCGGGCCGTTCAGTGAGCCGAAATACTTTGGCGACGGCGTCGGCATGGTGGTGGGGCGTGAGGATCAGCAGCTGAAAAGCCTGATCAATGCCGCCCTCAAGCACATCCGTGCCACGGGCCGCTACGAGGAGTTGCTATTGCGCTATTTTCCCCTGCGCGCCTTTTAGCGGGCGGGGATAGGGTTTCAACCGGCCGGGGCCTGCGGCCGGCCGTTGACGGCGGCAGCGAGGTTGCTGGTGGCGAGCAGCGGGGCGCCGGTTTGTTCGCTGGCGAGGTCGCGGAACCAGGCGCCCAGAAAATCCAAAAGTGCGCGCATGCGCGGCAGCAGATGCTTGGAGCTCGGATAAAGCGCCCACACGGCGGCGTTGTTGCCGACCTCGTAGTCGGCCAATACCTGGGTGAGCCTGCCTGAGCGCAGTTCGGCGAGCACGACGAGTTCGGAGGCACGGATGAGGCCCAATCCATCCTGTGCCGCTTGGCACAACAGCTCCCCGTCGTTGGAGCGGATCGGCCCTTGGATGCGCACCGACGTCTCGAGCCCGTTCTTGCTGAACGGCCACTGCGCCCGGTCCCCGAGGACCAGGCAGTCGTGCCGGGCAAGATCCTCCGGCTGCGTCGGTCGCCCCTTGCGCGCAAGATAGGCGGGAGATGCAGCGATGATGTGCCGATCGGGTGCCAAGCGCTTGGCGATCAGGGTGGAGTTGGACAAGGTGCCCGTGCGAATTGCAATGTCATAGCCGTCCTCCTGCAGGTTCACGGGGCGATCCTGTAGGTCGACCTGCACGTCGATTTGCGGATAGGCCCGCATGAACTGGCACAGGGCGGGGGCAACGTAGCGGCGCCCGAGAAAGGCCGGGGCGGCGATCTTGAGCGTGCCCTTGGGCTTGTTGACGCGGTCGTCGACGCTGGCACAGGCCACTTCGATCTCAGCCAGAATGCGCTCGACGTGAACGAGGAAGGTGGCGCCCTCCTCGGTAATACGGATGCTGCGGGTGGTGCGGTCGAACAGGCGGGCGGAAAGCTGGTCCTCTAAGGCCTGAATGCGCTTGGAGATGGTGCCCGGCGTGAGCCCAAGCTCGGCACCGACGGCGGACAAATTTTGCAAAGCCGCCACGCGCGCAAAAATGCGCATATCCTGGATGTCCATTACCGCTCCCTACGCCGGTCGCGCGCTTTTTTGTTGTGTGGGTCCCCAACCCGATTTCGCGCGGGTCCAGCGGATTATCGCAAAACACGCGGAGTGCACTCTAGCGAGCAAGTCTCTGGCATTCAAATGAGAAGTGTGGGGCTGCCCTCCCCCAAACTGGGGGCGTCTGCACCCCCCGCGGCAGGCGGGGCACGGGGGCCGCTACCGGCGGCTTTGTGGCCCTAGAACAGCTTGAGCAGGCGCTCCAGGTACTCAAGCTCGATCGGCGGACGCGTCGGCTCGCCCAGGCGTCGCCGCAGCTCTTCCAGGATCTCGCGGGCGCGCTGCACGTCGATCTGGTCGGGCACCTTGACGCCGATGCCGGGATCGGGACCGTCCGTGCGCTGAGGGGGCCGGCCGAGCGGGTCGAGCTCGCCGTTGTTGTCGTTGAGCCCGAAACGCGACGGCATTTGGTTCAGCATCTGTTGGGCCATCTCGCGGGCGCCTTGGCGCAGCTGCTCGAGCGCGCGGCTTTCCTCCTGCGCGGCGCCGTCGAGATCGCCGTCGCGCAAGGCCCGCTCGGCCCGCTCCATGGACTCGCCGGCGCCACCGAACTGTTCGGGCGTATTGAGACCGAATTCGCGCATGCCGCGCTGCAGTCTGCCCAGCATGTCGCGCAGCTCGCGCTGGCGATCGCCGAGTTCGTCGCCGTCGCCCTGACCACCCTGACCACCCTGGCCCTCGCCCTGCTGCCCCTGCGGTCCGCGTTGGCCGCGTTGGCCCTGTTGACCCTTCTGGCCCTGCTGGCCGCGCTGCCCCTTCTGACCCTGTTGACGCTGTTGGCCGAAGGTGTCGTCGAGCAACTGCTGTTGGCGGCCGATGATGTTGCCGAACTCATCCATCATCTTGCCGAATTGTCGGCTCTGGCCCTGATCGGCCATGCGCCCCGATTGCAACCGGTCGAGC
Source organism: uncultured Alphaproteobacteria bacterium (assembly GCA_963775835.1). Taxonomy (GTDB): domain Bacteria; phylum Pseudomonadota; class Alphaproteobacteria; order Rhizobiales; family Hyphomicrobiaceae; genus AWTP1-13. The sequence goes on along the minus strand of CAVZKV010000014.1, from coordinate 8,320 downwards.
AGATCGCGCAACTGCGACAACATCTGCTGAGCCATGTCGCGATTGCCCGAGCGCGCCATGTTTTCCAGGTTGCGCAGGAGTTGATCGAGGTCCTGCGGCGTCATGAACTGGTTGTTGCGATCCATGCCCTGCATGGGGGGCTGGTTTTCCGCCTGTTTTTGCAACTGCTCGAGGAACTGAGCCAGGGCTTGCCGCAGCTCCTGCATCAGGCGCTGGATTTCCTCGTCGGAGGCACCCTCTTCAAGCGCCTTGGATAGGCGCTCCTGGGCGGCGCGCAGCGCGCGCTCCGCGTCGGAGAGATTGCCGTCCTCGATGCGCAGGGCAACGTCCCACAGCTGGGCAATCACGGTGTTGCGGCCCGCCCGCGTGGTGTCGCGCTGCAGGCGCCAGTAGGCCGAGCGCAGCCCGAGATAAACCTGCAAATCCTCGATGAACCCCTCGGGCTCCAGGGTGAGGGCGTCAAGCGCGCGCACAACTTGGAGGCGATCGCGCGGATCCTCGACCAGGCGGCGGCGCTGCTCCACCACGGCGCGCGCCAGCGGCTTCGTAAAGCGGCGTTCCGGCAGCGCCATGTCGATGGTCTCGCTGCGGCCGACCTGGCCGGCGAGATCTTTGGCGACCAGCGTGAGGCGCACCTTCATGCCGGCCCAGGGGTGATCGCCGATTTCGTGGAAGCTCTGCCCCTCGGCCTGCTTGGGATAGGCTTTGGGTAGCCGCAAGGCCAGCGCGGGCGGCCGCTCAAGGGGAGGCCGCGGGCCTTTTTTTACCCCTGCCCGTGCCCAGGCCGTGGCCGAGGTGTCCTCCTTCGGGGCCACGCGCCGGATACGCGTTTCGGCGGACACGACGCCGTAGTCGTCCTCGACCTTGAAGCTGAGCTTCAGGCCGCCGCGCGGCGTCCGCTCGGGCTCCTTCAGCAGGCTGATCTTCGGGGGTAGGTCGGGCGTCACTTGGAAGCTCCAGCTCGCCATCGGCGTGCCCGAACTGTAGACCGTGACCGGCCCGGAGACGCTGATTTCGGTGCGGATCTCGGCAACATCACCCGGATTGGCCGGGGCGGGTGTCTCCAAGCGCCGCGTGGCGCCTTGGGCGCCGGCCGGGGCCTCGAGCGACAGGTCGCCGACGCCGGCACCGCTGGCGCGGATCACGAGCAGGCTCTTGTCGGGGACCTCATAGGCTCCCGCCGGCCGCTCCTGCTGCTGCCAGCCGCCGTGCGACCCATCGGCCAGCATAATCGGCGGCTTGCCGGTATAGGCCGGCGGCGTCACCCAGGCATCGAGCCGAGCCTCCGCGCCCTTGGCCAGGGGGCCGAACCGGAAGGCGGCCCACAGGCGGTCTTGCGTGCTGTCGCCGGCGGCGACCAAGAGAAGGAGAACGCCGAGCACCAACAGGGCGCGCACGGCGAAGGGGTCGTAGCGATCGGTCCGCGGTGCCGGCCGGCCGACGCGCAGCTTGCCCAACAGCTGGGCCAGCCGCTGGCGATGCACCCGCCACAAGACTGCCGTGCGGGCGTCTTCGGCGTTGAGCGTGAGCGTGTCCTCGTAGGACGAGGCGGGGCGGTGTTTGACCCCCGACACCCCCTCCACGCGCCGGATCGCCTCGGCCCGGGCCGGCCAGCGTACCCGTACCAGGGCCACCAGGGCCGCGAGAATGGCGAGGCCGAACAGCCCGAGCACGACCTTGTGGGTGAGCTCACCCAGCCGCGCCCAAAGGCCCAGGAGGGAGACGGCGATGAACAGTCCGGCAAGGCCGATCAGCGCCCAGGCGCGCGGCCACAGCTGCTCAAACACCAAAGCCCATCGGCTCAGGGTAACCTTGCGCTCGAAACCCCGTTCGAGGGCCGATCGTGGTGTGTGTGGTGCCACCATTGCTTCACTCTATCACGCCTCGTGCGAGCGTGCTCAACACATTAACGGTGATGTTTGCGTGAAGGTTGCTGGGGCAATGGGGCGCCAAGGCGGCGCCCGCCGTCTCCACGACCGCCTCGCCAGCGTCGCCGTCACGTCGCCGGCCGGACACCCCGTCAGCCGTCGAAGCCCTCCGGCATTCGCCTTCGCCGGCCGCCGGCGCGGAACGCCCATCATCGCCCGCCCCCTGTAAAACCGGCGAAACATCCCGGGGCTTTTGCCGGGCTCGCGAAATCATCCTCTCGTTGACCGAAAATGAGGTTTTCTCTTTCTTTTTGAGCGTGAATATTGCGAAATGAGGAAACATCATTCTATTTAAGTCCCTGGAACGGTCGCACCGACGGCGTCTCCTGGGGGCCGCGGCGCGTCCTTTCTGAACGGTGGGCAGCAACAGGCAACGGCATGGGCATTATCAGGGTCAGCGATCAGAGCGGAGCTACGCACGAGCTGGAGGCGGTGGAGGGCTGGCGCGTCATGGAAGTCATTCGCGATCATGGCCTGCCGATTGAGGCCCTCTGCGGCGGCGCCTGCGCCTGCGCCACCTGCCACGTCCGCGTCGCTCCGGATTGGGCGGGCCGCCTGTCCCCCATGCGCGAGGACGAGGAAGGTCTCCTCGATTCGCTGCCCGACGTGGCGCCGACCTCCCGGCTTTCCTGTCAGATCATCTGGGACACCGATCTCGATGGCCTCGAGCTCACCCTGGTGGGAGGCGGCGCATGAGGTACTTTCCCATCTTCGCCGATCTGGCCGAGGCCGAGGTCCTTGTCGCTGGCGGCGGGGAGGCCGCCGCGCAGAAGGTGCGCCTCTTGCGCAAGACCACCGCGCGCGTCACGGTGATGGCCGAAAGCCTCAACGACGAATTGCGCGCCCTTGCCTGCGCCGGCGCCTTGCGGCACGTCCCCCGCCTGCCGAGGCCAGCGGACTTGGCCGGCCAAAGCCTGGTCTATGCCGCGACCGGGGATCGCCAGCTGGAGGCGGAGTTGTTCGGCGCCGCGCGCGCCCGCGGCATTCCCATCAACGTTGTCGATGCGCCGGAGCTCTCCACCTTCCTGACCCCCGCCATGGTCGATCGCGACCCGATCGTGGTGGCGATCGGCACCGAGGGCGCGGCGCCGGTGCTCGCCCGGGAGATCAAGTCGCGGCTGGAAAGCTGGCTGCCGGCGAACTTTGGTGCACTCGCGAAAAAAGCACACAGCTTGCGTCGCCGGGTCGCCGCCCGGATTGGCGAGCCGCAAGCGCGCCGTCACCTCTGGGAGCGCCTGTTCAAGGGGGCGTTCCGCCGAGCCGTGCTGATGGGCGCCGACGGCGAGGCCCAGCGCATTTTCGCCCGCGAGCTCAACGCTGCGGCAACGCCGAGCGTCGGTCGCGTTGTGCTTATTGGCTGTGGGCCAGGTGATCCCGACCTGTTGACGCTCAAAGCTTTGCAGCGGCTGCAGGAGGCCGACGTATTGGTCGTGGACCGGCTCGTCAATCCACAAATCCTCGAGTATGCGCGCCGCGACGCCAGGCGCATTTTTGTCGGCAAGGCGCCAGGCGGTCCGGCGACCTCGCAAGCCGAGATCAATCGTATTCTGGTTGCGGAGGCAGCCGTAGGGCAGGCGGTAGCGCGGCTCAAGGGCGGCGACCCCTTGATATTCGGCCGAGCCGGGGAAGAGCTGGCGGCGTGCGCGGCGGCCCACCTTGCGGTCGAGATCGTGCCAGGCATCACCGCCGCGCATGCCTGCGCGGCGCGCATCGGCTTGCCGCTGACCCTGCGCGAGCGCCTGCGTCAGTTCACCCTGCTGACGGCCAGCAGCGCCGAGGGCGTACCCGACCTCGATTGGCGCGCGCTGCGGCCCCTGACGCGGCCTTTGCCATTTACATGGGGGTCACCAATGCGCCGCTGGTGCGCGAGAAGCTGCTCGCCGCGGGCGCCCGCGCGGAGACCCGCGTGGTGATCGTCGAGAACGGGACTGAGCCCGAGGAACGCGCCATTGCCACGACGCTGCGCGACCTCACAGACGCCATCGACCAGCGTGCCATCAGCGGCCCCGCCATCATCTTCGTCGGTCTGGATTGGGCGGCCGCAGGGCTGGCGCGTCCCCAAACGATCGAGGTCCATCGCCGTCGCCCGGGGCGCCAGCCTCTGGCAAGCAGCGATGCCATCGCATCAGCGCGGAGGCCATCCTATGAGCAAGTCGAGCGGACATGTGCAGGTTCTGACGGCCAACCGTCTCGGCGACGGCGCCGTCGTGTTTCTCAATTTCGATGGCGACTGGGTGGCGACGCTGGCCGGCGTGGTGATCGCGCGCTCACCCGACGAGGCGCGCGGCCTCGCCGCGCGCGGACTTTTCGACGCGGGGCGCAACCTGGTAGTCGATCCCTATCTGGTCGAGATGCGCGAGGGCGCGGGTGCGCTCTTTCCCCTCCGCCAGCGCGAGCGCGTGCGGCTCGATGGTCCCAGCATCCTCGACGACGTGCCGGGCTACACCGCACCCGCCGCGCGCCCGCCCAACACCGCCATCCGGGGCGCGGAGGTCAACGCCGCCGGGGAGGCACCGTCTGATCGCGGCGAAGCGCTGCCCCGCGCGGAGGCCGCCTGAGCCATGTATCGCTACGACGAATTCGACGCCGCGTTCGTGCGCCAGCGCGTGGCGCAGTTTCGCGACCAGGTCGCCCGCCGCCTGAGCGGCGAACTGACCGAGGACGAGTTCAAGCCGCTGCGCCTCAAGAATGGGCTCTATCTGCAGCTGCACGCCTACATGCTGCGCATCGCCATTCCCTATGGCACCATGTCCGCGCGGCAGCTGCGCAAGTTGGCCCATATCGCGCGCACCTACGACAGGGGTTTCGGCCACTTCACCACGCGCCAGAACCTGCAATTCAACTGGCCCAAGCTCTCCGATATTCCCGATATGCTGGCGGAGCTGGCGGAGGTCGAGATGCACGCCATCCAGACCTCCGGCAACAATGTGCGCAACGTCACCGCCGATCATTTTGCCGGCGCTACCGCCAGGAAGTCGCCGATCCGCGGCCCTACGCGGAGATCATCCGGCAATGGTCATCGCTGCACCCCGAGTTCAGCTTTCTGCCGCGCAAATTCAAGATCGGCATTACCGCCTCCGAGCACGACCGCAGCGCCATCAAGACCCATGACATTGGCCTTCATCTGAAGCGGCTGGCGGGCGGCGGGCTCGGTTTTGCCGTTTGGGTCGGCGGCGGCCAGGGCGCACGCCCTATCTTGCCCAACTAATACGCGAGGCGCTGCCGGAAGCGGACCTGCTCAGCTACATCGAGGCAATCCTGCGCGTCTACAACCTGCACGGCCGGCGCGACAACATCCACAAAGCCCGCATCAAGATCCTCATCAACAGCATCGGTGTCGAGGCCTTTCGCAACGAGGTCGAGGCGGAATGGCTCCGCATCAAAGACGGTGTGCTCAAGCTACCCGAACAGGAGATTGCGCGCATCGAGGCCTATTTCGCGCCACCTCAGTTCGCGGTGCGGCCGCCGCCGGCGGCGCTGCGCCCGGCCGATCGGAGCTTCGATCGCTGGGTGACGCGCAACACGCACGCCCACAAGCAACCGGGCTACGCCATCGTCACCATTACGCTCAAGCCCATCGGCGGCATTCCGGGCGACGCCTCGGCGGCGCAAATGGACGCCATCGCCGACATGGCCCAACGCTTCTCCTGTGACGAGGTGCGGGTCAGCCACGAGCAAAACCTGGTGCTGCCGCACGTACGGCTCGGCGATCTGTGGTCGCTTTATCAGGAGCTGAAGGCGATCGGCCTGGCCGAGGCCAATGCCGGTCTCGCCACCGACATCATTGCCTGCCCCGGTCTCGACTACTGCGCGCTCGCCAATGCGCGCTCGATTCCCATAGCGCAACGCCTCTCTGCGCGCTTGGCGCCGCGCCAGGACCTGGTGGGTGACCTCAAAATCAAAATCTCCGGCTGCATCAACGCTTGCGGCCACCATCACGTCGGTGCCATCGGCATCCTTGGCGTCGAGAAGCGGGGCGAAGAGCACTACCAACTGTTGCTCGGGGGCTCAGGCACCGAAGCGGCAGCTCTGGCCAGCATCACCGGCCCGGGCTTTGGCCCCGATGGCATCATCGATGCTGTCGAGAAGGTGGTCGACACCTACCTGAGATTGCGCGCCGGGCCACAGGAGGCGTTCCTGGCCGCTTACGCGCGGTTGGGCGCGGAACCCTTCAAAGAGGCGATCTATGCCACCGCCTGATGCCCGCGCGGAGCGCCCTGCGCAGCCGAGCCTAACCGGAGAGGTCGATCCTGAGGGTTCGATCTGGAAGGAGGGTGCCTTCCGGCGCGATCCCTGGCAGCCGACCCCGGCAGGCGGCGAGCTCGACACCTCCCCCTTGCTGCTCGACAAGGCTCGCTGGGCGGCCGAGCGGGGCACGCTTTTGTCGCGACCGGCGCCGATCGGCCTCGCCCTGGAGGGTGGGGAAAGCGTCGACGACATCGCCGACGACCTTGCGCGCTTTGCCCTAATCGCTCTCAATTTTGCAAAATTCTCCGATGGCCGCCCCTTTTCCACGGCGCGGCTGCTGCGCGAGAAGTACGGCTACGGTGGCGAGCTGCGCGCCGTCGGCAATGTCCTGTCCGATCAAATCCCCTTCATGCGCAGGGTCGGTTTCGACGCCTTCGAGGTGCACCACACGCCGACCCGACGCGCGCTGAGCGAGGGCCGCATCGCCGAGGTGCGCCTTTACTATCAGCCGGTCGGGCCGGCGCCAGGACCGGGCACGCGGACCTGGCTCCCCGGCATCGGCTAGCGGCTACGCCCCGTCCGGCCGGCGCCCGGCGAGAGGGGACGGCGCACTTGCTTTTCCGGGCCGGCGATCACAAGGTCTCAACCGGCGCGCCGCGCGCGCCCTTGTGCCGCCTCACGCTCGCCCACGAGGAGCCTCGCCCGCCATGGACGACGATAGCTACTCACGCGCCGGCAATCGTGCCGATCCGCCCTACCTGGCCGCCGACTATCGCTCCACCCGGGTGCGGGCGCCGTGGCGCCCTCTGATCGTAATCCCGCAGACGCTGTCGGAGATCACCGGGCCGGTCTACGGCCACGCCGATGTTAGGCCGGAGGAGGACGATCTGACGCGCCGCCATTCCGGCGAGCCGTTGGGCGAACGCATCATCGTGACCGGGCGGGTGCTCGACGAGGACGGCAGGCCGGTGCCGGACACCCTGGTCGAAATCTGGCAGGCAACGCGGCCGGGCGCTACATCCACGTCGTCGACCAGCATCCCGCCCCGCTCGACCCGAACTTCACGGGGGCCGGCCGCTCCGCGACCGATGCCGACGGCGTCTATGACTTCACCACGATCAAGCCGGGCGCTTATCCCTGGCGCAACCATCACAATGCCTGGCGCCCCGCGCATATCCATTTCTCCCTGTTCGGGCCGTGCTTTCTCTCGCGGCTGGTGACGCAAATGTATTTTCCCGGTGATCCCCTGTTCCCCTTTGATCCGATCTTCAATTCGTCCTGCGCTAAGGCGCGCGCGCGCATGATCTGGCAATTCGACCTGGAGACCACGCGGCCCGAATGGGCGCTCGGCTACAGTTCGACATCGTGCTGCGCGGGCCTGGCGCCACCCCGCAGGAGCCGCTCATGACTGAACGCACGCCCTCACAGACCGTCGGACCGTTCTTGCATATCGGCCTTGCCCCGGCGGACGATACTTTTCGGCGGCGGTTTGCGCCGGTTCTCGCCGCGCCCGGCCTCGTCGGCAACCACATCCGCATCGAGGGTCGGATCAGCGACGGCGACGGCACGGCCTGACCGATGCCCTGATCGAAATCTGGCAGGCCGACGGGGAGGGTCGCTACGCCCATCCCGGCGACCCGCGCGGCCTGAGCTCCAACGCCTTTCGTGGCTTCGGCCGCGCCCCGACCGAACAGGCGGGCAAGTTTACTTTTCGACGGTCAGACCCGGGTCGGTGCCTGGGCCCCACGGCCGCCGGCAGGCGCCGCATGTCGATGTCGGCATGTTTGCGCGCGGCCTCCTGAACCGGGTTTTCACGCGCATCTATTTCGCGGGCGAGGCGATGAACGCCAGCGATCCGATCCTGGCGTTGGTGCCGGCCGAGCGCCGCCAACGCTGCTGGCGCCGGCGCCGCGCGCGGCGGCCTATTCGCTTCGACATTCGCCTGCAGGGCCAGGATGGGACCCGTGTTTTTTGACGCCTGAGGGAGGAACAAATGAAAGCCGCGGTGCTGCACGAGGTCAACCAGCCGCTCATCATTGAAGAAGTGAGCATCAATAAGCCGGGGCCGCGCGAGGTGCTGCTGCGCACGGCCTACGCCGGCCTGTGCCATTCCGATCTGCACTTCATCGAAGAACTCTGTACCCCCATCCGCTGCCCGTCGTTCTCGGTCGCGACTCGGCCGGCATCGTGGAGGCGGTCGGGTC
>CAVZKV010000013.1:0-440068 GCA_963775835.1 uncultured Alphaproteobacteria bacterium | reverse complement strand
CACGGCGAAATCCTCGCCGCGGGACCCGAAGCGCGCCGCCTGCTTGCCGAACACCGGCTCGGAGGTTGCAGCGCGGCCAGCACCCCCTAAGTCGGCGGCGATCTTCGGCACCATGCTCTGCACGTGCCGCACCAGCTCGGACAGCTCGATGGTGCCGTTGCCGTTGGCATCGCCCTTGCGCAGGGCGTCGAGTAGTGCCCAGGTGAAGACCCCGTGCCGCTCGCCGGTCTCACCGATGAGGCCCTCGTGGGCGAACTGGCCGGCAGCCGCAGCGGTGAGCACCGGGCGCCCGGTCGCCTCGTGCAGCCGCCCGACTGCGGCTTCGGAAGCCGGCGCGTCCGCGCGCGAGCGTGCATGCCCGGCCACCAGCGCGCCCGACTCGCAGGTGTCGAGCAGGATGATGGCCCGCTTGGCCTTGATGCGGTTGGCCAGCCAATCCTGCAGCCGGTCCTGGCCGATGGCACGCTGCGCCAGATGACCCGGGCCGCCCTGATAGTCCTGCGGGATGAAATAGAACCGTCCGTTCTCGGACGTGCCGTGCCCGGCCGCGAACAGGATGAAGGAATCGCGCGGGTGGACCTCGGCGGAGATCTTGCCGATGAGCTTCTCGAGATTGTCGTGGGTCGCTTGTGTGTCGAGCGCCAAGGTGATGCGAACCTCGCCATAGAGCCCGGCCACGGCTTTCTTCATGCTGGCGGCGAAGGCCTCGGCGTCCTTCACCGCCAGGCTGAGCGGCGCAAAGGCGAGAGGCGCCGCACCCGGCGGTGTCCACCCTTTGTCGACGTAGGCGTTGATGCCGATGGCCAGGATGTGCAGCTTCGGCTTTGTCCGATCCGCCGGAGCCGTGAACCTGATCGTCGTGCGCGCTGGCAGCGAGGCCAGCAGGTTGCTGGCGTTGTAGGCGACCACCTCGACGATGTTGTCGCCAGGGTCGAGCGCCAGTTGCTGCTTGATGGTGTAAGCCGGCCCGCCGCCCGCCGGCCTGGCCGAGACCGCGGCCGTGATGCCGTTGATCCGCCATTCGATGCGGCCGATGCCCTTGCCCCGATCCTCGATGCGGGCGCCAACAGTGGCGAGATCGCCCACAGACTGGCCGCCATCGGACGGCGACGTGATCACTACATTCGGCGCCGGCCCGCTGCCGAGGACCTTACCAAGGTTGATGACCTTGGCTGCGTCACGCACCTCGCCGTTCGGGTCGCCGGCGAGGGACTCGCGCACCAGGTCGGGGTTGAACAGCGACTGATGCACCTGGTCGATGGTGGTGAGTTCAAGGCCGCGCACGATGGTGAGAATGCCTGCGCCTTTGGCCGAGGCGTCGAAGAAACCCTCCGGCGTGATGGTCAACCACCCGCCATCTGACGAGCCGGACAGGCTTGCCAGATGTTGGCCGGATGCAGTGCTCCAAATTCTAGCGGTGCTGTCGCTACTGCCCGACAGGACCCGCATGCCGTCGGGCGAGAATGCCACCGATTTGACCCAGCCCGAGTGCCCCTCGAAAGTCCGGATCATCTGCCCGCTTGCAGCGTCCCAGAGCTTGAGCGTCTTGTCCCAGCTGCCCGAGAGAAGCCGCATGCCGTCGGGCGAAAAGGTCACCGCGTCGATCGGACCTGAATGCCCGGCGAACGAGCGAAGGACCTGCCCGCTTGCAGCGTCCCACAGCTTGAGCATCTTGTCCACGTAACCACCCGACAGCAGGCGCGCGCCGTCAGGCGAGAACGCAACCGCGTTTACGCCGTCGGGAAGCGCCGCCAAGGCGTGTATCAGTTGCCCCGTTGGGGTGTCCCATAGCTTGAGCGTCTGGTCCCCACTGAACCCGATGTTGCCACCCGTGAGCAGGCGCGTACCGTCGGGCGAGAATGCCACCGATTTGACCGAGCTCGTATGCGCTTCGAAAGTCCGAATCAGTTGCCCGCTGGAGGCGTCCCACAAATTGATCGTCTTGGCACTAGCAGACAGCAGACGGGTGCCGTCGGGCGAAATCGCCACCGACCGGATTGGCGAACGGTGGCTCAGCGTGTGGATCACCTGCCCGCTCGCCGCGTCCCACAGCTTCAGCGTCCGGTCATCGCTGCCTGACAACAGGCGCGTGCCGTCGGGCGAGAACGCCACCGACCGCAGCCAATGGGCATGCCCCACGAAGGTGCGCACCAGCCGGCCGCTTGCGGCATCCCACAGCTTGAGGGTGTGGTCGCCGCCGCCCGACAGCAAGCGTGTGCCATCGGGCGAGAACGCCACAGACTCGACCGAACCGGAGGTCCCCGCGAAGGTCCGCAGCAGCTGGCCGCTCGCGGCATCCCACAGCTTGAGTGCCCGGTCCCCGCCGGTGAGCAGATGCTTGCCGTCCGGCAGGAACGCAACAGCCTCGACCGGAAGCTCGTGCCCCGTGAAGGTGTGCAGCAGCCGGCCGCTTGCGGCATCCCAAAGCCAGGCGTCCCGCGGGCCGCCCGCGAGCAGGCGCGTGCCGTCGGGCGAGAACGCCACGGAGCTTGTCCCAAAGGCCTCCTTGAACAGATGGATCAGCCGGCCGGTCGCAGCGTCCCAAAGCCTGAGGTCGCCGTCCTGATTGCCGCCCGACAGCACGCGGCTGCCGTCCGGCGAGAATGTCACCGACTTCACCCTGTCGGAATGCCCCTCGAGGGTGCGGATCAGTTTCCCGCTTGAGACATCCCAGTGCTTGACTGTCTTGTCGTCGCTGCCGGAGACGAGGCGCGTGCCGTCGGGTGAGAATGCCACCGAAGTCACGCTGTCGGTGTGCCCGTCCTGCACTGAGCCATGCCACTTCGTGCCCTCTGGCGCGTAGGTGGCGTAAGCGCCGAACACGCGAACCAGCTGCCCGCTCTGGGCATCCCAGAGCTTGACGCAGTTATCCATGCGCCCAGCAGGATCGGAGCCCGCCGAAAGCAGGTACCTGCCGTCGGGCGAGAAGGCCACCGCGGTAACGCCGAGGCGCTGCGCCGCCCAACTGCGGATCAACTGCCCGCTTGCGGCGTCCCAGAGCTTGAGGGTCTTGTCACGGCTGCCCGAGAGCAGGCGCGCCCCGTCGGGCGAGAACGCCACCGAGGTGACGGCGTCGGAGTGCCCCTCGAAGGTGCGCAGCAATCGTCCGGTCGCTGCATCCCAGAGTTTGACGGTTTTGTCCTGGCTGCCCGAGAGCAGGCGCGTGCCATCGCGCGAGAATGCCGCCGACGTGATACCGAGCGAGTGCGGGATGTTGGGCACGATTTCGATCTTGGCGTGCTCCTGCGCTTCCACCTGCTGCGCTCTGCAAGAGAAACCCAAGCAGAGCGCATCCGAGCGTCAGCGCCTGCGGGATCGGCCTTGAGCATCGATGCATTGTCTCCCCCAATTTTCCATTGCCAAGTGAGGCATGCGGGCGCGACGGAGCGCCGTCATGTGCCGAGTACTTTGGCAAGTTTGCCGAGTTCGCTCTCCCAACCCATCACCGTCCGGCGCGTCCACTCCTCGTCATGCATGGCATCAAAGGTCAGAACCATGCGCACGCTCCGATCGCTCGGATACAGATCGACCGCAGTTGCAACGTCGTAGGGAGCCACCCGAGGAATGAAGTCGGCGCGGTGTGTGAAGGCCAACCGACGTTGCGGCGCGACCTCCGTGTAGGTGATGTGCATCTCCAGCGACACAGGAATCCCTGCGCTTTTCACGAAATCGATCCGTGCGGGCGCCGTCGCAGTCATCAGGTAGAGCAGCTTGCCGCCGGGACGGAGGTCGAGTTTGCGCACCTTGACGTCGAACCCATTCGGGCCCCACCACGCTTCAATGCCCTCTGGGGTCGTCCACAGCTCCCACACCATTTCAAGGCTCGCTTGATAGGTGCGTTCCAGCACCAGCCTTCGCGTGGCGGCATGTGATGAGGGAGCCGTCCTTTTCCTGCTTGTCATGGACCCGGCTTGCTCCTGCCGGTCCGTTGCTTGCGGCCGAGCGCCTCGGCGAACTTGTCGAGGCGCGTCTCCCAGTGGCTTCGAAATCCGGCGAGCCACGCATCGAGCTCGCAGAACCGCTCAGGGCGGAGAGAGTAGAGGCGCCTTACCCCTTCCGGCCGGACCTGTACGAAGCCCGCTTCATGAAGGATGCGCAGGTGCCGCGAAACACCCGATTGGTGAATGCCCACTCTGGCGACAATGTCGTTCACCGACTGCTCGCTTCCCTGAAGGGCTTCGATGATAAGGCGACGCGTGGGGTCAGCTAGTGTCTGGAAGAGGTCGACATGCACCATAGCATATATGTATACTTGCGCATATGCCGACTGTCCAGCCGTGATGTGCCGCAACTACAGACTCCAACGCGGCGTGTACTCAATTGCATGGGAGCCGCCGAACCGAGTGCCCGTCGCGCCAAGGAGGCGCACAGAGGGGTTTCGGTCGCGCGTGCGCGAGGGTCGACTCGAGAATCCGACCTGGCGGGAGCGCTCCAACGGAGAGTGGCATGAAAGCGATCTCAAGGAGACAGGCTGGGGCCTCTTGCTAGGCCCCTTGGGCCCTGACGGTGGCGAGCTGCATCACTTCTGCAGCCCTGGCGCAAGACGCCAGCATGACCGCTGATCTGTCTGCGCTGCGAGCGAAATACGGCAAAGCCCTTGCAGACCGCGTCGCCAACGAATTCATGCCTATGCGACGCAAGATTCTGGCGCAGGCGTTGAACAATGACCCGCGCGGCGGCGATTGCGGTCCGAAGACAGACTTCAAGGTGACAAGGATCGTGCCCATCCGCGTGCCAGAATACCCTGATAATGCCAGATCTTGGACTGAGCGGGTGCGGTGTGGCCTTTCGGCTGCATGAACTGCACGGATAGAGCGAATGCAGCAGCTTTGTGCGCCCATCGTGAGGAGCCACTTCCGTATATGGCACGAGGCAGAAGGCCACGGCGACGCAGCAATTGCGTCAGAAAATGGAGGCCTTACTGCCGCGGGCGAGCAACCCTCGGGACGGCATGCGACTATGCAATCACCCTAACGCTCGTCGCCTTTGGCAAGTTGTCGGTGGGCACGTACATGGCTTCGACCGTCTTGCCGTTCCACATGGCATCGAAGAATAAACTTGGCGATGTCGACAAATCCGCGCTGACCACCATCCATCCATACGGCAAATTCGCTAAGTCCGGCTCCCCGCGGTCTCACGAAGAACTGGATGAGACCCGAGTTCGGTCCGCCTCCGCTTGCGACAATCGACAGAACCTTTCCGGAGGTCATTCCTTGCCGCGTACCCATCCTCTACCGCGGCAATCATATGTAGTATCAAATCGTGCCGAGGGGTCATCGCCGCCGAATTCATATCCATGGCAGCCTCAATCTGTCTGGATATTCGTGTCGCGCGTCCACAGCAAGCGCGGCCAATTGCCGTTCTCCACGGAGCGCGGTCGCGCAAGGATGGAGGGGCACCGGCGGGTGGATAGCGACGACGAAAATCGGCCATGGATGACGCGCTCAAAGATCGAGCATGTGGATGAGGGTTATTATGCTTCCCTTGAGCGCATGTTCGAGCAGGCATCGAGAGCCGCAGACAGGCTTCCTACCTGGATGCGAAAGTTGTTTCATGGGCGCCTCGATCGCTAAGATCAAAAGCTGGTAAGCTTACCTAGTTGAATGACGCGTTCGGCCAGCTTTGGTACGCGAGAGTGGAATGAGGTGGCCGCGTTACGCCGCGGAAGCCGGACTTCGTAAAGGGGGCAATGCGCGTTTCAGTCGACAACTTCCGCAACGATCCGATGTTCCGGAGGATCGAGTGCGTCGTCGCGGAGCTGCTCACCAAGAGCAACGTGGTGGTACCAGTCGATGTGCTTGTCGGTATGGGCCTCCTCCACCCCGAGCATCTAAACAGCTGGAGGCGCGGTCGCTTGCCCTATCTAGAGCGCGTGATCAACTGCAACCTGACCCGTTTGTCACGGCTGCTGCGTATCCTGCGTTTCCACGCCCATGATCTCAACCTCAAGCCCTCTGCGACGGTGTACAACCGCTACGGCAAGGGTCCCAAGCAACGGCTGCGCTTCAGCAAGACCGGTGATGCAGGCCTTGAGGCGGCCTACGCGACGCATTTCGTATGGCCGGACAAGCGGCCGTTCCATGCGATGCGGACCGAAGCAGCACCAGCGACCGACCTCTCATAATCCCGGGGGTTCGCTCCTGTGCTGGCAGGCAGTGAAGATTTGATCCATCGGCGCATGCGATGTGGGCGATGTCCCGCTCGATGAGCTCGGTGAATTCGATTTCTATTTACCCCATACGACGAGATTGGTGCTAGCCGGCGCCGATCCATTCAACATCGCTGCCTACGTGCGACAAGTGGTTCGTGTTGACTTGGCTCTCTCGATCTTTCCTGAGCATAGGATCGTCGAATTCACACAGGAGTGCTCTTACCTAATGGCGTAGAATGGCCATGCCAGCAACTGGATCGGAGAGCTCTGTCCCAGATTGGTTTCTTGTGATGGGTGACCTCCGCCTTGGCGCAATCTGGCTCACGGACGTCGATCAGCCATGGTATTATTGTGCATTCGAGCCTACACCCGCGTTCGAGGCAGTTCGGCCGCTATTCGATGCGGCGAACCAGGCCCTAAAAACACGCGAGTTCGATGCGGCCGCCGAATTACTCGAGGAAATTGCAGCGAGAGGCGTGTGCTTAGTCTGGGGAATGGCCAAGCACAACCGCGATCCGATATGGCGGGAAGCCTTCAGCTCGACGGCCGTCGAATGATGTTCAGACCAGATAACGTACGATTGCAGCATGGCAAACCGATTCCCCAATATGACGACTAACTCCCAAAGCGATGCGTGACCGAATTTGGCACGCTTTCACCATCGCGGCACGGCCCGGATCGGCGTCCGGTTACTGAGTTACATTGACCGTCCCGAATCCTCGGCCGTACGGAGCAAATTGGCCCACATGTCATATGTACTGCAGGTTTGAGCAAACTTGACCACCTTTGGCCTACTTCGGCGATGAGCTTGCCGAAGTTGGTGGCCGAGCTTGCAGTCACTCCCCTGCGACGTTAGGAGAGTCCGAGCCTGCTGGCACATTGCGACCTCACTTCGCGTCCGCAGGTGTTGTTTCGAGGCGCGGTGTAAGATGCCAACCTCTCGGCAAGAGACTCTCGGCAAAGAGTTCGATTGGTTTGCGATCGACAGCGCCGGTGAACTCGCGGCGTGTTCGTCGGCGGGCTGGGGCGAAATA
Organism: uncultured Alphaproteobacteria bacterium; assembly: GCA_963775835.1. Classification (GTDB taxonomy): domain Bacteria; phylum Pseudomonadota; class Alphaproteobacteria; order Rhizobiales; family Hyphomicrobiaceae; genus AWTP1-13. Next base: position 432,883 of record CAVZKV010000013.1, on the reverse strand, counting down.
CCCGCGATCGTGCTTCAGCAATGCACACTCGCCAACTCACCTATTCAACACATTGATCGTCTCATCGCCCTCATGCCTGAGATCGGCAGCCACCGAGCGGAGGGCCGTGGGCCGGGTAAGTGCTGGGAGTGGCCACTGCTCGGCAACCGAGGACTGTACGTGTACGACTGGAAACACTGGCACGGGCCCTATGAGCGCATCATCGTTCCCACTGTTCCAATGCGGGCGGACGCCTTGTGCTCTGAAATACGCGCATCGTTGAGACCAGTTACCGTCAGCCAGTTCGCGTTCGCTTGCTGTCGGTCGTTTCCGGGCGCGGGTCTCGGCTTGCCAGTCGTCTAGGGATGTGAGATTTGCTCCTACCCGCGATGAACAGTCTCGCGCCGTAACCAGCGCGATGTCGGTTGTTGTGAAGGGTTTCAGACGCCGGCCGATCGCGACGAGGCGGGGCTCCTGTGCTCGCAGCCCTTCTTTCAGCCTGCTCCGATGGCTACGGCCATGAGAACCGCCATCAGGAGAATGGCGAGGCTGAAGATTGTGTGCAGCAGGATGTACTCGCGGGGCATCCCGAAGGCATTGCATGACTTGCGTGACTTGTGGAAATTATTCGTGACGGTAAGTTTAATTCTTTTGGTGCGCACAGTCAGGGTGAGGTCAACGGTTAATGAGTGGTTAATTCTGCGTACGCTGTGCTTCTTCTCAACCTGCAACAAGCACAGCCGTCACGCAGGCATCATCCTGAATATAGGACACAAAAGGGCCTGCTGCGAGGCTTAGCGCAGGCTCCTGAAGTGATCGGCGGCATGCGTCGTCACGATGGCTACCGCCTGAGCGAGGCCGAACGTCGCGCGCCAACCAGCACGTTGCGGCAACAGCTGAGTTCGACGGCGGCGCCATGCACTGTCGGTCGACCTGCAGGCGGCATAAAGCCGGCACCCCGAATTTAGTTGTTCGGCAGCACAATGTCTCCGTTCGGCAGCACAATTCTCTGTTCGGTAGCACAATGTCTCCGTTGGAGCTGTCCTGGCAGAGCTTTCCCACGAGGTCATATCCAGCGGGGCACCGTCGGTTGTCGTTCGATTGCGCCGCGGCAGGTCCTGACAAGAGGCTGACGGTCAAGATCGCGAGTGCGAGTTTGCGCATTCTTGCTCTCCACTTAGCGAGAGAAATCGAGTTCCACGGACATGTAGGAAGGCGGTCCAATCGGGCCCAGAGCGTCGTATTGTCTAAGGCTTGGCCCCACGCTTTCTAGGGTGTCGCACGGAGATCCCTGGCGACCCGCTGTTGCGGCAAGGGCTCAGCGCCGGCGGCTCATGCCCATCCGGCGAGCGCCTTGCATCATGATGGACAGACTGTCAGACCGGGGCGTCGGCCGACCGTCACGGGGCCCGCTCTCCTACGGGAGGGCGGGCCCTTTTGTGCGTTGTGATTATGGTCAACGCACCGTGCCTAACTGAGCTAGATATTTGCGGCCACCACTAGCCGGGAGGAGCAAATGGACCCGAAGGATCCTGCGGTCCATCCCATCCGGCGGCACCCCGCTCCGACCTGATTGCTGAGGATTCTGAGGCGATCGCAGGCGCCAAGGTCGAACCAAAAACGGACAGCGCCAAAAGCGACAACGCTAACAACTTCTTCATGATCATCTTCCTTTCTTTTTTATGCCACGGCAACTGCACCGAACATACGCAAGCGTTGTTACGCTTCAAGGACGGGACATCAGATAACCGCAAGAATGGAACGTCGTCGCAAGAACGAGACATCACCGTTCGTTGATCTAACGTGAATTGGCAGGCCGGGGTGTCGGCCAACCGTCGCATTAGGACCGCTCTCCTACCGGAGGGCGGCCCTTTTTGCGTTTGCGGCCAGCATCGCATCGACGGCGCCATCCTTGATCGCGCACCAGCCGCGCACGCGTCGACTTTCGATTTCTGAGGGTCCTAGGCGCGTGATGACTTGGCCAAGCCCGTTGGGCGGGCCGCTATACGTAGGTCCTGATAAGGCTACTTTTCACGACCTTGGCGTTCGCGATGGCGGTCGCCCGTTAGGCTGAACGATGCGTCCTGCTACGCGAGGAAGCTACTGGCGCCCTTCAGAGACTGCTTACCGACGATGAGCCAACATGCTCTCGAGCGGCGTGAATTCCCGCACCTGACCCCTTGCCGACCTTCTCGGCGCTCCTAAATGTGGTGCCGACGACGACCACCCATCGGCAAGCCGAAGGCGAGCCGAAATTCGACGATTTGGAAAAGCGCCTTGCCGAATTTCCCGTGATCGGGGTGCCTACCATCACGCTCGAGGGTGATGCCAACGGCGCACCGCACCCGGAGCCCAGTGCCTACGCCAAAAAATTCTCGGGCAAATACTCCCACCGAACCCTAACGGGCGGCATTGGGCACAACCTGCCGCAGGAAACCCCGAACGCCATCGCGGAGGCCGTGCTCGAGGTCGAGAACTACGCGACCTAATCGTCATCGATCTCACCGGGTCCCCGCGGCGACGCCGCGCCCAAGACGCCATTTGCTTTGGCAGGACCGTTTGGCCGACCACAGCTGCGTAGGGATCTTTGTTCTTGCGCGTTGCATTTACGGCATAAGTCAGGATGGCAAAGTCGGGGGCCGGTTCCAGACACCCTTTCACATCGAGATTGATATCGTTCCAGCGCTGCGTGTCGGTGATCATGCGGGCGATCTCGTCCCTCCTGAACTTGCCCGCTATCTCGATGAACCCGATCACGCACTCGTTGTCCAGGTCGGCGCCACTTGTCCAAAAGCCGCGTTCGATCGGAAGCAACTCGTCTTGAATGATCATGACTCCAGACAGGGGCCGATCCGTTCCAGCTCAACGCTCGCGAAGGATGCTTCATTGACTCGGCTGCGTAGCCCAAGCTGTTACTATCCCCCGCTCGGAGCCGGTCTCATATACCCTCCTAAGGCGACCGATTCTCTGCGACGCCTCACTAGTCGGCTTCGTGCCTCGGCGCGGGCGCCTCAACGGTCAGATTCCGCTCCCGGGATGTGCTGAGCGCCTCAGGAATGCGCCGGTCCACGCTGCTTGAACGCAGCGGCATGGAGCTTCACGAAGTCGCGCATGTTCGTCGGTGCTTCGCCGGTGAGCTTGCACATGGTGTCCGTCATGCGGTCGTAACGCCCCTGCCTGTTCAACTCGGCCATGGCCGAGAGATGGCTGACGAGGTGCTCAGGAAGCCTCGCCTGCCGAAGGCTTTCGCTCCACGCCGGGAGTGGGACGTCGCGATATCGGATGGGCCTGCCGAGCGCCTCGGAGAAGACGCGCGCATAGTGGTCCAGATCGGCCGATTCCGGCCCCGTCAGATCGTAGATTTGTCCGATATGCGGTGCGGGGTCATCGAGGATCGCTGCTACCGCACGTGCCACGTCGACCGCCGAGATCGGCGAGGTCTTGCCGCCGCCCATCGGCAGCGCCAATTCGTCGGAGGCCCGCACGCCGGCGGCGGCGAGTTGAAGAAAGAAGCCCTCGAGGAAGACTGTCGGCCGCACCGTGACGACCGGCAGTCCCGACCAGGACAGAGCCTGCTCCGCCAGCCAGTGCAGCTTGTGCTGCGGGCTGTCGGTGGTCTCGCTGATGCTCATCTGCGTGACCGTCATTTGCGACATGTTCACGAAAGCCTCGACGCCGTGGTGGCGCGCCACCGCGGCGGTATTGATCGTGGCTTCCAGGTAAGCCGCCGAGACAGACATTCCGAAATAGATGCGCCCGCAACCTTCGATGGCGCGGTGCATCGAGGCGAGGTCCGTCAGGTCGCCCTCTACGACCTCTGCGCCGAGCCGCCGTAGGGCTTCGGCGCGCTCGTCCTCACGCCGAACCAAGGCGCGCACCTTGTGCCCCCTTGCGAGCAGAAATTCGGTGAGGTTGCGGCCGATGCCGCCCACAGCGCCGGCTGCTCCGGTCACGAGGATCGGGTTGTCGTGTTTATGTTTCGTCGTCATGTCGCTGACCTTGGGTTTACGTTCAAAAGACGAACTGGTGACGCGGTGCTCGCGCTCTCGAACCTGCCGGAGGCACTTTCCGGACAACCGGGATGCGCCTCGCGTCGCGCTCATCGACTTACGTGCTGAGCTTATGGAGCGGTATAGCGCTTGGTACTGCGGCGGCTCTTGCCTTCTACTTCCTGAGTGACCTTGTCCCTCACGCGACGGCAATCCTCAAGGCATACGGAGCCGGGGCGTTCATCTCGATGGCGGCGGAAACCATGATCCCTGAGGCATTCCACAATGGATCCCGCTATTCCGGCCTTCTCGCCGCTGCGGGCTTCGCAGCCCTCATCCTTTTCGGCGAACTCGCCAGAGTGGCCAGTTCTATGGACTGGCTCTCCGCAACTCCTTAGCCCGTGCGGGAAGCTTCCAGTCCGGGCGGATGAAGTGACAGGTGTAACCAGCGGGGTAGCGCTCCAAATAATCTTGGTGATCGGGTTCGGCTTCCCAGAAATCGCCGGCGGGCGCGATCTCGGTTACGACCCGTCCAGGCCAAAGACCCGAGGCATCGACGTCTGCGATCGTATCCTCAGCAACGGACTTCTGTTCCTCGCTCGTGTAGAAGATCGCCGATCGATAGCTTGTCCCGATGTCATTGCCCTGGCGGTTTCTCGTGGTTGGATCGTGAATTTGGAAAAAGAATTCCAACAGCCTGCGGTAGCTTATCTTCGCGGGGTCGAAGACAATTTCGATCGCTTCGGCATGTGTGCCGTGGTTGCGATAGGTCGCGTTCGGCACGTCGCCGCCGGTGTAGCCGACGTGCGTCGAAATCACACCATCATGGCGGCGAATGAGATCCTGCATTCCCCAGAAGCAGCCGCCAGCAAGCACTGCGCGTTCCTGTGTCATCCCCTATCCTCCACCTGATCGAGATAAGCCCCGTAGCCCTCCGCTTCCATGTCGTCGCGATGAATGAAGCGTAGCGAGGCGGAGTTGATGCAGTAACGCACGCCGCCACGATCCTTTGGGCCATCGGGGAACAGATGGCCGAGATGGCTGTCGCCGTGGATCGATCTGACCTCCGTGCGGATCATGCCGTGCGAAGTGTCGCGCAGTTCCTTGACGTTGGCCGGCTCGATTGGCTTCGTGAAGCTCGGCCAACCGCAGCCTGATTCATATTTGTCGGACGAAGCAAACAGCGGCTCGCCCGAGACAATATCGACGTAGATGCCGGGCTCCTTGTTGTCGAGATATTCACCGGTGCCAGGGCGCTCCGTGCCGCTTTGCTGGGTTACGCGATACTGCTCGAGCGTGAGTTTCGCGATAGCGTCGGCATTCTTGTTGTAGCCGCTCATTGTCTTTCTCCTTTGCGACGGTCGGCCTATGACGATGGCGTCGTCGCCGCTGCTCATGACGGCAGCGGCTTGCCGGCCTGCTCCCGGACGATGTACTCGGCGTACCAATCAGGCCAGTCGGCATCTCGTTGGCCGGTCCGCTTCTCGTGCTCGCCGTGCGCAGCCTCCGTACGGCGGAGCGCGGCGGCGAGTTCGGTTGACGAGGTGAATGCCGTATGATCCGCGTCCACTCGTCCTGGCAATCGAGCGGTGACCTCCTGCAACAGCCACTCGTTGCCGTCCGGATCGCTGAACGTGGCGAACGAGGCGTAACTGCGCCGCTCCGGGTCTCGGCCGCTGAGGGGCGGCGTTCCCGGGCCGGCACGGTGGAACACTTCGCTCACGTCGACACCGCGAGCGACGAGATCGGCGCGCGCTACCTCGACATCGGACACGACGAGATAAAGTCCGCCTGCAGATCCTGGCTTGGCCGATGTGATTCCTGTGCCGAAGTGGATCGAGCACGACGAGCCTGGCGGCGTGAACTGTACGCCCCGAAACGCATCACCGACGACGAAGTCGGCGTCGAGCCTCCAATCCAGGTCGCTGTAAAAGCGCTTGGCGCGCTCGACGTCCGAAACAGGGATGACGACGACCTCGAGCTTCATGTCGAGCGCCCGCGCTCTCAAGCTCTCGCCTGCAGCTTCGCTTCGCGCGTGCGTGGTGCTCATATCCGGCTCCTCATGTTCAGTTCTCCAAATTGCCACTCACATTCCAGGCGTGGAGGCTTGCACCTGCCTCGTGCCGCGCCTGCGTCACGGCTCCCGCTCCATTTATCAAGGCGCATAGCGATTGAAGACAAAATCGCGCTCCTTGACCGTTGCGTGGCAGGCGAAGCAGGCGTTGTGCACGGCCTCGCTAGCGGGTTTGCCGTCGTCGAAGTGAGCAAATCCCCAGCCGCCGGTCGAGGCGTATTTCGTGGAGTCCTTGACCATGAACTGGACCCCGTTCTTGGCTGGCCCGGCCACGAAGGATTGGTGACGGCCAAAGGCCTTCTCGCTCTCCTCCAGCGGGTCGTAGCTCCAGGCGAGGCGGGCAATGATGGTGCCGTCCGGATAGGGAAGCGTCCCTTCCCGAGCGGCCTTGATCGCTACGTCGTTGCCCAGAATGGCGCGCAGATCGTTGAGGTTGCCTTCCTCGTGGGCCACGGAGATCAGCCTCCAGTCGCGGTACCCAGGAGGAATCTTTATTCCGAAGATCGGGGTGCTTTCGTCAACAGCGCCGCGCGCCGAAAAGGTCACAACACCACCAACGCTTAGAGCCGCGACGGTTGCGGTCACGAGAAGTGGGATCTGTTTCATGCACGGCCCTTTTTATAGGCAGGCATCTCGCTCTTCGTTGCCGTCGCAAGACTGGCAGGACAGATGCACGGCAACGCCGGCCAGCCTTCCGCGGCGGGTCAACCGAACGTGAACGCGTACGCCTCCGCGCCGGGGTCCAGGAACTCGATCTCGATTTGGCGATCGGCGATGGGCTGTGGCTGTCGGATCAGCTGGTACAACCGCTGCTCGGTCACCGTGCCGTTGCCTTGCTCGTCAACATCGATACCGTGGGCCGCGCGCTTTGGCTCTCGTGCCGACGTTTCGTTTCGGGCGATTTAACCTTTATGATTGTGATACGTGATACGCACCGGCGCGGCGTTGAAGCGACGTCCAATTCTCCAATCGCAAGCTAGGTCTGGACCGCAGAGCGGGAAATGGGCAGCAACCCGCAAAATCGATGACGGACACACCTGAGCATTGCGCCAATCGTTGTCTGGCCTGGGCCGCGCGCGAGGAAGGCTGGTGACAGGGATTGGCTTGATCATCGCCATTGGGCGATGTCTCTGTCCGCTGCGACGGCCGGCCATGAGAGCGCCGAGCTACGCAGGCAGGAGAGGCAGCCGATTGGCCTACGCCCTGCTCATGGTGGTGAGATCGATGTGTGTCGCGGCGCGCCGCCCAAGCTGAGCGCCGCGGCAGCGCAGTACCGGTTTCAATCACGCGATGTCAGTCCGCCTGATGTCGTCGAGGGGCTTCGCCGGGCTCTGGAGCGGTCGAATCAGCGTAAGTCGACGAGTTCGGGGCAAACCGATGATGTAATGGTTTGAGGCGCCCATCCAACACCTGAGGATGCCTTCGATGAAAAGTCATGCAATCAAAGGTTCCGATATTCTCGTCCGCGCCCTCGAGAATGAGGGGGTCGAGTATGTCTTTGGCGTGCCGGGGGAGGAGAACCTCGACATGCTCGAATCCCTCCGAACGTCGCGCATCAAGGTTGTGGTGACCCGCCATGAGCAGGTCGCCGGTTTTATGGCGGCGACCTATGGGAGGCTTACGGGGAAACCGGGGGTTTGCCTCAGCACGCTCGGGCCCGGCGCGACCAACCTCGTGACTGCGGCGGCCCATGCCTCCCTTGGTGGCATGCCAATGCTGATGATTACCGGTCAGAAGCCGGTCCTCCAGAGCCGGCAAGCGCAATTCCAGATTATCGACACGGTCTCGATGATGCGGCCACTCACGAAATCCGCGAAACAAGTCATAGATGCCGGCAACATCCCGACGCTCGTCCGCGATGCCTTTCGCGTGGCCGAGGCGGAGCGGCCGGGGCCCGTTCATCTCGAACTGCCGGAAGATATCGCGGCGCAATTGACAGAGTCCGTGGTTGTCCCAGTCAGCGCCGCCTTTCGTCCTGTCGCAGCTCAGGAGGCGATCGCACGCGCGGCGGCTGCGATCGCGGCCGCGCGGCATCCCTTAATCATGATTGGCGGCGGCGCAAACCGACCGGGGCTTGCGCCCGCGCTATCGGCGGCAATGCGCCGCCTAAAGCTTCCTTTTTTTAATACGCAGATGGGAAAAGGCGCGGTCGACGGCAATTCCGACCTATTTGTGGGCACAGCGGCGCTTTCGGAAGGCGACTACGTCCATCTGGCGATCGAACGCGCGGATCTGATCGTCGCGGTCGGCCACGACACCGCGGAGAAGCCACCCTTCCTCATGCGCGCGGGAAGACCACAGGTGGTACATGTTGATTTCAACGCGGCTGACATTGACCAAATCTATTTTCCGCAAGCCGAGGTGATTGGCGACATTGCCGACAGCATGACCCGGCTGGCCAGTGAGTTGGATGGGAAACTTGCGCACGACCCGATTTATTTCCAGAAGATACGGGCGAAGATCCTCGAGCATGTCGCTGAGGGGGCTGACGATCCGCGGTACCCGTTGGCGCCCCAACGTCTGGTCGCCGATGTCAGGAAGGTGATGCCCGATGACGGCATCATTTGCCTGGACAATGGCATGTACAAGATCTGGTTCGCCCGCAACTATCGCACCCATATCGCCAACACGATCCTGCTCGACAACGCGCTGGCGACGATGGGCGCCGGCCTGGCTTCGGCCATGATGGCGGCACTTCTTTACCCAGATCGGCGCGTCATGGCCATCTGCGGCGATGGCGGGTTCATGATGAATTCTCAGGATCTGGAGACCGCCATCCGGCTTGGATTGAACCTCGTTGTGCTCATAATCGAGGATCGTGGCTATGGCATGATCCGCTGGAAACAGGAATCGATGGGCTTCGGCGATTTCGCGCTTTCCTTCGAGAACCCAGATTTCGTCAAGTATGCCGAAGCCTACGGCGCTAAAGGTGCGCGGGTTGGCGCAACCGATGATCTAGGACCCATCCTCGATGCCGCATTTAAAGCGGGTGGGGTTCACCTGGTTGTGGCGCCGATTGACTATTCGGAAAACAAGCGCGTCCTGGTCGATGAGCTGAAAGCCAAGGTCGCCAAGAACAATTGAGCGGCGCCAAAGCCTTTACCAGGGGAAAGCCGCGTGGCGTGCTGGGCATGACCGAGTCGTTCGGCAGTGACTTCAGTAAGGCCACAAAACCAACGACCCGCAGCAGGCCGTTGAACTGCGGCGAGCCGTGGAACACCTCTGGGATCATCGTTTCCGAAACCAGAGCCAGGATCACGCCGCTGCGAACGCCTCAACCGTTCCCCGGACCGGCGGCCTGGTGCCTGGAGCACAGGCCCAATAACCGCGTAGCGAAGCCGATCATCAAGGCGATTCCAATCCAGAGGTCAACACGTAGCGCGAGGACCATTCTGCTCGGCGCATTCCGGCGCTGCTCGATAGGGCTTCCGGGATGTTCGCCAGGAAGAACGCCGCGACCGTCCCTAAGCTCGGCGCGCCCTGGTGCAGCACGCTCAACCCTAGCACCACGCCCTCGGGAACGCCGTCGAGGAATGTGCCAGCCCGATGGCCAATCCGCTGGCCACCGCTGCCGGGCAAACGCTGGTCAGGGAATTGCGGACGCACGCCGTGACCATCTACTACTGGTGCCTCTGGAATGTAATGGGATCTGACCCCGATCATATCTTCAAGATAACGCCCTTCATGCGCGAGATCTGGTGCTCGCAAAGGCCCAACCCGCAGGGGCAGCGCCGCCCTCTTGTCCGGCACAGCCGCGTTTGGCCTATTTTTCGAGGTTGTCAGCCCTGACGTCGCACGATCTCCATGACCGTGTTCTTTGACAGCCCGACGTTGCGGCCGATCAGCCGGTAGGATAGGCCTTCTTCGTGAAGGGCCAGAACCTTTTTGACCTTCTTGTCCGATGGACGCTGACCCAATTGTCGGCCGAGCTTGACGCCACGCGCCTTGGCCGATGTTAACCCCGACCTCACGCGTTCCCGGATCAGGTCGCGCTCGAATTCGGACGGGGCTCTGGTTGACAGTGCGGGTGAACGCGGCATCATGGTCACTAAGTCCGTAAAACGAGACTGGGAGGAACAGGAATGTCGAAGACATACAGCCGGCGTGACGCCCTCGCGGTCATTGCGAGCGCAGCCGCGTTTGCGCCGCCGGTACGTGCCGCGGACTTCGATTGGAAACGCTACAAGGACATCCAGGTGCGCTTCATGGTGTCGACGCATCCCTGGACAGAGTGGGCTCAGAAGCAGCTCGCGGGTCTAGAGGCGGCGACGGGGATCAAGGTAGCGTGGGAAATCCTGTACGAAGATCAGTTTCGGCAAAAGCTGCCGCTGACGCTGCGATCGGACCCTGGCGCGGTCGATGGATTCTTCACGCTGCCGTCGTGGGACGCTGCCGCCTTTTCGCGCGCAAAGTGGTACCAGCCGCTCGATCAATTCATCAAATCCGACCTGACCGCGCCGGATTGGGATTATGCTGATTTCTTTCCGAATATCCTAAAGATCCATAGCGCGGGCGGCGAACAAGTTGGTGTTCCCATCACGATAGAGTTGCAGACGCTGTTCTTCAACAAGAGCATGGTGGAGGCGAAGCAAGTCCGTATTCCGAAGACGTTGGACGAAATGCTCGCTGCCGCGAAAGCGCTCGACGATCGAAAGAACGGGATCGCGGGCTACGTCACGCGGGGCGACGGCGTGCAAGCGGTATACACCATCGCTCCGTTCCTGTTCGCTTTCGGCGGCCGCTGGCTCGACGAGAAGGGCGAGCCTGAACTCGGAAGCCCCGCTTTCATCAGCGCATTGAAGTTCTACGGGGAGATCCTGCGCGCGGCGGGGCCACCTAACATCGTGGGGATGCAGTGGAAATCTTCCTATCCGCTCTTTCAGCAGGGGCGAGCGGCGATGTTCACCGACGCCACAAATTTCCTGGCCTACTTCAAGGACCCCAACCAATCAAAGATCGTTGATCAGATCGGAGTGGCTCCCCTTCCCGCCGGCCCGTCCGGTAGCCACAGCACGGTCATTTCGTGGGGACCGGCGATTGCCGCATCTTCCAGGAAGAAGGAAGCAGCGTGGTACGTAATCCAGCACCTCACGTCGAAAGCGATGTCTGCAGCCGCGACCGAAGCGACGCATCTGCCGCCGTCACGCCAGTCCGTTTACAACGACAACGTGTTCGTCAAATCGGTTCCGGCGGACATGATCGAGGCGATCAAGCACGGCATCCCCACGGCGGTTCCGAATGGTGCGAACCCGCTCGTGGTTCAGGTTCCGGAGGTGCGGGCCGCGATCGGCACCGCGATCGTCTCCGTCTTACAGGGCGGCAACGCCGAGGCCGCAGCCAACGACGCCCAGAAGCGGGTGCTGCAGATCCTCAAAGGGTGATTATCGAGTGTCGCTTCTGGCGCTGTTGTTTTGGTAGAATGTAGGCCGGTGGTCCGCATCGCACGCCCCTCGACACCCGACCTCCGGCGGCAACTCCAGCGGTGGACGCCTGACCTGCTGATGCTGCCCGCGCTCATCGCCGTCGTGGTCGTTATGGCGTTCCCCCTCGCCTATCTGGTCTTCATGAGCGTGCATAAGTGGTCCATGATCGGCTACGCGCCGCCGGAGTTTGTCGGATCATCGAACTTTGCCGCGCTAGCCGTGGACGATCGATTCGTCGATTCGCTCGGGCGCACCTTCTATTTCACAGTTCTCGGCCTTGCGACGAATATTCCGCTCGGGTTTGCGATTGCCTTGCTCCTCACCGAAGAATTTCCGACACGCAGCCTACTGCGCGCCCTCCTGATCTTGCCGATGGTGGCCACGCCAGTCGCGATGGGGCTGGTGTGGGTCGTAATGCTCGATCCCTCCCTCGGTGTTGTGCGGTACCTGCTCGGCGTCGTTGGCATCGACAACCCGCCGCTGTGGCTCTCCGACACGGCATGGGTTGTGCCGACACTCGTGGCGGTCGACGCGTGGATGTGGACGCCGATGGTCGCGCTCATCTGCATCGCAGGTCTCGCTGCCCTTCCGATCGAGCCGTTCGAGGCAGCGATGGTCGACGGCGCCTCGGCGTGGCAGCGGTTCTTTTACGTCACGTTGCCGCTGATGCTGCCGACCCTTGTCGTCGCGGCGATGCTGCGGGTGATGGATCTCCTGAAGGTGATCGACATCGTCTATGTCATGACCAACGGCGGTCCAGGGCACGCCTCGGAGACGATCAATCTCTATAACTATCTGGTTGCGGTCTCCTACGACAAGATCGGGTACGGCGCAGCGGTTGCGCTCGTGCTGTTCCTGCTGGTGCTCGTGTGCACCGTGGCCCTCGCAGGACTGCGGCGGGCGCGTGCATGAAACGAAGCCGAACCCAGAGGATTGCTTACGCGTACCTAGCGTGGTTCGTCGTGGGCGCCTTCATGCTGCCGTTCATTTGGATGGTCCTTGGGTCGTTCAAAACCACCGTCGACTTCCTGAGCTATCCCCCGGTCTGGATTTTCCGACCCACCCTTGAGAACTATCGGCAGGTGTTCGCCGATAACGCGTTCGTACGCTATGTGATGAACAGCTTGATCGTCGCCGCGGGCGCAACCGCGGTGGGGCTACTGCTCGGCATCCCGGCTGCGTACGCATTGGCGCGCTGGCGACGCACGGCAATGGGTATCGTGCTGCTCGCGGCCCGGATGGCGCCGGGGATTGCATTCCTCATCCCGCTGTTCGTGCTGTTCCTGCAGCTCCAGCTGGTCGGGAGCTACATCAGCTTGGTTGCGAGCCACCTCATCTTCACGTTGCCCCTCACGGTCTGGATGATGGTCGGCTTCATCGAGGCCGTGCCAGTTGAGATCGAGCAGGCAGCCCTGATCGACGGCTGCTCAATTCCGGGGCTCCTGCTGCGGATCGTTGTGCCGTTGACTGCGCAAGGCATCGCGGCTACCTCGATCCTATCCTTCATCGCCTCGTGGAATAACTTCTTATTCGCGCTGGTGCTGGCCAACGAGCAGACGAAGACGCTGCCGGTCGCGGTGCTCGGCTACATCGGGTACACGTCAATTCAATGGGGAACGTTGATGGCAGCCTCGTGCATCATCACGACGCCGGTCATCGTGCTTGCGTTGTGCGTTCAGAAGTACATCGTGAGAGGCTTGGTCGCGGGCGCGGTCACTGGGTGAACTGACAAGCTGTCATACGCCATGACGACGCCTAGGGCTGCCTCCGTTCAATCTTCGGCACCCTCGCCCGACTGGCTCACACCGGTGACGTCGAAAGCTTTCGCTCCTACCTTCGCAGCCATACCTTTTTGGCGGCCTTCAACGCGCTTTATCCGGACCATAGACAGAGCGTTATGCGCTCAGATGCCAAGGCCTTGTGCGAGGCGAAGCGCCAGTTGAACGGCAAGCCGGCTTCCAGAAGCACAATATGAGGCAGTAGAGACGATGAACCGGGGGCTAGAACAGTTTCATCCCAGACCTCCGATGGTGCATGGGTAAGTTGCGCCTATTGAAGGTAGCACGGCGTGGGTCGGCTCCTGGCACTCCACGGACCCGGCCGGCCGCCTGTGATTGTGTCTGTTTATAGGGGCATGGCCGACATCCTTCCGAGAGGCACGCCATATCCTCCAATCTGCATCGTGATCACCAAGGCGTGGCGCGAACTCATGCCAGTTGGCGTGCCGGTCGGCTCGCGGGCACGGTAGAACATCCCGATGATGCTGTCGCACATTGCAACGTTCCGTGATATCGCCCCGCACCATTCAAACCCTTAGGCGCAAACGCTCGGAGACGAAACGTTTGACTGCGGCGGCTTCCAGGCGAGCGCCGCAAAGTCCAATATGGCCGTCAGGACGGAGGAGATAGAACGAGGGCTGGGGAACCTGTGCGCGCGCCAATTCCGCGTCATTGATCGGATCAGCGGGAATTGGGTAGATGCGACACAAATCGCCAAGGTCGAGCGCTCCTTTGGGGGACTGCCCGATCACGATGAGGTTGAATTGCGTATCATCGAGTTTCTGAAACAGATCCTCGACGGAGCGGTCCGTCTGGAGCTTGAGCCGCAGCCACGGGAAGCGATCGCCGGCACGCGGGGCACTATTAGGGAGGCCCTGCAGGGATTCCGACAAAGTGCTCTTGCGGTAGTGTATGCCGGTCTGGGAGACGGTACGAAACGCAATCTTCTGTACTCTTTCGAGGCCCATCGCAAACGCAGCGATCCGGGCGAGCACCTTCGTGCGTAGCAAGCCGGCAAGCCAGCTGTCGGAGACGACCAGCCTGAAGGCTTGGTCGGTGGTGGCCAGCAGCCGTTGCGCGACCGGAATGCGCTCTTCCTCATAGGAGTCGAGCAATCCCGCGTTGGCTTGACCCTTAACGACCAGCGCCAACTTCCACGCCAGGTTGTACGCATCCTGCAGGCCCGTATTCATGCCTTGCGCCCCCACTGGGCTGTGAATGTGTGCGGCGTCGCCGAGCAGGAAGCAGCGGCGATCGCGGAAGCGCGAGGCGCTGCGGTGATGGATGCGGTAGGTGGAGAACCAAGTGCACGTCTTGATCGCCAATCCGGCTCCCGCTTCATTGCGCAAGGAGGGGATCACGGCCTCGAAGTCCACGTCTTTCTTGTCGCGCAAGGCCAGCGGCAGAATGCCGACGATGCGCCAGTGATCGTTTCCGCGCATCGGAAACAGCAGATGAAAGCCCTTCTGCCATAAGTAGACGTTGACCTCGTCGGGGACCATGCTGCCGGTTGCCTCGGTATCAGCAATGAAGAACACGTGCTCGTAGGGCGCGCCCGGAAACGTTATGCCATTCAACTCGCGCACTGAGCTGTGCGCACCATCGCATCCGCCAACCCAGGCAGCGACCAACTTTTGGGTCCCGCCGTCGGGTGTCTTCAGCGTCGCCGCGACCTGACCTGGTTCCTGCGCGAGGCTCACCAGCTCCGTGTTCCACCGCACCGACACGCCGAGGTCGCCGAGCTTGTCGGCCATGATCCGCTCGTTGTCGTCTTGGCCGAGGATGAGGATGAACGGATACGGGGTGAAGTACTTCCCGACTTCGCCCAGTGGGACGCGCGCCATCTTCCGCCCCTGCGCCCAGATGTTTGCGCCCGTACCGATCTTGCCCAGCTCCAGCGCGCGATTGACGATGCCGAGCTTCGCGTAGATCTCCAGTGTGCGGGCCTGCACGCCCAGCGCTCTCGTCTGCTCTGGCGGTCCGGCATGCCGGTCGATGATCAGCACGCGCACACCGCGGCGAACGAGCTGATTGGCGAGCATCAGTCCAGTTGGGCCGGCCCCGATGACGAGAACGTCCGTGTCCATTCAAGGCCCCCTTTTCGGATGGAGACGCGCTCTAACCCAAGGCATAGCACGCCGGCCCATCCGTCCTTAGTCGGTCAAGGCTAGAGGCGAACGGGACTAGCTAACCCCTTGCGTTTGTAGCCGGCGCCTTGATGAACCCGAAATAGAGACATAGCAAAAACAGGATGAAGTGGACGGCGGAGCGGTTGCCGCTGAACTCAGGCGTCGCGACGACGCTGGTACCGAGGATCGGGACCGAAACATCGGCAAGCACAGAGCACTTCTAGCGTGGGCTTCGCTGGTGACGATCTAACAGACCGAACACAGCGCTGGCCGCGGGGCAACCCGCAAATACAACGCCGCGACGGGAGCGCGGGTGACCAACCCGGCCGATGGAATCCCGTCACACTTGTCACTCTCGCGGCTCGTGATCGGACTTTAGTGTGTGTGAAGCAGCGCACACGCGCACCCATTGGAGGTCACCATGTCCGAAGCCCCTAAGATAGTTGATCGGAGCACCTTCCAGGTCGAGCTGGACGCATTGCGGATTCGAGAGAAGGCGCACACGCGAGAAGGTGACGCCATTGCCGCCGCCCGCCGGCGGCTTCCCATGGTCGAGGTGGACGGCGCCACACCGCTCATTGGCGAACGTGGGCCGGTAACGCTGTTGGACGCCTTTGAGGGCCGCCGGATGCTCATTGCGTACTACTTCATGTGGCACGCCGGCCAGCCTGCGCCGGAGCAGTGCGAAGGCTGCACATGGGTGACATCGCAGGTCCGCGAGCTGTCCTACATTCATTCTCGCGACGTCACCTTCGCCACGTTCTGCCAGGGTCTGTACGAAGAGAGCGCCCGGTACCGCGACTTCATGGGCTGGGAGCTGCCTTGGTACTCGGCGCCCAAGGAGTCGCTCGACACCCTCTTGGTTGGACGCCAAGTGGGAATGATGCACATCGTTTGCTACCTGCGCCAAGGGTCCAAGGTCTTCGAGACGTATTGGACGACGAGGCGTGGTGTCGAGGCGATGGATAACAGCTACCGGTTGCTCGACTTGACCGTCTACGGGCGGCAGGAGACATGGGAGAACTCACCGGCCGGCTGGCCGCAACCGCGCAAAGGCAAGCAAGTGACCCGTAACGATGGACGTCCCATCCCTCAGTGGGCTCGCCTGAAGGCCGGATATTCCGACGACCTGGGCACCGGCAGGCGCTGAACCGCGCCTACCATTTCTTCGACCTTCCCCAAAGGCCGCGAGGAGGTTGGATTCGACCTCTCGACTGCCAGCTTTCCCGCGCCGAGCGGCTTGGTCAACAACTTTGCCAGAATCGATGGGTCGAGCCAGTTAGCCCACGCGTCGCGTTCAAGCACAACGATTTGCCCTGCTTATTAGGGAGGACAGACAACAGTTGGATGGCCGTGGAGTGACTGTTCGCTCACAATCGCGGCCCTGCCCGGACTAGCCAGTGCGCGCTACGATCTCGACAAACCAATGCAGAGCGGTTTTCGCCGACTTCTGTCACCCCAAAAAAACCGCTTAAAACGGACCCACCTTTGCGTGTGATAACAAAAGGGCACGGCCGCTCGCCCTCACCACCAATGTGGTGCCGCCGCCTCGGGGATGCCTTCTGGATCCCCTAGCAACAGACCGACTTAGCGCGACTTCGCGCGATGCGGAATGGGTCGGAGTAGTGCCAAGAGGAGACATTCGGACGTCGAGCCTACCGTGAGCGATTACACTTACTTTGGTCGCGGATGTCGCGGCTGATAGAAGCCAATTGAGCTGCCGCCCGGAAGCTTGAATGACGAAAGCAACCCCCACCCCTCGTCTGCAACTTCCGACGAATCAATTCCGGCATCGGCTAGTGCTCTCCGGCAACCTTCGATGTCGTCACACATGAGGTAGAATTCATATGCCTTCGAGCGTTGGTGTGGATGAAACGCAGCCTCGGAGGGTGGCAACGCGAATATCAGCCAACCGCCCCCTACATCCACGTTTGGAAGCTTCAGAATATCGCGGAAGACCAAGCGATCTGCCTCCGCGTCTGCGGAGTAGATGACGACGTGTGCGCCATTGAACATTGAGGATCTCCCAATTCAGACACTTGGAAGTCGATCGATGGGATGGGGCCACAGGATCGCTGATCCCCTCGAGCATGACAACTTCCGCCTCGGGTCAAAACTTCGCGTGCCGGCAGCCATCTTGCCAGGGGGAATGTAACTCAGTAACCAGACGAAACTGCGGGTCGACCCGCACGGGGCAAGTGGTAGAGTTCGAGCATGGGCGCGGTAGCTTGGGGCCTATGGCCAACGCCCCGTTTCCCATCCCCGCTCATCGCCTTCGGGGCGCACTGCCAAGAGCCGACATGGTCAGTGACAAGATTGACAGTGTTTGTGGTTTTACTCAGCGCTGTGGCCGCTTGCATTGGCCTCTTCAAACCGACGGACCGCTCGCTCCGAGTCAAAAGGCTCCTCTCGCAACAACTCCGGGTCCCACTCGCTGCGCTCCGCAGCAAAGAAATCTCCGCCATAGACGTGCATCGCAACCGTTAGCCTGGGAATTGGGTTGGTCACCGAATGAATGACATTGTGCCCAAGCGGCTCCGCGTCACCCACGCATAGAGCGCGCGCGCCGGCCGCCTCAACCCGACCGTGCGGATCGCCCTTGATGCGCCGCCAGAAGATGTTGTCCTCCCGGCCGGTGTACAGGCCAATCACCGCCCACATTCGATGATCATGGGGCATGATCGTCATTGACGGGGCCCAGATCACATTGAGGATTGTCAGATCTGGAGCGTGGTAAAGCTTCTGGAGCTGAGCGCGCTTCGGTTCACCCAGCCCCCTCAGAACGTTGGCTGGATCAGATACTGCGCGTGCGACAACGTCTCGGACGAGCTTGTGTGAGCGATCCGTAGCAAGCGCCGCACGGCAGTCGGCGATGAATTGATCCAGATCGAACATGTTAGCCATCGAGATCAGTGCACCAGTGATCAATGACTGCGGGAGGTGGCGTCGAAATCACGCAGGACTGCCTCGCCGACCCGCCAGCCGAGTTCATGACCGTCGACATCGGCGCTGCGGAAATGAATTCCGCCCCAGACGCGCGCATCGTTGACCTCTTTGGAGAGGGTCGAGAAGCTGTTGAACGTGCGTGTCACGCCAAACACCGGCGGATGCGTGATGCTAACGCGCACGCTGTCCGTCTTGAGCTCGCCACGCAACACAGCTTCGGCGGCTCCCGAAAAGCACGCATGCGCCGACGGATATTCGGGGTGCGGCGGGGTGCCAAGCAGCGGCTCCCAGGCCGCCTCACCCGCGAGGGTCGGAATTTTCATGGCAGCCGCAGCTCGAATTGCCGTAATCGGCCGCCAGTGCAGGCGATCATACTTGTCCTTGAAGCATGCGATCTGGGAGTCCGCGACGGCAACCGACAAGAGCGCGAAAAGGCGCAAATTGTCGAGCGTAGTTGCCTTGCGCTCAACGGCAGCCGCCCTAGCTGCCGCAAACCACGGTACCCCAGTCTGAACCGTCCAAAACACGGCTGCCGCCGTTTGATCGGCAGTCCGCGCACTACTGTGCCGCGCGCCAAGCAGCTTCACTTCATCGAAGTCAGCCTTGAATTGCGCGCTGTCCAGCTGAGGCGGTCCCTTGGTCTCGTAGCCATCCTTGAGCCGAATCACGAAAGGAGCCACCGCGCCCCACTGCACTAAGATCGGCTGCATGAAATGGGGCGGGGTTAGTTGATAGGACCCCAGCCCATCCTGCAGCGCGATATCTGGCTTCTGCGTGGACCCGTCCATAGCCCGCAGTTCCAAGAGCTTTTCGGCAACCATCTGCCCAAGCTTGACGCCATTTGTCTTTGACGGTCCTTCGGCAACTCGCGACAGGCCGGATTTGTAGGCGACGTCGACCGCAGCTAATTGCATCGGCGCGAGGCGTCTTAAAACAGTATGGGCGGCTGCCGGTACAGCAGCCTCAATTGAGTTCGGTCCGTCCGGTTGAATGCCAACAGCAAACAGTGCCGCCTTCTGATTAATAATACGCGCAGCATCGTACATGGCAGCGTGCGTGATCGCGAGCACGCGCGACTGCAAGATAGAATTGGGTGGAAGGGCCGTAGCCTCGATCGCAATCGCATTCCACTCGATCGCGATGTCCGCCTTTGCTGCTGAACCAGCACCGAGCGCAACCACCAATGTCGCCACATTTACGAGCCGAACGGAAAGCATGGGTAACTCCATTTACCGATCGTTGCTCCACAGGTCACCAGAGAGGAAGCGTATGAGGCAGAAGGTCCATACGTCCAATGCAATTGTCAGTTGCCAATCGGTGCAAATTTGTTATCAATCCAGCGCATGAACTTTCGGCATCTCCGAGCCTTCGCGACCATAGTGGATGCTGGCGGCTTTGCTCGTGCCGCTGAGCGCTTGCATGTGAGCCCACCGGCCCTCTCGCGACAGATCCATGCTCTTGAGCTTGAACTGGGAATATCGCTGTTCGATCGAGTGGGTCGCGGTGTTCGACTGACGTCGCAGGGCGAAGACCTGTTACGACATGGCCGCCGTCTGCTGACAGACGTCGGCTCGTTCAGTGAGCGCGCCCGAGCCTTGAAAGCAGGGCAAGCTGGTTTGCTTCGGGTGGGCGCTACGCCGCAGGTGATCGAGAATCTTCTAGCTGATTTTCTTGCGGGGCATGAGCGGCGGCATCCGCTCGTAGAGGTCGAGCTGAAGGAAGCGGGCGGGGCTCAGTTGGGGGACTTGCTCGATCAAGGCGAAATCGAAGTGGTTATCATGCCATCCGGTGATGCCCGCTTCGAGGAACGGGCGCTGTATCCGATGTCTCTCTTGGCCGTGCTGCCCGAAGGCCACCGCCTGAGCCGATGCCGTTCGCTTGAGATTGCGGAGCTGGAAAGTGAACCGCTATTGCTGCTCAGTCGAGGTTTTGCATCGCGCGCATGGTTCGAGGCAGCGTGCCAAATCGCTCATGTCCGGGGGCGTGTGGTCCTAGAGAGTAGAGCTCCCCAAACTATCATTGCTATGGCGAGGACCGGGCGCGGAATTGCCATTGTTCCCTCACCTGTGCGAATACCTCACGACGGCGTCAGGATCGCGCCGGTCGTGCACCGCGGTGCTTCTATAGGCAGATGGACCGTTGCAGCTTGGGACTTCGCGCCGATTTTTCGCTCCCTACGCCGAACTCTTCGTCAGAGAACTTGTCGCCGCCACGCGACGTGACTACCCCGGGCGTGTTCTCGTCCGTCGCGCACCACCCCTGCCGCAACCGAGGGAGTGGAAATCCTGACCGCCCAGCCGCCACCCACAGACCTCAGTTTTCTCAAAGACTGCTTCGGGTCATCGAGACTCGGTCGCCGTGGCAGGACCCAAGGACCCTCGCCGCGGGTCAGGTGACCCCCTGATTCCTGACGTCGCCTCTGCTGTGCGCGGACGGTCGGTCCGTGCCAATAGCTGCCGAAACTGCCAGCTCGAAGAACCAGCGTGGAGCGCCGCTCACAGTCCTTGGCCGGGAGTTCCGGGTCGGACTGCCGGTGTGTTATTCCTCTTCGCAGGTGCAACCTCTCGACTATGGGCGTAGCGGGCATCGGACGATGTGTGCCTTCTCGATCTCGTCGAGATTGGGCGGCGTGTTCAGGCGAGGCAACTTAGCTCCTTCAAGATCACGCAAGCGGCTCTCGATCGGATCGCGCGGCTCGATGGCCGCTTGAAAAGCTACGTGACCCTTACTGCCGAGCTGGCGCTGACGCAGGCGGCGCATGCTGACACCGAGATCGCCCGTGGGCAAATTCGTGGTCCCCTGCATGGCGTTCCGATCGCCCTGAAGGACCTTTGTCATACGAAGGGCATTCCGACCTCGGCCGGTATGACCATCCACAAGGATTTCCGACCTGAGCGTGATGCGACGGTCGTCACCCGATTGCGTGAAGCCGGAGCTGTGCTTCTGGGCAAGCTTAAGCTGACCGAGGGTGCCTACTTTACGCATCACCCTTCAATCGACCCACCGATCAATCCGTGGAGCGCTGCGCACTGGGCAGGGGCCTCCTCCAGTGGCTCCGGCGTCGCGACCGCTGCAGGACTTTGTTACGGCTCAATTGGCGCCGATACGCTAGGCTCGATCCGTTATCCCTCGACCATGAATGGCATCACAGGGTTGAAGCCAACCTGGGGACGGGTCAGCCGGGCGGGCGTGTTCGCTCTTGCCCAATCCCTGGACCATGTCGGGCCAATGACCCGCGGCGCAGCCGATGCGGCCGCCATGCTGGGTGCCATCGCTGGCGCCGATCCAGATGATCCAACCGCTGTCTACGAACCCGTGCCTGATTACCTTGGCGGCATTGGCGAGGGAGTGCACGGACTACGGATCGGGATCGATCGCGCCCTGATCGCGGCCGGCGCCGATACCGACATGTTACGTGCGACCGAAGAGGGCGCGGCGGTGTTCACGCGGATGGGCGCCTTGCTGCGCGACGTCAGTTTCCCTTCGCCCGATGCGGTTGTGCGTGATGCGGTCTCACTGTGCCGCGTAGAAGCGGCAGTTGCCCATGAGGCGACTTTTCCGTCGCGCGCGGCCGAATACGGCCCCGTGCTCGCCCGCGCGTTGGACACCGGTCGAAGCCTCGACGGCCTTGCGGTGACGAAAATCCTCCTTCGCCGGGAGGTCTTCCGCGGCCGGCTCAATACCCTCTTTCGCGATATCGATTTGCTGATTATGCCGGTGTGCGACCGCGCCGCACTGAGCCTGGCTGAGCTGGCAGCAGGTGGCCGCACGCCGGCGACGTTTGAGGCACGGAGCCGCTTTACTGCGCCGTTTAACATGAGCGGCCATCCAACACTGACATTGCCGGGAGGCAAAACCTTCGATAGCCTTCCGGTGGGATTCCAAATCGTCGGTCGGCATATGGAAGAAGCGTTGGTGCTGCGCGCCGGCCACGCCTTTCAGCAGGCGACCGACTGGCATAGGCGCCGTCCGCCCATTGAATAGGCTTGGCACTTGTCGTCCTAAGTGATCTGGTTAGGTCGGCTGGCGGGACGCCCACAACAGCCGCTTTGGGTCTTGGCCGTGTCAAAACGTTGGGGCGTGAAGAACACGTAGAACGGCCTTCTTTTCCAGCCCCAATGTCCTCGCAAGCAATGGCAAGACGACTCGGAAACCGCGGCGCCAGTAGAACATGATTCCCCTCCGTGAACGCCCTTTCGGAGTACGAAATCTGCGGCTATCCCTCTCCCATCGGCACGGCCGGTCTACCCTTGTATGGGGCGGATTTTGTCAAGGGGGTGCCGCAAGGGTCCTATCCATTTTTTCGTCCCTCAGTTTCTTTGTTCGACCTGGCAGCCGTTTCTTCGTCCCGACCCACCACATCCGGCGTCGCCGGCGCGCGCAGGAACGGTCAAGGCTGGAGCCGCCCTGTCGGCGGCCCACCCGAAGGGCTTGGGCCTTGACGGCTCCGAGCACGACGGCACACTTGCTGTGGTCGGGATGACGATGCCCGAGGAGGAGCCCGCGTGTGGTGCACGAAGATTTCGTGCCACATCCTTGTATGCGGTGGGTGCAGAGACCCGAACCATGATGCAGTGATGCGCATCGGCAGCGAGCTCCGAAGCGGCGGGCCCATTCTCAACAACGGCATTGAAGCCATGGGTAGACGCGGGACACCGCCACCTCGAACCATCATCGGCGACCGGGCCGCAAGTTGTGCGGACAAGGCCGAAACCGTCAATAATAGCTTACAGTAGGTTCCTTCTGCAGGTGTGCCTCAGCGTGCGGGGCGCAGGACGACGCCGTCGGGGATGACGCCATCACGGACGAAGTGCCACAAGGCGATGAGCAGCTTGCGTGCCAATGCGACGATCATCTTCTTACGCAAGCCGCGGGCGTTCTCGGTGCGAGCTTCAAACCACTTGGCCAAGGCGCTCCCCTTCTGGAACTCGAGGAAGCGCCACGCAAGTTGGATCATCCCCCGCCGCACCCGAGCATTGCCGGATCGGGCGAGTCCCTTCTCGCGGCGCCTGCTCCCGCTTTCATCGGGCGAGCCCGTAAGGCCCGCGTAGCGCGCCACCGCGCGCCTGTCGCGCAAGTTCCGTGACAAGATCTCCTTGACCAGCATGTCCGCCGTCTCGATGCCAATGCCGATCACCCGCACCAGAAGGAGGACCATGAGATTTGGTCCAGCCTTGGGAGCTCGCTTCAGTTGCTCGAGGCGCGCCTTCTCGATGTTGAGTATCTGCTCATGGACCAGCCGCTTGCGCTCCAGGTCGCGCATCAATTCGGCCAGCGTGTTGGGCGGGATCGGCTCGCCCTCGGGCGTGCGCACGTGTTCGAGCCGCTCTGGTGCCTTCTTGAGCTTAGGATTGAAATTGCGGATACCGAGCCGTGCCAGGGTTGCCTTAAGGCGGTTGATGATCGTGGTTTGCTCTCCGACGAGCATCTCCCGCTCGCGGTGAGGGCGCTTTGCATCCTCCTCCGTAAGCGTTGGGATTGCCGCCATCTTGCAGTGCTCCCGCTCGCCACGCAGCCAACCGAGAAAGGCGCGTTTCAAGCCCGCGGTGTCCAAGCGGTCGGTCTTTGCACGTCGGTGCTCCCGCGACACCGCCACGCTCGCAGCATGAATGACATACGCTTCGATGCCGCGTGCCCTCAACCAGCGAGCCAGCCAAAAGCCGTCGCGGCCGGTCTCAAAGGCAACGGCAATGCGGTTGATCTTGTGCCCCGCCTTCTCGGCTTCCGTTCGCCATCGCTCGAGCAACTTTAATAGTTGGTCCTCATCGGCCAGAAGCTTCTTCAACGGCTGGCGCTCCACGCCAGGGATGATCCCGGCGACGAGCCAGCTTTCTTTGCTGAGTTCTATCACGGCGATTAAAGTTTGATTAACGTCGAGCGGTGTAAGTGAACGACTCAGGTCGTTCAGCGGCTTGTCCTGCCGGTTCGGCTTGCGCATCGATGGGGCTCCATTGGCGAGAATTAACATCGGCGCCGATGGAGCCATCTCTCGGTTAATAATCCGCCGATCGATGCGATGTCATCGCCGCTCGCCCCATAGCATCTCATCAACAGACACCCTCGGACGGCATGCCGTGACGGTGAAAGAGTGCCAGCAGGAGACATGCACCGCAGCAAAAAAAGCTGGATGGGGCGATGACCTCGTAATTTTATTCGATCACCTCGTCGGCGCGGGCAAGCAGGGTGGGCGGGATTATTAGCCCTATGGAGCGCGCTGTGCGCAGATTGATGGCGAGCTTGAACTCGGTAGGTTCCTCGAATGGCAGCTCGGAAATTTTGGCGCCTTTCAGGATTTGATCGATGTATCTCGCGGTACCAGCGTGGTTCTCCAGCAGCTTCGGGCCATAAGACATCAGTGCCCCGGTATTCACCTCAAAAGACCAAGGATGTATGGAAGGCAGATCGCGGATCACGCATTGATCGACAATATGACCACTCACTCGCATATTGGCCGGAGTTAATCCGACAATCACCGCCTGCACCTTTTCCCGGTCTATGATTTCAAAGCTGTCCGAAACGCTGGCGTCCGCTGTTATCGGCACGAAGGCAACCGTGATGCCGAGCGCGTCGGCTGCTGTGTGCACATGGGAATCAAATCTTGCGTTTATCGAGTCAGCTGGCGCGCCTAGGTAGGCTACTTTACGCAACCCAGGGATCAGTTCTCTGAGCAGCTCAAGGCGCTTGGCGGCAAGCGTGGCACTGGAGGCTGTGAAGCCGGTTACATTCCGGCTCGGGCGAGACATGCTGTCGCTGAGACCGGCAGCGATCGGGTCAACCGTTGCCGTTATGACGATGGGGATATCGCGCGTTGCCCCCGCCAACGCGTCGGCCGCTTCGGCCGATACGCTGATCAATACGTCGGGCTTCGTCGTCACCAGGTCTCGGGCCAGCGCTGAAAGCCGGCTCAAGTCGCCATCGGCCGCTCGTATCTCGTAGGCAATATTGCGTCCATTGACATAGCCCATCCGTGCGAGCTCGGAGGAAATGGCGAGGTCCTTCGCTGAGACAGCCGCCCCGAGAGCAAGAACGCCCACGCGAGCCATCTTGCCGGTCTGCTGCGCGCGCGCCGGGAGCGGCCACGCCGCCGCAGCACCACCAAGGAGACTGATGAACTCCCGCCGCTTCATTCGTTACCTGACCGCAAGAGGAGACCCCAACAGGATATCAGATCTCGATGCTCATCACATGCCGCTCTGATGCAAATGCTGCGCCGCAATGGGCGCGCTTCGCCCAGGTCCGCCTTGGGTCTTGGCCGTGTCAAAACGTTGGGGCGTGAAGAACACGTAGAACGGCCTTCTTTTCCAGCCCCAATGTCCTCGCAAGCAATGGCAAGACGACTCAGAACATGATTCCCCTCCGTGAACGCCCTTTCGGAGTTTTTACACGGCCAGGGTCAAAGACTGCCTTCACAGCGAACGTCTGAGGCCTTCGATCGGGGTCCGCACCTCCCTCGGTTACGGGCACGGGTCAACCGATTGGTCCAAGTACGCCCTGTGCACAGAAAAAGACATTGCAACCCCTTCCGCAGATCGACTTCGCGCCCTGCGACACCCAGCTGAAGTGTGATATCCTGGCGTCAATGCCTATGGCCACGTTCGCGCAAGCTTTGAGCGTTGACGCTGCGAAGACGGTGCGCCGAAGACGAGCGCCACCGTGGCGTTCCACTCCACGGCCCGCGCCTTGACACAGAGCGACATGTCCGGCGAGACATGCTTTCCAGGAGGGTCCGCGACCGATGACGCGATTCCGAGCTTCGCTCGTGGCCGGTCTGCTCCTGATCGGCCTGGCCGCCCCGGCGGCGGCCGCGCCTCAGGGCACGATGACGTGGGGCGTGCACATCACGCTGGCCTCCCGTTGGCTCGATCCCGCTGAGACCGAGGGCATCATCACGCCGTTCATGGTGCTCTACGCGCTGCACGACGCGCTCGTGAAGCCCATGCCGGCGGGGAGCAACACCCCGAGCCTGGCAGAGTCGTGGACCCAGTCGAAGGATGGGCTCGCGTACGAGTTTGTGCTCCGTCAGGGGATCAAGTTCCACAACGGCGAGCCGGTCACGGCCGAGGACGTGAAGTTTTCGTTCGAGCGCTACCGGGGCAGCGGTGCCACACTCCTCAAGGAGCGAGTGCGCGAGGTTCAGATCGTCGACCCCGACCGCGTGCGCTTTCTCCTCAAAGAGCCGTGGCCAGACTTCATGACGTTCTACGGCACCTCGGCGACGGGCTCGGGCTGGATCGTGCCCAAGAAGTACGTGGAGAAGGTCGGCGACGACGGCTTCAAGAAGGCGCCAATCGGCGCCGGCCCCTACCGGTTCGTGAGCTTCAACCCCGGCGTCGAGCTCGTGCTCGAGGCCTACGAAGGGTACTGGCGGAAGACGCCGATCATCAAGCGGCTGGTGCTGCGCAGCATCCCGGAAGAGACGACACGAGCCGCCGCGCTCAAGACGGGCGAGGTCGACATCGCCTACCTGCTAAGCGGCCCCGTGGCGGAGGACATCCAGCGAACGCCGGGGTTCAAGCTCGTCGCGCCGAAGGAGTTGCCGGCCGTCTTCTGGTTGGATCTGCCGGACCAGTGGGACCCGAAATCGCCGTGGCACGACCAGCGCGTGCGTCAGGCGCTCAGCTACGCCATCGACCGGCAGTCGCTCAACCAGGCCGAGACGCTCGGCTTCTCAAAGCCGACGGGATCGCTGATCCCGCGCGCGCTCGAGTTTTCTCGCTGGTTCGATCCCGATCCCTACGATCCGACGCGGGCCCGCAAGCTCCTGGCCGAGGCCGGATACCCGAACGGGTTCGACGCCGGCGACTTCTACCCGTGGCCGCCCTACTTCTCGATGGGCGAGGCGCTCGCCGGCTACATGCAGGCCGTCGGCATCAAGACCCGGATCAAGACCATGGAGCGCGCTGCCATGACGGCCGCGTGGCGCGAGCGGAAGCTCAAGAACGTGATCGTCGGCATTACCGGCGCTGGCGGCAACGCCGCCACGCGCCTCGAGGCGTACGTGAGCAAGGGCGGGATCTACACCTCCGGCGTGATTCCCGAGGTCGAGGACGTCTTCCAGCGTCAGGCGCGCGAGCTCGACCCGAAGAACCGGGAGGGGCTGCTGCGGCAGATCCAAGAGATCCTCCACGATCGCGTGACCCACGTGCCGATCTACGAGCTTGCGTTCATCTGGGGCGTCAGTCCGCGGGTCGAGGAGCCCGGGATCAACCTGATCCGGAGCTACGCCTACTCGGCGCCCTATGAGGATCTCAGGCTCAAGCATCCGTGACAATCGCCGCGCGGAGACCCGGACGCAGCGGGGTGACCACAGCCGCGGAAGCGCGGCCGAACGATGCAGATTGAATAAGTTTGGCTAAGGGCATCGCGGGTATCAGAGGAGGTGGAATAAGGCGCAATTTCATTGCTGCAGCGCGATTGACGCATCCCGGGGGAGGGCAGTTGTGGGTCTTGGCCGTGTCAAAACGTTGGGGCGTGAAGAACACGTAGAACGGCCTTCTTTTCCAGCCCCAATGTCCTCGCAAGCAATGGCAAGACAACTCGGAAACCGCGGCGCCAGTAGAACATGATTCCCCTCCGTGAACACCCTTTCGGAGTTTTTACACGGCCAGGGTCATGTGCGGTCCTCCAGACCCAGCTCTTGCCGCCTCAGATCCGTGTCCGCTGTTCCCCCGATTCCAGGCATGACGGAGCAGTTACGCTTTGTGCCATTTCCGGACTCATGCGCCGCAACAATCCAGGCTGCGAAAACCCAATTCGGAATGGCCTGGTGCGAGGTCAGTGCGTTGAGAGCGCTAGGCGCGTAAGCAGGGGTAGCAGAACCGCCATTCCCAGCGCTGTGAGCCCCATGCCCAGGCCCTCAAATGCCCCGGCCTCCTCGTTCTCTTGCAGAATGCGCGCTGTGCCCTGACCATGGCTCGTCGCGCCCATGGCCAGACCCCGCTCCAGCGAGGACTGGACCCGGCATTTGGTGAGCAGCCAAGGTCCGGACGCTGCACCAATCATGCCTGTCACCACGGCAAAGACAGCGGCCAGAGAGGGGGCGCCTCCAATCTGTTCGGCAATGCCCATCGCTACCGCGATCGCAAGCGGGGAAAACTTGAAAGGTCTGCGGATCATGAGTTCTTCGCCTTCCATCAGGAGTTGTTGGTACGGTGGCACGCCTGGCTCACGTCCCAACCGAGCGTGGCGCGCGACAGCCCCCGCCGCGTCAATTCGGCGTCGGATAGCCGGGAGAGCTGCTCGTACATGGCAGCGGCTTCGTAGTAGTCGGCCGCCGTTGTGATCCAATCGGCGATCCTCTGCGCAAGAGAGCCGAAAGCGGAACGCAGCAACTGGGATGCGCTCGGCCGGGCAGCCTCGGCCATCAGAAAGTTGTCGTGTATGGTCATGGGTGCCAATCCTTGTTTGTGGGTGGGGCGGGGGCGCGCGACTACTGCTTGGAGGTGCCAACCAGGACCGCCGTTTGCTCCCGGAGGCGGCCGTTGGTCTCGCCTGCGGCAGGCAACGAGATGGAGGTCTCGGTCGCTTGACCGCGCATCGCGTACGACTCAGGTTCGAGCGGTGCAAATTCGAGGTAGGCGAGGCATCCTGAGCAGAATTCGCTCACGGCGGGTTGGGGCGTGAGCGGCGCCTGCTGTGCGGCGGCTGGCGACACAATCACGACGGAAAACAGAAGGGCGGTAAGGACTGTTTCGGGTCGATTCACGGCACGTGGCTCCTGATTTCGTGCGCATCACGCGACGTCATGGTTGGGGTATGCCCGGGTACCCGGGTAACGAACCGATTTCGGAATGAGAAAGTCGGTTCGATGCACTAGCGTCGGTAGGCTCCCGATGCGTCAATGCGTAGAAGAAGGCAGCCAAGAAGAACAATCCAACTGCCGTTAGGCTGACGGTTTGTGCGATCACTGCAGTCCTATTTGTCTCGACGTTGCGACGCATGTTGATTTCCTCCAGAAGCAGCAGATCAATCACTCGCATTGGGTCCGCGCGACGACGCGTTGGATTGCTTGGCATTGGACCTCAGTGCCTTGGCTGCGCAGCGCCCGCCGTGCTTGCATCTTGGGCAGCGCCCGGTTCCGTTCCGGTCGCGATCAGGAGACGGGCTGATAGCCCGATTGCGATGCTGTGCATGGTGCCTGGCTCCAGTGTCCGGTTGGCGAAGCTTGCGGGCTTGGGTGTTCCTGCCCGCTCGACCGGCATTGGAACCTGTCGGCGTAGTCTCGGCGTTAGGGGTGTGTTACTGACCCGTTAATCTTGCGGCGGGTGCCGTGAAAAATGCAGAATGTCCTGCCAGAAAGAATGTCGACGTGCGCATCGGAAGGGGCGCAGGGATGGACGACGTGCCGCTCCCGAAATTCAGGCTGTCGCTGCTCGGCCGCTTTGAGCTGACCGGACTGGACGGACCCATCGACCTGCCGAGCAAGAAGCTCGCCGGCCTGCTCGCCTATCTTGCCTGCATGGCGCCGCAACCGCAGTCGCGCGAGAAGCTGGCAGCCCTGCTTTGGGGTTCGCATTTCGACGCCCAGGCGCGGCAGAACCTCCGCCAAGCCCTGTTCCGGCTGCGCCGTGTGCTGGGCGAGGACGTTCTGATCGGCGATGGCGAGGAAATCTCCCTTGCGCCCGGCGTGATCGATTGTGATGCGACCCGTATGGAATTGTTGATCGGGGAGGGCAGCCAAGCTTCCCTCGCCGCGGCCGTCGGCCTCTACAGGGACCGTCCGCTCGCCGATATCGTCATTCCGGAAGAATCCTGGAGAGAATGGCTCGACGCTGAGCGCCAGCGGCTAGAGGGCCTGGCGCTCGATGCCATGGTGAAGCTCGGCGAGCAGGAGCTTGAGGCGGGCTGCTCCGAGCAAGCTCTTGCGGCCGCCAATAGGGCGATCTCGATCAACAACCTGCGCGAGGACGCGCATCGCCTGGCGATCCGGGCATTGGCCGCAACAGGGCGCCGAGCAGACGCACTCAAGCGTTACGAGCATCTTGTCGCCCTCTTGAAGAGCGAGCTCGATGTGGAGCCGGATGCAAATACCCAAGCCCTGGTGCGCTCTCTCCGCCAGGCCAATCTGACACCGTCGGATCCAGTGGCCCGTGGAGATGCGCCAACTCGCCCCCTTCCAGAATTTCCGCCACTCCCCGACAGGCCTTCGATCGCCGTGCTGCCCTTCGCCAACATGAGCGGCGACCCAGAGCAGGAATACTTTGCCGACGGCATAGTCGACGACATTTTGACGGCCTTGTCGCGCGTGCGGTGGCTGTTCGTCATCGCCCGGCAATCGAGCTTCTCCTACAAGGGCCGCGCCGTCGACGTGAAGCAGATCGGGCGCGAACTCGGCGTGCGATACGTGACCGAGGGCAGCGTGCGGAAATTTGGCAACCGTGTGCGCGTCACAGCCCAGCTGATCGATGCGGAGACGGGGACCCATCTCTGGGCCGATCGCTTCGAAGGGATGCTCGAGGACGTCTTCGAGCTTCAGAACGACATTGCATCGTCGGTCGCGGGTGCCATCGAGCCGACGTTGCAAGCGACGGAACATCGTCGCTCAATCCAACGACCGACTGAAGATCTTGCCGCATATGACCTCTACCTGCGAGCGCGCGTCGACTGTGAGTCAGCGGAAAGGGAAGGAGTGATGCGAGCGCTCAAGCTGGTCGGGCAGGCGCTGGACCGTGACCCCCATTACGGGTCGGCGCTCGCCGTGGCGATAGGTTGCCAATGCAGTATTTACCTAAGTGGTTGGACGAACGATTTGGAGGCGACCCGAAAAGAGGGCCTCGATCTTGCACGTCGGGCGCTGCGGCTCGCCGGGGACGATCCATTTGTCCTCGCTCAAGCTGCCAGGGCCCTGGGTCTATTTGGCGAGAACATCGCAATGGCCATAACGTTGATCGATCGTTCACTGCAGCTAAACCCCAGCTTCGCTCGTGGTTGGATGCGGAGCGGCGTGCTTAAACTCTGGGCTGGTCAATACGATCTTGGAATCAAGCATGTCGAAACCTCCATTCGCCTCAGCCCACACGAGAACAGGAGTGCCAATTATCTGAATATCGGCATTGGCCACTTCTTTGCGCGACGGAGTGAAAAGGCGGCCGAGATAATGGGCTTATCGCTTCAGGAAAATCCAACATGGCCACCGACACTTCGCTTCATGGCTTCATGCTTAGCCCATTTGGGACGCCTCGACGAAGCGCAAGAGGTTGTTAGGCGCCTGCGAGCGATTACGCCAATTGTGATTCCGAGTGCAGAACACTGGCGGATCCGCGAGGATCGAGAATTTTATTTGGATGGGTTGCGCTTGGCCGTCGGCGTCGACCGTGACGAAGTTACAGGTCATTGAGGGCGATCGCGGGAGGGAGGTTCGCGGCGTGGCGGTGAACATCGGGGCGCAGGCGGCGGGGCTTGATGGGGCTGCGAACCTCAGACGCCTCGAATCCTAAGTAACAGCAAACCGGCGAATTGATCAAAGCTCTTGGAAGCATCTGGACGAACGGTGCTCGTCGGTCACAACATGTGCAAACGAGCAAACTTGGGTCGCGGTAGGGACGAGGATTGCTCCCCGCCCCCCGCACAGATCCCGGCGAGCGCTGCTAACGCACCGGGCTCCTCCCTCGGGTTTTGGCGTCGAAGCGGTGAAGAGGCAGCGGGTGTAGCACCTTGATTGGCGGGAAGAAGCGGTCAACGATGCGAATGAAGCGCTCCCA
This sequence comes from uncultured Alphaproteobacteria bacterium, assembly GCA_963775835.1. Taxonomy (GTDB): domain Bacteria; phylum Pseudomonadota; class Alphaproteobacteria; order Rhizobiales; family Hyphomicrobiaceae; genus AWTP1-13. Next base: position 400,865 of record CAVZKV010000013.1, on the reverse strand, counting down.
GGAGAGATATGCCTTCTGGCTGCGCCGCTTGAGCGACTTCAGCCAGAGCCACCTCACCTGGTTGCAGAACCACCACAGGCTCGGGTGATTGCCCGAGACCGCGTAGTAGTTCAGATGCCCTTGCAGCATCTGCTTCACCCACGCTCCGGTCGTCGCAATGGGGTCGTGCATAGATTTGCGCAACTCCACCTTGATGGCCTTGAGCTTGGCTCGCATGCGCTTCTTGATCGTCTTGCGCCCGATGACAAACGAGCCCCACTTGCGTGATCGCGTGCAGAAGTGAGTAAAACCCAAAAAGTCGAACGTTTCGGGCTTCCCCTCTCCAAGGCTTGCACGCTGCTCGGCCGCGTGGCGGCCGAAGCGGATCAGTCGGGTCTTGTCCGGGTGCAACGCCAGTTCGAACTCGCGCAGCCTCTCGTGCAGATCCTGCAGAAAGGCCTTTGCCTCATGCTCGTGCTCGAAGCCAACGATCTGATCGTCGGCAAAGCGTACGACGATCACGTCGCCGTTCGCCTTGGTGTGGCGCCATCTCTGGACCCACAAATCGTACGCGTAATGCAGATAGACGTTGGCAAGGATTGGTGAAATCACCGCACCCTGCGGGGCGCCGACCTGACTACGCGTTACGCGTCCATCTTCGATGATGCCTACCTTGAGCCACTTCGCAATCAGGCGCAGGATGCGCTTGTCCGCGATACGGTGCTCGAGAAAACGGAGGATCCATGTGTGGGCCATGGCATCAAAAGAAGCATCCACAGACTGCCCATCGCCACGATCTTCCTCATCATGCAACGATCGTCCGTAAACGTCATGCATTTGAGGGCCGCACGCTGCCGGTTATCAGAAGCTACCGGCGCGACCGCGTTTTACTTTTGCTTGTCATCCTTCCTGATGGCACCCGGTCGCTCATTCCGGCGCACTGGACCGATTGGCCGGGGCCCGGGAAGGTGCAACGAGAGCTTTCGCAGAATGCCACTGATTCTCTCCACAACCTCGGCGCTCTCCGCGATTTACTCCAGGCACGCATAGTCGTCGACGCTCTCCTTGCTCGGGCGCGCCCCGAGTTGCCCACCGCAAAGGAGAGCTGCCATGCAGTTGAACCTGGCGTTCCTGACTCTACCCGATCAACTACAACCGCCCGAACCCGCGGCCACCACCGCTGTCGCGGTAAACCCATGGGAGAAGCTCGATCCGGCGGTCCAAGCGCAGGGGTTGCAGATCCTCGCTCGTCTCATCGCGGCAATGCTCGCCGCCGCCCCCGCGCCGGAGAGCCGTCATGAATGAGCGCGACAAGATCACTGCGAACCATCTTTCACGTTTGGCAATCGTCTATCTCCGCCAATCGAGCGCAGCGCAGGTAGAGCACAATCGCGAGTCGACCGACCGGCAATATGCTCTTGCAGCTAAGGCTCGCGACTTGGGTTGGCCCGAGGATCGTGTCGTCGTCATTGACGAGGATCTTGGCCTCTCCGGCTCGGGAACAGTCGCGCGCTCCGGATTTGCTCGGCTCACCACCGAGGTCGCGCTCGCCCGTGTCGGTCTGGTCCTTGGTCTCGAAGTGTCACGCCTCGCCCGCAACAACGCCGACTGGCATCGACTTATCGATCTTGCCGGACTCACGGATACGTTGATCGGCGACGCCGACGGTATTTATCACCCGGCGCTGTTCAACGATCGCCTACTTCTGGGTCTCAAGGGAACCATGAGCGAGGCCGAGCTGCATGTGTTGCGCGCCCGGCTTAACGGCGGCATCCGCAATAAGGCTGCGCGCGGCGAGCTGCGGCGCGGACTGCCGGTCGGCTTCGTGTGGGGCGAGGCCGATGGCGAAGTCCTGTTCCATCCCGACGAAGGCGTCGTCACTGCCATCCGCACCGTGTTCCAGCGCTTCGCCGAGACAGGATCGGCGCGCCGCGTTTGGCTATGGTTTCGTGATCAAGCCCACAAGTTCCCGCTGCAGATGCACGCCCCAACTGAGATCCGATGGGTCGAGGCCAGCTACCACGCTGTCCACCAGGTTCTGAGCAACCCCGTCTATGCCGGTGCCTACGTCTATGGCAAGACCCGGGCTGAGATCACGCTGGATGGCTCGGGCGCCCGCAGGAAGCGCATCAGGCAACTGCCGCGATCGCAATGGCAGGTGGTCATCAAGGAGCATCATGCCGGCTACATCGACTGGCAGACCTACGAGGCCAATCAGACACGTCTCGCGCAGAACACGCGGCCAAGGCCGCACAATGGCCCGAGAACAACGGGTGGCGCAGTGAGAGAAGGTAGCGCACTGCTGCAGGGACTTGCCAGCTGCGGACATTGCGGCCGCCGTCTGCAGACGCACTATACCGGACGCAACTCAGCTCCCGGTTACCACTGCCCTGGCAAGGTTCTCGTCGAGGGACGTGGCAGCTATTGCCTTTCCATCGGCGGCGTACAGGTCGACGAGGCGGTGGCGGCAGCGTTCATCGCCGCGCTCGAGCCCGCAAGGCTTGCAGCTACGCTTGCCGCCGCCGAGCGGCTGGAGGTGGATCGCGAGGGCACGCTCCAGCAATGGCGGCTCGACGTCGAGCGGGCGAGCTACTCCGCCAGCCTCGCCGAGCGGCGCTATAGTGCCGTCGACCCGGACAATCGGTTGGTGGCGCGCGGCCTTGAACGTGCGTGGGAGGAGAGCCTGGCTGCGCTCGAAGCTGGCAAGGCCGAGTTGGCGCGGCGTGAGAAGGAGCGCCCTCGTGTGCTCTCGCAGGCTGAGCGCAACAACCTGGCCACCCTCGGCCCCGACCTCGCCACTGTATGGGCGGCGCCTACGACGACGCCGCGCGATCGCAAAGAGTTGCTCAGATCTTTGATCGAGGAAGTCATCATCAGGGTCGAGCGCGAAAAGTCTTCGGCTCACATCACTCTGCGGTGGAAGGGTGGTACGCTGAGCGAACTCCACCTGACGTTGCCCAAACGCAAAGCGACCGTCCGTACAGATGAAGACACGGTCGCACTCGTTCGTCGGCTGGCAGTGCACTACCCAGACGCCGTGATCGCCGGCATACTCAATCGGCAGGGACGCACAACGGCATATGGCCACCGCTTCGAGGCCAACCGCGTCAAAAGCCTGCGGCAGCACTGGAAGATCTCCGGTTTCGAGCCAAAGGCTGATGCAGCCGATGGTGAGCTGTTGAACATCAGGCATGCCGCGGCCGCGCTCGGCGTCGCTCCATCAACCATCCATCGCCTACTCAACGACGGCATCATTGCAGGCGAGCAAGTGACGCCGGGAGCACCTTGGCGCATTCGCTTGACCGATGACATCAAGGCCCGGTTCAACGCCGACGCCGGCAAAGACTTCCTACCGATGCGAGAGGCAAAGCGCGCATTGGGGGTCTCCCGCCAGACCGTGTTGCAGCGTGTCAAGCGCGGCGAGCTCGAAGCCGTCCATGTGATGCGCGGCAAGCAAAAGGGGCTGCGCATCAAAGTGATAGCCCGTCAATTCAAGCTCTTCGACTGAACCTGATAAACCAGGGGGTAGTATGAAACGCGATTCAAAAAGGCCCGGATGTCCGCATCAAGCACCCAGTTCACCCGCTTCCGAAGAATGCCGACGTGAAGAGCGTCCAGCGCATCGTGCTGGCTACGCCCCGGCCGGAACCCATAGGAAAACCCGATGAAGTCCTCCTCGTAGATCGCTTCCAGAACTGTCGCGACCGCTTGCTGGACGACCTTGTCCTCGAGACACAGAATGGCGAGCGGCCGCTGAGATCCGTCCGCCTTCGGGATATATGTCCGTCGGGCCGGGCGGGCGCGGTAGCTGCCCTTGTGTACGCGATCGTGCAGGTCCGTCAGTTTTGCTTCGAGGTTTTCTCCGTAGGCCTGCCACGTCACGCCGTCGATGCCCGGTGCAGAGTCCCGCTCAAGGGCAAGGTAGCTCTGCTTCAGGAGATCGACGGTGATGTGATGCAGCAGTGCGGTAAACCGCACACTCTTGCTCTGTCGCGCCGCTCGGCGCACGGCGACAAGCCCGTTCGACGCGCTGTCCCGGCGCAGTGTCCGGGCCGCGGCCGTCTTGCCGCCGTTCCCCTCGGGCGAGGTCCTTCCCTCCACGGCCTCCGCAGAGGGCGAGCCCTCTTTGTTCGGCTGCTTCATCGGTCTTATTCCCTCGTCCGACTTCTCATCCGCGTTCATGCTCATCGTTCGGCTGTTGCCTTCATGAGCCGGTCCGGCATGCCTCTCCGGACACGGATGAGATCTCCCAGTTTCCGTACAAAGGACGTCTCCACATGCATGGGGTCTTCGACTGCGCGAGGCTCCTCATCCGCAAGCCATTTGCGCGGGGAGGATTTTGCTTTCCGACCAACGGAACGGCGTCAGCACCTCGGAATTCGACCCGTTTCGCAGCTCCATACCCAGCCCATGGTCTCCCCTGTGAACGCTTCAAGATGAGCCTCACGGCTAGCCCTCGCATCACTCGGGGCCGGGGCGGCTGGCTAGGCCTTACCCCGTGAAGGACTTGCACCTCCTATCCTTTGCCAGCGTTACTGGCGCACTCCGGTCAGGGTCACGAACGGCATCGCAATCGAGGTGCTGATCAGGTCTCTTGGACCTCAGTAAGCGGACTGGTTCTCTGCAGCGCCAAGAACGCCCGACTTCGTGCATAACTCCCAACGTCATCGCACGTAAGCCGATAATACTACGCCGATCCATTGTGTATTCCCTGAGCGACGCAGAAGGTGCGACGCCTACGTCACTGTCGTAGTTGTCTTTTGGGCTCGTACTGATCCTCGAGACGATTTGCATGGCGATGCACCAGTCGCCACTCGCCGTGCTCGAGGCGAAAGATGTGCGTCACTCGGTTCGACCACTGCGTGGGCCGATCCATTCCATCCACGCGGACCTTGAAGGTCTCGATGTCGGTGGTGTAGGCGAGTTCGGCCGTTACGACAGTTGTCACGTTCTGATAGCTCACCGTGCCGCCCTTGAATTGCTGGCCGGCCCAGTCCCATCGCCGCGAGACGGCGTCCCAACCCTTCTCGTAGCCGCCCCAGCCGTAGAAGCTGGTGGCATCGCCCGTTTTCGCGTAGAGCGCCTTGATGCCGCAGATGTCACCATTCGCCACCTTGGCCATGGCCGCATGCAAGCGGGCAATGGCGGTGGCGAAAGGCGGTGGCGATTGCTCTCTCATGTGCGAACCTTGCCGCAAGGTGTTGCAGGCTTCATTGCGCCTTGATGCTAATCCTCTCCCATCGGCACGGCCAGTCTACCCTCATCAACAGACACCCTCGGGCGGCATGCCGTGACGGTGAAAGTGTGCCACTTCCGGACCCATGCAGAGCAGGAAAATGGAGACGCTATTCGATCACCTCGTCGGCGCGGGCGAGCAGCGAGGGCGGGATGGTGAGCCCAATCGCGTTTGCAGCCTTCACATTAATAAGCAAGTCGTACTTCTTTGCCTGATAGATAGGAATGTCCCCCGGCGATGCGCCATTAAGGATTTGAGCAATGCATCCCGCCGCACGGGTAAGCAGATCCACAAAGTCGTGCGAGTAGGCCATGAGACCACCGGCTTCGACATACTCGCGGTACGGGTAAATTGCGGGCAGTCGATTTTCTCCGCCAGCTCGACGATCAATCGGCGGTGCACCCAGGTTTCCAGTGCGGCACTCACCCAGAGAGAGTTGGCGTGTTCCTGTGCCATAACCTCAAAAAAACGTCGATACTCTGTCTCCTGATGGGTGCCCAGCCGGGGGGCAAGTAGCAAAAGACCCAGTCTTTTAGCCGCCTCTTGCAGCCGCTCCCCGTAGGGACTCCTCTCTAGAAATGGGGTAGCGAGGACTCCGACCCTGGAAGTATGCGGGAAGACTTCCTTTAAGAGTTCCAGACGCTTGGCCTCGACCTCGGGTCCAGCATCTACACTAACTCCCGTTATATTGCCGCCTGGGTGGGCCAAGCTGGCGACGAGGCCAAAGCCGACCGGATCTGGCATAGACGCAACGATCGGGATAGTGGTCAGTGGTTTAAGAAGCCACGTCCAATTCGCGATCGAGAAAATCACGTCTGGCTTCGAGCGAACCACATCACGTGCCAACTCCACCGTCGCTCGCTCGGGGGAATATCGCTCCACGATCAGGTTGCGTCCCTCGATATACCCGAACCGACGTAGTTCGTGGAACAACGCTCGATAGTGTGGAATACTGCTGGTTTCGGTCAGCTCCGCTATCGGGAGAGCAACCCAAACAATAGCAATACGATGGACCTTCGCGGGCTGCTGGGCCCGTGCATGTCCCAAGGTGGCTGCGACCAACAGACCGGCTATGAACTCCCGCCGCTTCATTCGATCACCTCATCGGCGTGGGCGAGCAGTGCAGGCGAGACAGTGATGCGGGATCAGAATATCGCATGATCTCACACCATGGCGCTCTAGCCAATGCTGCGCCGCAATGGGCGCGCACCGGCGATAGCAGCTATGGGCCTTGGCCGTGTCAAAACGCTGGGGCGTGAAGAACACGTAGAACGGCCTTCTTTTCCAACCCCAATGTTCTGGCGAGCAACGGCAAGACGACTCGGAAACTGGGGGGCCGGTAGAACAAGATTCCCCTCCGTGAACGCCCTTTCGGAGTTTTTACACGGCCAGGGTCAGGACCGACGAAAAACCACGCTGGCGAGGAGCGTAGGCGAGCTTCCGCTTGACCCCCAGATGCTATGGGGCGAGCGGCGATGACATCGCGTCAATAAACGAATTGTAAACCAAGCGATGGCTCCATCGGCGCCGATGTCAAAACCAGCCGATGGAGCCCATAGATGCGCAAGCCGAAAAAGCAGAAGAAGCCGCTCAACGACCTGAACCGTTCGCTTACACCGTTCGATCCTAACGAGACGTTAATCGGCGTGGTCGAGCTCAGTAAAGGGAGCTGGCTTGTTGCCGGCATCATACCGGGTGTGGAACGCCAGCCGTTGAAGAAGCTCGCACCCGACGAGGACGGGCTCCTAAAGCTGCTCGAGCGCTGGCGTGCGGAAGCGGAGAAGGCAGGGCACAAGATCACCCGCATCGCCCTTGCCTTCGAGACCGGCCGGGACGGCTTCTGGCTGGCCCGCTGGCTGAGAGCACGGGGCATCGAGGCCCACGTCATTCATGCCGCGAGCGTGCCGGTATCGCGCGAGCACCGGCGCGCCAAGACCGACCGGCTAGACACCGAGCAGCTCAAGCGCTCCTTCCTCGGCTGGCTGCGCGGCGAGCGGGACCACTGCAAGATGGCCGCGATCCCGACCTTCGCGGAGGAAGATGCTAAGCGTCCCCACCGCGAGCGCGAGACCCTCGTTGGCGAGCACACCACGATCATCAACCGCATCAAGTCGACCTTGGCACGGCTCGGCATCCGCAGCTTCAATCCGACGCTCAAGGAGGCGCCGGAGCGCCTGGAGCACCTGCGCACGCCCGAGGGCGAGCCGATCCCGCCCAACACGCTCGCCGAATTGAGCCGCGACCTCGAGCGCAAGCAGCTCGTCGCCGAGCAGATCCACCAGATCGAGAAGGCGCGCATGGAACAACTGAAGCAGGCACCAAAGGCTGGACCAAATCTGATGGTCCTCGTTCTGATGCGGGTGATCGGCATTGGCATCGAGACCGCGGACATGCTGGTCCAGGAGATCTTGTCGCGCAACCTGCGCGACCGCCGGGCCGTGGCACGCTACGGCGGGCTCACGGGCTCGCCCGACGAAAGCGGGAGCCAGCGCCGCGAGAAGGGGCTCGCGCGATCCGGCAATGCTCGGGTGCGGAAGGGAATGATCCAACTCGCCTGGCGCTTCCTCCAGTTTCAGAAGGAGAGCTCCTTGGCCAAGTGGTTTGAAGCTCGCACCAAGAATGCCCGCACCTCGCGCAAGAAGATGATCGTCGCCTTGGCCCGCAAGCTGCTCATCGCCTTGTGGCACCTCGTGCGCGTCGGCGTCGTGCCCGAGGGCGTCGTCCTCCGTCCCGCACACTGAAGGGAGGGACGCGGTCACAGAACACCCGACGGTTTCGGCCCTGTCTGCACGCTCGTGACGGGTCGCCGATGACGGTTCGAGGTGGCGGGGTCCCGGTCCGTTGCATGGCTTCAAATGCCGTCCCCCAGAATGGGTCCGCCGCCTCGGAGCTCTCGCTGCCGATGCGCATCACTGCATCATGGTCTGGGTCTGCCCCACCGAATAGAAGGATGTGGCGCGAATGTTCGTGCACCACATGCGAGCTCCCCTCGGACGTCGTCATCCCGACCACAACAAGTATGCCGTCGTGCTCAGAGCCATCAAGGCCAAGCCTGTCGGTGGCCGCCCGATGGACGGCCAGCCTTGACCGCTCCTGCGCGCGCCGGCCACTCGGTGTGTGGGTCGGGGCGAAGAAACGGCTGCCAGGTCGAACAAAGAAACTGAAGGATGAGAAAATGGATAGGACCCTTGGGGCACCCCCTTGACAAAATCCGCCCCATAGAAGCAACGGACCAGCGTCGTAGATCCTCGGCAATTGTCGCTTCGTGCCAAGACCGGCCCTGAGCATCCGCGAAATGATGGCTGGCGAGCGCCACTGGCGCGGCTAGGCTGCACCGTTTTCTCGCCCACCGCCATTTTGCGGTGGGACTCGGCAACACAGGCTCATCGACCTCGAACGTAGCCCCGTGCCAAGATGCGAACGCGGTCGCGGAAATGCGGCCGTACGCGCTCGCTCCACGGCGTTTCGATGGCAGCCTTCCAGGCCGCGCTCTTTGTCACCGCCGGCGATTCTAGATGATAAAGAGCCACATAGCGGTGCGTGCCACCTCCCGCTTCTGCCGACCGGAAGCGCCGGGCAGCGAGGGTTCCCGGAACCCGCGCGAGCGCGGGCAGGTGCTCCTCGTCGTACCAGGCGTTGAAATCCGCCTCAGCCTCGGGCGCGACGTTCATGGCATTGAGGAGAAGTCCGCCAGCGACCTCCGGCGCGCGCGCGTCGCCAGGCGTGATCTGCGTTCCCTCAAAGCGAAGCAACCGCTTACACATTGCTCGTCACTCGCTTCGACCACACGGATAGATTGCCGTAGGCAATTGACCTGTAAGCCTCGCCACGCAGTACGTCGATGGAATTGAGATCGTATGTCGCAACCGAAATTTCCGGCTGGTCCGCGCCGATCCAGCGTTCGCACGCACCAAATCCCGCGATCGCCTGGCGCTCCGGGATGTGTTCCAGATCGTACCAATCGTGGAATTCATCGGCGTGCGCGCCCGAGAAATCGAACACTGCAAGTAGCAGAGCATTGGCCATTGGCAATCTCCCCGAAACCCGCTCCTTGCATTATACATGCGGTTTGCGCCAAAGGCCCCCATTAAAGGGCGCCAACAGTCCGGGTTCGCGCCAGTTCGAAGATGTTCCGGCTTGTGGAGCTTCAGCCACGCATTCTTCGGGCGCATCTGAAATTCAAGAAACGTGGTCTTCGGAAATCAAGATCGGCCTCCGCCCGAAGCCAGCGCATCCATATGGCGGGCATACTACCACTCAAGCTCATCCTTGCCGAGAATACGGAGGATGTTTACCTCATCATTACCTCGCGTTTCAATTCCTTCAGGACCTCCCTCGTTTTGTCGATCTCATCAGCAGCTTTCCCAACTATGACGTGAAAGCACTCATCCAACGCTTTCATGACACTGGCGTGGGAACTAGAAAATGATGCTTCAGGACCAGTGTACTTTAACTTTCCGAATACAAGTTTGCGCGCGAGCCTTTCGTTTCCCTTGGCCTTCGCCCGTATCTTGCGAAGCGCGGCCGGGAGTTCGACAAGGAGGAATTGCTCCTCTGCAAGCGCTTCTTGGCGCACGCTCTCCTCCTCGTCGTCGCTCATGCCGTTCTCCGCTATCTCAATATCACACTCCGAAAAGTCAAGCGACACGCGCCGTAAGGAATACCTCCTCGGCCGAGCGATATTCGATTGCGACATTGCGGTCCTCGACATAGCCGGCATCTTTAAGACCCTCGCGGAACGCAGCCGGGAATGGTGCTAACGGCCCCGGCGACCCGCCGCTGAGATAGCCGATCACCGGCGTCGCTGACTGCCGCGCGCGCGGCAAGCGGCCAGGCGGCGACGCCGCCAGCAAGCGCTATAAACTCCCGCCGCCTCACTCAACACCTCGTCGACGGTGACGCGACCACAGTATCAGCTATCGCACATACCGGCTGAGGCGATTGTTGCGTCGCAGCAGGTGCGCGTGGACCAGAACCGTTGTGGGTCTTGGCCGTGTCAAAACGCTGGGGCGTGAAGAACACGTAGAACGGCCTTCTTTTCCAACCCCAATGTTCTGGCGAGCAACGGCAAGACGAACTCGGAAACTGGGGGGCCGGTAGAACAAGATTCCCCTCCGTGAACGCCCTTTCGGAGTTTTTACACGGCCAGGGTCAAAAGCGGCGGTTACTTGGGGCAGTGTCCGTGCCTTCCAGCTGGTCAGCTCGACCCCGATGAACAGACCATAGATGACGCTGGCGCCATTCAAATCTGGTTATGTGCCAACGGAGGCATGGCAGCGCAGCTGAGGGGGCCCAACAGGTGGGGCGCACTCGCGCGCGGACATGATCGTCGACATCGGTATCGTGGCCGGGCGCCAACTCCCTCGCCGGCAGGCCCCTGACGATGGAAGCGCCGATTCTGAAAGATCAGACGGGTACCGCAGCCGCGCAGTCAAATCACCGCGGCCAGCCGACTGTAACGTCGTTAGGATCGACATCGGCGATAGCGCCACACTTTGCCAGAAACGCGAGCGCATGCCGATCGAGCGGGCTGGTCGCGACGGCGGCGCTGTGATCAAGGCCCGCAAACCTTGCCCAGTCGCAGATGTAGTCACGCGCCTCCGGGATTTCCCATAGCTCACGCGAGTTGTCATCAAATCCTGCAATCTGCGGGCAGACGTTGGCCGTCGGGTACTGCACCAGCATGCTCCGCCAGGCGTCGGCTGCATGCCGCGCCGCGCCACGCGTTAGCTCCCCGCGCATCCCGATGGTAAAGAGGATCACCTTATCTTCGCCGCCGTCGGGCTTATTCTCGACCATCATCGCCGCGCGGCTCCTACTATGGTGGCGTGCCGGCCCACCAACACCGTACCTTACCCTGAGGAGAGCTTAGCATGACTGAGAGAGTGCGCCGTGTCGAAGGCGCGCATGGCGACTGCCGCGAATGGCCACGGTGTAGCTGGACGGCAGATCCTCGCCGGCAAAGTGATAGGCGATGTCCGCCCCGTTGGTGATGGCGAGGTTGGCGTGAAATGTGGCCGGGAAACCGTCGCTGAGCGGTTGTCGTCACTTTTGTAGAGGGCCCCTGGGCGTGACCCAATCCGAGGCCGATGGGTCGGAGTAGTGCCATCTCAAGATACAGGCTGCGCAATTCTCGCGCCGAACGGCGGCTTCCTTTTGGTAGATTTGCGCTGCCACTGGAGCCCCCAAGGAGACCCGCTACATCCGATCGGGTGAGGGCGGATGGGCGGGCAGCGTGGTACGGCCGCGCGTCGGCCCGTGCGTGCGGCTGAGCCCGTGCGACCGAGCACGCGTGGACGGGTTGCCTGGGGGAGACGATCTGTGTTCAGATTAGGGCGGCATTTCACGGGGGGCAACGTGATTAGTGCGCTGAGGTTTGCGGGGGCGCTTGCCGCATGGCTGTTGGTGGGCATTGCTGCTGCACTGCCGCAGACCGCCAACGCGCTCAACCACGTTTCGTGGTCTGCCCTGTTCGCGCGCACCCCCGGTGAGGCGCTCAACGCTTCAGAGCGGGCGCATACCCTGGCGCCCGCCTCCTTGGTGATCGAGACGAACCGCGCCCATGCGCTGCTCTTCTTGGGGCGCAGCCGCGAAGCCGGGAAGATCTACCTCGCCCACAAAGGCAAGTGGCTGCGGCGAGAAGGCCGGGGGGTGCAATGCAGGTCTATTCGGTTCGAGATGCCAAGCCCGATGAACAACGCGAGCTAACACGGTTGTGTGTGCGTGCGACTATGCAGGCGGGCTATGATGAGGCATTTATCGATCGGGCGATGCCGGGACTTACAGTAACGCTTCCATTAATCACCGGGGGCTGCGTCCAGGTCGCCCAACAGGAGTCCGGCGAAGTCGTTGGCGTCGTGCTCGTGACGGCCACCTCACTTCAAGGAATTGCGCTGCTCTACGGCATGTTTGTTGAACCAGCGCATTGGAAGCGCGGGGTTGGTCGGGTGCTTTTCAGGGCGGCCGCAACCCGCGCGAAGGCGCTGAAAGCGGGTGTCCTCATGATCTATGCTGAACCTTCGGCAGAAGGCTTCTATAAGCGGATGGGAGCCACACGGGTCGGTGAGGGGACATTCTACTATTCGCCGGAAATCGTTCTGCCTCAGCTTCTCTACATCCTGCCTCGGGACGTCGCACCGAATGCGAAGCGGTGAACCGCGGCCGGCGTGGCTTCACTACGGAAGATTTCGTCGGGTTGTGGCGCAGAACACCAATTCGCTGCGGCGCATCAACGCTTCCGCAGCTGAGGGGTAAGCTGTCGTCAAGCGGTGCGGGCTTGGTCTCAGGCTGACCCACAGCTGCCAGCACGAGGTTCCTGTGACACCACGATCGACTAGTCTCCAGACCATGGATGAAAACGAAATTCTTGCTCGCTTCGGCTTGGTCCCTCATGTGGAGGACCTTCCAAAGATTTGCGCACTTCTTCAGACTGAAGCGGTGGATAAAAATCGGGATAGCAACGAGCCGTTAAAGACGTTGTATATTCAGCAGTTCTCCGCTGGTGAACCGAGTGACTTGCTTTTGATACAAAGCCAAGATGTCCTCATTCGATGCCGGATGCTACATTGATACTCAGCTTGTCTGTGGTGCCGGCATCGAGCGTACCAAGGCGTTCCTTCTCGACTGTCGCGAACCTGAGGCAGAGAAGCTGCTGGACCATTTGGAGAGCTGCATCTCTGCTGGCGACTTCGAAAGCTTCACCCCCGCGCGTCATCTCGAATTCTATCGCGAGTACTATGGGCTGAGCTCGTAGGATCACACTCGCCACGTCTGTTGCGGCACGAAGCGCCATTGTGGTTGTCGATCCTCGGCATGGCCGGAATCTGGGTACTGCGGACAAAGGATCTGAGATCGCGGAAGCTGGGTGCGAACGGCAGCGGTTGACCCATAGAGAAGAAATGCCGTTGGCATCTCCTCGTCGGCGGCTCTCTATTCGGGCTTTTCCCGATACCAAAGGGTCCCGTTGACATTGTCCCAGAGGAAGCCGTCAACTCGCTCGGTGATGGCCTCAAGATTGCACGGGAAACGGGTTTCACTGGGTCAACCGTCGTCCCGCCAGCGAAGACCTTCATGCTCCCGTCTGATCCCGTTATGGCGGGCGGGTCCACGGGCACGTAAGGACTGTCGGCTGATGCGCGCGTTTCGATTGGCTCGCGGAACCGGCTTTGCCTTCAAATTGCTCGATGGCGGGCGTAGGATTTGGACAGCCCGCCAATCATCGCAACGTCGATACGGATCAGCGAGCGGGCCTCATCAGGGAGGAATCCGATGAAGGCACATGCGCCTAGCCGCAGGGATTTCCTGTGCAGCACCAGTTTCGTCGCCGTGGGACTGGCGACGGGTGGCTCCATGATCCTCGCCCCGGACTATGCCTGGGCGTTGTCCACCACTGCCCTCGACGCGCACACGGCGCAGACGCTGCTCGTCATGGCGCGCCAGTTGTTTCCGCACGACCGGCTTGGGCGATCAGTACTACGCCACCGTGGTCGAGGCCGTCGACAAGCAGGCGGCGAGCGACGCGGCGCTTGCTCAAGCTTCTCACGGACGGTGTCGCGCGGCTCGATGGTGCGCGCGGTATTGCGTGGGTCCAGCTCAGCAACGGCGCCCGCAACGCGGTGCTCAAGACAGAGGAGGCCGGCGAGTTCTTCTCCACCGTGCGCACGGCAACCATCAACAACCTCTACACCAATCCGCTGGTCTATCGCTTCTTCGGTTTCGAAGGATCGTCGGTCGAGCACGGCGGCTACATCGACCGCGGCTTCGACGACATCGGCTGGCTCCCCAACTCGTGACCGGAGGATCGATCAATGGCCAAAGACATTTGATCTCAAGGATGATTCGGTTGTTGTGGTGGTCGGTTCCGGCGCGGGCGGCGGGACGCTGTCCAACGAGCTCGTCCAGCGCGGCATCAATGTGGTATGTCTGGAGGCGGGGCCGCGGCTCGGCCTCACCGACATCGTCAACGACAACGGCACCATGTTCAACCGCCTGAGCTGGCTCGACAAGCGCGTCGGCACGGGCGATCTCAACGCGACATTGCCGCTCTGGGTCTGCAAGACCGTGGGAGGAACGACCGTGCATTGGGCGGGCGCGTCGCTGCGCTTCCAGGAGCACGAGTTCCGCGTGCGCACCGTGTACGGCAATATGCCCGGTGCCAATCTTCTCGACTGGCCGATCACGCTGCAGGAGCTCGAGCCGTTCTATACACGAGCCGAGGACAAGCTGGGCGTCACCGGCACGAGCGACATTCCGCGCCTGCCCGGGAACAACAATTTCAAGGTGATGGCGGCCGGCGCCAAGCGGCTGGGATACACGCAGGTCCACACCGGAAACATGGCGATTAACTCGCAGCCGCGTGACGGTCGGCCGGCCTGTCATCAGATCGGCTTTTGCATGTCCGGCTGCGCCATCGGCGCCAAATGGTCGACGCTCTACACCGAGATACCGAAGGCGGAGAGTACCGGCCGTTTCGAGATCCGGCCCGACAGCATGGTGGTCAAGATCAACCACGACAACAGCGGCAAAGTCACGGGCGTCGTGTACGCCGACAAGACCGGAACCCTGCAAGAGCAGAAGGCGCGCGTCGTCTGCGTTGCCGGCAATTCGGTCGAGACCCCAAGGCTCCTGCTCAATTCGGAGTCGTCGAAGTTCCCGAACGGGCTCGCCAACTCCTCGGGCCAGGTCGGACGCAACTACATGCGGCACATGACGGGCACTGTCTATGCCATCATGCCCGGGCGGGTGAATTTCGACCGCGGCACCCAAATGGCGGGGATTATCAAGGACAAGTCGCGGCATGACCCGTCGCGCGGCTTCGCCGGCGGCTACGAGATGGAGACCTTGCCTGGCTTCGGGCTCTCCGGCGTAGCGTCCAACACCGTTGCGGGCGCTTGGGGTCTCGAATACGCAAAGATCATCGAGATGTACGATCATTTCGCCGGCATGTGGCTCGTCGGCGAGGATCTGCCGCAGGCGGGCAATGGCGTCACTCTGCATCCCACCGAAAAGGACAAGCACGGGATGCCGGTACCGGTGGTGCACTTCAAAGACCACGCCAACGACGTCGCCATGCGCAACCATGCCTACAAGGCCGGAACGGCGGTCTACCAATCGCTCGGCGCCACGCAGGTGTTCGAGCTGCCGCCATTCCCCAGCACTCACAACATGGGCACCTGCCGCCAGAGCGAGAAGGCGCAAGACGGCGTCTGCAACAAGTACGGCCAGGCCCACGATGTCGCCAATCTGTTCATCTCGGACGGCAGCCAGTTCACGACCGGCGGGGCCGAGAACCCGACGCTGACCATCGTGGCGCTCGCGATCCGGCAAGCCGACTACCTGGCCGATCAGTTGAGCAAGAACGAGATGTAGGACACACATGACGCACGGCGGCGGTCCCGGTGCGTTGCGCATCACGACCGCCGTTCGCGTGGGATCCGTCCGCCGCAAGAACGCGGTGCTCGAGATCGACCATCGCGACATGCGCGCAGGCGTTTGCGCACGTGAGGCTGATTGAAGGCCCGTTTTCATAAATTGGTCAGCCGGTTTGTTTCCGTTGGCATTTTTCGCGCATGGGCTGGTCGGTCCATGGCTCCTTCGCCCCAGCAACGGACAGTGGCTCGGCGCCGTGTTTGATTCTCTTCGGTCATTGCAATGCGGGGTCCCATGTACCCGTCGCTCTTGGCAGTCTTCGCGAGGCAATCCATCGAAGGACACCACACCATCGGAGAGCGTCGAATGGAGGAAGATCGAGCCTTGTCGGATGGCCATGGCTACCGTCAGCGTAGGGCCAAAACTCCAACTTTTCGACCGCTTCGGCTGATGTTCAGCGAAGCGCGCGTTGTCGACGCCTGACAAGCGACGACAAGTAGGAGATTAGCATTGCTTCAGCGGCTCGTCGCACTTAGCGTTCCGCCAGTCGATTGACCGATCAAAGGTTTGCAGAATGGCGGCGATAGCAATCGTTGCGCTTGATGCAATGGGTGGAGACTACGGACCCGATGTCACCGTTCCAGCCGCAGAGTTGGCGCTGAACCAGTGTCCCGATACCGAATTCATCATCGTGGGCGATGCGGTACGCATCAACCCTCTCCTTATGAGCCATGACAGGGTGCGCCAGCGTGCCCGCGTTATACATACTGATATCTTCGTGCCGATGGACGCAAAGCCGAGTAGGGCGTTGCGGATGGGGCGGAGAAACTCGAGCATGTGGCTTGCTCTGAGCGCTGTCCGCGACGGTGAGGCACATGCCATGGTTTCTGCCGGTAACACGGGAGCACTGATGGCGATGGCAAGGCACTGCCTCAAGACAGTCGCAGATGTTAAGCGCCCGGCGTTAGCTGCGCTGTGGCCTACCATCAAAAGAGATTTAATTGTTCTTGACCTTGGCGCCAATGTCGGAGCCGACGCGGAGGAGTTGACCCGCTTCGCAATGATGGGCGCAGCGATGGCACGCGCGCTCTTTCATATCGAGCGACCCAGCATCGGCTTGCTCAACACCGGTGTGGAAAGGGACACGGGCGTCGAAGCGATCATGCGAGCCGACGACGTACTTCGCGAGCGCACCGATCTGGGATTCGACTACCGGGGCTTCGTTCACGGCGACGGTATCAGCCTGGGTTTGGTAGACGTCATCGTTACTGATGGTCTCACTGGCAACATTGTCCTCAAGGTTGCGGAGGGTACTGCTAAGCAAGTGGCCGCTTATCTGCGTGACTCTTTCACCGGCTCCTTTGCCGCCAAACTTGGAGTTGGCTTTGCACGCCGGGGACTAAAGGCGCTCCGAGAGCGGATGGATCCACGCCAGCACAACGGTGCAATTTTTCTCGGGCTTCAGGGCCTGGTCGTCAAGAGCCATGGAGGCAGCGACACGATGGGCTTTGCGAACGCCATAGCGATTGCTCATGACGCTGTGACCGCAGATCTCGCAAGAAGCATAACCTCTGATCTGCCGAGATTGTCAAAGTATTGATCTGGTCCATCGACGGGAGCCCGCGGAATTCCCGGGCCGATGAGCAGCCCATCGTTGCCAGACGCTAGCCGCATCTTGCGTCTCGACCGCCCACCAGAAGCCTCGTCCCCGCTCAACTGCGCGCTCGGCATGCTCGCGCAGCCTTCAAGTGAGGGACGGTGCACCACCTTGCGGCATGGGCTCACGCCTGCTTGTGGCAATTTTGTTCTCTAATAGTCGCTCCGACGTCCAGAATACTTTTGCAACAATCGGCACAGGCCGGGCATCCTCGGCGCCACAGCCACAGCGGCGCTGTCTCTTGTCTAGCGCCTTACAGACGCGCACTGTCACTCCAAACTTTGGTTCGGGAGCATCGAATTTTGCGAATACAAAATGCGAGACGCCGCTCAGGAACCGCATGGCGAGGGCTGCCCCAACCCCGTTATCATTGCAACGCTCGCGAGCCCGAGCCATCGGAATCGCGTCTCACGGGGGGAGGGTTCCAGCCGCCGTCCGCGACCTGCGGCTTCGGCGCGTAGATCCGCAACGTCAATTCGAGCCGGCCGCTATTCGGTGCCGGCAACCAGTTTGCTTCCCTGTTAACTCCAGGGCTCTGGTTTTGGATGTAAAGATCGAGCGAGCCGTCGGCGTTGAAGTTGAGTGGATCACGGTCTCCGATGGCAAAACGGTTGAGCGAATTGGCTACCTGGAAGCCCTCTGCATCGTATAATGTCAGCGACCAGAATGCGCCGGCCGGCGGCAGCTCGTCCTTGCCGAAATGCAAAACGTACTTGTTTTCCGCCATGACCGGCTTGCCATCCGCGTCGCTGACGTTCAGCGGGTAGATTGCGTCCTCAACCTGATTGGCGCCAAGCCCGACTAGCGCAACGATGGCGCGCTTAAGATAGTAATTGCCGTAAACGCCCATTGTGTCGGTGTTCATCTGCCAGCCATTGGTTACGCGCGCGATCGTCGGTGCCTTCTCCCGCATAAGGTTCAAACCTGTGGCTGCACCCTGCGCAAGAGCACCGGCGCTGGCTATGCTATCGTCGAAGTCGTCGCCCGGCTCTAAGCCAATGCGCTTCATCCGCGCATTGATTGACCAGTCGGTGCCGTGCGGTGGATTGTGCTTCATCAGTTCCGCGCCGTAGTTGAAGTATTCATCCGCCGACATCTCGTTGACCTGGCGCACCGGTTCGGTTCTGGTATCGACCGATGGATCAATTTTTTGCTCGAGCCTCTGCGGCGGTTTCCCCCAATCTGACAGAAGCGTAATTTTGTAGCCGTCTTGAACCTTGTGAACAGCCTCGTAGTCTTTCACACCGTTGGTCTGAGTGCGGCCGATGATCCAGACATACGGCGTCGGCGCGTCGATGCTTTCAATGCCCTTCGGGAGCCGCCCATTCCACTCCGGCGGCACGAGAACGAATTCGGCGGCGCCAGTCCCATTGGTCCGTTTGCCGGGAACGGCAAAAACATCGGTCCACATGTCGAGCATGGGCAGCATGAAATAGCGGCCACCCGTATCCGCTGTTGAGACGACGACCGGGCCACTGGTCAGGTCGAGCCAAGCGCTCGAATAAAGGGTATCGAAATTCGGTCGAACCACCGTCCTCATTTCGGCCGTTGGAAATGTACGGACATGAGTGAACGCGTTAGATGGCCCACCGAATTGATTGACCTTGGGGTCAAGATTGGTCATTTGCTTGCGTGTCACGTCCATGAGGATCAGCGGATACAGGTAGATATAGGCTTCCTGCGCGATGGCCTGCGCCTCTTGCGCGGAAATGGGTTGGTTTGCCCCTGCTGTTGCAGCGGGCCGCTGTGCTTGCGCGGTCTTGGTTACTAGCTCTGATCCCAAGGCCGAAGCTGTGGCAACTGTTGCGGCGCCGAGCAGCGTCTTGCGGCGGGTCATGATGAACTCATTCGCCATTTTTTGACCTCCGTGTTTGTGCGGGCGAAATGGCATCAATCGAATAAAGCAGCGAAACAACTGCCCCGAGGCGCTAGCAATTTGATGCTCGCAGCGAGAATTGAAAGCGGCCATCGGGGCAAACCCTGATCATTAGAGAGCCCAATGCCGAAATAGATCGATGAGCTAACCGCGCTCGACCGATGACCGTCCTTGGCAGGTTTTCACCGTGGGGCACGGGCCCGGATCGGCGTCGGGTTACTGAGTAACATTGACCGTGCCAAAAACCTCGGCGGTAGGGAGCAAAGTGACCCCGATCCGACATCGATCGTGCCACGCAATGCCACCCCCCTTGCACATTAGCGCATTCCGGCTTGGCGCACCTGCACGAGCAGTCGATTTCATGGCATTCTAGTGGAGACAACACAACATCACCGGAGGCGTTGATGAGTGCTCAGTTGGTTCCGTCCGCCAGCATCGATCTGTCCGACAACGCCACGTTTGCCCAGGGCTTCCCGCACGAGCACTTCACATGGGCACGCGAGCATGCCCCCATCTACTGGCATGAACCAACGCCCATAACCCCTGATGGGGAGGGCTTCTGGGTGATGAGCCGGCACGAGGATGCCATGGCCATCATGCTCGATCCGGTAACGTTTTCCTCCGACAAGGGTGGCGGGCGCACTGCTGGCGGCACCGGGCTGCATGACGAGTACCAGGCTGGCAAGTTCCTTAACTGGACCGATGATCCTCGGCACAAGCGGCTGCGTGGCCTCGTCAACAAGGGCTTCACCAACCGGGCCATCCACGATCTTGAGGCGGAGCTGCGCCGTCGCGCGGTCGCCCTGATCGAGGCGTTGCCCGAAAACGAACCGTTCGATTTCGTCGAACGCTTCTCGCGTGATCTCCCGCTGCAAGCGATCTGCCTGTTGCTCGGAGTGCCACAAGAAGACCGCGCGCAGCTTGCGGCATGGGTTGACGCCGGTGTCGCCGCACCAACGCCGGAGATTATTGCCAGAGACTATGCGCGGCGCCTGCGTGACTACGCCACCGGCCTGATCGCCCGGAAGCGCAAAAATCTGACCGATGATATCATGTCGACGATTATCAGGGCGCAGCTCGAGCCAGGGGAAGATGGCAGCGACGGCGGCCCCCTTACGGATGATGAACTGGTCAATTTCTTCATGCTGCTATTTCCGGCTGGCGCCGAAACGACGCGCAGCGCCATCGCTGGCGGTTTGCGAGCGTTGATAGCACACCCTGAGCAGCTCGAGCGGTTGCGCACGACCGGCATCGCCGAGATGCGCATCGCCGTCGACGAGGTCTTGCGCTGGACCACGCCCTCGATCCACAAGCGCCGCACGGCAACGCGCGAGGTGAACTACAAGGGCCACCGCATCAAGGCCGGCGACAAGGTCACTTACTGGGAGATGTCGGCCAATCGCGATTCGGCCGTGTTCGACGAACCCTTCCGTTTCAACATTGCCCGCTCGCCCAACCGTCACGTGGCCTTAGGCTTCGGTGCCCATGTGTGCCTTGGCGCCAGCCTGGCGCGCATGGAGATTCGGCTGGCCTTCGCCGAGCTGCTGGCGCGGGTTGAAGCCTTCACGCCCGAGGGGCCGATCGAGTGGATGCCGAGCAACCGTCTGCTCGGCATTCGACACATGCCGCTGAGCATCCAGTTTCGCAGGGGCACGATGTTTACTGCCTGACGTGCCTGACCACATTCACCACGACAAGGTCGCCAAACCCTATGATCGGGTAGCCAGCCCCCAGCTGCAGGTCGGTGCCCGCTCTCACGACAGCTCATGGCATTTTTGCCCATGACACGATCGATCCATGGCCGATACACTCCGGCAACGGACATATGCGCCGTGGAGCCTTGCCCACGATCACTCTCAGCCAACCACGACCTCACTGATCTGGATCTGTGGTGAGATGTCAGTGTAGTTCGGGATGTCAGCCATGATCTCGCCGCCGTGCGCACCGATCCCCTTTTGGAAATCAGCCGCGGCGTTGAAATACAGATGGCACGCTGCGATGAACGGCGCCGGGGCCCCTGGACCGCCGCCCGCTAGGCCCTTGTCAACTTCGTAACGAAGCATGCCGGAGCCTTTCAGCCGCTCCATGACCAGGGGTAAGTGCTTGCCTGCGTAGTAGGCGTGGTCGAAACGCTTACCGGGTTCGTTGGGATAAAGGACCGTAACGCGGATCATGCTGACCTCCGTTTCATGGCGGGAAACTGCAGCAAAGCTCAACGACTGTAGGCTTGGTCGGCCGGCACCACAAGGCAGGCGGCGGTCCACAAACTTCCCTTAGTACAAGAGCCGATCAGTTCGCGCCGGCATGGGTGTAAACTTGATCTTCGTCGAAGCGCCTGTTGTCGACGAGTGCCCAGAGTGGCGCGCCGGCTATCCGAAGGGCCTGGACGAGTTCAACAGGTCTTTCCAGGTTAGCCCGCGGCTGGCATGCGCCGCAGCCCAACTATTCATGCAGGACGACCTGGAATTTATCCGCCGCCTGTATGCGAGCTACCTGCCGATCATCGGACGCACGGAAACAAGTGATGAGCCGTCGAAGGGCGCAGGCATTGATACCGCCCCGGCGATGGGCGAGCACGATTGCCAGCAGAATTTAAGGGGTCAGCATTTATCCCGATAGCTCACTGATCCATATCGTTGCAGGCTCGGCCTTAGGGATTTTATAGAAATCGGCCGGATGGACCACATGCACAAGCGCGGAAACGTAGTGCCCTTCAGAACGTTACCTGCGATCACCCCGCCGACGCCCCCGACCCCGCTTCTCAACAGGTTCACGTCTCATGTGAGCCAGGCGAGGACGCCGGATGCGATACTCGATGCTCTCGATGAATTCGCATCAAAGCTCCTCCCCGTCAATGTGCTCGGTGTGGGCCGCATGCCGCAGCGGACGTCTGACTGGCGCTCTATTCAGCTTGGAAGGGATGTCTTTCTTCACTCGTCGGCTCCCGCGGGTGGTGGAATGAATACGCCACCAAGGCGGCGCAGGGATACGACCCTGGGATCATGATGGCTAAGACCAGCCTCCTGGCTTACACCTGGACCGAGACGATGAAGACGCTAGAGCCGATCGGCGCTGACCGGTGGCCTTATGAGCTCGCGCTCAAGTACGGCATCCGGGACGCCCTCACCTGTTGCGTGGGCCAACGTTGGCTTGTGGCCTACTGGTCGCGCCAAGTCCTCTGCAATCTGCTGACACACCCGCTCCGCATTCTTCTCATCGCCGCCGCCAGCTTTACCGCGCTGCGACTTGAACAAGTGGTAACCGACGACCCAAGACGGTTTGGCAGCCAGCCTCGCATAACGCCTCGGGAGCTCGCCGTCTTGCGCCTGGTGTCATTGGGGATGTCAAGCAACGAGATCGCCAAGCGCCTCGGCATTGGCGAGGAGACTGTGCGTAGTCACCTCAAGAAAGTGCAGGTCAAGCTCGGCGCTCGCAACCGCGCACACGCTGCGGCCGAGGCTATGCGACAACAGTTAATCCCATGAACTGGAGCCCAGCATTGCCCTTCGTTATCGTCTGGCGTCCACCGGGTGTCGCGATATCGCGCATCCGATCTCGTTGCATGAAAAGGCCTTGAGCACCGCAGTAATCACCCTCCGGTTTCTGCTGATGACGAGACCCACAAGACAATTTTTTGATCCCTTGCGACAGACAACCGATATCTGCGGTTTGTCCGTGCTGCGTGCGTTATCACGCCTGCGTTCGGCAATGGCGCTGGCTATCCCCTTTTGACTTCCAGGACCCTCGTGATATTTGGCCCAGCCTTTTCGCTCGACCTATCGTCGCATGCATCGATGGCGGCTCTCCTACATCGCGGCATCCCGCACCGGGCGAGCGGGCGTCGCGTCGACGTCGAGCTTCCTCTGAAGTTGCTCCGCCGCCAAAATCATCGCGCGCTCCGCAAGGGCCGTAATCGTCAAGAGCGGGCTGACGCCGATCGCCGAGGGGACCGCCGCCCCGTCGCACACGTAGAGCCCATCGTGAACGCCTTTCGGCCCCTTTGCTGGATCGAACACCCGCCCGTCCGGCGCCACGACACCTTCCTCCACCGTTTCACCCATCGCGCATCCGCCGAGTGGATGGGCAATGATCCGGTTGCCGCCGAACGCGGTCATGGCGAAGGGGTTGGCGTTGAACACACCACCCATGCTTTCGATCATCGCCTTGACCTTCTGCTCCGCTCTCACGCGCTCCGGCGCGTCGCTGTAGCCCGGCCAGTCGACCACGACATGGTCGTTTTGAAGCCGCAGGCGGCCACTCGCATCGTCATGCGCGACGACGTAGAGGATTTGCGACCGGCTCAGCTCGTCGCCGTAGATACCCTGTTTCAATAGCCGGAGGGCTTCCCCGACTTTCAGTTTCAGCAATTCTCTGAGGGGAGCGAGTGCAGCCATCAGGGCCATCATCGTGCCGTCGTGAACCCACACAGGGCCATGCTCGTCGCCGAGGTCGATCAGCGCCATGCTGTGGGGCCCGACCGGCGCGGCCCCCCGTGGCGCCTGAGACGGAAAGCCCGTGGCAATGGCATTGACCGGCTCTTCGAGATTGCTCGCGAATACGAGGTCGTCACCGTTCGCTGAGAATTTCTCACCCAGCTTCGCCGAGAGCTCGAGACCACGTTGCTGCGCCCGCAAGAGCAACTCGGTGGTCCCCAATGTGCCGGCCGCCAGGACGACGATCGGCGCCTCGATGCGCCGGCTTGCGCTCGCCTTCGACAGATCCTGCACCACGATCTCCCACCCGCTCTCGGTCTTGGAGATCGACTGGGCCCGGCTTTCGCAGAACACCGTTGCGCCATGATCGACCGCATCGGCGATGTATGTGATCCCGACGGTGTTCTTTGCGCCCACGTTGCAACCCGACCAGCAGTCCCCGCAATGCCGGCAGGCGTACTGCATCACGCCTGCAACGTTCGGTCCCGGACTATGGGAGATCGTCATCGGCGGCAACTGCACCGAACGGCCCGACGCTTCTGCCGCCCTGCGCATACCGGCAAACTTGGCAAAGCGCTCGGGACTGGGCACCGGCGCGACACCGAGCATTGCCTCCGCCCGCGCGAGTCCCTTCAGCAGGAGTCCATCGCTGACCACCGCATCCGGCCAACCGGCCTTGCGCAATCTGCCAAGATCGGGCCGAAGCACGACACCGGCGTTGATCAGCGACCCGCCGCCGAGGCCGGATGCGCCGAACACGGTCAGCCCCTTGCCGACCGACAGGTAGTAGAGCCCGGCAGGATCGCCCAGCTTCGGCGCGCGGCCCGTCAGCCGTATTGCCTTGAGCCGTGCCTTGGCCGTAGTCGGAAAATCGCCGGGCCGCCAAAGCCGCCCCTGCTCGAGGACCGCCAAGCGCAGACCCATGCGCGCGAGGCGGGATGCTGCGACACCGCCGCCGTAGCCAGAACCGATGACGACCGCATCGTAGACCGGCATCGCTTCGCCGACTGTCTTTGTTGCAAAAACCATGAAACGCTCGATCCGCCGCGAAAAGACCTCCCTCGCCGTTCGCAACGAGTAGTTCACGGAGACGCGGATGCCCATCGGTGTAGAGGGAATTTGCCTAATGGCTTCGCGTTGTGCGTACACTGCTGACCGCAATGCGTGCACTGGGGCGGCCGACTTCCCGTATCAACGTTCGCTATCAGCGGTGCGCTCCGGCGCCTTCGGCGGCGCTGTTCAAATCTTCGATAGAGGCCGTGCCGCCGCCCCGGCGTCTCGGCCATCGACCGTTGGGGCAGCTAATTTTGTGGTCATGGCCTTCAGGTTTCCGTCGCGTTTGACTTGTGCGTCGCAACATGAAATAAGGCGTGACCGCTCGATTGAGCGATTTGCGGCGCTCCAGCCGCGTGAAGGACGAACGAGCACTCTCGCGGAATCGTCCTCCTGCGAGCGCCCCAAACACCATCCGACAACCCAGGACACGCGGGGTGTCTCCAAGCAACGGGTCCCTTGCGTTGCGCTGCGGATCGACATTTCGGCGCAGCCGGCCAAGCCTGGCCTCCTGAAAGCACACACATTGACAGATTTTTTGCACCTGGGCCTCAGCACGCCAATTCTTAAGGCGCTGCAAGCCGAAGGTTCGAAACGCCTACCCCAATACAAGCCAAAGCCATCCCGGTCGTTCTTGCCGCGCGCGATGTACTCGGCATCGCCCAGACGGGCACCGGCAAGACCGCTGCATTCGCGTCGCCGATCATTCAACGCCTGGCAACTAACCGCCGTCGCGCCCAGCACAGGGCTGCCGGGTTCTGGTGCTCAGCCCCACCACATTGGCCTGGCGAGAAACGGGGCGACTTTCCTGGTCCCTCGACCACGTCCGGACATTCCCGCCGCCGCACAACGCGAGCGGACGGCAAGGCGCGCCCGCCGGGGTTGAGGGGCGCCGACAATTCGAGCGGGATAACGCAAGGAGACACGAATGGCACGTCACAAGTTCAAGGTCGGTCAAATGATTACCTTCGCGCCATCCCGGCAGGGCGTGGCAACATCGGGCCGGCAGTATGAAATCGTGCGGCTGCTTCCGGCTGATAGCCATGACAACGGCGAACCACAGTATCGCGTCAAATCCAAGTCCGAGACGTTCGAGCGCGTGGCCAGGGAGAGCCAGCTTTCGCGGCGTCCTCTCCCGTGACCTTATATGGCGATGCGGTTTGCCGGAGCTGCGGCGCCTGCTGCGCCTTTTCGAAGGAGTGGCCGCGCTTCAGTACGGAGGACGACGCCGATCTCGATCGCATCCCGGCCGAGTTCATCGATCGCCAGCTGGGCGGCATTCGCTGCGATGGGAACCGTTGCTCCGCGCTGGTGGGCGAGGTCGGCGTAGCGACCACATGCCGGATTTATAGTATCCGCCCAGACGTGTGTCGCGCCTGCGAGCCCGGCGACGACGCCTGCCGTCTGGCCAGGGATCGCTTCGGGTTGCGGCCGCAGTTGTGAAAGCGGGCGCCATGGTCCGATCGTCGCCTAACGCTACAGCGTAAAGGTCGTAGGCTACCGGAGATTGGCCCGGATTAGTCGGCCGGCCAATGCTGCGTGATCTGCCAGTCCCTTCACTCGTCTGTTACGACAAAAACCTCTTGGGGCGTTCGCGGTAGTTCCCTGTCGCATGGCGCTGCTGCCGGGCGTCAGCGCGATCGTGACGGTACGCGAAACGCTAAACGGTGATCTCCAAGGGATGGCACCATTCCCCCGATGACGGCTCTTGCCTGGCAGTCGGCGCCGTTCAGCATCAGACCCGTCAGGCCGTGGGGTCCTGGCGTAAACAGGCGATGTGGTCCTGATCTTCCCTCACGACCAACGAGCTTGGCGTTCCACCAGCAAAGGCAATCTCACTGCCTGTTCCGCCTCGGTCTTTTTGGTAGGGTCGGACCGTGACGACGTGATCGAGGTTGATCCGAATCTCATTGCCGTCCGTGGTGGTCAATCTCGCCCAAGTTGGCATTGGCGGCTCCACTGTGTTGGATTGTCGATTGGGAACACTATCACTCTTCACTTCACGGTTTATTCGCAAGCCTCTGGTCACGTTTGCCCTTCGCACACGTAAGCACCGTTTTCTTGATGACATGGACGCATCGCAGATCTTGCCGTAAGCGAACTGCGCGTGCCGGCGGGACCGTTGCCGCAGCCACCTTGGAAGACGCGTGGGGGATTCGTTGCCTTACGCATGCTTATCGATGCGGCTGCCATCCTGGATCGGAATGGGCACCAAGCCAGGCGGCAGCATACACTAGGCCCATGAGCCGCCCGGGAAAATTAGCAGACGGGGCTCGTCAATCCGGGATGAGACCACCATCGACGTTGAAGGACTGACCGGTGATGTTGCGGGCTCCCGGTGAGGCCAGGAACACCACCATGGCGGCGATGTCCTCGGGCTCGTTGGCGCGTCTCAAGGGCACGCCCTCGACGTAACGTCGTTCGATCTCTTCGGAACTGACGCCCTCCTTTTGCGCGATCGTTGCCACCAGGTCGAGGTAAAGGCTGGTGCGCACGATGCCAGGGCACACGGCGTTGACGTTGATGTTGTGGGGACCCAGCTGCTGCGCCGCCGTCTTGGTCAAGCTGATGACGGCGCCCTTGCTGGCGGCGTAGATGGCATTGGAGGTGCCGGGGAAGCCCTTGCCGGCGATGGAGGCGATGTTGATGATGCGGCCACTGCGGTGCGAGATCATTTCACGAGCCACCCGCTGTAGACAGAAGAAGACACCCTTTGAGTTCACGCGGTGGATGCGGTCCCAGTCGGCCTCGGTGAGGTCCATGATGTAGGCACGTCGGGTGATACCAGCATTGTTGACGAGAATGTCGATCTTACCGAAGACGGCAATCGCCTCTTCCACCATGCGATCGATGTCCGACACGCTGCCCATGTCGGCCTCGATGGCGAGAGTTTTCCGACCTTGCGCGGCAATGGCTGCCGCCGTCTCCCTGACACTCTGTTTGTTGATGTCGACGGCCACGATATCTGCACCCGCTTCGGCCAGGGTTACCGCCGACGCCCTGCCGATGCCCTGGCCGGCGCCCGTCACAAGCGCCACCTGTTTGGATAATTGCATACGCAGTCCTCCTCTCCGACTTTGCAGCGGGTCTGGTCGAAACCCCCGACAAAGCATTTCCGCGTAACCAAGCCCAGCCCTTATTTTCAGGTGCCGACTCAATGACGGGCGCGGCTCGCATCTCGGCCGGGTTTGGCGACGTCGATCAGCTTACGTGCAGACCTCGGCCTCAAGCAATTGGTGGGTATAATGCCGACCCATTCGGCGGGTCCATCATCGGATTGCGCCAAGGGTTCCTTGCACTTTCCGCCTTCGGCACAGCCCCTGATCCGAAACCAACCTTCCGAAGATGGCGAAAATTACCCAGGCGTTTCTTGGGTGATGATCTGAACCTTACGTCTGGCGCAAACGGCGGCTCCAAAAGGACTTGAAAGCAGATAATGGATCACGCACCGGCGGGCATTGTGACCCCTTCCTTGCGGAGCAGCCGATGCCAGGAAACGACGCAAGTACCGGTAGTACTATCTTGGTCTCGGATTCAGCGCTGTAATTTTACGCGCTTCTAGCAATTCCGGCGGAAAGTGTGGTTGTGAGCCGTGAGACCTTGCTTGGCAACCGCCGGGGGGGAACTGTGGAGATGGCCCAAGGGCCGGCTAGCCAGGCCCATCACTTCGTCTTTCAAAGCGGCTGCAAAGTTAGCGGCCGGACCTGCTCGGCGCAGCCGCTTCCTTGCTCACGCACGCATTGAGAAAACCGACTAAGCAATGGGCGAACACCGTTCGAATGATGCTTCTGGGATCAAGTCCTTCTCTGCGCTTACCAACTATCGAGACCTTTACTTTGCCCCGTCAATTTCGACGTGGACCTTTTCCGAGCTTTGGCCAGGTCCGCATTCGATTAGGGCTGCCACGGTTGCTCAGGTCCATCAACCTGCGCGAAGCTTCCCAGTTGCATGTCGGCGAAGGATAGCCAAAGGTTTGTGATCGCGGTAATCGAGGCGTCGATCTCGGCCTTGCGCTGTTGCTCGAACCTCTCCTGGGCGCGTCGCGCTGCAACCGCTGCGATCGAGGCGTCGATCTCGGCGTTGCGCTCTTGTTCGAACCTATCCTGAACGCGTCGCGCTGCAACCGCTGCGATCGAAGCGTCGATCTCGGCGTTGCGCTGTGCTCGAACCTCTCCTGGACACGTCGCGCCGCAACCGCTGCGATCGAGGCGTCGATCTCGGCATTGCGCTCTTGCTCGAACCGCTCCTGGACGCGTCGCGCCGCTACCGCTGCGATCGAGGCGTCGATCTCGGCGTTGCGCTCTTGCTCGAACCGCTCCTGGACGCGTCGCGCTGCAACCGCTGCGATCGAGGCATCGATCTCGGCGTTGCGCTCTTGCTCGAACCTCTCCTGGGCGCGTTGTGCTGCAACCGCTGCGATCGAGGCGTCGATCTCGGCGTTGCGCTCTTGTTCGAACCTCTCCTGGACGCGTTGCGCCTCAGCGGCGATTGCTGCAGTTGGATTCATTCGGGGGTGGTGCAGTAGCTGATCTGCCGGAAGGGACACGAACCATACAAAGGTTGCCCCAGCAGCTAACGAAATGCCGATCATTAGTGACTCCTTACGAGCGACGACCTGAAAAAACTTAACCTGAATTTGTTTAAACTTTGGTGGATTTTGAAAAGGTAAACTGGTTTTATTCAGCATCCGTCGCAACGCTAACGAAGTTCGTAGATGCGCTGCAACCACTAGCCCGCCTTTCTCACCGCCGCTCGTGGCCAAGAGCTCCTGGTTCGTGCCACAGCGCCGCCCTAGCGGCAGCCACCGCCAGGTTCAGCAGCCGGTCATTAGAGACGCGCCGAAGCACCCGAGGCTGGCGCGTTGGCAATGGGCTTTCGCCTGAGCCTTTCGGCCCCTGTGTGTGTATGTCGGCCCTCGGCCAGGCGGCGCGAACCCAATCCGAAGCAAGAGCAATGCCCGGGAAGGCGCCGCGCAGCGTGATCCTGCCGGGACGCAGAGCGGCGAGCGATTTCGCGCCTCGTGGTCTCGATTGACGCTCGAGCCCCAGAGGGGCACCGCGGCGCGATCTTGCGGTTGGTCTAGGCTCGAAACCTTGCTTGCCTGCCCCTACAAGCGGATCTGCGCCTTGAAGACGATCCGCGCTGCCCCTGGCCAAGTCGAGCACGCCAAGCCCGGAAATGACGGAAAACAGCACGGCGCCGTCACCGGCGCCGTGCTGTTTCATTGTCTGTTCAGGGTGTTTAGCCCGTGAACATTGGATACGAACATAGCGCTGACTTCACCCTCGTTAATTGCCGCCGGGTGTGCTACGCCGTTTTGTGGCTAAGCGAGCAACAACAACGACTTTCGTCGTCGAGCACACCCAATATGGCTGGTCGGTCGGAACCGGGTCCCACCGTATGGGCCTGTTCGTGACCCAGCGGCAAGCGCTTGACGAGGTGAAGAAACGCCGTGCCGAGCTTACGGCGCGGGGGCAACGCAGCACGGTCGTTGTAACGGGCAGCGAGCCGGAAAGCTCGGCTGGCCGATCCACGCACTCCTACTGGTTTCGTCGCTGAAGTTTGCTGCGCCGGATTGCACAAATTCATAGCAAGACCGCGCCACAGATCGAGCTGGCCCAGTGGGGCGGTCAATCGCAAAGACGCACCGTACGCCACGGTCATGTCTGCGGCGCCTATTGGCCGCGTGATTTTACCCGCGCCGCCACGGTTAGGCGGCTGGCGTTGCTGGTTTATGGGAACGGCAAGCTCCCCCACCTCTTCGTATGCGTGCTGCCGTTTGCCTCGCCAAGCCCAATCGCGGACCACACCTCCGCCCCTCCGCCCATGAGCGCCGCCACAGCCACCTAGCCTCGAACTCGACGCAAGGTTGCGGTGGGGAAATTCGCCACCGGAAGACCCGCGGGCTTTTCAGGGTTTCCCCCGATTTATGTCGGTTGCCGGCGGACCGATGCTCATTCACGGGTAAGAGGGGGGTCAGGCGCAATGCATTTCCTCGCAGTTCGATGGCTGGGCTGTTGGCTGCTGGCGGGCGCCGCTTTGCTTTTCGGCCCTTATGCCGCAGTCCCAGCACAAGCTCAGGCCGGCCTGACGCCCGATCAACAATCGATTGTCGATAGCCTCGCAAAGTCCTCTGCCGGGCAGAACGTGCACGTCTCGGTCGCGCCGGCGGAAGCGATCGGAGCCGAAGTCAAGCTGCCGTTCCGCGGTGGGACCATTACCCTCGTGCGAACTGCATCTACACCGCGGAGCGACGGCAGTATTTCCTGGCGCGGTGAGGTGGCCGAGACGGGTGAGCCGGCAGCCCTGATGGTGTGGAACAACGCGCCTCTGACAGGCTATTTCGCCTACGATGGCACAATTTTCACCATCGAAAACGCCGGTGGCGGCGTCAATATCTTCGCGGAAATGGATCCGCGCAAATTGCCGGCCGACCATCCCTCGCCAGCCAGCTCCCGCGACAGTGTGCCGATCTCCGGCCCCGCAGCAAGCCGGCGTCCAGTCCCTACCCTCCCCAAGGTCGCACCCTTCCTCGCTGCCGACCGGCAGGCGCTGGAGGCAAAGCAAATCACGATCGACCTTATGATGCTCTACACCGGCAACGTCGCTAAACGATACGTTCGCGATCCTGACGATTTGCTGGCGCTCGCGGTTGAGCAAACCAACGAAATATTAGCCAACAGCGGGCTCGGGAACATCACCTTAAGGCTCGTGCACAGTCAACTCATTGACTACGACGGAAGCAAGGACGATCAGTTTACCCATCTTTACGCAATGGTCGATGGCTCAGGAGCGTTCAAGGACGTAAAGAAGTTGCGCAACGAAAAGCGCGCGGACATCGTTGGTCTGGTCATTGACAACCCGAATGGCTGTGGTCTCGCGACCCGTATCGGTCCGGACTCAGACGAGGCGTTTTTCGTTGTGCATCACGCCTGTGCGACGGTCTCAATGTCGATCGCGCATGAGATTGGCCACATCCTCGGTATCCGGCACGACCGCCATGTTGACGCGAACAACACCCCCTTTGCCTATGGGCATGGTCATGTCAACGGCGAGAAATGGCGAGATGTGATGAGCTACAACGGAGGCTGCGGCGGCTGCCCGCGCATCGCACATTTTTCCAATCCGAGGGTCACGTATAAGGGCGAGCCCACCGGCACCGCCGCCGCCGACAGCGCGCGGGTCATTCTCGAGTTGGCCGAACGCGTGGCAAATTTCCGCTAGGATGCGCGCCGTCGCCGCCGTCTTAAGGTCGCTACGGCGCCTGGCGACCAACCCCCGCTAGCGCTCAGCCACGCTTGCCTCGACACCCGCCGGCAAGGGAAAATGACAGGCGACAAACTGCTTGGGCGCGATCTCCTTCAGCTGCGGTTCTTCCTCGCTGCAGCGCCGCGCCGCGCGCTGACAGCGCGTGCGAAAGCGGCAGCCGCTCGGTGGCGCCATCGGCGAGGGCGGCTCGCCCAGGGCGACGCGCTCCGGGATCGGCGCGGCCGGATCCGGCTGCGGGATTGCCTGCAGCAGCAGCGCCGTATAGGGGTGGCCTGGGTTGCGGAACAAGTGCTCGGTCGGAGCGACCTCGCAGAGCTTGCCCAAATACATCACCGCCACCCGGTCGCTCACCGCCTTTACCACCGCCAGGTCGTGGGCGATGAACAGCAAGGTCAGGCCGTAGCGCGCCTTCATGGCCTCGAGCAAATTGAGGATCTGGGCGCGGATCGACACGTCGAGCGCCGAGACCGGCTCGTCGCAAACAATGAGCTCGGGCTCCAGGATCAGGGCGCGGGCGATGCAAATGCGCTGGCATTGTCCCCCGGAAAACTCGTGCGCAAAGCGCCCCAGCACCAGGGGAGGGTCGAGGCCCACGGCCTCAAGGACCTCGACCATGCGACGCTCGCGTGCGGCCTCGTCCCGCACGCCGGCAATCCGTAAAGGTTCGGCAATCAGGTCGGCCACGCGGCGCCGCGGGTTGAGCGAGGCGATCGGATCCTGAAAGATGATCTGCAGGCGGCGCCGCAGCGCGCGCAGGGCCGCGCCGGCAACCGTGGTGAGGTCGATGCCGTCGAAGAGGACGCGACCTGAGCGCGCCGGGGTGAGCTGCAGCAGGGCGCGGGCGAGGGTCGACTTGCCGCACCCGCTCTCGCCGACGAGGCCGAGCGTCTCGCCACGCGCGAGGGCGAAACTGACCCCCGACACGGCGTGCACGACCTTGCCCGCCAGCCGATACTCCACCACCAAGTCCTCGACGCGCAGCAGGGGCTCGCCGCCGGGTTCGGGGCTGTCGTTTGCACGCTCCATTATGGCGCCGTCGCCGCCGTGGGCCCGAGCGGATGCCAACAGGCGAATTGCTGCGCGCCGCCGTCGCCGGAGAGCGGCGGTGGGCTCTGGCGGCAGCGCCCACTGGCGTAGGCGCAGCGCGGCGCGAAGGCGCACCCCTGGCTCGGACGCGTCAGATCGGGCGGCAGCCCCGAAATCGCCTTCAGCGGGGTGTGCGGCGGCGCATCGAGCTTTGGAATGGCCGCAATCAAGGCCTGCGTGTAAGGCATGCGCATGGCCTTGAAGAGGGTGGGTGTGGGGGCGCGTTCCACCACACGGCCCGCATACATGACCGCGACCTCGTCGGTGCGGCCCGCAACGACGCCCAAGTCATGGGTGATCAGGATCATCGCCATCCGGCGCCGGCGCTGCTCGCGCGCCAGCAAGTCCAGGATCTGAGCCTGTACGGTGACGTCGAGCGCCGTGGTGGGCTCATCGGCGATGAGCAGTTTGGGTTCGCAGGACAAGGCGATGGCAATGGCCACGCGCTGGCGCATGCCGCCGGAGAATTGGTGCGGATACTGCTTCAAGCGCTGCTCCGGGCTCGGGATGCCGACCTGCCCCAACAGCTCGATGGCGCGGCGCACGGCCGCCGGCCGATCGAGCCCCAGATGTTCGCGCAGCGTCTCGATGATTTGCGCACCGATCGTCAATACGGGGTTGAGCGACGTCATCGGGTCTTGGAAGACGAAGGCGAGGGCGCGGCCGCGCAGGCGCCGCAGCGCTTCCGCGTCGAGCTCGGCGAGGTTCTGGCCGTCGAAATGCACAGCTCCGGAAAGCTTCGCCCGGCGCGGCAATAGGCGGGCGACGGCGCGGGACAGCATGGTTTTGCCGGACCCCGACTCCCCGACAATCCCCAGCGTACGCCCCGCCGCCAGCTCCAGGCTCACGCCGGCGACGGCGTGCAGGGCCCCGCGTGGCGTCGGCAGCTCCACCGACACGGCCTCGATCGCCAACAGCGGCCGCGCGGGCCTTGGGTCGGCGTCGGCGCCCATCACAATGCGGCCTGGCGCGGATCGGTCAGCGCGCGCAGCGTGTCCCCCACCAGATTAAAGCAGAGGACCGTCAGGAACATGAACAGCGCCGGCAGAAAGGCGATGCGCGGCGCGGTCTCCAGGCTTTCGCGCCCCTCCCCGATCATGCCGCCCCAGCTGGGCGCCGGCGGTGGCACGCCCAAGCCTAAAAAGCTGAGCGCCCCCTCGACGACAATGGTGACGGCGACCGCCAGCAGAAAAAAGGCCATCAGCGGCAGGATGACGTTGGGTAACAGCTCGCGCAGCAGAATGCGAATTTCCGTCGCCCCCATCGCCCGTGCCGCCAGAATGAATTCGCGCTTGGCGAGGCTCAGCGTCGCCGCCCGCGCCACCCGGGTAAAGGCGGGAATGCTGAGGATGCCGATGATGTAGGTGAGGTTGGCCACGGTCTGGCCGAGATAGGCGGTAATCGCCAGCGCCAGCACCAGCGGCGGGAAGGCCAACAGCACGTCGACGCCGCCGACCACCACGGTTTCGAAGCGCCCGCGAAAATAGCCGGCCAGGATCCCCAAGGCCCCGCCGATCACGAGGCCGATCAGGGGCGCCAGGATGGCGACGGTCAAGGAGATGCGCCCGCCATGGATCAGTCGCGCCAGCATGTCGCGGCCGAGCCGATCGGTGCCCAGCCAATGCGCCGCGCTGGGCGGGGCGCGCCGCGCCAGCATATCCATGTCGGTCGGGCTCGGCAGCGGCAGCAGATCGGCAAGCGCCGCCGCCAACACGATCAACCCGATCCAGCCCAGCGCCAGCCAGAACAGCCAGCCGAATTTGGCAAGGCCCGCCCACACCTCGGCGGAGGCATCGGCGGCACCGACGATCGCGGCCTTACTCATGCGCATGGCGCACCCTGGGGTCGAGCACGGCGTAGAGCATGTCGACCAGGAAATTGACGATCACGAACCCCGCCGCCACGAACAGCACGACCCCCTGCAGGATCATGAAATCCCGCGTGTAGATGGCCCCGAGCAACAGCCGGCCGATGCCCGGCAGGGCGAACACCGATTCCACGATCACCGCGCCGCCGATCAGGCGGCCGATATTAATGCCGGCCACGGTGATCAGGGTGAGCGAGGAGGGTTTGAGCGCGTGCACGAACAGAATGCGGCGCTGCTTGAGGCCCTTGGCCTTGGCCATGGTGATGTAGTCTTCCTGCAAGGTGGCGATCATGTCGGAGCGCAGCACGCGCATCAGGACCGGCCATTCCGCCAGCGCCAGGGTCAAGGCCGGCAACAGCATGCTCCTGAGGTTGCCGAGCCAATCCTCCTCGAGCGGCGTGTAGCCGGTCGCCGGCAGCAGGCGCAGCGCCACGGCGAACACATAGATCAAGAGGATTGCTGCCATGAAGTTCGGGATCGACAGCTTGGCAAAGGCGACGCCCGTCACCACGCGATCGAAGGTGCCGCCGCTGTTGACCGCGCACTGAATGGCGAGCGGTATGCTGATGGCCAGCGCCGTGATCTCGGCGAGCAGCATCAATTCCAGCGATACCGGCAGGCGCGCCAGAATGGCGCCCAGCACCGGCTCGCCGGTGCGGAACGAGCGACCGAAGTCGCCCTGCAGGATACCGCCGAGCCAGTGGAGGTAGCGCCACCACAGCGGTTGATCGAGCCCCATGTCCCGGCGCAGGGCCGCCACCGCCTCGGGCGTTGCCTGATCGCCCAGCATGGCGTGGGCCAGATCGCCCGGCAGCAGCGAGGCGATCAAAAAGGTCAAGAGCGTGACGGCGAACAGGACGGGCAGCAGATAGGCAAGCCGATAGGCAATGAAGCCCAGCATGGCAGTGAACTACTCGAGCCAGGTCCGCGACACGTCGATCACCCCGTTATAGAGCTTCGGCAACCCCTTCACCTTCGCCTTGGCGATCGCGTAGTAGGTGTTCTGGAAGGTCCAGAACCAAATCGCCTCGCTGTTGATCAGCCGGCTGATGGCACAGTAGTCCTCGCTGCGCTTTTCCGGATCGGCGGTGACGCGGGCGTGCTCGAGCAGTCGGTCCAGTTCGGGATTGGCATAGTTGGCGAGCGCGACGGGGCTGCCGCTGCGGAAGTTGGCATACATTTGCGGATCGGGATCGGCGAGATCGACGATGCGCCAGGGGGTGAGCTCGAACTGGCGGGCGAAGGCACGGGTGACGATGGCGGTCTGGTCCACCTGCTCGATCTCCATCTCGGCCCCCGCCAGCTTCCAGAACTGCTGCAGCACCTGGCCGACGCCGCGTCCGCGCGGCGTCGCCGTGACCAGCATCTTGAATTTGACGGGTTTGCCGTAGTCCTTGAGGAGCGCCTGCGCCTTGTTAAGGTCGGAGGGGAGCGCGCCATCGTCCTTGCATTTCACCCAGGAGCCATCGCCGTAAGGATTGCTGGCCGGGCGGCTCAGACCGTTGGTCAGCGCTTGGCTCATCTTGGGGCGATCGATCGCCATCACCAGGGCACGGCGCACGCGCACGTCATCGAAGGGCGGCGCCTTGGTGTTGAAGGCGAAGACGGTTGCCCCGGAGCCCACGTGCTGGTTCACGCGGAGCGCCGGCGAGTTCTTGGCCTTCAAGATGTTGTCGGCATCGTATTCATCATCCCAAACAATGTCGCTCTCCCCCGCCTCCAGGCTGGCAAAACGGGCCTGCGCATCGGGCAGCGGTCGCAGCACGACGCGGTCGAGGTAGGGCTGCCCCTCCTGCCAATAGTTGGGGTTCCTCTCCAACACCATGCGATCGCCCGCGGTCCAGGATTTGAGGATAAAGGGGCCGGTGCCCACGGGATTGCGATTATAGTCGTCGCCTTTGGCCTGGATGGCGGCCGGCGACTGCACCACGTTGTTTTGGCTCGGGATGGTGATGACCTTGGGAAAATTCACGGCCGGGTCGGTCAGGACAAAGACGGCCGTCAGTGGATCGGGCGCCTGCACCTCCTTGATGTTGGTGATGTAGAAGGCGCAGCGGCACTTGTTCTTCGGGTCCTTTTGCCGGTCCAAGTTGAACTTGAGCGCTTGGGCATCGAAGGGCGTGCCGTCGTGGAACTTGACCCCGGGCCGAAGCTTGAAGGTCCAGGTTTTGTAGTCGTCCGCGTGCGTCCAGGACACCGCCAGCCTCGGTTGGGCCTCGCCGGCCTCATCCAGAGCGGTCAAGGTGTCGAAGAGCAACGCCGCCGCCATGTTGGCCGCGGTGTCGAACACCCCGACCTTCAGGGGATCGAAACCGGCAATATCGAGCTCGAGCCCGACGCTGAGGCTGCCGCCGCGCTTTTGCGCCTGCGCCTCACCCGCCAGCGGGACCGCAGCCAGGACGGCAACCATGGTGCCAATGAGCCTGACGCCAAACCGGAACGCTTCGGACATCGGCGTTCTCCTCCTCGATCGTTTCCCCATCGGCAACGCTTCGCCGCTCGTTGGCTCCCCGCGACGTTTCGGGCGATGCGTTGCTGTCAATCGCGGGGCTTGGGCAGAGAATATGGTCCGGTTGGGGGATAGGCAAATCGGGAACGGCCGTCCCCGGGCTTTAAGCCGCTGGCTGTGGCCGCGACGGTCGCCGACGGCATTTGGGGGCTCGCGCAGGCCGCCCGAGGACCCCATCTTTTGGGTGCGGTGCGCGCAAAACCCCGTCCCCGGCGCGGGGCGGCGGTGCTAGCATGCCCCAACCGTCGGCGCCTCAGCGAAAGGACACGGCCCCATGCCCAAGTTCATCATCGAGCCGCACTTCCGCCTGCAGGAGTGGGTGGCTGAAGAAAAGGGCTACTTCGGCGCCGAAGGCCTGGACTACGAGTTTCGCGAGTTCATCCGCGCCAGCGGCGGTGCCCACCACGCCGCACCCGGCAAGGTCGGCGCCTTCCAGTCGATCGAAAAGGGCCGCGAAGCCAACGTCACCTGC
This sequence comes from uncultured Alphaproteobacteria bacterium, assembly GCA_963775835.1. Lineage (GTDB taxonomy): Bacteria > Pseudomonadota > Alphaproteobacteria > Rhizobiales > Hyphomicrobiaceae > AWTP1-13. The sequence goes on along the minus strand of CAVZKV010000013.1, from coordinate 363,060 downwards.
GCCTGCCACTGGACGGTGAACGTCGCTGCTTCGCGCGGACACACCAAGCTCTTTGCCGACGCCTATTCGGTGGCGCCCTGCGGCATCTTCGTGCCGGCCAACTCTGGCATTAGCGCGCCGGAACAGTTGGCCGGCGTGCCGATTTCGGTCGGCTACCAATCCGGCAGCCACTACGCCACGCTGCAAGCCATGGAGCAGTACTTAGCCAAAGAGCAAATCAAACTGTCCTTTGGCGAGGGCATGCTGTTCGGCCGCATGCAGGTCTTCCTCGAGGGCGGCGCCCCCGCCTGCACGCTCTTCAGCGGTCCCTACTACTTCGCCGAGCAGCTTGGCTTTCGCAAGATCATCGATGCCACCTTCATGATCGGCGCCATGCTCAACGGCGATCCCGATCCGGAAGATGTGCGGCGCTATTACCGGGCGCTACGCCGCGCCCAGCGCGACATCGACGTGCGGCCGGAGCGCTACACGCACTACTACAGGAACGAATTTCCCGAGCACTTCCATGCCAGCATGGACACGCGCCGCTGGGGCCCCGGCGAACGCATCGTGTTTGAGACCTACAGCAAAGAGACCTTTGATCAATCCTTTGCCTGGATCGCCGCGCGCGAAATCTTCAGCGAGGGCAACATGGGCACCGGCCGCTACCAAGACGCGGTGGTCACACTCGAGGGCACGGCGCCAGCAACGGCCGCGCTCTAGAGCTGCTCCGGGCCTTGCGATCCACCCTGATCGGTATCGCCCTTGCGAGCCGCAAACGCCGCCAGCTCGTCATAGGCCTTAGCGATATCGAGCAAGGTCTTCTTCGATATAGGATCGGCCATCTCATCGGCGGTGCGCCGCGCTTCCTCAGCGCGCCGCAGCCAATAGGCAGGTCCATCCATACTCGACGTTGTCGTCTTCATGAGAGGGCAAACATCCCACGCCACGGCCAAGTTCCCTTCGACACTGTCGCGGTCGCGGTGCCACACCGCTCATTTTTTTTGTCTTGCCCGGAACTCGGCGCGTTCGCGCAGGATTTTGTAGCCCTCGGCGATGAACAACATGATGCGCTTGGGTTCGGGATCGGTCATCTCGCTGGCGAGCGTGCGCGCTTCCATTTCCAGCTGGCGCCAGCGCGCGGCATCCTTTTCGGCGTCATTCGAGCCTGCCGACATGGCGCGCCAAGTCCCTCCCAGCCCAGCGCGAAACGCGCCGTGAGCCCTTGGGTTCCAAACCCACGGCGCCGATCCACGGGAAAGCCCGCGCTCGCCCAAGAAAATGTGATGAAGCGTCGTCGGCAGCGCAGGGGGGCGCCCTACTTGTCGAGCCAGATATGCTCAAAACGCCAATTATTATAGATGCTGTTTTCCTGGTGCACGTAACCCTTGAGGTGGGCGTGCCAGCAGGTCGAGGCGCGGTTGTGGTAGATGATGGGCCGGGCCACGTCCTCGGCGAGAATGCGCTCGATCTGCCAAACCAGCGCCTTGCGTTTTTCGACATCGGCTTCCTGCGACTGCTGATCGAGAAGCTTGTCGACCTCCCCCGTGCAGTATTGCGTGTAGTTGGCCTCCGAGTTGCAGGCATAGGCCCCCTTCAGCACCGCGTCGGGATCATCGATGCCGACGCCGGAGGTGTTGAGCGCGACGGTGTAGTCCTTTTTGGTGAGACGATTGTGCCAGATCGAGGATTCGATCACCTCGAGCTCGGCATCGAAATGCACCTTGTTGAGCTGGTCGACGAATATCACGGCCGGATCGCGATAGGTGGCAAAGTCGCGGGTTGAGACCTTCACCTTCAACCGGTGGCCCGGCCCATAGCCCAGGCCTTCCATGATCTTGCGCGCCTCGGCCTGCTGCGCCGCCACGTCGGTGCCGTAGCCCGGCAGCTTGAGGAGGCTCTCGTAGGGCATACCCCACCGCCCCTCCGGCGGCGGCATCATATTGCCGGCGATGCTGGCTTTGCCTGCCGAGATGATGTCGATGTAGGCCTGCCGATCGAGCGCCAGCGACATGGCGCGGCGCAGCGCAACGTTGTCGAACGGGGGCCGATCGCGATTGACCAGGATGTTGATCGGCACGTTGGTCGGCACCAGGCTGCAGGTCGCGCTCGGCGCTTGCGCTAGCACGTCCTTCATCAGCGGCACGGTGATATCGCCGACGAAGGTCATGTCGAACTCGCCGGCGACGAAGGCCAATACGCGCGTCGAGCGGCTCGTGACAATGCGCCACTCGATAGCATCGAGATAGGGCAACCCCTTTTTCCAGTAGTCCGGGTTGCGCGTGAGGGCGATGGAGGCGTGGCTCTTGAACTCGGCAAATTTGAAGGGACCGGTGCCCACGGGCTTGGTGCGCATGTCACGGTCGGAAACGTGACAGGGAAAGACCGGCGAAAGCCCCGAGGCCAACATCGGCAGCAGCGATGGCTGCGGCTTCACCAGCTGAAAGGTGACCTCATAGTCGCCGTTGAGGGTCACCTCTTTTAGGTTCTCGTACCAGATCTTGCGCGGGTTGCGCCGAAAATACTCGGGCTCGATGCCGTTGAGGCGATGCCAGGTGCACTGCACGTCCTTGCCCGTAAAGGGCTTGCCGTCGTGCCAGCCGACACCGGAGCGCAGCCAAAAGGTGAGTTTGGTGCCCGACGCATCCCAAGCCCAGCGCTCCGCCAGCTCGGGCACGATGCTGTCAAAACCGTTGCGCGGTTTTTGCGGATCGAAACGGACGAGATTGTTGAAGATCGCCATGAACGGCATGTTGGTGGCGATCGTCGATTCTTCGTGCATCGACGCGCTTGGCGGCTGCGTGGTGTTGTAGATGCGCAGCGTGCCGCCGGCCTTCTGGGCGGCAACGGGAAGCACGCTCGCCAATAAAAGCGCCCCCGCCAGGGCACTGGTCCTGGCACCGACGCCACGCCTCAACAACGCCATTCTCCGCCTCCGGATCGGCAACCCTTGTCCTGCTTTGGGGTCTTGTCGCGTAGCGCGTGCCCGGAGTGCCGCCCCTTGGCCGCCTGGCGCCGCCCAGTTTGGCGCTAACCTCACCGGCGCGGGCGGCAGGCAAGGCCCTAGGGGCGGGCGTCGCTCAATCTCGCAGCCCCGGCAAAGATCGGCAATCCGGGTAGGCCCGGGAGAATGACGGGCGACCTTGCGCCCCTCACGTCCCAGGCCAGCGCTTAGGTCTTGCGCCCGCTCACACTGATTTGCGGCGCGGGTTTGGGCTTTTCTTTTTTGGGTTTGCGCTTCTCGCGGTTCGATCGCTGTTCTTTGTTAGCCATAACGGCTCTCCTCCTCGCTCAGCGCCGCCAGTTTAGCAGGTTCGCGCGCGCCTTGGCAGCGCGATCCGGCAAGAATTGTGGATCAAGTCGAGGACGAGACCGCTCCGCGCGAGCTCAGGCAGCGCGGGCAGCTTTAGCGCACGAGCGGGCGCGTCACGTCCAAATAGCGCGCGTAGGCCAGCGCCGATAGGGTGCAAAGACCACCCAGCGCCCACCCGTATTCCCGGGTGATGATCACCAGGGCACAGGCAATCGAAGGGCCGATCCAGGTCATCCAGTGCTTCATGCCACCACTCTAACCCGCCTCGGTAAACAACCCTTCAATCGATACCGGTAACGGGTCGCCGGACGCGGGCCTGTCGCTCGGCTCTTGGCGTCTGGGCTTGGTCCCTGTCTTGGCCCACCTCCCCCGGCCTTTGGGTGTTGTCCGCACCACGTTCGTGCACACCGCCGTCGCGTCACGGCATTGCGCTGCGCGCCGGGCGCGTCGGACACGCGCGCTTGACTCTCTGTAAGTATCGACTTACGGTAAGTCATGGCTTACGGAGATGCCCTGACCGTTCTCGCCGATCCGACGCGCCGCCAGGTCTTCGAGCGGCTGCGCGCCGGCCCCCATGCCGTCAACGCCCTCGCCGCGGGCCTGCCCGTCTCGCGGCCGGCGGTGTCGCAACACCTCAAGGCCCTCAAGGCGGCCGGTCTCGTGCAGGAACGCAGCGAGGGGGTGCGCCGCATCTACTCGGTGCGCCGCGAAGGGCTCGCCGATCTGCGCGACTGGCTCGACAGCTTCTGGGGCGATGCGCTTGAGGCGTTCAAACGGGAAGCGGAAAAGCCCAGCGCCAAGAAAACAAGGAGCCGATGAATGAGCCGATCAACCCCCATTGAACCCGTGCGCAAATCCGTACGCGTCAAGGCACCCATCGCCCACGCCTTCGAGGTCTTCACCAGCGGCCTGACCCGCTGGTGGCCGCACAACAAGGGCATCGGCAAGAAACCAATCCAAAAAGTCTTGCTGGAACCGCGCTTCGGCGGGCGCTGGCTTGAGATTTCCGAGGACGGCACCGAAACCAGCGTCGCCACCATCATCCATTGGGAGCCGCCGCATCGCCTGGTGATGGTCTGGCAGGTCAATGCGCAGTGGAAACCCGACGTCAGCATGCCCTCCGAAGTCGACGTACGCTTTACTGCCGAGGGTGCCAACGCCACGCACGTTGAGCTCGTGCACCACAAGTTCGAAACCATGGGCGCGCAAGCCGGGGCCTCGCTCCGCAAGGATGTCAATGGCGGCTGGCCGGTCCTGATCGAGCGCTTTGCCCAGGAGGCCGAGCGCAGCAGCCCCGCCCAGGCTCATTAGCGGATCGCAAGCCGAAAGAGGAACCTCTGCCATGTCATCCTTCATCGTCCATAGCACGCCAGGAAGTCCGTTCGGCCGCGCCGTCCTGGTCGCGCTCGAAGAAAAGCGCGTCCCCTGGCGCCTGGCGCCGGTGGCCCCCGCGGCCTTCAAGACCGCCCCGCATCTCCAACGCCACCCCTTTGGCCGCGTGCCGGTGCTCGAGCACGGCGGCTTCCTGCTTTATGAGACCCAGGCGATCTTGCGCTACCTCGACCGCGTCCTGCCCAACCCAGCGTTGACGCCGGCCGACGCCAAGGCCGCCGCCCGCATGGACCAGGTCATGAACATCAACGACTGGTACCTGTTCCAGGGCGTCAACACCGTCATCGGCTTCAATCGCGTCGTGAAGCCGCGCCTCCTGGGGCTACCGCCCGACGAGGCCGCCATCGCCGCCGCCATGCCGAAGGCACGCGCGGTGTTCGACGAGCTGGCCCGCCTCCTGGGCAGCGCACCCTATTTCGCCGGCGATAACCCGTCGCTTGCCGATGTGCTGGTCGCCCCACAGATCGATTTCTTCCGCGACCAGCCGGAATGGGTCCCCTTGACGGGTCCCTATCCCAACCTCTGCGCCTGGCTCGACCGCATGAACGCGCGGGCGAGCCTCAAGGCAACGACCTGGGAGCGCGTGCATGACATGGCGCAGGCGGCCTAAGCCGCCTGACCTCTGCTGGGCCTACCCCGCGGGCGAGGCGAGCGGCTCCGAATAGCCCCGTCTCTCCACCCGCCGCTTCGGGCGCCACAGCTCGCGCGCTTGACGTGGGAACCGCGGCGGCAAAACAAGGACCAATCCGGCGGATCACTTTGCTGGCGGGGGCCTACAGGGGCTTCAGGCGGCCGAGCATGGTCGGCAAGAGTTCGGCCACGGTCGGGTGGATGTGGACGGCGCGCTGCATGACCTCATAGGGCGCCTTCGCATACATCAAGGTCAGCAGTACGTGGATCACCTCATCGCCGCCGACGCCGAGGATCGAGGCGCCGAGAACCTGCTTGCTCTCGCCGTCGACCAGGATCTTCATGAACCCCAGCGTCTCCCCCTTTTCGAAGGCCCGGCTCACGTCCTCCATGGCCATCGTTGCCATCAGCGCCGGGCGTCCGGATTTGCGCACCTCGGCCTCGGTCATGCCGATCCGCCCCAGCGGCGGATCGGTATAGAGGTTGTAGGCGACAATGCGGTCGCTGAGGCGGCGCGCCGCACCATCGATGAGGTTCGCCGCCACGATTTCGGCATCGTTGTAGGCCGTGTGCGTAAAGGCGCCCTTGCCGTTGCAGTCTCCCAGCGCCCAAATGCCGGGCACGTTGGTCTCCAAGCGATCGTTGACGCCGATGTAGCCCTTGGCATCGGTGGCGACGCCCACCTTTTCGAGGCCGAGGTCGTCGGTATTGGGCTGGCGTCCCACGGCAATCAGAAGATGCGAGCCCGCAATTTCGTTTTTGACGCCGTCGGCCTCCAGGCTGACGACGATATCCGCCCCGCGCTTGGCGAGCTTGAGGTCCTTGGCGCCGAGATAAAGCGCAATCTCTTCACGCCCGAGGATGTCGGCGACGGCCGCCGAGGTGTCCGCATCCTCCCGCGCAATCAACCGCGGCGCCGCCTCGATGATGCTGACCTTGCTGCCGAAGCGGCGGAAGGCCTGCGCAAACTCAAGGCCGACGTAGCTGCCACCGACGATGATCAGATGTGGCGGCAAGACCTCAATATCGAGCAGGCTGCTATTGGTGAAATAGGCGACCTGGTCGAGGCCTGGGATCTGCGGAATAAAGGCGCGACCACCGACGTCGAGGAAAATCTTAGCCGCACTCAGCGTTTCGCTGCCCACCTCAACGCTGCCGGGCGATACCAAGCGCCCGTGCCCCTGGTAGACCGCAATGTTGGGGTTGCTCCTGAGCCCGCGCTCCACCCCGCGCCTCGAAAAGCCGAGAACATAGTCCTTGCGCGCCATTACCTTTTTCATGTCGACGCTGATGTCACCGCTGATGCCAACGCCATATTCCCCGGCGCGGTGGGCGACCCGGGCGGCATAGGCGCTCGCCACCAGCGTCTTGGTAGGGGTACAGCCGGTATTGACGCAGGTGCCGCCGAAGAAATGCCGTTCGATGATGGCAACGCGCATGCCGGCCCCGGCGAGGCGATGGGCAAGCGTGGGACCGGCCTGACCCGTCCCGATGACGATCGCGTCGAACGCGGGCATGGCTGCACCTCCTTGTCGTCCTTTACGAGCTCGAGCGAGCTCCCCTAGCTAGCTAAACCAACACGCAAGCGCACTCGGGGAAAGATGGTGCCGCGCTGCCGCGCGATGCCCCAAAAAACCATCGTTCGCATGTCGTCTGGCTCTTTTGGCGGTGCGGATAGGTCCGCGCCGGCGAAGGGGTGCGCCCTCGTCGGGCATGGCCCCGGCGCCGGGCGCCATGCTAGCCTTGCGCAGGCGCGAACGCCGCCGCTTTCGTGGGCTTGAGCTCGGCCGGCCGAGGGGGTGATCGTGGCACGGATCGATTTGCGCGACGTCAGCAAGACCCTCGCCGAGGCGGGCAAAGGGACGTTCAACCTCCATGACGTCACCTTGCGCGTCCCCGACGGCCACACCATGGTCGTGCTCGGACCCAGCGGCTGCGGCAAGACAACCCTGTTGAAGCTGATCGCCGGGCTGCTGACGCCCGACGCCGGTTACGTGCGCTACGACGACGTGGATATGGCTTTAGTGCCGCCCGGCCAACGTCGCATCGGCATGGTCTTCCAGAACTATGCCCTCTATCCCCACGTCACCGCCCGCTCCAACGTCCTCTCCTACTACCTGTTTCGCAAAAAGACGCCCGCCCTCACTGCCGAGGCCCGCGCCCGCTTCGAGCGTACCAGCGAGCTCATGGGGGTGGAACTCGCCTACCTGTTCGACCGCAAGCCGACGACACTCTCGGGTGGCGAGAAACAGCGCGTCGCGCTCGGGCGCTGCATCACCCGCGACGCCGCCGTCTTTCTCGTCGACGAGCCCTTCGCCAACCTCGATCAGGCCCTGCGCGAGAAGTACCGCATCAACCTCAAGCGCCTGCTGCGAGAGTTCCGCATCACCACCGTCTACGTCACCCACGACCACCACGAGGCCCTGTTGCTGGCCGATGTGCTGGCCATCATGGAGCGCGGGCGCGTGGCACAAGTGGGGACGCCGCAGGAGATCTACGAAGCCCCCAACACCACGTTCGTCGCCTCATTTTTGAACATGAACGTCGGCGCGCCGCCGATCAGCCTGATCGACGGGCAGCCGGCTGCCCCAGGGCGAGGCGCTGAGGCACGCCTGGGTGGGCGTGCGCCCCGAGCACATCGTGATCTCCCGCACGCCGCAGCCCGACGCGCTCCAAGGCACGATCGCCGATCGACTAAGCCTGCCGCCGCGCAAGGGAACGCTGCTCACCATCCGCGTCGGCGAGAATGAGGTCCATGCCGAGAGCGCGGCCGAGGCGCCGCCGATCGGCGCCGAGGTCTGGTTGACCTTCAAGCGTTATCACGTGTTCGACAAGGCCTCCGGGCGGCGGCTTTCGAGCCACGGCGGTTAGTTGGCGACACCTGCCCTGGGGCTAGCGCCCCTTCGCGACTTCAAGGCGCAAGTCGCGCTTCAAAAGTTTGCCGTTGGCGTTGCGTGGCAAGGGTTCCCGGCGCAGCGTGATGGCGTCCGGCACCTTGTAATCGGCGAGCAGGCCGGCGCAATGGCCCTTGAGCTCGGCCAACGCGAGCCCGCCGCCGGCAACGACGAAGGCATGCACGCGTTCGCCCAGCACCGGGCAGGGCTCGGCCACCACCGCCGCCTCCACCACGCCAGGGAAACTCATCAGCGCGTTCTCGACCTCCACCGAGTAGATCTTGTAGCCACCGCGGTTGATCATGTCCTTCTTGCGGTCGAACACGCGCAGGTAGCCCTCGGCGTCCTTCGAGCCGATATCGCCCGAGCGCCAGTAGCCGGCGACGAAGTTCTCCGCCGTGGCGACCGGATCCTCCCAGTATCCCTTCACCACCATGGGACCGCCGAGCCAGAGTTCGCCTTGCGCCCCGGCCGCGACCTCCCGCCCCGTATCATCCATGACCAAGATGTCGGCGCAGGGCACCGCGCACCCGACGCTGTCGGAGCGCGCCGCGGTCTCCGACGGCGGCATGATGGTGACCGGCGAGGTTGTCTCCGTCGAACCATAGGCGTTCATGAGCTTCAGGTTCGGCAGCTTCTCCGCAAACCGGGCAATGGTCGCCGGCGCCATCGGTGCGCCGCCGTAGCCGCCGACGCGCCAGGCCGCATGGTTGGCTGCCGCAAAGCTGGGCTCGAGCAGGCACAAGTTGTACATCGCCGGCACCATCAGCGAGTGCGTCATGCCCTCGCGCGCGGCCAGCGCCAAGAATTCGCCGGCCTTGAAGGTCGGCATCACGATCAAGGCGGCCGCCGCCCGCACCATGGCCGCGATCAGCGCGATCACGCCGGTGACGTGGCTTAGCGGCACCGCCGCCAGCGCCCGGTCCCTGGCGTTGAGGCCCATGCAGGCCTCGTAGTGCATGGCGGAGTGACAAATGCCAAGGTGGGTCAGCATGGCGCCCTTGGGGCGACCGGTGGTGCCGGAGGTATAAAGGATGATGGCGGTGTCCTCCTCCTCGACCCCGGTGGGAGCGGCCCCGGACGCGCCGGCCAGCAAGCGCAGGGATCGATAGGAGGCGCTGGGTTCGATGGCGACGCGGTGGGCGAGGTGCGGCGTTGCCGCGGGCGCCGGCAGCCGATCGGCGAGATCGGCGTCATAGACGAGGAGCTTGGCGCCGGCGTGCGCGAGCATGTAGGCGAGCCCCCCGCGCTGTTCGCGCGTACTGAGCGGCACAGCAATGGCGCCGCGCCGCAGCGTTGCAAACAGCACGACGGGGAAAGGAATGCCATTACCGAGCAGCATGGCGACCCGGTCGCCCCTGCCGATGCCGGCCGCGGCCAAGCCGGCGGCACACTGCTCCACGGTCGCCAAAAACTGGGCGTAGGTCAGGCGCTCCTCGCCGCAGACGATCGCTTCGCCGCCAGGGTTGCGCGCGGCGGCCGCGCCCAAGAGGTCAAAGGCGTTGCCGGGTCGCTCGCTGAAACAGCGCATGACGCGATCGCCGTAGTGGCGCTCGTGCCGCATCGGCGGCACGCTGCCGAGCCAAGCCCGTTCCGAACCACGCAAGCTTCAGCTCCTCGCAACCCGCGGCCGGGACCGCCGCGGGACCGTCGCCGTCATTGACTTGCCTGCTGCGCCAGCCCCGTTACGCTCCATACGCCCCGCAAGGCTCAATTTCTAGTCGTTGTGCACTTTAGTGACCAGGCCGCAGCTGGAGCCTCAGCCTGTCGAGGTCGGTAGGGACGAGTTTTCGTGTTGCAACCGAAGGCGCGCGCCGTCCCTGCGGACCGCCCTTGAGTTTTTTTGTGCCCTTGCCGCAAGGCAGGTGGCAAACAGAAGTCAACGACAGCCAATGGGGCAAGACGTGCCGAGCTATTGAAAAGTGTGCCGCGAAGCAAAGGCCGTCGCGCCCAGCAAAACCACAAAAGTTCCCGCTACAACGCCGTGCCGACGAGCCACGACATTGACGAGGCGAAAACCAAACAAATGGGCTTTGCCAAATGCCCCTTCGATCGCAAGGAATTCGAGGTCAAGGACGGACGCAAGGTCACGCTCAACAATAGCGCCTTCGGCACGGTCTATGGTGTCGCCAGCGGCAAGCCGATGCCCGTGTGTGACTATGCCGGCTTTGCTCCGTTCGGGTTCGGCTATCGTCGCTGCCCCGGCGAGCAGCTGTCCATCCAGGTGTTCGAAGATTTCTTGCGCAAGGTGTGGAAGGACAAGATTGAGTTCGTACAGCTCAATATCGCCAATCCCGAACCCGTGCCGATTGGTCCCACCACGGTGATCAGCGACAATGTCGGCTTTTTGCAATCAACCTGAGACCTCGAAAGTCGCGGGGCAGCTATTGAAAGCCCCGCGTCAGCAAACGGGCGGCAAGGCTTGGCGCCAAGGCGGTGTCGCCGCCGCAAGGTCCAGATGCTCGCGCCGAAATTGCCGCGCCGACGGGGTGAAGGCCACGCCCCCTCACAATCATCCCTGAGCGGACGGCCGCCCAGCGGAGTCGCGGCGGGTCAGCGTTCCCAAGGGAGCGCTGTTGCGGCGCATGATCTTGGCCGCGAGGAGCGCCGCCCCGATCACCGCCACAGCTAAGCCGAGGAACACCTCCCAACTACGACCCGCAGCCCCTCCATGCGCGGCCGTGAGGCCACCGAGCAGGAAAAGTCCGAGGCCACCGATCTTTTTTAGCAGCAGCGTCATTGCCGCCTCCTTAGCGTGGAGCTTGTTGCTGTCATCGCCACGTGCAAGAAGTTGTAGGCCCCGGGCCGCCCAGCCCCTATCAGGACTTACCCCGACTGCGGGGTCGTTCGCATAGCGCAGGCGACAGCGAGCCCATGAGAAATTCGAAAACACGGGCGGATTTTCCTGATGGGCCGGACGGGCTCGCAGGCTCGCGTGTCGGGTGCGCCAGATGCAGGCGGACGTCAGCCGGCTCCTGCCCCGAAACCCGCGTCTCCACCCGATCCCTCTTTGGGTGTTAGCGAATCAAGAGCAGCGTCAGGATCGGAAACGCGATGATCAGCGAGACGCGGAAGAACTCCGCGATCAGAAACGGCACCACGCCCTTGAAGGTCTCCAGCATCGACACATCCCCGGCGATGTTCTGGATCACATAGACGTTGAGCCCGACCGGGGGATGAATGAGCCCGAGTTCGACCACGATCAGGGCGAGGATGCCGAACCAAATGGCGGTGTGCTCGGGCGAAAGCCCGAACTCGAGACCCATCACCACGGGAAAGAAGATGGGAACCGTCAGCAGGATCATGCTCAGGCTGTCCATCAGGCAGCCCAGCAGAATGTAGACGAGCACGATCACCGCCATCACCAGGTAAGGCGACACGCCGAGGCCCGACACCCATTGCGCCACGACCTGCGGCATGTTGGTGCGCGCCAGGAAGGCGTTGTAGAGCTCGGCGCCCAACAGAATGAGAAAGATCATGCCCGACTGCTCGGCGGTCGCACGCACGGAGCCCAACACCTCCCGCCAGCGCATGCCGCCCACCGTCAGCGCCGCGATGCTCGCCAGCAGCGCCCCGACGGCGGCGCCTTCCGTCGGCGTGAACAGCGAGCGCCCAAAAAAGAAGTCGCCGTTCATGCCGACAAAAACGATGAGAAAGATGGCGATGACGGGCCAGGTCTCGGCCACCCGCCGGGCGCGTTCGGTGAACGGCAGCTTCTCGGTCGCGGGTCCTGCTCCCGGATGGAAGTAGATGTAGCCGCGGATGGCGATAAAAAAGCCGATCACCGCCAACATCGCCGGGATGAAGGCCGCCAAAAACAATTTGGCGATGTTCTGCTCGGTCAGGATGGCGTAGACGACCAGCGGGATCGAGGGCGGCACCAGAATGCCGAGCGTGCCGCCGGCGGCCAGCGTGCCCGTCGCGAGCGCGCCGGAGTAGCCGTATTTGCGCATCTGCGGCAGCGCCACCTGCCCCATGGTGGCGGCCGTCGCCAGCGATGAACCGCAAATCGTGCCAAAGGCGGCGCAGGCCCCCACCGCCGCCATCGCCATGCCGCCCTTATGGTGGCCGAGGAGCGCATTGGCGCCGGCAAACAGCCGCGCCGACAATCCGGATCCCGAGGCCACATTGCCCATCAACAGGAACAGCGGGATCACCGAAAAGGAATAGCCGGCGAAGGTCTCAAACGGCGTGGTCTTGAGGAAGCTCAGGAGCGGTGCCAGGCCCTGAATCCAGATGAAGCCGCCGACGCCGACCGCCATCATGGCCACGCCGATCGGAACCCTGAGCCCCAGAGCCAAAAGCAGGATCACAAAGCTGACGAGCCCGGCGCCGAAATTTGACATGGGAAAAGCGCTAGCGCTCCCCCGACGGACTGGGACCGATGGCGCGGTTGCTGCGGATTTCCAGGGCGCTGCGCGCCACCGTGTAGGCGGTTGTGATCACCAGCAGCCAGGCGAACGCCAGCGCCACGGCATAGGCCCACCCCTCGGGAAAGCGCAGCACCATGGTGGTGTCGTGGTTGGCGAATTTCTCGCGCGTGCCGCTGCCGAGCTGAAAGGCCAAGGCGAAGGTCAGCACGAAAAACAACAGGTTGGCGGCGAGGTCGAAGCCGGCGCGGGCGCGCACGGGAAGGCCCTTGGTGAAAGCCCCAACCAGCACGTTGGCGCGCTTGAGCTGACAGATCGGCAGGAAGGCGAACACGGCCACGGCGCAGCCGAGCTGGACCAACTCGACGTCGCCGGGAATGCCCGAAATCCGCGCGGCGAACAGCAGCGACAGGGCGCGTCCCATGACGGAGAGGCTCGAAACCAGCATGATGGCGATCAAGAGCAGGCCACCCAGCATCGCCACGGCGCCGCAAACGCCTTCCAGCAGGCGACCGATGGGGCCGTGCGGCGCCGGCGTTGCCCTGGCAATGTGCGCCGCCTCCATCACTTGGAGTACTTGGCCACCAGGGTCTCGGCCGCCTTGACGAGCTCGGCGCCCTTGTCGCCGGCCTTGTCGCGCTCCTCGATCCACTTGGCGTAGATCGGCGCGGTCGCCTTTTTCCAGGCGGCCAGGTCGGCACCGTCGATGACATGGATGGGCGTGTTGCGCTTGAGCACGGCGGCCCGGCCGATCTGATCCCACTCGTCCCACTTCCGACCCAAGTCGCGCGATAGCGCGGCGCCAGAATTCGCATCGATCACCTTCTTCAGGTCATCGGCAAGGCCATCGTATTTGGCCTTGTTCATGACGAACAGCAGCACCGAGTTATAGAAGGTGCGGTCGCCACCGAACTCGCTGACCCGGTTGGTCAGCTCATCGAGCTTGAAGGGAATGACGGCATCGTAGGGAAACACCACGCCATCGACGACGCCCTTGGCCAGCGCCTCGGGCACGCCCGGCGGTGGGATGCTCTGGGGTTGGGCGCCGATCAGCGCGAAAGCGTCGTTGGTTTGGCGGTTCGAGGCGCGCAGCTTGAGGCCCTTGGCGTCGGCCGGCGTCTTGATAACCACGTCCTTGCTGAACAGGATGCCCTTGCCGAAGCCCCAGACCGCCAACGGCTTGACGTCCTTCAGCTCGTCCTTGGCAAACGTCTCATAGAATTCCCAGACCGCGGGCGCGGTCTTTTCCCCGATCGCGTGGGACAGAAACGGGAGCTCGAACACCTCAAGGCGGGGAAACCGACCGGGTGTCGAGCCCGACACCGTCCACACGATGTCGACCACGCCATCTTTCGCCTGATCGAACAGTTGCGGCTGCCGGCCGCCCAGCTGCATGGAGGGATAGATCTCCACCTTGAGCTTGCCGCCGGACCCCTGCTCTAGCTTTTTGGCCCACGGCTCGAACCAGAACTTCTGCTGGTTGGATTGGGCTGGAACAAAGTGGTGGAGCTTGAGGGTGACCGTCTGCGCAAGGCTCCCCGTGCCGGGGACGGCGGCGAGCAGCATCGCGGCGATCGCGGCAGCAAACGGGGTGCGGAACCGCATGACGTCCTCCTTTTGCCCCTTGGGGTTTGCGTGCGCCCCACGAGCACGCCGGGCACAATCGCATACCGGGAAAAGGCTCGCAAACGAGCGACCGGCCCCTTCCAGGGCCAGCGTCCGCGGGGTGCGTATGCGCCTCCTGTGTCGCACGCCCTCGGGGGTCGCCTCAGCCCGTGCCGGAACGCTGAGATCCCCTCGTGCCGTCCCATAAATTCTTGGGTTTTTACGCACCGGCGCCAGGGCGCAATTTCGCAAGGGTGCGACCAGCGCGCGTGGAGCGGCGCCAACCCTGTGATCCGCCATTGCTTTTGCACAGACGGCCCGTTCGCGTTGACGCGCACGGGCATCAGTGCTTTCATTCCTTGCTTCCCTTACAAGGGAGGGTAAGCAGGATCGGGCGCTCCGCATTTTCCCGCCGGTGCGGGGATCGTGCGTTGAGCGCCCGCCTTAAGCCGGCCAACCAATAAACGGCAGCGCGGCCAGACCACAGGCACAGAGGATGCCGATAATGGTCCACACCACATTGGGCCACAGCGCATCGGTGCCGTACTCGGGTCTTTGATCATAACCGTTCGACATGACGCGTTCACCTTGACCGCTGGGCTAACGGTTCATGGTCGTCTTCGCCACAGCGCAGCCAGGACTGTCGGCGCGCCGGCGCCAACCGACCAGAGACTGGTGAGATCCCGCGGGGCAGAAGCTAGACCAGCGCTAAGCCTCCGCCCAGGGCTTCTGCCCTATCCGCGCGCATTGTGGACGCCGATGTGTCTCCCCGGCCACGCCTAGCCGACCCCGCGCGCAAAAAGCGATTTTGCGCTTCCGGCAAGGCCCATGGGTTTGCTGGGGTCCGCGAAATATCCCATCCTGTCGGCATGGACATCCAGATCGAACACGAGCCCAAGCCAGAGGACGTTCGCGTCCTCGAGGATCGCATCCATGACTTCAATGTCGCGCGCACGGGCATCGACGATGGCAAGTTTGTCGCGGCATTCTTGCGCGACGCGCATGGGGCGACGGTCGGCGGCCTGTTCGGGTGGACCTGGGGGGCCACCTGCTACATCCGCTATCTCTTTATCCCGGCTTCATTGCGCAGCCAGGGTTACGGCTCGCGCCTCATGCGGGCGGCCGAGAGCGAAGCCAAGGCGCGGGGCTGCACGCAAATCGCCTTGGAGACCCACGACTTTCAGGCCCCGGACTTTTACCGCCGGCTTGGCTTCGAGGTGGTCGGCCGCATCGACGGCTATCCGAGCGGCCATGCGTACCTGACCATGGTGAAGCGTCTTTCGGGGTGAGCCTCCCTTTTGAGCCCTCCGAGCCCCCAATGCAAGGCGCGGGGCCGCCCCCTCATTCGATGGGAGAGGGTGCGGCCCACGCCAAGCCGTCGTGCCGCGGGCGGATCAGCGCCCGAACCTGTAGTTGACACCCGCGCGGATGACGCTGACATCGTCGCCGCGCACGGTGGCGTCGTTGAAGTTGAGGTATTCGAGTTTCGCCGACAGGACGTCGCTCAGCTTGCCCTCGATACCCACTCCGTAGACAAAGCCCAATTCGGTGCTGCCGGCATCCACCAGGCCGAGACCGGCAGTGCCGTAGAGCAGCAAGCCAGGTTGCAGCAAATAGCCAACGCGACCGCGCGCCGAGCCTAGCCAATCGATGGCGTCGGCGTTGGATAGGGAGATATCGGCTTCCAAGCCGTAGACGATCATTCCGTTGCGCCAGTTGTAGCCCAGCTGCACGCCGCCAATCAGGCCATCATCGAAGTCCGCATCGGCGTTGCCCAAGTGCACGCCACCATAAAGGCCCTGCCAGATCGAAGGTCGATCGGCATAGGCGGTCTCGCCGCGGGGCGTCCCGCCGGCCTGAGCCCCTGTTGTTAGGAGTGCGAGCCCGGCCAGCACAGCCAGACCGAAGAGTTCCTTACGCAGCACGACCATACCGGATGCTCCTTTTGCATCGAGCTTGCTTCCCCTCCCCGTCACCCGGCGGCAGATCCGCGCCGACCTGAGGCGTAGTAGATGCAATATTTGTGACGGCGCGGGGGCGGGCCTGCGGGGTCGCAAACGGCGTGGACTGGCGCGGCAAAGTCCCGACCTGAGAGTTTATCGTTCCACATCAATTGGTTGTCTTGCCATTGTTTTATCGCGACATGAGCATTTGTGTGGTCGATGAGGCACGGCCGAACCCGAAACGTCTTGGCGGGGCGATTTTTTCCGCGCGGCAAGGCGGCTGAAATGAGGCCAACCCCGGGCGATCGCCGCGGCGTCACCCCGTCATGCGCGCGCCCACGCTTGGCGCGCGCACGCCGGTGTTCAGACCTGGTGGTTTGACGTTGGCGGTCAGTTCTTGGCGGCTTTCGCGATCCGAGACCAGTCGGCCATGTCCACCCGCGCTAAAAGCTTGTAGCCGCTCCCGTCCGGCTTAAAGATCGTCGCCTCACCCTCTTTCACCTCGAACCAATCTTTGCCGAAGGCATCGAGGATGTTTGGCTTGTGGGTGACGACGACGACGTTGGTACCGGCGGCCGGAATGGTACTGGCGAGCTTGCGGAAGGCTTGCGCCCGCCGAGTGTTCTCGTTCGGTGAGACCACGAGCCCGCCCTCGGTAATGTCGATACTCTTTTCGATAGGCTCCAAGCCCGCCAACTTGGCGGTTTGGTAGGCGCGGTTGAAGCGGCTGGTGTAGACTTGGCCCACGGGAACGCCGATGGACCTGAAGGCTTCGCCGAGCGCAATGGCTGCCGCCTCACCCTTGGCACTGAGCTGACGCTGTTTGGCGATATTGTCGTGGTTGAGCGGGTCGGTGTCGGCCATATCCGCATCGGTGGCACCGTGCCGAATGACGATCACGTTTCCGCCGGCGCGCAGGGTGCGCACAAGGTCAAGGTCGCTTGGAGGTGATTGCCCACAGACCGGACCGCCCAGACCGAAAAACAGTAAGGCTGCGGGCAGCAACATGCGTTTTGGCATCATGATAGTTTCCCCTCAATAGACAGCCGGGAACCGGCAATTGAACGCCGGGCCGTCGGCGGGGCTCGGCCGATCCGGCTTCGGACGATGGAGGTTAGCATGCGTGACCTGCTTTTGGCGCTCACCATCCTGGCGGCGCTGTCGGTGCCCGCCAGGGCGCAAGGACCGGCGCAAGGACCGGCGCAAGACGCGGCGCAAGGCTCCAAGTATTACGATCTCGCCAAGGGTGACTATCCGCACGACGTTGCCGTTGGTCCCAAGGGCGAGGTCTGGTTCGCCGGGCAAAAGGCGGGCATCGCCGGCCGCCTCGATCCGAACACCGGTCACATCGAGCGCATTGCCCTTGGCAAAAATGCTGCCCCGCACGGCGTCATTGTCGGGCCGGACGGCGCGCCCTGGTTCACCGATGGCGGACAGAATGCCATCGTGCGCGTCGATCCTGCGACCAAGGACGTCAAGGTGTGGCCGCTACCACCGGAGCGCATGCCCTACACCAACCTCAATACCGCGGCTTTCGACGGCCGCGGTCGGATCTGGTTCACCGGACAGAACGGCATTTATGGCCGGCTCGACCCGCGCACGGGCGACATGACGGTGTGGGACGCGCCGAAGGGCCGCGGACCCTATGGCATCACCGCTACGCCCGCCGGTGACATTTGGTTCGTATCCCTGGCCGGCAACTATCTTGCCAACGCCGACCTGGAGACCGGAGCGGCAACGGTCTATGAGCCGCCGACCAAGGAGCAGGGCGCGCGCCGCGTCTGGTCGGACTCAAAGGGCCGGTTGTGGATCAGCGAGTGGAACTCGGGCAACGTCAGCGTCTATGATCCAGCCGCCAAGGGTTGGAAGGCGTGGAAGCTGCCGGGCGCCAGTCCGCGCACTTATGCCGTCTGGGTCGACCCCGATGACAAGGTCTGGCTCACGGACTGGAGCGCCAACGCGGTGGTCCGTTTCGATCCGGACAAAGAAACCTTTGAGAGCTTTCCCAGCGATCGCCCCGGCGCAAACGTGCGCCAGCTGCTCGGCCGCAAGGGCGAAGCCTGGATCGCCGAATCGGGCACCGAGCGCATTCGCGTCATTCGCTACCCCTAAAACCTGAGGGGCCCGAGCACGTGAGCGTAAAACCTCTCTTGGTTGTCGGCTTCATCGTCGCCGCGCTCGCCACACCGCTGCCGGGCGCGGCCGGCCATGCCGAGGAAGGCAATGCCGCCCGTGGTGAGCGCGCCTTTCAGCGCTGCTTTGCCTGTCACTCCGTCGATCCCGACGAGCCCGCCAAGCTGCAAGGGCCCAATCTCTCCAAGCTCCTGGGCCGACCCGCGGCCCAGCTTCCAGGCTTTGCCTATTCGCAGGCCATGCGAAACAAGGCGGTCGCCGGGCTCATCTGGGATGCCGCAACGCTTGATCGCTATCTTGCCGACCCGGACAGCGTGGTTGCCGGCACGGCCATGAGCGTTCCGCCCGTGCGCGATGCGCAAGAGCGCGCCGATCTTGTGGCCTACCTCGCGCGTTCCGGCCCCTATCGACCCTGAAAGCCACAAGCGACGGCAACGGGACGCAAGACCGCGGACGAGTGAGAGGATGCATCCCTGGAAAAGATGGAAGACCGCATCCACTAGGATCGAGGTGAGCGTGCCCGCAACCGAAAGCAAGCCAGGCCTTTTGCACGGCAATCCTGGGGCAAGTCTTCCTGGTCTTCCTCAAGCTTGGCCTCACCTCGTTCGGCGGGCCGGTGGCGCACCTTGGCTATTTTCATGAGGAGTTCGTGGCGCGTCGGCGCTGGCTGGACGCGCGGTCCTACGCGGATCTCGTCGCGCTCTGCCAATTCCTCCCCGGGCCGGCCAGCAGCCAGGTCGGCCTGGCCATCGGACTGTCGCGCGCCGGCTACGCGGGGGCCTTGGCAGCCTGGGCAGGATTCACGCTGCCGTCGGCCGTCCTTATGATCCTGTTCGCCTATAGCCTCGTCGGCCTCGAGGGTCTGCTCGGCACGGGCTGGCTCGATGGCCTCAAGGCCGCGGCCGTCGCCGTCGTCGCCCTGGCGGTGCTCAGCATGGCCCGGACGCTCGCTCCCGACCGTCCCCGCGCCACCCTCGCCGTCGCGGCCGCGATCCTGGCCCTGGCATTTCCCTCAACCTGGGGCCAAGTCGGCGCCATTGCCTTGGGTGGCGCGGTCGGCATCGCGCTCTTGCGCGACGGCGCACCGAGCGATCCCACCTCGCTCCCCCTTGCCGTCCCGCGCACCGTTGCGGTGGTCGCGCTCAGCGCCTTCTTTGGCCTCTTGTTCCTGTTGCCGCTCGCGGTTTCGCTGCTGCACAGCCCGCTGTTGGCCCAATTCGATGCCTTCTATCGCGCCGGCTCGCTGGTGTTCGGCGGCGGCCATGTCGTGCTGCCGCTGCTGCAAGCCGAAGTCGTGCCGCCGGGCTGGGTAACGAACGATGCCTTCCTCGCCGGCTACGGTGCGGCCCAGGCCGTCCCCGGCCCCCTCTTCACCTTCGCGGCCTACCTCGGCGCAGTCATGGGCGGATGGGGCATGGCGCTCCTGTGCTTGATCGCGGTGTTCCTGCCCTCCTTCCTGCTGGTGTTGGGTGCCCTGCCCTTCTGGGAAGCCATGCGCAGGACGGCCTTGGTGCAGGCCGCGCTCAAGGGCGTGAACGCCGCCGTGGTCGGGCTCTTGCTGGCGGCGCTCTATCATCCGGTTTGGACCGCCGGTATCGCCAACGCGCGCGACTTTGCCGTGGCGATGACCGCCTTCCTTCTCCTCTTCATGTGGCAGTGGCCGCCCTGGCTGGTGGTGGTCTTGAGCGCCGCGGCAGGCGCCGCCTTGGCGCCGGCAGCCTGAGGGCAGCAACCCGTATCCTGTGCACCACCTGGCCCAGACCGGCTCAGCGTACTCCCTCAGCGTGGCTCGCTGCCGATAAACCGCCCGTAGACCGTGGTCGACTGCGCAGCGAACAAAATCACGTCATAAAGTTGCGGCGTGCCGCCCTCCATGCCGGGCGAACCGATCGGCATGCCCGGAACGGCAAGCCCCAGGGCCGCTGGCCTTTCCGCCAGCAGCCGCCGGACGGCCGCGGCGGGGACATGCCCTTCGATGACATAGGCGTCGATCTTTGCCGTGTGACAGGACGCGAGCTCGCCCGGTACGCCCAATGCTGCCTTGACGGCGGCGAGATCGGCCGTATCGATGGCCGCAACCGTAAAACCGCTGCGCCGCAGGTGGTCAACCCAACCGCTGCAGCAGCCGCAGCTCGGATCCTTCCAGACCGTGACCATGGGCGCCGGCTCGGCCGCCAGCCGCCGCCCGCCAAAGACAGCACCCGCGGCGAACCCGGCAAGCACCGCCCGCCGCGTTTGCCCGCTCCCGCTTACGTGCCTCACCATCGGATCCCCTTTGCGCGACATCACCGCGCGCTCCGACCCAGAACGTCCATAAGCTCCGAGACCATGCGCCGCTGCTCGGCGGCATTGCCGCTGACAATGGCATGTTCAACGCAATGGGAAATGTGGTCCCGTAGCACCTCTTCCTCCACGCGCCGCAGCGCCGCGCGCACGGCCGCGATTTGGGTCACGACATCGATGCAGTAGCGGTCTTCCTCGATCATACGGGAAAGACCCCGCACCTGTCCCTCGATGCGGGCAAGGCGCGTAAGGCAGGTCGATTTTGCCGTCTGACTCATCCTTGCCTAGATACCCCCATAGGGTATATAGGTCAAGCCGAAAACGGGGCCGCGCCAGCCACAGCGTCGCGCCAGGAGATCGATTCATGAAGGCTCAGGTCAGCGGCGAACACCACCACGCGGGGCCGCACCCTCACGCGGGGCCGCACCCTGGCGCGGGGCCGCACCCTGGCGCCCGGCGCAGGACCTGGCGCGCCCGCGCAGGATCGCGCCACCGACCCCGTGTGCGGCATGACGGTCGACCCGATCGGCGCCAAGCACACGGCCGAGCACGCGGGGCGGAGCTGGTACTTTTGCTCGGCGCGTTGCCGCGAGCGATTTAGTGCGGAGCCGGCCAAGTACCTCGCAGGCGAGGCCCCCGCGCCGGCACCGGCGCCGGCCGGCAGCATCTACACCTGCCCCATGCATCCGCAAGTTCGCCAGGTGGGTCCGGGCTTCTGCCCGATTTGTGGCATGGCGCTCGAGCCCGCCGAAGCCGCGGCAGAGATCGGCCCCAACGCCGAGCTCGTCGACATGACGCACCGGTTCTGGATCGGCCTTCTGCTCACGCTGCCGGTCCTGGTCCTGGAAATGGGTGGGCATCTGACCAATCTCCACATCCTGCCCAGTCAGCAGCTTGGCAATTGGCTGCAACTCGCCCTGGCGACGCCCGTGGTGCTGTGGGCCGGTTGGCCCTTTTTCGTGCGCGGTTGGGCCTCCGTCAAAGCGCGCAGCCTCAATATGTTCACCCTAATCGCCATGGGCACCGGCGTGGCCTGGAGCTATAGCGTCCTTGCCACGCTCTTGCCGGGCCTCTTTCCAGCCGCGCTTCGGGGCAGCGACGGCGCGGTGGCGGTTTATTTCGAGGCGGCCGCCGTGATCACGGTGCTGGTGCTGCTGGGCCAGGTGCTCGAGCTCAAGGCGCGCGAGCAGACCAGCGGGGCGATCCGCGCGCTGCTCAAGCTGGCGCCCAAGCGCGCCCGCCGCCTCGGCCCCGACGGTAGCGAGGCGGACGTTGCCGTCGAAGACGTCGTGGTCGGCGATCGCCTGCGCGTGCGCCCCGGTGAAAGCGTCCCCGTCGATGGCACCATCCTGGACGGCCGCAGCTTCATCGATGCGTCGATGGTGACGGGCGAGGCCATGCCCGTGGAAAAAACCATGGGCGACGCTGTGATCGGCGGCACCCTCAACCAGAGCGGCAGCTTTGTTGTCCGCGCCGACAGGGTCGGGCGCGAAACCATGCTGGCCAAGATCGTTGCCCTGGTGGCCCAGGCGCAACGAAGCCGCGCCCCCATTCAGCGGCTTGCCGACCAGGTCTCGGGCTGGTTCGTGCCGCTCGTGATCGTCATCGCCGTGCTCGCCTTCGTTGCCTGGTCCGTCTGGGGACCACCCCCGCGCCTGACCTATGGGCTGATCGCGGCCGTCTCCGTCCTCATCATCGCCTGTCCCTGCGCGCTCGGACTGGCGACGCCGATGTCGATCATGGTCGGCGTCGGCCGCGGTGCGCAGGCGGGCGTGCTAATCAAGAACGCCGAAGCGCTCGAGCGCCTGGAAAAGGTCGACACCCTCGTGGTCGACAAGACGGGCACGCTCACCGAGGGCTCCCCGCGCGTCGTCGCGATCAGGACCAGCGGCGCGCTCGCCGAAAATGAGCTGTTGCGCCTTGCCGCGAGCCTCGAGCGCGCCAGTCAGCATCCCCTTGCCGCCGCGATCGTCGATGCCGCCAAGGCGCGCAACCTTGCCCTCGTCGAGCCCGAAAATTTCGATGCCCCCGTGGGCAAAGGCGTCACCGGCAGCATCGAGGGCCGGCAGCTGGTGATCGGCAACGCCCGGATCATGCAGGAGACGGGCATCGACGCGGCCGCGCTCGCAGCCGAGGCCGAGACGCTGCGGCAGGAGGGCGCCACCGCGGTCTTTATGGCGATCGATGGCCAAGCGGCCGGCGTCATCGCCATCGCCGACCCCATCAAGCCAACCACGCCCGGCGCCGTTGCCGCCCTCAAGGCTGGGGGCATCCGCGCTCGTGATGCTGACGGGCGACAACGCCACCACGGCGCGCGCCGTGGCGGCCAAGCTCGGCATCACCGAGGTCGAGGCCGACGTGTTGCCCAAGGACAAAAGCGACGTGGTCGAGCGCCTGCGCAAGGCGGGGCACGTGGTGGCGATGGCGGGCGATGGCGTCAATGACGCCCCGGCGCTGGCCGCCGCGGACGTCGGCATCGCCATGGGCACGGGCGCCGACGTGGCGCTGGAGAGCGCCGACATCACGCTCCTCAAGGGTGACCTCGGCGGCATCGTGCGGGCGCGGCGCCTGTCGGCAGCCACCATGGCCAACATCCGCCAAAACCTGGTCTTCGCCTTCATCTACAATGCCGCGGGCGTGCCGCTGGCCGCGGGGGTCCTCTATCCCGTCCTCGGCGTGCTGCTCTCGCCCATCGTCGCGGCCGCGGCGATGGCCCTGTCATCGGTCAGCGTCATCGCCAACGCGCTGAGGCTCCGGGCCCAGGCCTTGTGAGGTGTCGGCGCACCCCTCAGCCTCCCGGCGCCTCCTTATCCGCACCGGGCCCCTCTTCGACAATCACGTCCACCTTTACCGCACCGACCTTCTCAAACTCGAACGTCACCTCAAAGTCGTCGTAGGCATAGAGCGGCTTTTTTAGCCCGCTGAGCAGAATGCGCGGGCCTTCGGCAGCGAGCGCCAGTTCGCCGCGCGCGGGGATCGGGAGCCCCCGACCCTCCTTGCCCCCGACATCGATGATCGCGACCCGCGTGGCGATCGGCGTCGAGACGGCGAGCAGGCGGTCAGCCTTTGCCCCGCTGTTTTTCAGGGTCACGCGTAAGGCGACCTCCCCGTCTTGCGTCTCGGGAACCCAGGGATGCACGATTTTGATGGTCTTATGCGTCCGCTCGTGCGCCGCCCCCGGGCTCACGAGCGTCAGCGTCGCCACCAGGGCGGCTGCGTGGAACAGTGTGCGGGCGAGGGGACCGCCATTTCCCACGGGCCCTCGACGATTTTTGCCGGACAAACCTGACGGCGGGCGAAAAGGCCGGATCATCGCGCCTCGACCCCGTTAGCGCTTCTCTAGCCGCATGACCGTGAACTGGCCATTGATGTTGGCCGGCTCGAACCTGATCTTCGCCCCCGCCTTCAGGTCTTTGAGCATGGCCGGGTCTTGCGCCCGCCACACGTGCGTCATGCCTTCATCCATGTGCATGCTCTTGATGGCGCCGTGCTTGATGGTGAGCTTGCCCGCCGATGGGTCGACCTTCTTGACTTCGCCGTCGACCATCGCGGACTGAGAGTGCGCAAAGGTGGAGGCAAGCGAGAGGGCAAGGCCGGTGGCGAGGGTCAGTGCCGTCTTACGCATGTGGGGCTCTCCTGGTCGGGGCTGGTGTCGCGCCGCGCAATGCGGGCGTCAGTGGCGATGCCCTGGTTTGGGAGGCAACGCCTTGGGCTCGACGTTGGTTCGCGGCGGCGGCGTTGCGGCCTTGGGCGCCTGCGCCGGCGCGCTCGCTGGCGTCGGCCGCTCGCCGCGCCATTCGTAGGCCACGCTGCCTCGGGGATGCTGGAACCAGCCGGGATCGCCGTAGTCGTTGGCGGCGAGGCCCTCGCGCACTTTCACGACCGTGAACATGCCGCCCATTTCAATGGGCCCGAACTGGCCGAAGCCGGTCATCATCGGCAGCGTGTTGTCTGGCGCCGGCATCTCCATGGCCCCCATCTCGGCCATGCCCCGCGAACCCATCGGGTGGTAGTCGCCACCGACCACGCGCGCAATCTTTCGGCGTACCTCACCGAGGTCGGCGCCGATGTAGGTGTTGAGGTCGTGACCCATGGCGTTCATGGTGTGATGGCTCTTGTGGCAATGCAGCGCCCAGTCGCCGGCATAGTCGGCCTGAAAGTCAAAGGCACGCACGGCGCCAACGGGGACGTCGATGGTGGCTTCCGGCCAGCGCGCACTTTCCGCCACCCAGCCGCCATCGGTGCACGTCACCGCAAAGTGATGCCCGTGCATGTGGATCGGATGATTGGTCATGGTGAGGTTGCCGATGCGCACGCGCACGCGGTCACCCTTGCGGACCGCGAGATGGTCGATGCCGGGGAAGACCCTGGAGTTGAAGGTCCAGAGATTGAACTCCGTCATTTCGGCGACTTTGGGCACATAGCTGCCGGGATCGATCCGGAATGCGCCGAGCAGAAAGACAAAGTCGCGATCAACGCGCATGAACTTTGGATCGCGCGGATGCACGATGAACATGCCCATCATGCCCATCGCCATCTGCACCATCTCGTCGGAATGCGGGTGATACATAAAGGTGCCGCTTTCCCTGAGTTCGAACTCATAGACAAAGGTCTTGCCCGGATCGATGTGCGGTTGCGTTAGGCCGCCGACGCCGTCCATGCCGCTGGGCAACAGCATGCCGTGCCAATGCACCGTGGTGTGTTCGGGAAGCTTGTTGGTGACGAAGACGCGAACCTTGTCGCCCTCGACGGCCTCCAGCGTCGGCCCAGGCGACTGGCCGTTGTAGCCCCACAGATGCGCCTTCATGCCGGGGGCCAGCTCGCGCACCACGGGCTCGGCCACGAGATGGAACTCCTTCCACTCCCCGTTTCGCCGCCAAGGCAATGTCCAACCGTTGAGCGTGACCACCGGCTGGTAATCCTGGCCGGCGTCGGGTTGTAGGGGCGGTTGCATCGCCGTTGCCGGTTGCGTCAGCACCTCGGGAAGGCCGGCGGCGGCGACGCGATCGCCGAACCGGGTTGCGCTGGGACCGACGCTGGCAAGCGTCAAGCCCGAGGTGGCGAGAAAAGCTCTACGCGATAACGGCATGGGCGTGCTCCTGCTATCTCAGTGGTCCCGGGGCTCGGTGCTCGACGGCGTACTGGCCGGTGGCGCCCCTTGCGGGCCGCGCCCGCCAACGATGGCGGCCTCGAGATCGACGGCAGCCAACCAAAAGTCGCGGCGGGCTTCGATGGCTTGCGTGTTGGCCGCAATGCGGGCGCGCGCTTCAGCCAGAAGCGCGAACAGGTCGCGGATCATGGCGTTGTAGTTGAGCAAGGTCTCCTCCGCGATGATCCGGCGCAGCGGCAGGACTTCACGCTCATAGTGGCGGGCGATGTCGTAGGCCCCGCGATAGACCGCATAGGCCTCGCGGGCCTCGGAGCGCGCGTTTACGGCGCGCGCCAACAGGCGGTTGACCGCCGCCATGTAGGTTTCCTCGGCGCGCTTTAGCCGCGCCTCGCCGAAGTCGTAGATCGGAATCTCCAGCTCGACCTCGAAACCGCGGCGCTTGATCTTGTCGGCCTCGCCGGTCGCGGGATCGATGTCCTTTTCCGTCTTGCTGACGCCCGCGACCTCGAGCGCGTTGATGACGCGCGTCTTGCGCGTGAGGCCGAGCTGAAGCGCCAGGATGTCGACCTCCAGACGGGAGACGACGAGATCGGCCCGTCGCCGCACGGCGTCCTGCTCCACCGCTGCCCGGGTGCGGGGCTTGTTGGGCAGTGCGGCCAACGTCGCCGGCAAGGTGAACTTGGTGTCGCCACCCCACAGGCCAAGCGCGCGAATGAGGCGCTCGCGTTCGCGGCGCTGGCGCAGGCGCGCGCTCGCCAACTGTGCGCTCACCTCGGCATAGAAGGCGTGCTCGCGCGCCTGGTCGAGCTTCGACATGGCGCCGGTCTCGCCCAGCTGCTTGGCCACCTCCGACACACTTTCGGCCGACAGCCGCGCCTCCTCGAGAGCTTTGACCGCTTCGTTGGCGGCGACCGCCCCGTAGTAGGCGCGGGCCGCCTCCAAACTGACGCCGAGCGTGGTCGCAACGGCCCGCGCCTGCGCCTGCTGGAAGCGGGCTTCGGCGATCTCCCGCCGCCGCGGCAGGGTCAGCAAGGCCAAGACATTTTGCACGATCTGGCGTTCGATCTCGAAGCCGCCCGAGCCAACGATGCGCTGCCACGACAGCGCGGGTGACGGCGGCAGGCTTGCCTCGGCCACCTCGGCGTCGGAAATCCCAAGCTCGTTGAAGGCCGCCTGCAAGGCGCGATTGTTGAAAAGCGCAATCTGCACGGCAGCGGAGACGGTGAGGGGTTTGGCAAGTAGCGCCCGCACGCGGGCCGAGAGTGCGGCCGCGTCGGCCTCGTGGGCGATTTTTTTGACCTCCTTGCCGAGCTCGGCGCTTGCCGCCGCTTCCACCACCAACATGCCGCCGTCCGGCGAGAGCCTGGCGCAGCCGGCGACGCCCATACCGGCGGCCGCCAGCAGCCCGGCGATCAGGCCGCCGCGGCAACGCGCCCCTCGCCCTGTCGTTCTCATCGGCTTTGATCCATGGGCTTGGGCCCCGCGCTCAGGGCTTGTGCGGGGGCGCGCCATCGGGTGCCTCCCCGAGCGGCCGCGCGGCAGGCTTGCGGCGTCCGGCTTGCGGGTCGACGCGACGGTTGACGTCCCCCCACGGCAGCGGCTCGACGGGCCGAAAGCTCCGGGTCCCCTTAAGGACGGGCTGGTAGCGCTCGGCAGGCACGGGGGCTCGAGGGTCGTCCGGACTGGCCGCCTTGGCGGGCGATGCCGTCGGCGCCAACAGCAGCAGTGGCGCCAGCAGACAAAGGGGGCAACAGCGCATGCAAGAACCTTGGGAGCACGTTGAACGCCGCAGCATTCGAACACGAGGGAACGCTTCAGCATGACGGCCGGTATCTGGCGACAGCCAAACCTGACTGGGAAGCAAGGTCAATCCATCCGCTTACGGATGAATCCGGCCGACCTAGGTTTCGAGCGGCGCGCGCGGCGGTCGCTCGATACCCTCGAGGGTGGCCCGCGCGGAGGCAAGCACGGGCCTCGGCCGCAAACGTTCTCCCAGCCGATAGGGGTTATCGATCGTGATAAACGCAGCCATCACGCCAACGTGGCACGCCAAACTGCCGCAGCAGCAGGTGTCCTGGTGCAGCGGCTCGACGGGGACCTTCTGCACCTTGACCCCAGTGCCGGCGATGACGGGAAGGCGCGCCTGCGCCGGGCCCAGCTGCGGCGTGGGCGCGACCGGGCGTGCCGCCAACCCGCCTGCCGATCCCAATAGGGGTTGAGCCGCGACCGCTGCCGGCGTGGGGTGGATGACCGGGGCGAGCTTGGCTGCCGCTGGGTTCACCCGGCCGGGATGGTGAGCAGGCGTGTTCGCAGGCGTGTGGGCATGATCGTGCCCATGCTGATGCCCAGAATGCGCCAGCGCAGGGCTTGGGGATCCCAGCCCCAACACCAGGCCCGCCAAGAGGACGGCGAGGGCGACGTCGGCTATGGCCGGAGCACGCATGGGTCGTTTGCCGCGGATCCCACGCTTGGCGGGCGATTCGGCGCCCGCAGGAAAGACTAGGAACGGAAGCGCGCCCCGTCAACGGCAGCGGGCACCGCGCTTAGGGGGCATTTTTCCGTTCCACTGGGCGCACTTGCACCTTCCTGGCACGCTTGCTCCCTGGCACCCTTGCTCCCGGCACCCTTGCCCCTTAGGGCACCAAGACGACGCGGCCAACGACCTTGCCCGCCTTGAGGGCGCTGAGCGCGGCGCTGGCCTCCGAAAGCTTTTGCCGCGTCACCTTGATGGGCTTCAGCGTCCCCTTCTGTGCCAGCCCCACCAGCTCCTTGAGCTCCGGCAAGCTGCCGACGTAGGAGCCCCTGAGCCCCATGCCGCGCAGGGGCAAATAGACGATGGGCAGTTTCAGCTCCCCGCCATAGAGGCCAACCACGACGATCTCACCACCCTTGCGGAGGCTGGCGATGCCAAGTGAGAGGGTTGTCGATGCCCCGACCAGATCCAGCACCGAGGTGGCACCGCCGCCGGTTGCCTTGATGATCTGTTGGGCGGCGTCGGGGGCCGCACCATCGATGGCGGCGAGTGCACCGGCGTCCATGGCCGCCTGGCGTTTTCCCGCATCGATATCGATGACGATGGCGCCCTTGCCTTGCATGGCGGCAAGTACGCTCAGCGCCATGTGCCCGAGGCCGCCGGCCCCCATGATGACCACGGGATCGTCCTTGATCTTGGCGCCAAACTTTTTCAGCGCCGAATAGGTGGTCACACCGGAGCAGGCGAGCGGCGCCGTTTCCGCGGGATCGAGCTTGCCCAGATCCACGCAATAGCGCTCATGCGGCACGAGCACGTATTCGGCATAGCCACCCGGCATAAAGACCCCCATGGAGCGGGCCTTGACCGCACACAGGTTCTCCTCGCCGCGCCGGCACGTCGGGCACTCGCCGCAGCCGAGCCAGGGATAAACCACGCAGGCGGCGCCCGGCGCCACCGCTTTGGCATCGGGCCCAACCTTGACGACCTCCCCCGAAATCTCATGCCCCATGGTCAAGGGCAGCGACACGCCGCGATCCTTGAGCGTCATCTGGTTGCCCGAGCCCAGGTCGTAAACGCCCTCCCAAATGTGAATATCGCTATGACACACGCCCGCGGCCGTCATGCGGATCAGAACCTCGGCCCCCCTGGGCTCGGGCGTGGCGCACTCCATACGTTCGAGCGGGGCGCTGTGCTTGGTGACGCAATAACAGGCGTGGGTCATCGTTTCCTACCTTGTCTCGTGCCTTGTCTCTGACCTTGTCTCTGGCCTTGTCTCTGGCCTTGTCTCTGGCCTTGTCTCGTGCCTTCTCTGGCCTTGTCTCTTGCCCTGTCGCTGGCCTTGTCTTGGGGCGCGAATTTCGCCACCCCCAGTCAACCGCGGAACCCGTTGGCCTGCAACCCAATTGCCGCGCGGACGTTGAGCATTGGGAGCTCAATAGAAAACGAGGACCAAAACCATGGCTGCCCCACGTCGTCGCAAGAAGCCCGGGCGTCAGGCCCGCACGCGCACCTCCTCGCTGGCCGCCTCACCGGGACCTGCGCTGAGAGGGGACCTGACACCAGCGGCAGCCGGCGCCGATCTCTTCGAGCTGATGGGCAACATGGCCGCGCGCTGCGCCGAATTGCCCCTGCGGTTGTTGCGGGCCCGCTCGCCCCTCGAGGTGTGGCAGGAACAGATGTTGTTCATTCAAAGCGTCACCAACGCCTATCGCCTGGCCGCGCGCTTGAGCGCACCGCCGGCGCTGCGGGTCAAAAGACCGGCCAAAAGATCAAAAGCGAGGACGCGCGCGCGCAAGGCTTGAACCGCGGCGCCGACGATGGTCGGGCGGTTCGCTTCGGCGCCTCCCGCGGCCTGACCACGCCGCGCCGGACGCGCGGCGACCATCAGAAGCGTTTTGTCGTCTCGGCGTTGGCCGGTCGCGCCCCAGGCGCGATTGCCCGCGGGGGCAAGCGCCCCGTGCGCGCCAGCCCAGCCCGAGACTTGGCCCGCCGAGACTTTTGGCCCACCGAGACCTTTTGGCTTGAAAAGGGCCAATCCGAATTGACCTTTCGGTCGGCCGCTGCCTTCAGCCCATCGGGCTTGCCGGCGCCTGGTCGAGGGCAACGCCGAGGACAATACAGGGGGGCAATACCAAGCGACCTTGGTCGCCGCGGTCCGTTGCTCTGAAACAGGGCTTTGGTCCTGAGACATCTGTGAGTGACGCACTTGGCCTAACCTCCGTTTCCCGCCAGTTCGAACTGTGCGCACACTGCGGCGTGGAAAGTACGACCTTGCCTTTCCCGTCACGGCATTGAGATCACCTTTCCCTTGTTTTTCGGCGCGGCAGAGCTCTCGAAGCGGCCTCCCGCGATTGATTGCTTGCGCCTCCATACTGGGACGAAAAAGATGGTTATGGATTGGAAAACGACGCTTGCCGCCGTCAGCCTTTGCCTCGGCGGCTTCCTGCCGGCGGCCGCGGCCGGTGAAGCGCTGAATTTGCCGCGCCAGAAGGTCGAGCTCGTCGCCCCGCCCTATGTGCATGCCCACGAGCAGGCCACGACGGCCGGGCCCAAGATCATGGAATTTCGGCTCGTCGCCGAGGAAAAGCAGATCGTCATCGACGACGACGGCACCAAACTCCGTGCCATGACCTTCAACGGTTCGATCCCCGCCCCGCTCATGGTCGTGCACGAAGGCGACTACGTCGAGGTCACCCTCGTTAACCCCGCCAGCAACACCATGCCGCACAACATCGACTTCCATTCGGCCACGGGAGCCTCCGGCGGCGGCGACCTGACGCTGATCGGCCCGGGCGAGCAGGTCATGCTGCGCTGGAAGGCGACGCGCACGGGGGTATTCATCTACCACTGCATCCCCGGCGGACCCATGGTGCCCTGGCATATCGCCGCGGGCATGAGCGGCGCCGTAATGGTGCTGCCGCGCGACGGTCTCAAGGACGGCGCCGGCAAGCCCCTCAGCTACGATCGCGTCTACTATCTGGGCGAGCAGGACTTCTACGTGCCGCGCGATGCCAAGGGCAAATTTAAGTCCTACGCCACCCACGTCGATGCCTTCGCCGATACCATGGATCTGATGCACAAGCTGATCCCCACGCACGTCGTCTTCAACGGCGCGGTCGGCGCCTTGACCGGCAAAAACGCCATGCCGGCCAAGGTCGGTGAAAGGGTCCTCATCATCCACTCCCAGGCCGACCGCGACTCGCGCCCGCACCTCGTCGGCGGTCACGGCGACTACGTCTGGGAGACCGGTAAATTCGCAAATCCCCCGCAGACCGATCTCGAAACCTGGTTTATCCGCGGCGGCTCCGCCGGTGCAGCCCTCTACAAGTTCCTCCAGCCCGGTATCGTCGCCTACGTCAACCACAACATGATCGAGGCGTTCGAGCTCGGCGCCACCGCGCACTTCCGCGTCGAGGGCCCCTGGAACGAGGACCTGATGACCCAGGTCCGCGCCCCGGGTCCCGTGCAGAAGACCAACCTGGAGCGATAGCGCTCCTCGCAAGGGCTGCCGATGCCGCCCAGCACCCCGCACACGCTCTCCTTGCAGGCGCCCTCTTGGGCGCTTGCCCTCCTCGTCGCGCTCTTCGGGCTTGCGGCCGTCGCAACCGCAAGCCGCCTGTGGTCGGCGCAGGCTCCGATCGTGCTGCCCGACCTCGTCGAGCTCGGGCCCGGGGCCATTCGCTATCGCGACCCCGGCGACGTCTGGCGCGACGGGCAGCCCACCAGCGCGCCGCTGCAAACCGTTCGAATCCCGGGCGGGCTCCGCATCATGCGCCACCAGGTCACCGCCGCCGACTATCAGCGCTGCGTTAAGGCCCAAGCCTGTCTTGCCATCGACGGGGCCATCGACGAAGAGGCGGCCCCCGATCGTCCCGTGGTTAAGGTCAGCTGGCGCGATGCGGACGCCTATGCGGCCTGGCTGTCGCGCAGCACCGGCCTCCCCTTCCGCTTGCCGACCGATCGGGAGTGGGCCTACGCGGCGGGCAGCCGGTTTAGCGATGATGCCGAGCCCGCAAGCGCCCAAGGCGCCGATCCCGGCCGGCGCGCGCTCGCCCTTTATGACAAGGACGCCGCGCGCAACGCTGGCCGCGGCCCTGGGTTCGGCCCTGAGTTCAGCCCTGGACTCGGCCCTGGACTCGGCAAGACGCCGCAGCCGATCGGCACTTTTGGAGCCAATGAGCACGGGCTGCTCGACGTGGCAGGCAATGTCTGGGAATGGACCGACACCTGCTTTGTGCGCACGACCTTGGATCGCCTGGGCACGGTCGAGGCCAACATCGTCAATTGCGGGGTGCGCCTGGTCGAGGGGCGCCATCGCGCCTACATGCCCGACTTCATCCGCGATGCGCGGGCGGGCGGCTGCTCGGTCGGCACGCCGCCCAGCGCCATTGGCTTTCGCCTTGTTCTTAACGCCGCGCGCTGACGCCGGCGCAAGCCCTGAGGGCCCCACCGCGGCGGGTTTTAGGGGGCGCGACCGCCCGCCGCATATCCACCGCGCGCAGCGGCCCCGCGGCCAATGCGCCAGACAGGTGCGCCGGCAGGCCGCGGCCCGCCCGCGCTTCGCGGCACGGCGCAATTGCATTTCCCTTCTGCATCAAGGCTGTGCGAAAATGCAAAAACGCTAACAGCGATAGGAGGGCAGGCCCATGGCCACCTATATACCAAGCCCGCGGGACTGGGTACGTGAGCAGGTCGAACTCTACGAGAGCAGCGGGGGCACCAAAGGGACCACGCTGCGCGATACCGGCCTGCCGGTGATCCTTGTCACACACTCGGGCAACAAAACCGGCGCCATCCGCAAGACGCCGCTGATGCGCGTCAAAGACGGCGACAGCTATGTTCTCGTCGGCTCCCAGGGCGGCGCGCCCAACGACCCCGTCTGGGTTTACAATCTGCGCGCCAACCCAAACATCGAGCTGCGCGACGAGACGGTCGTGCGCCCGATGCGCGTGCGCGAGGTCGCGGACGCCAATGAACGCGCGCGGCTGTGGAGCCTCGCCGTGGCAGCCTTCCCGCCCTACGCGGACTATCAGACGAAGACGACGCGGCAAATCCCGCTGTTCGTCGCCACGCCCTAGCGCCAGCCTCCGCACCCCCCGGCCGCACCCCGCGCAAATCGCGCCGGCGGCGGCACGGGGCGCGCGCGCGCGCGGGACGCTGGCGGCCGCGGCCGGCCGCGCTGTTTCACTGTTGCACGATCCTCAAGACGGGGGTCGGATCCGCAAAAGGGGGAAGATCTTGACTGAGACATTGGATAGCGAGTTCGACGTCGTGGTGGCGGGTGGGGGCTCGGCCGGTTGCGTGCTGGCAACGCGGCTAACGGAGAACCCCGCCATCAAGGTGTGCCTGATCGAGGCGGGCAAGCGCGATCGCAATCCTTGGATCCACATTCCCTTGGGCTTCGGCAAGCTGGTGCCCAATCCATCCGTCAATTGGGGCTATGAGACCGAGCCCGAGCCCCATCTCAACGGTCGGCGGCTTAGCTGGCCGCGCGGCCGGGTGCTCGGCGGCTCGGGTTCGATCAACGGCCTTGTCTTCCTGCGGGGGGCGCCCAGCGACTACGACGCCTGGGAGGCGCTGGGCGCCGCCGGCTGGGGCTACAAGCACGTGCTGCCCTACTTCAAGCGCATGGAACACAACGTCACCGGCGCCGACGCCTACCGCGGCCAGGGCGGCCCAATGACCATCTCCAATATCAAGAACCCCTCGGCCAACGCCCGGGCCTTCGTCGAGGCCTGCACGCGCCTGCAGTATCCCTACAACCGCGACTTTAACGGCGAGCGCATCGATGGGGTCGGCATCGTGCAGCTCAACGTGCGCAACGGCTGGCGCTGCTCGACGGCGGCGGGCTACCTCAAGCCCAACCTTGCGCGCAAGAACCTCAAGCTCATGACGCAGAGTTTGGTGCGGCGCATCCTGTTCGAAGGCCGGCGTGCCGTGGGTGTCGAGGTCGAGGCGCGCGGGGTCACCAGGCAGATCCGGGCGCGGCGCGAGGTGATCGTCTCGGCCGGGGCCATCAATTCCCCCATGCTGCTGCTGAACTCGGGCGTCGGGCCGGCCGCCGAACTGCGCCAGTTCGGCATCGAAATCGCGCACGATCTGCCGGGGGTGGGCAAGAACCTACAGGACCACGTGCAGGCCCGCTTCACCTTCCTGACCCGGACGCCGGGCACGCTGAACGAGATTTTGACCTCCAAGCAGCAGCAGGCGCGCATGGCCTGGGAATGGCTGACGTCCTCCTCGGGCCAGCTCGCGGTGGGCGCCACCGAGGCGACGCTGTTTGCCAAATCAAGTCCCAGCGAGCCGGTCCCCGACCTGCAGTTCCAGAGCACCAACTTTTCGACCGAACACCTGACGCTGGGATTGGACCGCTGGCCCGGCTTCGGCTTTAACTTTTGCGTCTGCCGGCCCAAGAGCCGCGGCGAGATCAAGCTCACCGACGGCACGCGCCGCTCCAAGCCCAAAATTTTTGCCAACTATTTCTCAGACGCCGAGGACGACGACATGCGCCGCTCGGTGGCCGCCTTCCACATGGGCCGGCAGATCATCGCCACCGAACCCTATCGTTCGCTGATCTTCTGCGAGGTGCGGCCGGGCGCCCACGTCATCGCCGATGACGATATCCGCGCCTTTATCCGGCAGGTCGCGGGCACGGTCTACCATCCCTGCGGAACCTGCCGCATGGGCCAGGATGACACCGCCGTGGTCGATAGCGAGCTCAAGGTGCACGGCCTCGAAGGCCTGCGCGTGGTCGATGCCTCGGTGATGCCGGCGATCCCCTCGCCCAACATCCACCCGGCCACCATCATGATTGCGGAAAAGGGCTCCGACACCATCGCCCGATCGCTGGCGGCATGAGCCGCCGCGCGCAGCGACCGGCGCGGTCAGATAGCCAAGGCGGTGCCAAGCGCTAAGCTCGCCTCAGACCTCGAGCCATTCGTGGCGCACCTTATGGTTGGCCTTGAGATCGGCCGGGGTGCCCTCGAAAACGATGCGCCCGTGCCCCATGACATAGACCCGCTGCGAAATGTCGAGCGCGATCGACAGCTTCTGCTCCACCAGCAAAATCGCAAGGCCGCGCCGGGCGATTTCCGAGATCAGCGCCCCCACCTGCTTGACGATCAGCGGCGCCAGCCCCTCCGTCGGCTCATCGATCATGATGAGTTCGGGATCGCCCATCAGCGTCCGGCACATGGTCAGCATCTGCTTTTCGCCGCCCGAAAGCACGCCCGCGGGCGTGTCGACGCGGGCCCGTAAATTCGGGAACATGTCGAGCATGTCCTTGAGGCGCCAGCGTCCCTGGCGCCGCGGGTCCTTCTGGCCAAGCAGCAGGTTCTGCTCGACGGTGAGGCTCGGAAAGATGTCGCGGTTCTCCGGCACATAGCCGAGCCCCAAGCGGGCGATGCGGTAGCTCGGCAGCCCGGCGATGTCGCGGCCCTTGAAGCGGATGCTGCCGGCCGGCGGGATTTCCCCCATGATGGCCTTGACCGTGGTGGAGCGACCGACCCCGTTGCGACCGAGCAGGCTCACCACCTCGCCCGCGGCAACGTCGAGGTTGACGCCCTGCAGGATGTGGCTCTTGCCGTAGTAGGCGTTGAGGTCGCGGACCTCCAGCATCAGTGCGCCTCCTCGCCGAGATAGGCTTCCTTGACCTTGGCGTTGCCGCGGATCTCGGCCGGGGTGCCGCTGGCGATGATCTCGCCGTAGACCAGCACCGAGATGCGGTCGGCCAGGCCGAACACGACGCTCATGTCGTGCTCGACGATCAGGAGCGTGCGCCCTTCGCTGATGCGCCGGATCAAATCGACGGCGCGCTCGGTCTCGGCGTGGCTCATGCCGGCGGTCGGCTCGTCGAGCAGGATGACGCTGGCACCACCCGCCATGGTGATGCCGATCTCGAGCGCGCGCTGCTCGGCATAGGTAAGCACGCCGGCCGGCAGATCCTTGCGCGAGATCAGGTTGATTTCGCTCAACACCTGCTGGGTGCGCTGGGCGATCTCGGGATTGGCCTGCACCGAGCGCCAGAAGGTGTATTTCTCACCCTTCGACCACAGCACCGCGCAGCGCACGTTCTCCCACACGCTGAGCTTGGGAAAAATGTTGGTGACCTGGAACGACCGGGAAAGCCCGCGGCGATTGATCTTGTAGGCCGGCAGCCCGACGACCGGCGCCCCATCCAAGCGGATTTCGCCGGCGCTCGGCAGCAAGAGCCCGCTGATCAGGTTGAACAGGGTCGATTTTCCCGCACCGTTTGGGCCGATCACGGCATGGCGCTCGCCGCGGGGGATCGTCAGGTCGACGCCGCGAATGATCTCGGCCGGACCGAAGCTCTTGCGCAGCGCGCGCGTTTCCAAGGCTGGCGCTCGTTCGCTGTGACCCTGTAGGCTCGCGCTCATACGGTGAGGCCCTTTTCCCGCGCGCTTGCCTGGGCCCGGTCCCAGGCGGCGGCAACGCGGTGCCAGGCGAGCCGCGCCAGCGCGCCGCCGCCCCCCAGCAGGGCCAGCGCCAGCACCCACGGCAGCCAACTCTTGGCATCAAAGCTGATGCCGCCCATTTTCATGATCGTGCCTTCCGCCGCCTTGACGCCCAGATGCGTCATCATCTCGATCACCAGGATCGCTCCCACCGCCACCGCGGCGATCGGCAGCAGCATCAGCGCATAAGCCGCGAGCAATGCCGCCAGCGCACCGGCCCGCCAGATCGGCCCGTGCATCATGATGAGGCCGGCAAGGCCGCCGGGTGCGTACATGACCGTGGCGATGAACATCAAGCCGAAATAGAGCTGCCAGACCTCGGTCACATCGCTCAGCATGTTTTGCAGGTAGGTGACGAGCACGGCGCCCAGGATGGGGCCAACGAAGTGACCGGCACCGCCGATGAAGGTGGCGAGCAGCACGTTGCCGGATTGCGCCGCACTGAACAGCGCCGAATTGGCGAGCTCGAAGTTGATCGAGGCGAGGCCGCCGGCAACGCCGGCGAACAGGCCGGACAGGCAAAAGGCTAGGTAGCGCACCACCTGCGGATTGTAGCCGACGAACTGGGTGCGCTCGGAATTATCGCGCACGGCATTGCACATGCGGCCAAAGGGCGTGCGCGTCAGCGCATACATTAAGGCGATGCACAACAAGCACCAGGCCGCGATCAGATAGTAGATCTGGATCTGCGGGCCGAAATTCCAGTCGAACAGGCGAACGAGTTTGGTGCGGTTGGTCGTGACACCTTCTTCGCCGCCAAAGAACGAACGCAGGATCAGCGAGCTCGAGCCGACCAGCTCGGCCAGACCCAGCGAGATCATGGCAAACGCCGTACCGCTGCGCTTGGTCGACAGCCAGCCAAAAATAATGGCGAACAGCAGCCCGGCGAGCCCGCCGACCACGGGCATGACGATCAGGGGGATCGGCAGGGCGGCGGCGATGGCCGCATTGATGGCGTGCACCGTGAAGTAGGCGCCAAGCCCGTAGTAAACGGCATGACCAAAAGAGAGCATGCCGGTCTGCCCGAGCAGCATGTTGTAGGAGAGGGCAAAGATGATGGCGATCCCCATCAGGCTCATGACGGTGAGCGCCGTGCCGGAGCGGAAGACGAGCGGCAGCAGCGCCAATAGCAGCGCCGCGGCGATCCACAGTCCGTAGGGCGCCAGGCGGCCGATACCGGTTTGCGCCGCCGCCGTCGAGGCGCGCCTCAGGATCGCATCGCTCATGTTTCTCGGTTCCCAAACAAGCCGGTGGGCTTGAAGATCAAGACGAGAATCAGCAGGACGTAGGGCAGGATCGGTGCGATCTGGGCCACCGTTACGCGCCACAAATCGCCCAACAGCGTGTTGGGCTCGGGCCTGAACCCGGAGCCGGCAAAGACGTCGGACAGCGACAGATTGACGGCAATGGCAAAGGTCTGCAGCAGGCCGATCAACACGGAGGCGAACAAGGCTCCCTGCAGCGAGCCGAGGCCGCCGACGACCACCACCACGAACAGAATTGGCCCCAGCAGGGCCGCCATGCTCGCCTGCGTTACCAGGGCCGGCCCGGCGATGACGCCGGCGATGCCCGCCAGCGCCGCCCCTACGCCGAACACCGCCATAAAGACGAAGGGAACATTGTGGCCGAGATGGGCGACCATGTGCGGATGCGTGAGCGCGGCCTGCACGATGAGGCCGACGCGCGTATGCGTCAGCATGACGAACAGGCCAACGAAGATGGCGATCGAGATCACCAGCATGAAGAGCTTATAGGCGGGGTAGTTGGTGGCAAACACCGTAAAGGCCGGAAAGTCGAGCAGCGTCGGCGTGCGAAAATCGACCGGCGACTTGCCCCACACGATCTGCACCAGCTCCTCGATGACAAAGGCGAGGCCGAAGGTGAAGAGCAGCTCGGCCACGTGGCCGTGCTTGTGCACGTTGCGCAGGCCGAAGCGTTCCACCATGGCCCCGGCCAAGCCGACCAGCGCCGGGGCCAGGATCAGAGCCGGCCAGAAGCCGGCCCAGCGGCTGATCTGAAAGCCGAGGAAGGCCCCCAGCATGTAGAAGCTGGCATGCGCGAAGTTGAGCACCCCCATCATGGAAAAGATGAGGGTGAGGCCGCTCGCCATCAAAAACAGCAACAGGCCGTAGAGCACGCCGTTGAGGGTCGAAATCAGGATCAGTTCCGCCACGGGCACCCTCTAAGGTCGCGCGGGGCCGCCGACGTCGCGTGGCGCGGCGGCCCAGCGGAGCGTTCGGTTAGCTCGGACGGTTCATTTTGCAGCTGGTTGGCAGAACCGTATCCTTGGCATCGAGCCGGGCGATGGTGCGCCAACCCCAGCCGGTCTTTTCCTCGTCGAAGGGCTCCTTGGGGCCAAGCTCGCCGAGAGAAACGATGTACATGGGCTGGAAGAACTGGTGGTCGTCCTTGCGCATGACGCCCTCGCCGCCGTTGAAGACATCAACCTTCATGTCCTCAAGCGCCAGCGCGATCTTGGTGGGATCGGTGGAGTTTGCCTTGTTGATGGCGGCGGCAAGCATCCGCATCTGGTTGAAGGCGCGCGGATAGAAAATCGACACGCCGAACTTTTCGCGGAAGGCCTTCTCGGTTGCCTGCGAGGCGGCATGGTCGACGTTGGCCGACCCTTCCTGGATCGCAAAGACGCGATGGTTCAGGCCCGTCTGCTTGACCGAGGTCGGCCCGCCCGTGCCGCCGGCATAGTAGGTGTACCAGTTCACCTGCAGGCCGGCGTCGGCCGCCGCCTTCAGCAACAGGGCGAAGTCTTGGCTCCAATTCCCGGTAATCACCGTGTCGGCGCCGGAGGCTTTGATCTTGGCGATGTAGGGGGCGAAGTCCGTCACCTTGAGCAGCGGGTGCAGCTCGTCGCCGACCACCTGGATGTCGGGCCGCTTGGCCTTGAGCATCTCGATGGCGGTCTTGCGCACGGCCTGGCCGAACGAATAGTCCTGATTGATCAGGTAGACCTTTTTGATGTCCTTCTGGCCCTTCATGTAGTTGGTGAGGGCCTCCATTTTGATGTCGGAGTTGGCGTCCCAGCGGAAATGTGAAAACGCGCACTTCTCGTTGGTGAGCACCGGATCGACGGCGGCATAGTTGAGATAGATCAGTTCCTTGCCGGGGTTGCGCTCATTGTATTTGGCGATCCAATCCGACAGCGCGGCGGCAACGGAGGAGCCGTTGCCCTGGGTGATGATGCGGGCGCCTTGATCGACGGCCTTTTGCACCTGCACTAGGCTTTCCTGCGGATTGGTCTTGTTGTCGAAGGGAAGGATCTCGAACTTCTTGCCGCCGGCGCCGCCCTTGGCGTTGAGCTCATCGGCCAGGAATTGGAAGGTCTTGAGACCGACCTCGCCGACGGTGGCGCCCGGACCCGAGAGCGGGTCAATGTAGGCGATCTTGATGGTGTCCTGCGCCACGGCAGCTGAGCCGGCGAGGACCCCTGTTGCAACAAACGCCGCAACGAACGAACGGGATATCATGAAGCCTCCAAAAGCCTATCCAAGGGGTTATTCTTCTCCGCACGAGGGATTAGCACTTGCCGGCCGCGCAGCGCCGCTCGCTCCTTGAGGAGCACCCCGCACGAAACCCGGCTTGCGACGACTTCTTATGGCAAACCGGGGCGCTGCTCCAGAGCTTAGATGGGCTAACCGCCTGGCATACCAGGGAGGTGGCGCGCCCAGACCCGGCTGCGCCAACGCTGCGGGTGAGCTTCAGGAGTGATCGCCCGCCTTGGCCCGATTGAGCCTGTGACGAGAGCCGCGGCCTTTTGCAGTCCACAGCCAACGGCACCGAAGCGGGTGAGCGGCCCCGCCGTTGCGCCGCCTGCGCCCTAAAGCCTGAAGCGGCCCTCCAGCACGGTCACGGCCTTGCCGGCGAGCTCAACGCGCGCGCCTAAATCCTCGCAATGGACGAGGCCGCCGCGCCGGGAGAGCTGGCGCCCGGTGAGTTTGCGCTTGCCCAGCCGATCACTCCAATAGGGCGCAAGGCACAAATGCGCGACGCCGGAAACGGGATCCTCCGGCACCCCGTTGGCCGGGGCAAAGAAGCGGGACACGAAATCGACCTCACCGGTGCCCGGTGCGGAGACAATCACCGCCGGCAAGTCGAGCCCGGCAAGGAGCGCCATGTCGGGCTGCAAGCCGCGAACCTCATCGGCCTCCCCAAACACGCAAAGATAGTGCTTGGCGGCCAAGACCTCGGCGGGTTGTCGACCCAGGGCACGGGCGAGCGACGGCGGCGGCGCCAGGGGCCGCGGCCTGAGCGCCGGCATCTCCAACGCCAGCGCCGCGCCCTGCCGGCGTCGTGGCGGCTGACGATCAACTCGGCACCCGCGCTCAGGAACCGCACGCGGGTTGCCGCAGGCTCAAGGCGCTCAAACACGAGGTGGCCCGCGGCGAGCGTAGCGTGTCCGATCAAGTCGACCTCGCGGCTCGGCGTAAACCAACGAATGCGAAAGCCAGATCCGCCGAGATCGGGGGCAAAGAAGGCGGTCTCCGAAAGGTTCATCTCGGCGGCGATCGCCTGCATGGTCGTCGACGGCAACCACTCCTGGAGCGGGCAGACCGCCGCGGGGTTGCCCGTCAGCGGTCGCTCGGCAAAGGCATCGATGATGAAGATTGGCAGCTCGATTGCGGCAGTCCTCGCCTATGGGCGCCCGCGGCGCGGCGCCTGGACCTGCGCGCGCCTCACCCGCCCAACCGGCGCGCAACCAGCACCCGGGCGGCGCCGACCTAACGCAAATGCACCGATAGCGGCATGCCGCCGGCCGGACGAAGCGTGACGCGGCTGATGGGCTCGGGATCGGATCCCGGCGCCACCCCAAAGCTTGCCGCCCGCGCAAGCGTCGCCAGAATGGCGATGCCCTCGATCAAGG
The DNA here is from genome assembly GCA_963775835.1 of uncultured Alphaproteobacteria bacterium. Classification (GTDB taxonomy): domain Bacteria; phylum Pseudomonadota; class Alphaproteobacteria; order Rhizobiales; family Hyphomicrobiaceae; genus AWTP1-13. The sequence continues at coordinate 321,585 of CAVZKV010000013.1, read as the reverse complement.
CAAAGGCCATGCCGATGCAGATGCGCGGTCCCGCACCAAACGGCATGTAATGATAGCGCCCAATCTGCGCCTCGGCCTCCGGTGCAAACCGGCCGGGCTCGAAGTGGTCGGGATTGGTCCAGCGCCGGCGGTGGCGCTGAATGGCGTAGATCGGGATGATGATCTGGGTCCCCGCCTTGATGGGCACGCCGCCGAGCTCGCTATCGACACGGGCCTGCCGCGACATGATCGGCGCCGGTGGATAAAGGCGCATGCTCTCCTTCAGCACCTGGGTCGTGATCACGAGTTTGTCGATATGCTCGGGCTTGAGCGGGCCATCGCCCGCAACCTGGCGCACCTCCTCGGCGATGCGGTCCCCCCAATGGGGGGCACGCGCCAGCAGAAACAGCGTCCAGGTCAGCGCCTTCGCCGTGGTCTCGTGACCGGCCATGAAAAAGGTGAGCAGATTGTCGATCAAGAGCTCGTCCGGCATTTGGGCGCCGGTCTCCGGGTTCTTGGCATTGGCCAGCCGCTGCAGGAGATCGTCTTTGCCGGTCGGATTGGCGCGGCGCTCGGCAACAAGGTCGGCCACGGCCGATCGCAGCCGTCGGCGCGCCTGCCGCATTTTGAGCCAGCCCGGGTGCGGGATCCAGGCTGGGATCTTGAAGTTGGCGTAGGCCATCTGCCAGCCGAGCGGCTTTTGATAGTCGACGTTGGCGCGACCGATGAGCGGCCCTACGTGCGATTCCCCGCCCGGCAGCAGCGTGTGGGAGATCACATCGAAGGTAACGAGCGTCATGTCCCGATCGATGTTGCGGATGGCGCCAGCATCATCTTGCCGCCATTCCCCGAGCAAGCGCTCGGCGGCCTCGGCGATGACGGGGACGAAGCTCAATAGGTCGTGGTGGCGAAACACCGGCGCCGCCGTCTGACGCTGCCACTTCCAATCGGCCCCATCGGCGGTCAAGACGCCGTTTCCGAGCAGCGGACCCAGCAGGCGCTGGGTCACGGATGTGCGCTCAAACACGTCGCGCTTGTCGAGCAGCACGGCTTTGATGAGGGCGGGGTCGGTAATCCAGCAGACCAACCGTCCCGCCCGGTCGGCCCAAACGATCCCCTCCTCATAGGCCGCCGCCGGCAGAATGCGGAGCGGGTTCTTGAGCAGTCTGGTAAAAAAAGACAGGGCGCCGAGCCCGCCGTCCAATGGTTCTACGCGCGGCACATAGAGCAGCCCAGACGTCTCGGCGGCGCGATTGGGCGAGGCAAACGACTTATTGAGAGAGCCGACCGCGGTCATGTCCAATCCTCCTTGCCGGGCGCGGACTCATTGAGGATCGCGCGCGCCACCCGGCGTGCCAGCACTCTACCACAAGCCCAGGCCGCCGATCACCGGCCAAACGCTTTCTCCTCTCCTCTTCTGGCGCGCCCGGCGGTCGTCGCCTGCCCTCCCGTGCACCGCGAGCCCAATCGCGCCGGCGCCAATCGAGCTGGCCCAGATCAAGGTTGAACGCAGGCGCGAAAGTGCGCAGTCTGCCGCGCACCTGAACCGCCACAGGACCGCGTCGCGATGGCAGAAGAACCGCTGGTCCTTCTCAGCGCCATGACCTGGATCGGCGAGGGTCTGAAGCGGCCGGAATGCGTGCACACCACCGCCAAGGGCGAGGTCTTTGCCGGCGATCATCACGCCGGCATCGCCGAGATCGGCAAACCCAGGCGAAAGATGATTGGTGCGCCACCGGGCTTTCTGCCCAATGGCGTTGCCATGCTGCCGACGCGCGCGTTCCTGATCGCCAATCTCGGACCGGGCGGCGGCGTCTGGCGGCTCGATCGCGACTGGCGGCTATACCCCGCATCTTTTCGAGGCCGATAGCGAGCTGTTGCGGGTATGCAATTTCGTCGGGATCGACGCGCAGGGCAGCGAAGGGATCTCCGTGTCGACCCGCACCTATCCCCGCGAACGCTCGTTCCGCCCGCACCATGCCGATGGCTTTATTGTGCGCCACAATCGAGCTGGCGCGCACATCGTCGCCGACGACATCGGCTTCAGCAACGAAGGTCGCGTCGATCCGACCGGCGCCTGGCTGTACGTGAACGAGACCTGTGCCAAGCGGATTTCGCGCTTCCCCATCAAGGGCGCGACACGCTTGGTCAGCGTCAGACCGTGCACGCCTTTGGCGCCGGCGAATTTCCCGACGGTTTCGCCTTCGACTGTGACGGCGTCTGGGTCGCCTGCGTCAATGCCAATCGCGTCATCCGTTTCGAAACCAACGGGCGGCGCAGCCTGATCCTCGACGGCTCGCTTCCCGAACTGATCGCCGAAGGCGAGGCCTTTTTTGCCGCCGACCGGGGTGGCCGCCACCACGTCGAGCTGGGGGCATGGTCCCCTTAAAGAACATCGCCAGCGTCGCCTTCGGGGGCGCCGATCTCAAGACCGTCTATCTCGGCAATCTGGCCGGCGACAGGATCGCGACCTTTCGCTCACCGATCGCCGGCGCCGAACCGGTGCAGTGGCGCTTTTAGCCAAAACACGAACCTCCAGCCTCGGCACGCTCGGCAGCCCCTGCCGAGGCTTGGCGGCCGCAAGCGCTGCCAAACACGCGGGCGGCAGGGGCCTTTAGGCGCTTTTGATCGCCGGCTCGCCAAGCCGGCGCAGGCCAAGGGCAAGCATCGGCACCACCAGCATGCAGGCGGCGATGAACCAAGCCTGCCACATGCCGAAACTCGACGCGCACATGGCACTGACGCAAACAAAGGCCGATGCCGCAAAATCCTGGCCAGGGCGCGCCAAGGTCCACAGCCAACTGAGGATCAACAGCCCCATGCCGAACAGGAGGGCCGCGCCGACGACGCCGAGCTCGTACCAGGTCTGCAAAAAGATATTGTGCCCATGCCTACCCGTCCATTGCGGGAAGACTTGGCCAGGAAGCACTTGGGCGTTCCGGCCGGCTTCGCTTTCCGCGCGCGTGGTCTGTGCACCAACGCCGAAAATGGGGGCTTTCGACATTTGCCGCGCCGTATAGGCCCACAGCGTAATGCGGGCCCGGGCGCTTTCTTGCAGCCAGCCGGCTTCCTGCAGACCGTTGTCGTAGGCGATCAGCACCGCCGGGCGCACCAGCACGGTGGCGGCGATCCAGCCGATGACAACGAGTACGAGCGTAGCGCGGGGCCAGAGGCGATAGAGAACAAACGTCAGGCCGCCCGCGGCAAGCGCCAGCATCGAGGTCTGGTGCTCGGAGCCAATCGTCGCAATCACAACCAGCAAGACGAGGCCGATTGGCGCCAGCGCCGTGCGCCAATCGACCACGCGTTTTGCCAGCACCAGCAGGGCGGGCCACAACAGCAAGTTGAGCAGCGCCACGTTGCGGTTGAAATAGGGGAGCCCGACAAATTCCAGGCCGGTGCCTTCGACCCGGACCCAGTCCCTGTCTGTCGGCGCCAGCGCCGGGAAGACGGCGCAAATCGCCTTGTGCAAGGCGCCGTGGGAATAAATGGTGATCGCGAGCAGCACCCCGCCGGCGGCGACCGCGGCCACAAAGTAGCTGGAAAGCCGCTCGATGACGCTCATTTCCGTCTCGAGCACGGCGACAAAGGCAATGCGCGCGCACAGCAAGAAAAGGCCAAACAGCGTGCCGGCGACGAGGGCGGAGCGCGGATCTGTGCCCCACAGCGCGCTCGCCATAACGTAAAGCGCAAAGATGCTGGGTAACACCCAGACGGCGCGCTGGGAAAACGGCCAGCGCCGGGTTTGCGGGCGCAGGCTCAAGGCGGCGTAAAGCGCAAGCGCCGGCAAGAGCAGGACGGTGAGGTGTGGCTGAAAGACAATGGCGACAACGAGCGCGGCAAAAATTGCGCACCCCGCAGCGGCCATCAGCGGCGTCCACTGCATCGCACCGTCTACTTGGGCACTTGCGTCCGTGAGCCTACCCGCCAGCCTTACCATGGTCGTCGATGCCCGCGTTGGAGGCCACGGTTTTGGGATCGAATAGGCTCCGGTTTCTAACGCGCGCTGCCGCGAACCCCGTCGCCGTTTTCCCCACTCTATCCGGGCCGTGACGAAGAAAGAATGACAACAAGAACAAGCTTTGGGCCCTCTGCAAAAACGAGGCGCCCGTGCGCGCATCGCGCCTGGACCGGAGGGTCGAACGCAACCACGCCGCCGCATTTGAGCATGGCCATGATTCCGGCGATAGTGCATACATCTTTGCCCTCTCCACACATTTCATTTTCTGGTCATTTTTTCCTGTGCGCAACGCTTGAGGATTTGGCCCGGCCCGCAAGGGCCAGACGCTCGAAGCCAAGTCGGCTGGCGGCCGAATGTCGCGGGAGTGACGATCCCGTGACGATACTAAGCGTTGACAAAACATCGCCCGCAGCCGTGACTGCCCCGACACATCGAGCCCCGACGCCCCACCCGAACCCTGAGCGAGCAGCGCCCGTGAGCACGCGCGCCAAGTGCGGCAAGATTGCCCTCCTGATCACCGAGGATTGGTTTGCCCTGTCGCATTTTCGTCCGCTGATTTCGCTCCTCACTGAAATCGCGGGATCGGTGGTCGTCGTCACCCGCTCTTCGGGCCGGCTGCGCGAGATCGAGGCCCTGGGCGCGCGCGCCTTGGACTTCGATTTTCGCCGTGGCTCCAACAACCAGGCTCTGGCGGCGCAGGTGGCCTATAAGCTGGCGCGCCTCATCAAACGCGAGCGGCCCGATGTCGTGCACCTGATCGCCATGAAGCCGATTGTGCTGGGCGGCTTGGCCCTGCGCCTGGTCGCCGTGCCGCATGTGGTCGTGCACATCACGGGACAGGGTCTGGCGGGCATTGCGACCGATCCACTGCTGCGCCTTTATCGCTTCGCCATGCTCAGGGTGCTGGCCTCCCTGGTGCGCAAGCCAACCACGCATCTTTTAGTGGAAAACCCAGACGACCTTGCCATGGTGCGCAAAGTTGCGCCCAACCTCGGATCGCGCTTTGCCATTCTCGGCGGCGCCGGCGTCGACCCCGACGCCTTCCCGGCGCTGCCGCCGCCCCATCACGCCGTGCCCGTCGCCGCCCACGTCGGCCGCATGATCAAGTCGAAGGGGATCGATCTTCTCATGCAAGCCTACGAACGGCTGCTGGCCGACGGCGTCCGCCTGCGCCTCGACCTTTATGGCAGCAGTGATAGCGATAACCCCGAGGCCGTCCCGCCGCAGGAGATCCTGGCCTGGTGCCGACGGACCGGGGCCCACTGGTATGGACCGGTGGCCAATGTCGCAGCCGTTTGGAAGGGCGCGGATCTGTTCGTGCTGGCCTCGCGCGGCGGCGAAGGCCTCCCGCGCGCGCTGTTGGAGGCGGCGTCCTCGGCTCGACCACTCGTTGTCACCGACGTGCCGGGCAATCGCCACTTCGTGCGCGACGGCATCGAGGGCCTCCTTGTGCCGCCGGATGACGTCACGGCGCTGAGCTCCGCCCTCAAAAGCATGGCGGGGGATTCCGACCGGCGTTGCCGGATGGGTCAGGCCGCGCGGCGGCGCCTGCTCGAGGGCTTTACCGAGCAGCACGTGAGGAGCACCCTGCGCGCCAGCTACGCGGCCATGTTGGCGGGCGACGGTGGGGGTTGACCGGAGGCTCAACGCACGCCGAAATATCCGCTAGCCTCGCGCGGGCTGCGCAACTCTTTTAGACTTGACGCGACTAGACTTGGCGCGACTGGGCGCGGCTTTCCGGGGATCGGTTGGGAACGTCTGAGTTCGGGTTTTTTTTTGCAGCTACCGTCGAGGCCGTGCGCCTGACGCACCTTGAGACATGTGCCAAGAGAGATGTGCCAAGAGAGGATGTGACAAGAGGCAGGTACCAAAGAGACATGAGGCATGGGCCATGAGAGGGAGGCACACGCGCGTGGTCGGGCGAGGGTGGCAATGGCGATGGGCAATAAAGCGTGCCTTTGACCTGGCCGCGGCGGCCATCGGCCTTGTGTGTCTGGCACCCGTCGTTGCCGCCTGCGCGCTGCTCGTCCGACTTTCCTCCAAGGGGCCGGTCATCTTTCGCCAGACCCGCGTGGGTAAAGACGAGCGCCCCTTCACCTGCTACAAACTGCGAACGATGCGGACGGAAACGGCCCACGTCCCCACGCATCAAATGGCCTCGTCCGCCGTCACGCCGATCGGCCGGCATTTGCGGCGGCTCAAACTCGACGAGCTGCCCCAGCTTTGGAACGTGCTCAAAGGTGAGATGAGCTTCGTTGGGCCACGCCCCTGCCTGCCCACGCAAGTGGAACTGATTTTGGCGCGACGCCAGTTGGGATTGGCGGGACTGATGCCCGGCATTACCGGAATCTCACAGGTCGCCGGCATCGACATGTCCGACCCGGAACGCTTGGCTGCGAGCGATGCGCGCTATGTCGACGCCATGTCCTTGCTGACCGACCTGTCGCTGATTTGGCAGGCCGTGGCCGGCGCGGGCCGCGGCGATCGTGTGCGGGCTTGACGAGGTCCAAGGCTGCTGTCAGCCGTCGCGCCAGCCACGAACCGCCGCGCGCAGGGCGTCTTGGGCGCGGACCGGCGGCGACCAATCGAGCCGCTCACAGGTCGGTTTGATGTCGAGTTGCAGCGAGCCCAACAGCTTGCGCGCCATGTCGTGCTTGCCTAACAGGGAAGCGGCGGTCGAAAGTACCGACGGCGGCAGGCGGAGCAGGCGCACGGGCCGCCCGAGCGCAGCGCCGATGCCCTTGAGCAACTCGGGCGTCGAAAGGTCCTCCGCATCGCCCGCGAGCAGGATCTGATTGGCCGCCGCGGCACGGGTGAGCGTCGCGGTGATCAGATCGATCAGATTAGGCAGCGCGACCAAGGTGCGCTTGTTGTCGACGGCCCCCAAGGGTAGGGGAAGGCCGCGCCGAACCCACCGCACCAGCTGCGCGAAGTTGCCGCCGACGCCCGGACCGTACACCAGACTGGGCCGGATGATCACGAGGTCCAGCCCCGTTGCATCCGCCAACGCCCGCAGCCCCAGCTCGGCTTGCAGCTTCGACTGGCCGTAGGCGTCTTCGGGGGCGGGCGCGTCGTGCGCGCTAAACGGCCTGCCCGGCGTCGTCGCCTCACCGTTGACCTTGATCGAGCTCAAAAACACGAAGCGTTTGACGCCGGCGCGGGCGGCCTGGCGTGCCACGCCCGCCGCCGCTTCGGCGTTCACCGCAAAAAGGCGCGAGGCCGAGGACGACGGATCCCAACGGGTGATCGCCGCGGTGTGCACGACCGCGTCGGTGTCGGCAAACACGCCATCGGGCCATTGCGCGTCGACCAGATCGCCGACGACAACCGAGCGCACCCTCCTCGAGGCGTGACGCCAGGCACCCCGGGTGATCGCGGTCACCTCGCAGCCGGCCAAATCCGTCAAGTGGCTAACGAGGGCGTTGCCCACAAAGCCTGTCGCCCCGGTGATCGCCACGCGCATCGATGCAAATTTCGCTTGCGTCCTTAGCACTAAGCAGATTTGCGCGGGATTCCCAACAAATCCGCAAATGTGATTCCGTGTTCCCATCTTGATTCGAGGGGTGGGGCATGGCTGGCAAATCTCCGGTGAGGGCTACGGAAGCACAATGCACAGCGCTGAGGGCAATGGCAGGAGGAACGGATCGTGCGCAGGCCGACCGGTCGCGGGCGATTTTACTTACGCTGTCGGGCTGGACGAGTGAGCGTATCTCCGAAGCGTTCGGCGTGCGTGAGGACACGGTGCGACTGTGGCGCAGTGATTTCATGGCCGGTGGTATCGACGCGCTGACTGCGAGCGTGGCATCGGGCCCTGCGCCGGTGAAGGCGCAAGCCGCGCTCAAGGTTGCTGGCCCGTTGCTCAGCCAGCCCGTCGCTGATCGACCGAACTGGACACTGGCGCGGCTTGCCGAGGAGATCAAACGCCAGGAGGGCGTATCGATCTCCCGCTCGCAGCTCTCCAAGGTGCTACGCAAAAAAGGGGGTTCCGCTTCCGGCGGCCGCGGCACACCCTGAAGGGCCGGCAGATCGCGGGTGAGATCGATCGCGTCGGCTTGCGCCTGCATTTGCGCAAGGCCCAAGCCGAGGCGGGCGACATTGTGCTTCTGTTCGCCGACGAGAGCGAGGCGCTGACCCACCCTTATCTGGCGCGCGCCTGGGCCAAGCGTGGCGCCGACCTCAGGGTGCCGGCACCGGGGCAATCCAAGAAAATCGCCATGATGGGAGCCCTCGATTATGTCGCGCGCCGGCTGATCGTGCACACCAGCCCGACCAAACGCAGCGCCGATTTCATCGCTCTCCTCGAGCAAATCGACACCCTCTACGGTCCGTGCCCAGCAAGCCTTGCGAAGCCGGTTGTCATCGTGCTCGACAACGGCCCGATCCACACCAGTAAGGCGACATTTGCTGCTCTCGCCGAGCGCAGCCATTGGCTCACTGTCGAATGGCTGCCGAAGTACGCGCCAGAGCTCAACGACATCGAGGTGGTCTGGCATGGCCTCAAGGCTCATCATCTCGCCCACCAGACCTTCACCGATCCGCAAGCCCTCGATCTGGCCATCCGCGCTGCCGTTACGGACTTGAACTCGGAAAGAAACCGCGATCTGTTGGATGACCAAAGAATCTCTGCTTAGCGCTGCCCGAGCAGGCGCCGCCGCCGTCAGGCCGCAATCGCACCGTCGTCGATGGGCTCGGCGCCGCTCTCGTCGTACTGCGCCGGCAGATAGTTCTCCACCACCCGACCCAACGTCGCCTTGATCAAGTCCACCGAGTCCGCCTCCATGGCGGCCGCGAGTTCGACCAACATCGGCTCGAGTTTGGCCTTGGGCACGAACGGTTCCCGGCTGCGCAGAATGCGCGGATGCTCGGTCGGAATGACATTTTCGCCGATCAGCAGCTCCTCGTACAACTTCTCGCCGTCGCGCAGGCCGACGTACTCGATGGCGATGTCGCCGTCCGGGATTCGCCTCGTCGCGCACCTCACGCCCCATCAGGCGGATCATGGCCCGCGCCAGGTCGTCGATCTTCACCGGCTCGCCCATGTCGAGCACGAACACGTCCCCGCCCGAGGCCATGGCGCCGGCCTGGATGACCAGCGCGGCCGCCTCGGGGATCGACATGAAATAGCGGATCATGCTCGGGATGCGTGACGGTGACCGGGCCGCCGGCTTCGATCTGCCGGCGGAAGCGGCTGCACCACCGAACCGGAGCTATCGAGCACATTGCCGAAGCGGACCATGGTGAAAACGGTGCGGCCGCTGTGCCCTCGGCCGCCCGCGCCTGCAGGATCATTTCGGCGAGCCGCTTGCTGGCACCCATGATGCTGGTCGGCCGCACCGCCTTGTCGGTCGAGACCAAGACGAAGCGCTCCACCCCGCAGGCAGCCGCAGCGTCCGCGAGCGTGGCGGTGCCGAAGGTATTGTTGCGCAAGCCGGCAACGGGATTGTGCTCGACCAACGGCACGTGTTTGAAGGCGGCCGCATGATAGATGGTCTCAATCTCGTTCTCGGCGATCGACCCGCCGCACCGTGCCCGCATCCAACACCGAGGCAAGCACGGAGACGATCTCGGGCGGCTCCTCGCCGCGCAGCCGTGCCGCTTGCACGAGCGTTTCGACCTGCTGATCGATCTGGTAGAGCGTGGCTCTCACCGTTTTCCAACAGCACGAGCCGCGCTGGGCCTGAGCCAGATGATCTGCCGCACCAGCTCCGATCCGATCGAGCCGCCGGCGCCGGTGACCATCACGGATTTGCCGGTGATGTTGCGGGCCAAGCAGCGTCGGGTCGGGACGGACGGGATCGCGGCCCAGGAGATCCTCGGCCTCGACCGGTCTCAGGTCGCTGACGGCCACGCGCCCAGTCGCCAGATCTTCGATGGCCGGCAGCGTGCGGACGCGCACCTTCAGTTGCTCCAACTGCTGCAGTGCCGCCCGGCGTTCGCGACGTTGCGCCCGCGGCATCGCCAGCAGCACTTCTTCGACCGCGTGCTCACGAATGAGGCCGGCCATGCGCTCGGGTGATAGACACTCTGAGACCAGCAACGTATTGGCGCGCGAGCGTGCGACGTGGGGTCAATGAAGCCAACGACACAGTAGCCGCCGGTGCTTTGCAGAGCCTCAAGCAGCTGCACGCCGGTGGTGCCGGCGCCGTAGATCAAGACCGCGCAGTCCTGGCCGGTAGCCTGCGAGGGGATTTCGACGCCGCCGCGCCTCAGCAACGAGGTTGCCGCCTGTCGGCTCAACCAGATCAGCACCGTCGCCAACACGGGATAAAGAATGATCACCGAGCGCGGAATGCTGTAGATGCCGGAAAAGTAGAGGAGCAGGCTCCAATACAGCGCTGAAAGCCCCACGGCGCCCGCCGCGAGCGTAAAGCCGCGCGGGCCGATAAAGCGCGTGACCATGCGGTAGACGCCCAACTGGAAGCACGTCGCCACGCCGATCAAGGGCGCCGCCGTCAGAACCGCAAACACGCCCGCGCTCCGCGGCATGAACACCTCGCCAAGGCGCAGTGACATGGCCAGCCAAAGCGCCAGGTTGAACAGCACGAGGTCGTTGGTGGCGAGAATGGCGCGCTTGGGATAGCGATCGAGTTCGACCAACCGGAATGCGAGCCAGCGCACCCACTTCTGGGCGGCCGAGTCCGGTTTGAGCCTGGCCAGTCCAGGCGTCACCTGTGACACGCCTGCCATGGACCCCCGTTGCATTTTTGTTCCCCCACTCCCGAACCAACTGCCGCGGTCGAACCGCAGGCCTCGTACGTGATGGAAGCGCTAGGGCAATGTCATGCTCATCCAAATCAACGCACGCCGTCAGCACAAGAACGAAAACGCACGGGGTGTAAAGCACCCGTCGCCAATACTCGCGAACTCCTATCCGACCCTAGCACATCGGCGCGGCGACACCAGAACCCGAAGATGTAAATGCACTTTTTTCGCTTTGGCGTGACCGGCCGGCCGCTTGCGCCGCAACGGTTTATCCCCTGCTTTGTGAACCTCTTGCGGTCCTGGGCACTTGGTCCCGCGCACCGAGGGCGTCGTCAACAGGGAAGCGGCCACCGGGGCGTGGGAGGACGCCCGGAGGCCACCGCGGGCACAACAAAAAGGCACCGCCCTTTTGGGGCGGTGCTTAAAAAAAAGCGGCCCGCAGAAGGGTTAGGGAAGCATCGCGGGTCCTCCGCCTCTTAGCACGAGTCGCGACCGCCAAAGGTGTCACCCAGCCGCAACGCCTTCCCATCCGATTGCCTCTGTTGCCAGGAGCGGCGTCGCTGGCCCGGCGCTGCCGGGTCCTTCAGCGGGAAGCGTCGCGCTCGGAGGCGCACTTGGCGCGCGCTGGGGGCGCACTTGGGCCCGCGGGGGGGCACCTGGGCCCTCCGCTCGGGGCGGCGGCCGTCGATCCTCCTCGGACCTCCGCCGTTGCGCTGGGGCAAAAAATGGCCGGCCCGCCGCTACTTGAGCCCGTAGAAGGCAATGGCGACCGAGACGCTCACCAACAGAAAGATCGAAGCCGCCCGCAACGTGCTGCGCCAGCTCGGTTCCGGTTTGCCATCGTCCAGGTCCGCATCGTCGCCGTTCGGCATGGCGTTCCTTTCGGCCGCCATCGCCCCAGCAACGAGACGGCTTCCTCTAGCGCTGGCGGTGGGCCCCGTTTGACGGTGTGGGGCTACCTTCCTCCAGCGCCTCCACGCTAAACCAGAACCGCCAACCGCGCCAACGCACATTTTGGCCTTTTCCTCGTATGCAACCGTGCCTATGATCAGCACGCGTTGCTTTCGCAGGGTATTGCCGCGTTTGCGAGACCGACAATGCCGGATGACCTTTCGCGACAGATCGAGGCCTGCAAATCGCGCATTGCCAGCGTGCGCTCCCTGATCGGGGCCATGCAGGCGGCGGGAGAGACCACCTCGGAGGTCGAGCAGCAATTGGCGCTCGAGGTCGCGTTCCTGCGCACGCTCGAGGACATTCGCAGCGAAAGGGAACTGAGCGCGGAACCCGAGGCGGGCGCGGACGATGCGCACGGTGTGCGCTCAAAGCTGCTGCAATAGTCGCCGCAAATGGGCGCTTGGACGCGCACACCGGCGGCCATCGCCGCGCGCGAGGGACGGGCTTGCACGGGCGCGCCCGATATTGAGCGGCCGTGTCGAGAGCAGCAAAGCGCCTTTTCGCCCTCAGGCGCTGCCGCGCTGCCCTACGAGCAGTTGCACAGCTCGCGCCAATTGCTGGCAACCGCGTCAGATTTCTCGGCGCACGCCTGACAGCGCCCGGTGATGGCAAGGACGTTTCGCTCGCCCGCTTTCGCAGCAGATCCGCACTCCGAACACCGGGGTTCCAAGCTGCGGGCCTTCGCCTTCCAATCCTCCCAGGACATGATTTCGCGGAATCTGGCTTGAGCCACGTTGATCTCCGTCTGTGGTGTGCGGCCATACGCAAGCATCACGCCTCACAGGTACGATGGGCACAGGTACGATGGATACGATGGCACTGAGGACCCCCCAACGACCCGCAAGACCCGCATCCATGAAACACGCCATGGACCATCACTTGGGAACACACCCCTAAACCACATATTGGGGCCCACGCACCTGGGGCACACCCACGGGCACACACACACTGGGGGGATACTGGGGCGATACCGAAACTTGGTCGCCGGGTCTCGGCGCCCCAAGCAAAGCGCCACTGACAACGCCAGGATTGCCGAAGTATTCCCGCGGCCCAGCCAATATCGCGGCGCACGCAGCCCTATGCGGGCGGCCGCGGATTCCCACGTTGGGCTCTCTTTGCGCTTTTAGCCGTAGGTTGGGCGCTGCGGCCAACCTCGCGGGGATGTCTCGAAATCCTCCTGCCGCCCATAGGGCGTGAGATCGAGGAGCGCGTACCCATCGTCGCGCGATTGGTGCCGCGCGCGTAAGCCGAATAGGTATGAAACACGTCGTCCTCGAGACGGAAGAAGACGCTGAGACCGTGCGCCTCGCCCCCCGTCGGCGCGCGACCCTCCCGTGCCTCCATCTCGGCTTTGTTTCGATAGTTGTACTCGAACGGGGCAACCGTCTCGTCGTTGCTGACGTGAAAGTCGTAGTTAAAGTCGCTGCCAAACGAGGACACCCACGCCAAGGTCCAGCCCTTCTGCGCCCTATAGGCCTCAAGTTTGGACAGCGGGGCACGGGAGACGAGCGCAAAGCTCGTGTCGCGCTCGGCCAACAGCGACAGGTCGCCCAGGGCATTCACATAGCGCGTGCAGCCCGGGCATCCCTTCTCCCAGGTCGGATCAAACATGAAGTGATAAACGATGAGCTGGCGTCGGCCGGCGAAAAGGTCGGCAAGCCTAGTCTTCCCCGCCGGCCCGTCGAGGACATAGGTGTTCTCGAGTTTCACCATGGGCAGGCGACGCCGCTCGGCATTGATGCGGTCGCCGTCCTTGGTGAGCGCCTTTTCCTCGGCCAACAGCGCCTTGCGCTGACGCAGCCAGTCGTGGCGCGAAACGATAGGGGGATGTGGGACTGTCATCTGTGCCTCCTGCTCAGCCTGGCGCATTCACCTGCTGCCGATCGCCACCGTTGCCGCCCCGCCGTATGCGGGGGCCATTGCCCCTCATAGACCGCATCACGCCCAAGCCAGCCTTTTTGCTCCCTGGGGCGCCGGGGGGGCCCGGGGGCGCCGAGGGGCGCCGGGCGCCGGGCTCCTCCCGCCGGGCGTGCGCTGGCCGCCAACCCGTCAACACCGCCAAGACGCTTTGCGATCCCAAAAGGATCCGCAGCCCAAAAAAAATTGATCGGAATCCTTTGTCGGCCCCGCAACGTCATAAGAGCACGTTGAGCCCGTGGAGATAGGAGCAAGGATTACCATGCAACGCATTGTCGTGCGCTACAGGACGAAGCCGGAGGCCGCCGACGCCAACGCGCAGCTCATCGCCCAGGTCTTTGCCGACCTCAAGGCCAAGGCCCCGGCCGGCGTGCGCTACTTGGCGCTGCGTTTGGAGGACGATACCTTCATCCATGTCAGCCTATTGGAGGCTGAGCATGGCGCGAGCCCAATCCCGCAATTGGAGGCCTTTCGCGCCTTCCAAAGCGGCATCAAGGATCGTTGCCTGGAGCCGCCACAGTCGAGCAAGGCGACGCTGATCGGCAGTTATCGCGCCTTTGACGAGGCGTGAAGCACCCAGGGGACCCGGCATGAGCGCTGACGAGGGCGCGGGACGGCAAGGCGCGGCGGCGTTTCATCGCCTGCTCGGCGACCTGCGGCCCAAACTGCATCGCTACTGCGCGCGCATGACCGGGTCGGCGATCGACGGCGAGGACGTGGTCCAGGATGCGCTGATGAAAGCCGTCAAGGCCTACCCGAACACCGAGCCGATCGAGGACGTCGAAGGCTGGCTGTTCCGTATCGCGCACAATGCAGCTTTGGACTTTCTGCGCCGCCGCGCCAGGCACGACGCCGCGCATTCCGGCGAGGATCCGGACATGATTGTCGACCCAACCAGCAGTGCCGAGGATCGCCAAGTCGCGGCCGCAAGCTTGCGAACGTTCATGCGCCTGCCCGCGGCCCAGCGCAGCACAGTCATCCTCAAGGATGTGCTCGGCTACTCGCTCGAGGAGATCGGCCGCGTCATGGCGATCAGCTTGCCGGCCTTGAAAGCACACCTCCACCGCGGACGCGGCCGCTTGCGGGACCTTGCCCGTGAACCCGAAGAGGTGCCGATCCCCGTCTTGGCCGAGCCGGAGCGCAGGCGCCTTGCCACCTACGTCGAGCGCTTCAATGCGCGCGACTTCGATGCCATCCGCGACCTGCTCGCCGATGAGGTGCGCCTAGACCTGGTCAACCGGACGCGGATGGAGGGTCGCCGCGACGTCGACAAGTATTTTCACAACTATGGTCTGACGCACGATTGGCACCTGGTTACGGCTCTGGTGGACGGGCGCCCGGCGCTCGCCGTCCGCGATCCGAGCGACCCCCTAGCCAGGATCACCTATTTTATCCTGTTGCAGTGGACGCAAGACCGGCTCGTGCAGATCCGAGATTTTCGCTACGCGCGCTACGTCACCGACGACGCGGAGGTCATCATCACCCCGGCCCCCTGAAAGGGCAACCCGCGAGCGACCGCTGGTTTTCGCCTGCTGCTCTCAAAAAAATGCGCGACCGAGCCCAAGAGACCGGCACGCGGATCCGGGTGCAGATAATTCCACACGCAACCGCTCGCTAGAGGAGCCGGCCGGGGCCACAGGATCGTTGTGAAAGCTAAGGGCCCAGGCCAATGCAGTGTGGGAGAATGGCCTGAGCCCCTGGGGATTGCGCGCGCTGGCTAAGACTGCAGTAGACAGACTTTATCGTGATTCGCGCCGTTTGCCGGCATCAAAGCAGCCGGCGTCAAGCCCTGTCATGGGAAAGCAACACTGTTTCGCGCGATCTGCACGGGCTGTCTTAAGGCGCACGCCCATCAACAGATTTGCCTGGCCTTGCCGTCGAGAATAGGTGCGCCCGGCGGCGACAGCCGATGGACCCGAGACGATCGACGAGCACGGCCCGTGGATCGTTCGCTCGCACCAGCGCCCGCCAAGCGCCGACCAGGAATTGGGTTTTGCCACGCCCATGGGCTAGCCTGGGCTAAGTTCGCCGGCCCATCTTGGCCCAGCAACAGGAGAGGAGCCATGGGAGTTGAGAGGCAGCGGCCCTCCCGCCGCGCGGTTTTGAAAGGTGCCGCCGCCGTGGCCGCCGCGCTACCTGCGCCGCTGGCTACGCGCGTGCTGGCTGCGGCGCCCGCCGCCGAAGCGATCACGCCGCAGTTGGTCGAGGCGGCCAAGCAAGAAGGCAAGATTTCCTTTTACACCGCCATGGACATCCCCGTGGCGGAGCGCCTCGCCAAGACCTTTGAGGCGCGATTTTCCGGCGTCGGCGTGCGCGTCGAACGCTCGGGCTCGGAGCGCATCTATCAGCGCATTGAGCAGGAGCGCTCCAGCAGCATTTTTGCCGTCGACGTGGTCAATAGCGCGGACGCCGCCCACTTTATCGTCTGGAAGCGCAACGCCTGGCTGGCACCCTATGTCCCCGAGGAGGCCGCGCGCCAATTCCCGGCGGCGTATCGCGACCCCGATGGCATGCATATCACCACGCGCATCTGGCTGTCCTCGCTCGGCTACAACACCAACCTTGTGAAGGCCGAGGAGGCCCCCAAGAGCTATGCCGACCTGCTCGACCCGAAGTGGACGGGCAGGATCATCAAGGCGCACCCCGCCTACGCCGGCAGCATCATGACCGCCACCTTCCAGATCGCGCGTGAGCTCGGATGGGGCTACTTCGAGGCGCTGGCCAAGCAAAAAATCCTGCAGGTCCAGTCCTCGACCGACCCTCCCAAAAAGCTGGCGCTCGGCGAGCGCGCGATCATGGCCGACGGCAACGACTACAACTTGATCCAGCTCAAGGAGCAGGGAGCCCCGGTGGAGGTGGTCTATGCCAGCGAGGGCACGCCGCTGATCAGCGCCCCCACCGGCATCATGAAGCAAGCCCCCAATCCCAATGCTGCTCGCTTGTTTTATAGCTGGTTGCACGGCCTCGAGGCCCAGCAGCTCTTGATCGACTTTGCCTGCCAGCATTCCGTGCACGCGCAAACCAAGGAGAAGCCCGGACGGCGCAAGCTTTCCGAGATCAAGCTGATGCAGGAGGATCCGGCCGGCGTCGAGAAGGCCGCTGACGAGATCAAGGCTCGCTACGCCCAGATCTTCAAGGTGTGAGCCATTGGCCCAAGTGAGCGCCGCCCATGGCACCAGCCGGGCGGTGCGGCGCTTGCGGGCCCTATCAGTTGGCGAACGCCGGGGGCGGCGTGAAGCCGCCGAATTCGCGCTCGATCAGGACGGCGAAGGCCAGCGTGGTGCGGTCCTCCAGATGAGGTCCGATGATCTGCACGCCGATCGGCAAGCCCGTCTCGGGGCGACAATAGGCGCCACGGTCGCGGGCAGCCCCGAGGGTGTTGCAAGCTCCGGCCATACCAGCTGGTCGAAATAGGGATAGTCCTTGCCGTCTCTAGCTCTTGGCGTCACCAGCTGCGCCCAAAGCTTCGGCGAGGAAGGCTTCGAGGGCCGTCCAGGCCCGCGCGCTGGCCCTGGCGTCATAACGCGCGCTCGGCAGAATTGATCCGTCGGCGCCGGGATTGGTGAAGCCGTGCAGCACGTTGCCGTAGCTGATCACCTGCCAGTCCGCCACCTTGGCGGCGCGCATCTCCTCGGCAAAGGCGGTCACCTGATCGGCGGGCGCCAGGGGATCGTCGGCCCCCGTCAACACCAAAAGGCTCGCCCGTACGCTGCCGACGGCGGCCGCTGCCGTGGTCGCAAGGACGCCATGGACGCTGACGGCGGCCCGGAGCGGTGCGCCATCGCGCGCCAATTCGAGCACGACCGAGCCGCCGAAGCAAAAGCCGATGGCGCCAAGGCGCTCTCGATCGACCTGCGGCAAGGCCGCCAGCGTGGCGAGCGCCGCCCGGCCGCGCGCTCTGAGCTTGGCCGGGTCGGCACGAAGGTCGCCGATGAGCGCGCGCGTCCTCGGCAAGATCGCGCGCCTGCCGGCGCTCACCGAACCTGTCCGCTGCCAGGGCGACGTAACCGAGCCCCGCCAAGCGCTGCGCCTGCTCCATGATGTGCGCGTTGAGGCCAAACCCCTCGTGGACGACGAGCACGCCCGGCCGCCGGCCGGATGCGGCCGCCGGGTAAGCCAGAAATCCAAGCAATTGTAGCCAGTACGGGATCTCTTCCGTCAGCATGGCCGAGCGTGCCTCCGCTCCCCCAAGGATAGCATGGGCCAGCACCCGCCCCCGTACCCGCCCCGGCCCAAAGTCGGTCGTCCCCGGCTCGCGAGGCCCGCTCATTGGGCGGGCCGGGCGCCCGGGCGTGCGCACGAGCGCCAGGGGGCGCGTGCCCCGACAGTTTCAGGACTTCCCCGGATATGGTGGCGCCGTTTCCAGGCGATGCTTGAGCGGTCGGTCCGACCACGTGAACCTGGAGCAGTCCCATGCGTATTGGGCGTTTGGCATTATCGCTTTTTGCTATTGCCTGCCCCTTGGGGGTGCACGCCCAATCGGGCGCCCAGCCCAAGAGCGAGGCGGCGGCGGGGCACGGTGTCCAGAGAAAATTGCCGCAATACGCCCGAGACGATCCGCGCCTGCGGCGAAGCCTGGTTTAAGGATTGCTTGAAGGATTGGGACAGCGCCACCCACATGAGCAAAAAAGATTATGCGCGCACCTGCAGACGCGTCGTCGACGGTCGGGTCAAAGCCCTGATCGAACAGGGCAGAACCGACGATGCTGGAAAGCGTAAGTCGGCGGGGGGTCGACCCTAAAAGGACGCCGAGGGATAGTCCTTGCAGAGAACGCGCGCGCCGAGCCTCTCTCTTTGCTACAGTTGTGGCGGCCGTGGCTCCGGGCACGGGAGGGCGCAATTGCGCGGGACATAAGCATCCCTGCGTGCGTTCGGACGCATCGGCCAGCACCAAAACAGGGAGGAATTAGCGATGCGAAGCTCCATTCTCGCCAGTTCGATACTGATTGCCTTCGGCGGTGCCGCGTCCGCCCAATTTTTGCCCGGCCCATCCGCCGATAAACCCTATAGCGAAAATTGGGCCCCTTCGAAGTGGGGCAAGGACGACCGGGCGGGCTCCGCCAACCACTCGAAGAATTCCGCCAACGTTAAGCGGGCGCTCGGCACGGTCAAGCAGTTCAAGTCGATCACGGTCGGCAAATACTATCATCGCGAGATCCCCACCTTCGGGCCGCGCCTGTGGAATATGGTGCTGCCCGGGACGCCCCAAGGCGGTCCGTTTGGCAAGAACGCGCTCGTCTATCACGACGAATATGTGACGACCGAGCTCGGACAGATCGGCACGCAATTCGATGGACCCGGCCACATCGGCGTCAACACCTCGAAGGGCATGTTCTTCTATAACGGCAACCTGTTTCCGCAGTCCTACGAGCGCGGAGAGGGCGGGCGCGCCGTCGGCATGGGCCCCAATGGCGTCGAGCACGTGGGTGAACTGGGATTTGTTTGCCGCCTCGTGGTCTTGGATGCCGTCGCCTACCGCAAATCCCAGGGACGCATTCCGGCCACCGCCGAAATGCTGCCCATTCCCAAGCAGGCCGGCGAGCCCGGCATTATCACCGGCGAGGACGTACAGGCCATCGTCAAAATGCAGGGCCTCGCCGAGATCGGCGCCGGGGACTGCGTCGCCTTGCACACCGGTCAAGGCAATACCTGGAGCAACGATCGCTATAAGTCGATGAGTTCGAATGAGCGCAAGGCCGCCCGCGAGCTGTTCGCTCAGGGTGAACCGGGCTTCGGCATCAGCGCCTGCGAGTACATGGCCTCGCGCGACATCGCCCTGATGATGGGCGATACCTCGGCGAACGACGCTCAGCCAGCCGGCGAACAGGGCACCGATTATGCCGTGCCCTGCCACACCGAGATGCAGACGCGCCGCGGCATCTGGAATTTGGAAAACGTCGACACCAAGTCGCTGATCGACGCCAAGATCTACGAGGGCGCCTTCATTTGGGCGCCGCTGCGGATCGTGGGCGGTACGGGTTCACCGGCAAATCCGGTGATCCTCTACTAAGCGCACTTGGTCCTTCGGGATCACGGCGGGGCTCGCCAAAGCCCCGCCGTTTGCTTGCTGTTTCGCGTCGCGATCCGAAGTCCGCCCGCCAGCGCGCAAAGGGAAGCTTCGCACCTGCGACGCTGAACCGTCATTGCAGCGGGCTCTTCACAACTGTGCCGGCGCGCCGGTCGGCGCCTAAGCTCAAGGGCGTCACGGCACTCCTTTCATCGAATACGACCCGCCGTCGTCGCCCTTCAACCGCACACGCCAAGCGTTCGAGGACGGCAACCGTTTTTTCCCAGTCCAGGCAGGCATCGGTGATGCTGCGACCATAAATGAGAGGTGTTCCCGCGATCAGGTCCTGCCGACCTCCCAGCAGATTGCTCTCCACCATCATGCCGATAATCCGTTGCTCGCCAGCCTCGATCTGCGCGCAGACCGCCTCGACGACCAATGGCTGGTTCTCCGGCTGCTTGCCGCTGTTCGCGTGGCTGGCGTCGATCATGATGACCGCCTTCACCCCGACACCGCCCGCAATCGTGCACGCGGCCTCGACACTCGCCCTATCATAGTTCGGCGTTTTCCCGCCGCGCAGAATGATGTGGCAATCCGGATTGCCGGTGGTCGCCGCGACCGCCGAGCGGCCACCCTTGGTAACGGCCATAAAGTGATGCGGCCGCGACGCCGATAAAGCCGCCTCCGCGGCAACGGTGATGTTGCCATCCGTGCTGTTTTTGAATCCCACCGGACAGGAAAGCCCCGACGCCATCTCGCGATGCACCTGGCTTTCGGTGGTGCGCGCACCGATTGCCGCCCAAGCCACCAAATCGGCGATGTATTGCGGCGTCGTGGTGTCAAGGAACTCACAGCCTGCGGGGACGCCGACGTCGGCGATGTCCCGCAATAGCCGACGTGCGATCCGCAGGCCACGATCGATGTCGAAGCTGCCGTCGAGACCGGGATCATTGATCAGCCCCTTCCAGCCGACCGTCGTGCGCGGCTTCTCGAAATAGACACGCATGATGATCTCCAATCTATCGTCGAACCGGTCGCGCACTTTTTTCAGCCGCTGCGCGTAATCGAGGGCGGCGACGGGATCATGCACCGAACACGGCCCGACAATGACGACGAGGCGATCGTCATCACGCTGCAGGATCCGATGCACGGCCAGGCGGGAAGCCGCAACGGTATCGGCAGCTCTGCTCGTCTGCGGCTGCTCACGGATTACCGCCGCAGGCGGGCTCAGCTCATGTAGCGCTAAAATGCGCAGGTCGTCGGTCGGGATCATCACGGCGTGGTCTCCTCGGTTGGCCACGCCGGCGGCAACAAAAAAGCCGCCAAGGTGGCTGGCGGCTGTCGGGATTTCTGTTTGGTCAATCGTCAGACCACGCGCGTCCCTCCGTCCGCCGAGATGATCGGAAAGCTAAACCAATAATACTGGGCGGCTGACGCGTGGATCATGCTCTCTCTATCGGACACCAGGAATTCGCTGTCAAGCCGGATGCGTCCTCCATGCGGGTAGCCACTGCCATTGATCTGACCGATCGCAGCGTGGATTTTCCGTGGCGCCGACGGGAGAGCGCACCCTTGTTGAAGTCCGCTGACGCAGAGCCTAGAGACGGGCTCAGCCCTTGGCTCTTTATGACAATCGTGACCGCACGAGTGCTCCAGCAGTGCGGCCTGGAAGCTACCAGATCCAAGCGCAAGCGCGCCGGACAATCAGGCCAGTGCAACTGAGGTGTGCGATGGAGTTAAGCAAAGCACCCGCGGCGGCGTGGCGTGAAGAAAAAAAGGACCGTGGCGACCTGCGCATGCGCTAGAAAAAAATACGCCACCCGGCTTAAAGGCCAACGCTTCGGCGCCTCCCCCAGAGAGCATTTTGTCAGGTGTCTCCGCCGCTTTCAGCACACGGTTGCAATGGCACCGTCGAAATCTGGTGCGGCGCGACAACTGTGGACGAAGAAACGAGCCAACGACTTGCGATCGACCAGATGTTCGCGGACAATGCGCGCCATTATTATCTGGGGGTTTGCATGTTACGAGCCATTTTCGCATTGTGGATTTCGTTCGTTGTCGGTGTGGCGCTTCTTGCCGAAGGTTCACCGGCTGAAGCCCAAAACAAAAGCGAACTTCTGCGAAGCCTGCATTTTCAAAAGGGCTCAGTCACGATTGGCGAAAGCCTCGCTGCCGTCGCCCTCACAGACAAGTTCGTCTATCTCGACAGCGAAGACGCAAAGACGTTTCTGACGAGAATTTGGGAGAACCCGCCCGAGGTGGCGGCGCGCACCTTGGGGATGTTACTGCCGACTGACGCAAACCCGCTAAGTGCCGAAGGTTGGGGCATAATCATTAGTTACGACAAAAGCGGCTATGTCAGCGATGAGGATGCCGAAAAGATTGATTACGCCGAGCTCCTCCGAGACATGCAGGAGGCGACCCGCAGGGTCAGTACTGAGCGCGCCAAGGAAGGATATGCCCCCTTTGAATTGATTGGTTGGGCCCGCCAACCGTACTACGACAAGGGCGAGAAAAAGCTGTATTGGGCCAAGAGACTCAAGTTCGGTGATGCCGCCGAAGAGACCCTGAACTATGAGATTCGCATCCTAGGGCGCAGGGGCGTGCTCAACTCAACGTCGTCGCCGAGATGAGCGCGCTGGCGCAGATCGACCGAGCCGCACCAAACATTCTGTCAATGGTGTCATTCAAGCAGGGTAACCTTTACGCGGAGTTCAACCCGAGTATTGACGAGGCCGCAGCCTACGGCCTGGTCGGTCTGATCGCCGGGGGGCTTTTGACCAAAGCCGGTTTTTTTAAGGGCCTGATCGCATTGCTGCTCGCCTCTAAGAAGCTCCTCGCCATCGGCGCCATTACCCTGGTGGCCGGTCTGTGGGGAGCGATCAAATCGCTGTTCTGGAGAGGGGGAAAGGCGCAGGCGTGAGTCCGCCTTGGTCTACTTTGGCGATCCGGCTGTCCGCCGCGGTCCATTGCCTCGCCGGCGCGAAGAGCAGCTTTTTTATGCAGTGGGGTCGACACGGACTAAGGCTTTTGCCGCCTGGCCCAGGCGGCCTAGACGGATTGGATCTCGAGGGGAGGGCATAATGCACATCCTAGTTGCGATTGTCAGTGTGCTGGGCATTATCGGCGTTATCCTCTGGCGCTTACACATGGCGACCGAGGCAGCCAAGGGTTTAGCCGAAACGGCCAGTGATGCACGTGGCCTTGTCCGCCGCTGGCGCTGGCGAGCGCAAGCTCGCGAGAAATCCGCTCGATTTGATTCAAGACCCACGCGAAGCCGCCGTAGCGATGATGGTGGCAGTCGCTCAGTCGGACGGGGCCATGACCGATCGAGAGCGGCAAGTCATTGTGACTGAGCTGGTCGCACGCATTGGTGCCACGGAGCGGCAGGCCGAAGAGCTCCTTGCTCATGGCCGGTGGTTGACGCGTGATGTCCATGATATCGACTATTGCTTCGACAAGCTGGCGCCACTTATCAAGCGCCAGTGCTCGCCCGAGCAACACCATGACGTTTTGGAAATGCTCTACAGCGTTGCCAGCGTAGAGGGCCGCCCAGGGGAAATCGAAGGGGCAGCGTTGGCGCGGGTTGCACGGGCGCTGCGAGACTAAAGGTCTGGCATTGACAGGAAAGCGGACGCTGCCTGCCAGTTCGTTGCCGGCACCTCGATTCCTGCGCTTTGTGCGACTAAGACTTTGCTCGCACGGCGCATCGGCCCAACGCCGTGTCACAGCCGCGTCGAACACGCGTGGATGGTTGGAGTCTGCGGGCTCAGCCGATGCCAACCCGATATAGCCGGCAGCCTCTCAGGCTTTCTTGAAATGTCGCCCATCATTTCGTCAGATTGGCATTGCTAAAGGCCTTGGCTCAGCTCTTTCTCACGCTCGAATGAAATCCTCTGGTGTGTTTGCGGGAGAGCCCGACGTAGTGAAATTCGGGCATCCAATCTGGCACAATTTGAAGGGTATGGAACGACAGTTGCCCCTAGAAACTGGCCCCGACGCGTGAGGCACAACCGCTCGCGCGCGCGGCGTGTGTGTCTCGTGCCCCGACCGAGCTCAGGCCGCAAACCCATGGCCCGGCACCCGTCCACTGACCGCCAATGGGCGTTGCCATGGTTGCGCGGACAGCTCTGGGACGCAGCCACGCCGCGCGCATCGGCGATCGGTTCGCATCCGTGAACGCCCAACCGGCAAGCGCGGACCCTTACGAGTGGTGCAAGCTTCTCGGTGGCCTCGCCATCGTCTTCGCGCTTTTTCAGGGGCTCGCCCATGCGCTCGGAAGTGACCGCGGGCAGGCCGGAGTCCTGGTTGCAGCCGCCGCGATTGCGGCCCTCGTTGCCGCGCAGGGCTTGCTGTTTGGGCAATCGTTCCGGGCGGCCCTACACTCGCTTGGATTTGGCCGACCGGCCGGTCGGGGCGTGATCGTCGCGGTGGGCCTGAGCCTCCTGCTCCTCGCCGTGCTCTCGATCTATGCGGCGATACGTGGCGCTTCCCTGGCGGCCTACCCTGGTTGGCTGTGGCTGCTGCCTGGCCTGTTCGCACAAGGTGGCGTCGCCGAGGAGGCGCTATTTTGTGGCTATCTATTCGGCCACTTGCGTCGAGGTCGCTCGTTCTGGCACGCAGCAGGGCTGGCGACACTGCCATTCGCCCTTGCCCACCTCTACCTGCTGGCGGTCCTACCCTGGCCTGTTGCGATCGCGTCGGTTCTTCTCTCTACCATCCTCGCCGTTCCCCTCGCACGCCTCTTCGAGCTCGGCGGCAACACCATCTGGCCGCCGGCACTGCTGCATTTCACCGTGCAGGGAGCCGTCAAGATCCTGGAGGTGCCGGGAGACACCGTCATGCCGCTCGTCTGGATCAGCGCCAGCGCGCTAATCCCCTACCTCGCCTTTCATTTTAACGGCGCGCAGCGCTAATGGCCTGATTAGGCTATACGGCGGCAGGCAAAATTTTGCCCTCGAACCGAGCGCCTGTTTTGGCACTCGGTGATCGACCGACCTGCTGGTCACGCTTCCGCTCGGCTCAACTCAACTACTAAGGTGGACGCCCCCCTGCCGGTTCCGGCGAGCCCCCATCCACAACCAATCAAATTGCGTCGAATTGTTGTATTGGCAGATCCTTGGCCTGCCGCATCATCTCCATGATATTTATTACCATCGGCACTGCGTTTATCTGGCTCTGTTGCGGTGCCTCGGCCGTCACGACCTTGGCGCTGTACTCAACGACAAGGGCAACGGCGAGCGCCGCAGCGATAACGATGAAGATCGGGCGCATCGGGAGTCTCCTGGGATAGCCCCTGTCAGATGTGCTCGGACGCCAACCCTCGCTCGTGGCGATGCGCTTGGCGTCACCTGAGAGTTCATTTGCATCGCATTCACCGCTAGGGCAAATTTGTTTTCAAAATCACAATGATAAGGTCGGCCTAGAGATGCGCAGCCTCAATCTGGATCAGCTGCGAACTCTCACCGAGGTGGTGACCTGCGGCAGCTTCTCGGCCGCAGCGCGTCGCCTCAATCTCACGCAGCCAGCCGTCAGCCTACAGATTCGTGAGCTGGAGGCTCGCATCGGTGTCCGCTTGGTCGAGCGATTTGGCAAACAAGCTCACGCGACGGAGCCGGGGCGCAAGCTCGTGCAAGCCGCGCAGCGCCTGCTCGAGGATTGCAACGTCATCGAACGGGAGATGCGCCACTATCGTCAGGACTGGCTGGGCCAGGCGCGGCTCGGCACGACGCTTACGTCCCTAACCTATCGCTTGCCGCCAATCCTCGGCCGGCTGCGCGAGCGCCATCCAGGAATCGAGCTGACCGTAAGCAATATGCCCACGCAGGATAGCGTCGCAAACATCCTTCAAAACAAGATTGATCTCGCGCTCGTCATCCTACCCGTCGAGAGCAGAAAGCTGCGGATCACCAAACTGTGTGAAGAAACGATGGTGGCGATATTTCCTCCTCGCAGCCAGGATGTTCCCGCTGAAATTACCCCCGACTATGCGGCCCGCCAAACCGTGCTGATAGAACATCTGCGCAGCTCAGCTCACCCCCTGGTTTTGGATTGGCTGGGAAAGGAGCGGCTGCCGCGCAATCCCATACCGATTGGCACGGTCGAAGCCCTGAAGACTGCCGTTGCATCCAATCTTGGAATGGCAATCGTGCCGGAGGTCGCCGTTGCCAAGCATCGTTCTGACTTTATCGTGCGTTCGCTGCGTCCCCCACTGCTGCGGACGCTTGCCCTTATTGAACACCGCAACAAGGTGAATGATCCGGCTCTCGAAGTCGTGCGCAATGAACTGCTGGCTCTGAGGCTTGGCGACGCAAAGCCAGCGGCGGGCGATGCAGGCGATGCGAAGTCCTCCGGCACGCACCAACGCCGCTCACGCACAAGCGAGCAAGTGGCTGACGTCCCCTCTCGCCGGAGGTCAGCTGACCATCGAAAGCCATGAGATTTGACGTCGCTTTGCAAGACCGTTGGCTTGGCTGGGCGTCTTATCTTTACCGTTCCGCCCGGTTAGGGGGCCAACGTTTCGTGGACGACGATCTTGCGTTCGCCATGGCTTGAAACCGAGCGATTGTTGCTTTGCAGGCCCCTTCAGTCTGCTGCTCCCGACCTTCACCCACATTCTCGGTGACGAAGACACAATGCAATCTACGCGTAGGCTGGCGAGCCCTTCGCGAATGTCGGCGCCACAGAGCAGGGCATGAGTGTCAGCGCCGCAAATCAAGATATCGCCCATGGGTTATATTTGAAACGGCCGGTCGAAGGTCGACAAAGTAGATGTCGAGCTTGCCGATCTAGCGCAAGCCGCAGAAGGGACCGGGCGAGCGATCGCAGCGCGGGAAGCTCAAGGGGCTGTTGCGCCTGAAATCCAAAGGATCGTCAAGAGGAAGCCTGGCGGACGGCACTCGAGTTGCCATTTGGGGATGCGGCTAGCAACGAGTTAACCGCGGCAATTTTCAATTCCTCTCAGACAATGGGCTACTACGAGTGACCGGTGGTCGCGTCGCCTCCTGTCCATTGGTTGAATTCGACCACGAATTGTCAGGCCACAGGCGGATAGCGAGGGCTAACCCGAAAACGCCGGCCAGGGACGACAACACAAGAACCGCCAGGGCAATGCGTTGCGACATGAACGGCCCGATCTTCAATGCAAGCCACCCGCTAGCAATCACCGACAGTGCCGTCGATCCGCCGCTGATCGTCGCGCTGATCAGGCCGGCGCGCCACCTGCCGTGCGCGCCAAGGTCCCTACGCAACGCCAAGAACCCCGCCATCCCATGGGAATAGGCGAGTGGAAATAGGCTGCTCCACCAGGCTAGCGCCAGATCACTCTCGGCCGCCAATACAGCGACGCTGCTGGTGGAGACAAACAATAGGACGCCGAAGAAAGCGCCTAACAGGGCAATATGCATGACTGGTCTTCGCCAACTAACTGACGTGCGTAGAGTTCGTCAGGCGACCTTGTTAGTAGCGCCGCAGAACCGGCTCTCACAATTAGGACCTGGTAGCGACAGCATATACGTCGGTATAGCCTCGCCGAAGCGAGAGGACAGTGCGAGTTGGCGTCGCTCTGCCTGCTGTCTAATGAAACTATACTCAAAAAGGCGACTATTATTGATGCCCCGACGGGGCAGATCTTGCCTAGCGTCCAAGGCCCGACATGATGGTTCCGCAAACGGCGTTTACACCCCACCAAGGCCCTTGTGAGGGTGAACCGACTGCCGCCGGATTTCCGGTGGTCATTTTTTCTGGGTACGACAGAGGCGGGAGCGGGGGTGCGGGGGTGCCGTTCGGCGCAAACTTGTCAAGGCACGGAAGTGTGGCCCCACGAATTGGTGCAGTGACGTTGCGCAATAACCATGGTCAGGTTTTGATGCGCTATTCGCCACGGCAGATCGGCTTGCGAGACCATCTGCTTGCAAGACAACGCTTCCGGCCAACAATGAATAGGTATCTCTTCGCGCCTCGGCGCTGCCGGCCTCGCTGGGCCTCAAGTCAAAGCAGCCGAGGGTAACGTTTCCTTCTTCCCTCGACCCAACGAGTGACCCAGCAACGCGGGCGCGGCCAAGATCTAAAGTGCACGGCTAAAGAGCACGGGTCCTGGGGCCATCGATCGGCCTTCTGCTCGTCGGCAACCTTGCGGCTCGGGAAAACTCCGTCGCAAGACCATCATTGGTTGCTGTAAGCTGAATGCTCAGCCCACGGTGCTGATCGCGAATACGCCACGCCGTCGGCAGCTGGGGATTGTCGAATTGATCGACTACAGCCTCCAAGTGCGCGGAACTGAAGTATACGCATCGCCGTTATGCGAACGGCCCCGCATTCCTCTTCCCTCCATCACAGCGGGCATAGCTAGCTCGAGCGCCGGTTCCGCCAAACGCCGGCGCTCACTCATTTTGCTTGCGAAATCATGGTGCGGGACCGCAAAAAGCTTGAGGACATGAACAAGCGCATTGCCGAGGGACGCCAGCGCGCCGTCGAACAGGAAGCACAAGTGGTCGGAGCTGAGGCACGACGGTCACCGGCTTCGGTCGCCTCAAAGCCGGTGACGTTCCAAGCCAAGACGGCGCCGGGCCCGGCGCCGCGGCGCCCGCCAACGCCAGCAGCAGGGCCAGCACCAGAGGAAGGCCCGCCCAGGCATTGAGACGTTGCGCGTGCTGTTGCATAAATCCAGCTCCGACCCCGCACACTCTTGTGGCTCGAAGGCGTCGTCAGCAAGGATGAGATCTTCGAGGCCGTCCGGCATCATCGCGCTGTTTCCGACGCCACGCTGAGCAGTCGCATCAAAGCGGCGCGCCACATCCTAGGGGATGACGGGTCGGCACAGCAGCTCATTCGCACCGTACACGGGCGCGGCTTTCGCTTCGTCGGCAAGGTCGAGGAGCTGATCGACGGCGGTGAGCTCTCCCCGCCCGCGGGCGTGGTGCTGCCGCCGAGCGACCGGCCCAGTCTCGTCGTCATGCCCTTCGATAATCTGAGCGGAGCGGACGATGCGCACTTCGTCGACGGCGTGGTTGAAGAGATCACCTCGGCCCTGTCGCGGGTACGTGACTTCTTTATCATCGCGCGCCAGTCGGCGTTTGCCTATAAGGGCCGCTTTGTCGACGTGCGTGAGGTCGGCAAAAAGCTGGCCGTGATCTCCGTGGTTGAGGGCACCGTGCGTCGCGGCCAAGATCGCGTGCGCATCTCGGTCCAGTTGGTTGACGCCAATTCCCGCGCCCAGCTATGGTCGGAGCGCTACGAAGGCGCCACCACCGACATCTTCGAGTTTCAGGACCGGATCGCCGCGCAAGTGGCGGGCGCCATTCATCCCGCCGCTCGCAAGGCGGAGATCGACCTGGCAAAGCGCAAGCCGCCGAACAGTCTCAAGGCCTACGAATTCGTGTTGCGTGCCTATCCCAACCTGTGGAGCCAGAACCAGCGCTCCTCGGCAATGCGCTGGCGACGGATCCAAGCTACGGCCGAGCCCACGCGCTCTTAGCATGGTGCCTGGCGCAAGAGGTCGTGTATTTCTGGAGCCAGGATCCCGGGAAGGAGCGCGCCCGCGCGCTGGGCGCGGTCTCCGCTGCCGGCACCAGCATTGACGATGACCCCACTGCGCTGGCGGCCGCGGGTGCGGCGCTTAGCCAATGCGGCGACCAGGACCGGGCTGCCGCCTACATTGAAAGGGCGCTCGCGCTTGATCACAACAACGCTTGGGCGTGGGCCCGCTACGTTTGGCTTGCCCTTTACACCGCGACGATCCGGCCGCCTCCTTGGAGCGATTTAATCGCGCCCTGACGCTCGTCCTTTCGATCCGCTGGCGTTCAACACCAATATTGGCATCGCTTCGGGATTGGCGATGCGCGGCGCCTATGGCGAGGCGTTGCGGATCGTACGCGAGGTCGTCAACAAACATCCGAAAGTGACGTCGCACCACCGCCTGCTGGCAGCGCTGGCAGCGCTATCGGGCGATCTGACCACGGCACGCGAGGCCGTGGCCGAGATTTTGCGCACGCACCCGCGTGCCTCGGTCGCCGCCATTCGGGCAAGCCATCCCATGCGCCACCTCACCTCCTATTTCTACAAACTCGTCGAGGGCTTGCGATTGGCCGGCTTACCGGAAACCTAGAGCCAATATGCTCGACGCATCCCCGCCAACCCAACACATGGCCGAGCGGCTCAAGAGGCTCGAAAAAAATCCAATCTCGCACGGGCACATCGGCAACGACATCTGCCCCTGTCCCCCGCTCTTGTCCCCTGCCGTTGCCCCTACCCTTGCCCTAGCTCTGCAAGACCTCTCCTGTTAGGCGCGCACAGGCCTCCAACAGCTGTTCTTGCGTCGCCTGATCCTTGGCCACCGGGTTCGGAGCCCGCAGGGCCTTGTGATAGAAGTATTCGCCGCTCGAGCGCGCAAGGGCCTCCTCGCTCACGGCGAGCCAAGTCTGTGTCAGGTGCGACTTGCTCAAGTCGCCCGGCGCCCCGGCTCCCCCCATGCGAGTCGCCACCCAGCCCGGCTCCAAAGCATTGGCCCGCACCGTCGGCCACCGCCGCGCCACGGCGAAGGCCAATACCGTGTCATAAAGCTTGCTCTCGGCGTAGGCTTGCGACCCCTGCCAACGCCGTTTGCGCCACAAAAGGTCATCGAAGTTTGCCGTCACGCCGTGGTGCATGCCCGAACTCAGATACACCAGCCGATCCGGGCGCTCGATGAGCGCGCTCAGCAGGTACGGCGCCAACACGTTGACGGCAAATACCTGCGGCAGGCCATCTTCCGTCTCGACCCGCCGCGCCTCACGATAACCGACGCCGGCGTTGTGGATCACGGCGTCGCAGCGGCCGAGCCGATTGATTTCATCGGCTACCCCCCGCATTTCCCGGATATTGGAGAGATCCCCGATGACGACAGCCTCCGCACCTGGCGCCGCGGCCATGGCGTCGTCGGCGCGCGCTCGATTGCGCCCATGCAGCACCACGCGGTGACCTTGCTCGATCAAAAGCTGTGCCGTCATCAGGCCAAGCCCCGTCGATGATCCGGTCACAAAAATCCGCGCCATGTTCGTTTCCTCGTCGCCATCACCCCCGCTTGCCGCCGCCGGCGCCTGCCGCCGAGGCTAGCTCACGCTCAATTCCAGTCGGTCTATCTCCTCTTCCAGACGGTGAAAAGCGGTATCGCCAATGTCACCGCTGTTGCGCATGGCAAGCACCGCCTGACGGGCCGCCGTGACGGTGCGCATGCGCAGGTTATCGGCCTGAGCGCCGCCCGCTGGCTCAGCGTCATCGCCATTGGCCTCCAGCAGCCCCGCCTGCAGCTCGACACGAATGGCTTCGGCCAGCGGCGAGCTATCGCCGTCGAGCGCCGCCAGCGCCGCCCGGTAGGCGGCGGCGCGGGCGCGCGCCACTTCTTGACCCACCGGATCATCGTCGCTCAAGTTCAACTTGCGCAGCAATGGGCGCAGCGTGAAGCCTTGAATGACCAGGGTTCCTAGCACCACGCAAAAGGCGACGAAGACAATCAGGTCTCGATGCGGGAAGGGTGAGCCGTCTTCGCCGTTCGGCAGAGCGAACGCCGCGGCCAGGGTGACGATCCCCCGCATGCCGCACCAGGAAACGAGGAGGCCGCTCTTGACGGTTGGCGCCGACATCGGCCTTGGCGGATGGAAGCCATGGCGACGAATGTGCCGGCGCACGACCCAGTTGTAGCTCATGACCCAGGCAAAACGCACGAGGATCACCGTTGCCAGCACGGCGGTGGCGAACAGGAGGTAGCGCAGGCGCTGCTCCGGGGCCAATGTTTCGAAAATGGGGCCGATTTGCAGACCGATAAGGGCGAAGGCGAGAACGTTGAGAACGAACACCGCGGTTTCCCAGACCGCGTAGGAGGGCACGCGCAGGTGCGCCGACGTGGTCGCGGGCGCCCGCCGGGCAATGGTGATGGCGTAGGCCACGATCGTCAAAATACCGGACAGGCCCAGCCGATCGGCGAGCAGCCAGACGCCAAAGGTGCCGATGAACTGCAGGATGATCGAGCTCGGCCGATCGTCGGACCAGTCCACGGCGGTCATCAACCGCATATAGATCAGCGCCAGAACGGGTCCCAAGATCAGGCTGCCGGCGACGCTCACCAGCAGCATCGGGGCAGCGTCCGCGATCGTGATGCCGCCAACCGTCATCGCCGTCACGGCGATGCGATAGATCAACAAGGCGCTGGCATCATTGAGGAGGCTTTCCCCCTCAAGAACGATGACGATCCGATGCGGCAGGTTGACCTGACGCAACACCGCCGTGGCGGCCGCCGCGTCGGGCGGCGCAACGATGGCGCCCAGCGCGATGGCCGCCGCCCAGGGCATCCCGGTCAGCGCGTGCGCGACGATGGCGACGGCGCCGGTCGTCAGGCCCACGGCGATCAGCACCAGGCTGGTGACGGGCAGCCAATTGTCCTTAAGATCGCGCGGGGAGGTGTCATAGGCCGCATCGAGCAGCACCGGGGCAACGAACAGGGCGAGCGCCAGCTCGGGCTCCAACATGATGCGTGGGGCACCCGGAATAAACGCCACCACCGTGCCGCCCAAGGCCAACAAGGCCGGGTACGGCACGCCGATCCGCCTGGCCAGGGCCGACAACAGCACCGCGCCGAGCAAAATGCCGAGGATCCATTCAAAGATGAGCATGGGCCGGGCTTACATCATGTTCGCCGCTGCCCTTGGGCAACGCGAGGACTTGAGGCAACGCGAGAATTGGGGCAACGCGAGGCGGGGCAGGGAGCGCAACCGCACGCGACTTCCAGACTGGCAAAAAAATTGCGCGTTTCTCGCAGCAGCCGGCGCGGCGGCGCTAAAATGGCTTTGGGAGGCCGGGTGCCGATCGCCTAGGCGATGCGGCTTGTCGGTCGCGTCTGGGGTTCGTCGTCGTCCGTCTCGACCAAAACCGGCTTCGCTGGTGCCTTGGCGGGCTTGCGGGGGGGCTGGGTGCGCTTGGCCGCCTTCTTCGCCGGCGCGGGCCGCACCCGTGCCGTGGCGCCCGGCTTGGCACCCCGCGATCCCTCTTTCACAAGGGACTTGATGTCGGTGCGCAGCGCCGACAGCTCCGATAAAATAAGATCGAGCTTCTCGCTTTTACCCAATTTCTTGGCCATCGCGGCCTCCCGCCGGAGCTACGCAAAAAAACAACAGAAAGCCCAGCATACCCTGCCGTCCGCCGCCGATCCAGCCCACGCGCGCCTATGGCCCGCGTTTATAAAGGTTGGAGGCGGAGCCGCGGCCGCCGGCAACGGCCGGATTGGTGTTCTTGAACTCTTCGGCCGTCAGGCGCTCGATGGTTCGCGTCTGGGACTGGCCCTCCCAGTT
The DNA here is from genome assembly GCA_963775835.1 of uncultured Alphaproteobacteria bacterium. Taxonomy (GTDB): domain Bacteria; phylum Pseudomonadota; class Alphaproteobacteria; order Rhizobiales; family Hyphomicrobiaceae; genus AWTP1-13. Next base: position 288,746 of record CAVZKV010000013.1, on the reverse strand, counting down.
GGGAAAGGTGCTGGCGGCGATTTGGTACGTCACCGTCTGCTTGTCCTCATCGACCGTATAAGTGCCAAACAGCGACAGGCTGCGCTGATTGATGGCCTTGTATTCCTCGGGGGTGCCCGTCAGGCGATTGTTGGAGGCGATCTTGGGGATATCGCCGGCGACGTGAATTTGCGCGAAGTGCCCGTCGGGCGTAAAAATGAGAATGCCCTTGGGTGTCTCGCCAAAGGGAAAGGACTTGGCTCCATCGGCCGCGGTGATTTCGGCGCGCACGAAGGTCCAGGTGCCGATCAACTGCTCTTTGAGGGTTTTGGTCGACTGGGCGCCGACCGTGCTCGACACCGTCGCCAGCAGCAGGGCCGCCGCCAGCACGCGAGGAAATGGCATGTTGTCCTCCCATAGCTAGTCTAAGGGGCAATAATACAGTAAGAGCAAGGCGTCACCGCCAGCACAAGGGCTGGCGGTCTGGGTCCGAATTCAGGCGTGCTTCCAGTATGCGAACGCTACTTCTTGTCGGCGCCGTCTCCCTGCTGTTGGCCTGCGGGGCCGCTTTTGCCCAGTCCGGCAAGCGCGAGGGCACAGCCTCGACGCCAACGGCGGTGCCCGATGCGCAATTGTCCCCGGCCGAAATTCGCGAACGGGGGGCGCAGTATCTGACCGACTGCGTCAACGACTGGGACAAGGGTACGCACATGAGCAAAAAGGATTGGACGCGCACCTGCCGCCGTGTGGTGCAGCGGCGCATCGACTTCATGCTGCAGCAGAAGTAGAAGAAAAGCGCCTCACCACGCCGCCGCCGGCCCAACACAGCGCCAATCGCGCCTGCCCAGCAACGCCCATCGCGACATCTATCGTGCCTCAGCCCGCTTCGGGCGAGCGCCAACCCAGCGCCGCCGCTTGGGTGCGATTGAGCATGAACACATAGGCAAGCTTGCCGCGCAGGCGCGCCGCCTCGCCGGCGCTGGCGGCATCGGCGGCGCTTTTTTGCTGGTGCAGCGCCGCGCGAAGCTTGCGCCGCTCCTGCCGCGACAACCCCAGCGTCCGGTTGACGATAACGCCGGTGACGGCCTGCCGTCCGCCCTGGCGGAAGATGCGGGTCTTCGCCGCGTTCACGATGAAACCTTCGGCGGCGACGATGCGCGGGACCAAGGCGACCACCTTGCCGACCTTTGCCGGATCATCGCCCGAGAACGTCAGATCATCGGCATAGCGGGTGTAGGCGAAGCCGTGCCTGCGGGCGAGGCCGGCGAGGCGGCGGTCGAGCCGCGCCAGGATGGCATTGCACAACCCCGGGCTTGTCGGCGCCCCCTGCACACACACGCGCGGCCCCGTCGGCACATGGTAGAGTTTGCCTTCCGCCGCCACCGGCTGGCGCGGTGCCTCCGTCATCAGCACGGCGAGCGCCGCCGCCACCGGGTAGCTATATCCCAGCGCCAGCAGCAGCCCCCGCACCCGGCCAAAGTGAATGGTCGGAAAGCAGTCCTTGAGATCGAAGTGCACGACCACGGCCTTGCCGACGTGCGGGGCGGCATTGCTGGCAATCGACCGCCCCTTGACGAAGCCATGCGCATGCTCGCTCTTCGGCAACTTGGACACCAGCAGCCGGTCAAGGGCACGCAGCACGCTTTTGAGACGCCGCTTGGGCGCGTGGATCAGGCGCTCGCCGCCCGATCGCTTGGGAAGTGCGAAGGTGATGTAGTGGGGCGCGGTCTCGCGAAAGCGATGTTGGCTCAAGTGCCGCAACTGTCCCGGCGACAGCGAAAGGGCGGCGGCGACGTCGGCCTCCGTCCTCCACAGCGGCAGGCCGTAGCGCTTGAGCTGAGCCTCGTCGACCGCGAGGTCCATCACGTCACGGTTCCGCGTGCGTAGCGAGGGGCCAAAAAGCCGGTCGGCCTCCCCCTCGCTCAGGTATTTGACCTTTGGCGGCGGCGGCCAGCGGCGTCGGTTTGGGTCGGGCGGCGGCTTGGGAAGCAGCCGATTGTCGCGCAACACCAGCCGGCGATGCCCCGGCTTCAGCGTGCCCCCGGTCTTGACGACCTCGACCTTGAAGGCGGCTTCGCCGCCCTGCGCCAGGCTCGAGACGTCGCGCTGCGGCGCCTGGCGCCATCGCCGCTTCATTTGCCAACGCTTGAGGGCGCGGATGAGCATGCGCGCGAACAGGAACAACGCCACCAGGGTGAGCAGATGGGCTAGCGGCTGCACGGCGCGCGCCCCCCAACCGCCGACGTCATGCAAAAACTGCGCAGTCCCGGGTCGGACAGCCAACCACTAACGAGGCTTTGGACCCGTGGTCTCCCCTCGTTGCGTACGTGGGGAACCGTGGCGATGTGATAGGGACAGGAAGCCACCACGGCGAAGCACCGTGGCATAGGAAGCTGGAAGGTCCTGCCGAACCCGGGTACTGCGCAATAACTTCTCATTCTGACGTCTCCCCCTGCGGGCCGTCAACCTCCCAGCGTGACGGCTGTTTGCGTGGGGCAATCGTGTTTGGTCTAGCGACGGGGGCGCTCGATGGCCGATCGGTCCGCAGCTCCTCGCTGACCTTGAAAAGTGCCAGCATGTGTTCGCAAGGTCCGCGGCTCAAGAGGTGCTCGGCAAAGTGCGGGCAAGTGCAACGCCCGAAGATGATGCTGCCCAAATCGTTGACGACAATTTCCACCGGCTCCTGGTCGCCGGCCGCACCGATGACGCGCCAATCGCGATAGGTGATCTCGCGCACGATCTTGGTTTTGCCCTCGCCGGTGTTGGGATCTTTGAAGGATCGCACCTTCTTGGTTTCCTCGGCCTCCGCACTGCGCACGCGAACCTTGTTCTCGTTGATGAGCGCGGCGGCGAGCTCTCGGCGGCGATCGGGAGGAAAATAGGTTGCCTCGTCGGCCGGCGTCTCGAACAGTTCGCGGTGACGGTAGCTCCGGGCCTCGACATCGAACATGCATCGGCCCTGCCGCGCGAGCCGCACCAGCACGCGCGCAGCCGCCGTCGGCTCAATGCCAAGGGCGCTCGCCACCTCCGCGATCGAGGCCTGCTGCCGGGTCCGCAGGACCTGTAAGGCGGGCTCGAGCTCATCATCGTTGCTGGCGGCGGCCTCGGCGAGGAGATCGAAGCCTCCCGTGCCCGTGAATCCGCTCCCCGACCAGCCCGTAAGACCGAGCAGGAAGGTCATGCCCGGCAGCTTCACCGCATAGAAGCTCGGCAGCGCCCGGCCCTTGAGGTAAATGTCGACGCCTTCGGCAAACGGCAACAACCCCTCGATCAGCTTGAGGCGACGGCGCCCCCACACGCGCGTGGTCTTGTGTTCGGTGTAGTTGTGGCCGGCGCCCTCCAGCGCGACCACGCGCTCCCAGGGCTCGAGCACGAGCCGCGCATCCTGCCCCGGTTCAAACTCGTAGCGCAGCGCGCGCGGCGAGACCTTGGCCTTGGCATAGCGCAGAAAGCGCAAGGCGGAGAGGAGATCGATCGGCTTGACGTTGAGACGCGTGCCCGGCATGCCCATCGCCGCTTGCACCTGCAGAAAGCCCCTGACCCAGCTCTCGGGCAGGTCGACCTTCTTTTCGAAACGGCCGCCGGCCGCGGACGTGCGCACATCCAGTCCTTCCGGGCCGATGCGAAAAATCGTGGAGCGGCTGGTGCGCAGCTCGCCCAGCGCCCCCCAGAGCCAAGCGGTAAAGTCGATGTTGGTCGTGCCGCCAACCACCTCGCCCATGGGCTCGAACACGCACGGGTCGATGATCAATGCTACGTAAGCGGACTGGTCCTGGCTGAAGGCCTCGAAGAAAATGCGATCGCGGTGCACCGTGATGACGGGGTCGAGCAAATCCGATTGACCGAACCACATGTCGTTCGACCAGATCACCTCGCCCAAGGCTCTGAGCGCAATGCGCAGCACGAAGCCGTGCTGGCGCACGCGGCCGTGGAAGCGAACGCGGCGGCGCAGGTTGGTGGAAAGCCCCACGGTCGTGGCCTCGCGGCTCGAATCCAGCACGGACGGCGAGGCATAGTCGACCAGAACAATCATGCCGCCACCCTGCTGTGCCGATAAACCACCGCACGTTCCGCGGCGCTGGCGAGGCTGGGATGGGCCGCAAGCATGCGCGCGATCAATCCTATCAGCTCGGGTTTTGGATATTTTTTGTCGGGCAGCTTCAGCGCCTCGCGCGCCCGGGCGTGAATGTGGCGGGCGACGGCCTCGTCGTGGCAGGCGGCATTGGCGAGCGCCTCGAAGGCCGCTATGCGGGTCTTGCGGTGGAGCGGTCTGAGCAGCGTGCCGAGCAGGATGTCGACGTTGGCGGCGGCGAGCGCACGCGCCCGCGTGTCGGGCAGGGCCAGCACACGATAGGCCAACGTCATGACGTGGATATTGGACCCCTCCACCAGGTCCTGCACGGCCTCGGGCACCAACAGGTATTGGTCGAGGGAGCGCACGAACAGTAGGCGCGCCAAGTCATTGTCCCGCAGCAGCCGGTTCTGGTTGAAGGTTGCATAGGCCGGAATGCGCGTAAGCACGTTGGAGGCGCGCCGGGAAAACTCTTCCGCGTCGCGGTCTCGGATGGCCTGATAGTAGGCGGCGAGGTCCGAGGTGGTGGCGTCGTCGGCGTCGGGCGCCTGCTGGCGCTGCCAAACGCGGTTCCAGGAAATGCGCGTCGCATAGCGGCTGGCCAGCGTATCGACGAAATCGTCGTCGCCGGCCGCTTGCGCGGCTTTGATGAGGTTTGGATAGCCGCGCCACCAGGTCGGAGTGACGTTGGCCCGCATGGGGCCGCGCACCAGGTCGGGATAGCGCGCATAGACGCGGCAGGCGACCGGATCGTCGAGATGGTGAATAATGGCAAGGCCCAGTCCGGGCCAATTCCATTCGCGCGAGGTGCCGGCCAGCGCCAACAGGCGTTCGCGCCGGGCCGCCTCGCCCACGCTTTCTTCTCCCATCAGCTTGTCGACGCACTCATTAAAGAGCTTTTGATTGCGGCCGGCGCGCAGCGCGGCACTCCACAGATCCCACCAACCCTGTTGTTCGGCGAGCTCGACGAACTGCTTGGTGCGATCGTCCTTGCCCCAACCGCCAATGGTGTCCTCGAGTTTGGCGCGCACATAGGGCATGACGTCCCGTCCGCGCCGCTTGAGAAGCTTGAGCACGGTCGCGCCGCGCTCGATGCCGTAGCCTTCAAGGTGACGGTTTTCCAGGACGCGGTTGAGCTCGGCCTGCTCGATCACCGCATCGGCAAGGGTCAACACCTCGAGGTCCCAGCGCTCGACCGGCATCAGCTTTCGGTAGAGCGCGAAAAAGAACTTCTCATCACCCTTGCCGCGGGCAAGGGCGCCAAGCTTCTCCCACATCGCCCGCTTTTCGCGCTTCCAAAACGAGACCGGCAGATGCTTGAGAATAAACGCCGCCGAATGTTGATCGGTCGCGTAGAGCCCCATCGCGCTGGGCTCGTCGAGCTCGAACCAATCGTCGAACTCGTCGAGCGCAATGGCGCGCGCGGCCGGCGTCGGCGCCGCCCGGTAGGCTTCAAGCAGTGCCGCATTCCAACGCGTTCGATCGATGCCCCAACCCTTGCGGGCGGCGTACTTCCAGCGCTGCAAGCGGCGGACAAGGGCGCCGTCCCGGGCGGCGCGCACCGCCTGCAGCCAGGCCTCGAGGTCCGCCGCGTGGTCGGCCCAGTGCACGCGCCGCCAGCGCTTGCCGGCGGCGAGCCACTCCGAAAAATGATTGAGAATGAACGGGCGAAAGGTCGCCCTGTTGCGGGCATAGAGCCGCGGTCCCCAAAACCAGGTGAGACCGGGAAACAGTGGATCGCGGCGAAGGCCTTCCAAGTGGTCGCGCAGGCGGCCATTGTCGGGTTGGCTCTCGAGCAGTTGCTCGATGGCCTTACGCAACTGCTTTTCGTCCATCGGGTCCTGCACCCCGTTGCACGCGTTAAAGGCGCATACGGCGGAACGCTAGCAGAGGAAGTCCGGCAGAATTTGTCGGCGCCTTGCCCTTTGCCAGCCGTTGCGAGAAGCCGTGCCCAAATCGCCACACCCCGCGCCGGCCCCGGCAGCGCGCGCCCAAGCCCCGGCGCCCCGGCCGTTCGCCCGCAATTCGTTCTAGCCGTTGCTCTCGATGGCCCCGGCGGCCCCGTTCACGACCGTGAATTGCTTGAGCGTTGCGACCGCCGCCTTGGGATCGCGCCGATCCGAGATGCTGCGGAAGCGGACCTGCATGCGTTCACGATTGAGGTCGACCACGACGTAGCCGCGGTGGCGACTTTCGAAATAGCGCACGTGGGGGTTCTCGGGCAGGAGCTCGGCGATCAGGCCGTAGGGCGGCGGATCGGAGGTGATGGACGTCCCCACGAATTCCGTTGCCACGGTTGCCGAGCGCGGATTGTTGAAGTCCTCCTTGAGGTCGGTCGTCCAGAAGGAGTGGATGTCGCCGCCGATCACCACCGGGTTTGCCAGGCGGCTGGCGGCCATTGCCTCGAGAAGACGTTGGCGGGCCGCGGGATAGCCGTCCCAGCCGTCGGTCCAAAAACCGGCCTCGCCGGTCCAGCTCTTCTGGCGCAGCTGCGCCATCAGCTGGCCCTGCGCCAGTACGTTCCAGGCCGTATCGGCCCGCTTGAAGCCCTCAAACAGCCACTTTTCCTGTTCCTCGCCGAGCAACGTGCGCTGAACCTCTAGACGCTCGGTGCAGCTCGGCGGCGCCACATGCCCGCGCCGCGATGGGGGCACCTCGCAGGGTTGCTTGGAGCGATACTGGCGGCCGTCCAGCATCGAGAAGGATACGAGATCACCGTACGGCACCCGGCCGTAGAGACGAAGCGCATGGGGCTCGGCGATCGGCCGCGGACGCAGCGGCATGTGTTCCCAATAGGCCCGGTAGGCGGCGGCGCGCCGGGCCAAAAAGGTCGCGGGGTCCACCCGCATGTCCTGCGACCATTGATTGGCGTAGTCGTTCTCGACCTCATGGTCGTCCCAGGTCACCAGACAGGGGGCGGCAGCGTGTAGCGCCTTGAGATCGGGATCCGTGCGGTAGAGGGCGTAACGGTTGCGATAGCCCGCAAGATCGGTGGCGGTGGGGCCATCGTGCGGGCGCACAATGCGACCCGCGGAGGCGGCGGAAATCGTACAATTCGTAAATGTAGTCGCCTAGGAAAATGACGAGGTCGGGGTGCTCCTCGACCATGTGCCGGTAGGCGCTGAAATAGCCCAACTGCCAATTCGAGCAGGAGGCGAAGGCAAACCGCAAGTGATCGAGCCGGTCCGCCGGAGACGGCGTCGTACGCGCGCGGCCGATCGGGCTCTGCGCCCCCAAGGCCGTAAAGCGATACCAATAGGGCCGGTTGGGTTCGAGCCCGCTGACGTCGACGTGCACACAATGCGCCGACCGCCGCTGGGCCTCGACCGTGCCCTGGCGCACGACCTGGCGCATGCCCTCATCGCCAGCCACCTCCCAGCGCACCGGGACCGGCTCGGACATGCCGCCGAAGCCGTCGGTGGCGAGCGGCTCGCGCGCCAGGCGCGTCCAAAGTACAAAGCCATCGGGCGAGGGTTCGCCGGCCGCCACCCCCAGGGTAAAGGGATCGCCGCTCCCGGCCCCAGCGCTGTTGTGCGCCGTGAGAAGCCCGACGGCATAGGCACTCGAGGCCTGCAGCAGCCGCCGACGCGTCAGCACGGGCCGGCGGGACGGCGCGCCGTCGATAGGCAAAGCGAGGCGCTTCATCGGCTCAACTGGCTCCCAACCTCGCGGGCGCGCGGCCCTTCGCGACCGGCCGCGCGGGTCACTCTCGGCTTGCCGCCGTCGCGATCCTTGCTGCCCACGCGATCTTTGCCCCGTGCCCCGGCTGCCGAGCCTTCTAGGCGATGGGGCCCAAGGCTGAAACTTAAAATTGAGCAACCCTGGTCAGCCCCGGCGCTTTCCCCTCGGGCCTGTTCACGCCGCCCTTATTCACTTTGGCCCTGTTCACCGCCTCAACGTCTGGGTGGGGCCACCGGCGTCAGCGGCTCGGCCAGCACCATGATTCTGTAGTCCGCGATCGGGTGGCCCTGGTCGCGGCGCGTGCGGGTGCCCAGGGGCACGACCGAAGCAAAGCGCGCGCCGAGATCGGCCGGCAAGGGTCGCCGCAGGAGTTCGACATAGAGCGCAGGGCAGCGAACCGTCGCCGCGTCAATGGGCGGCAGGTGAACGTAGCGCAAAGGGTCATTGAGCGGCACCACCGGCACGGCCGAGGGCAGGTGATAGGCCAATTGTGCGGTGATGGTGTAGTGCGAGGTGGCCACGCTGCAGGCGCCGTGCGCCAGGCGCAAGCGCTCGATCTCCTCGGCAAAGGGCCGCCACCCCCGCATCTGGCTGGTTGGATCTTTGGCGTTGAACACCAGCGGGCGAACGACGTGCAGGCACAGGAGCCCCGACAGCACGACGCCGAGGGCCAGCGCCGCGGCGGCAAGACGCGGCATGCGGTCGACGCCCGTTCGGGGCCACGGCGCGCTGGCGGCAATGGCCGCGGCGGCCGCCAGCGACGGATAGAGCGGCGCCAGCCAATTGGGTTGCACCCGCGCGTGCAACGCGTGCACCAGAAAATAGAGGAGAAGGGGCAGCAGGCTGGCGGCCAGCAGCGCGCTCGCCTGATCGCGGCGCCTGACCGCGGCGGTAACGACGGAGCCCAAACCGACCAGCGCCAGGGCGGCGATGATGGGGCTGGCCAAGCCTATGAAGCTGCCCGCCAGTTCCAACAGATAGGTCGGCGCAAAGGCCTGGTCGCGGACCACGCGGCCGAACTGTTTGCCGAACGAGGCCCAGTCATGCTGCCGGTTCCAAAGCACGACCGGCAGGGTGAGAAGCGCGCTGATGGCGCCGCCGGCCCACAGTTGCCAACAGGATAACCAGCGCCAGTTCTCACGCAGGCCGACGAGCCAAATCAGAATGCCGGCGCCGACGAAAAGGTTGGTGTACTTGGACAACAGGCCAAGCCCGGCAAAGAGGCCGACGGCCAGCCACCAGTTCGCCTTGCGCGAGGCGTAAAGTTCCGCCAGTGCCCAACCCGTCAAGCCCCAGAACAGCACCGAGGGCATGTCGGGCGTGATGATGATCCCACCGACGGTGAGCAACGGCATGGCGAGCGCAAAGAGGACGGCGCGCCGCGCCACGGCAGCGCCGAACAGCAGCCAGACCGTGCGCCACAGCACCAAGGGGCCCACGAAGCTCGTCAGCACCGCGGCGAGCCTGATACCCAAGGGCGTGTCGCCGAGGAGGTGCCGGCCAGCCGCGATCAGCCAGGCCACCATGGGCGGGTGGTCGAGATAGGACAGCGCCGGCGCCAGCGCCCACAGCCGATAGTAGGCCTCGTCGTCGCTGAGATCGACGGTTGCCGCAACGGCGCCGCGCAGCAGACCGAGCAGCACAATCGCGCCCAGCACGGAGCCCGCCGGGAGCCAGCACGCACCGGACCTGATGCCGCGCGGCGGCGCTTCAGCGCTGGCGCCAGGTGAAAGTAGAGCTGGCGACGTAATTGAAGACACCTCCCATCAGGGCGCCCGCCGTGCCCGCCAACCACCAGGTCGGATGCTCGCCATAAATCCAGCTCGCCACGCCGACGTTGGCCACGGCACCGACGCTGCACACGGCGTAGAAAGACAACAGGCCCTTGAGGATCGCCAAGCCCTTCAGGCGGCGGTCGCGATAGGTCAAGAGATTGTTGAGAAAGAAATTCCAGGTCATGGCGACGTAGGCGGCCCCGGCCTGCGCGAGGTCGAAGCCGACCTGCGGCAGGCTCAGCGCGCTCTTGAGCGCGAGCAGATGCGCCCCCAGGCCGCTGACACCAACCAGCATGAAGAGCAAAAACCTGGTCGACAGCAGGTCGCCGGAGACCTTGGCCAGCAACAGACCGGCGTATTCGAACACAACCAGGCCGTCGAGCTTCGATTGCCCGTATTGGCGCGGGCGAAAGCTAAAGGGCACCTCCTCGATCAGGAGGGGTCGTGGTTGTGAGGCGACGATATCGAGCAGCAGCTTGAAGCCTTGCGTCGACAGGCGAGGGGCGATGGCCTCGAAGGTTTCCTGGCGGATCAAAAAAAATCCGCTCATGGGATCGCTGAGCCTCACCCCGGTCAATCGTCGCGCCAAATCTGTCGCCAGGCGACTGCCCCACTTGCGCACGGCGGAAAGACCCGTCGTCACCACGCCATCCTGCGTCCGACGCGTGCCCACCACAAGGTCGGCGCCGGCGCGAAAGTGCTCGAGCATTTGGGCCAAGCACTTTTCATCGTGTTGCAAATCCGCATCCATGACGGCGATAGCCGGCGCCGAGGACGCCAGCATCCCCTCGATGCAGGCACCCGCCAGGCCGCGGCGGCCGATCCTGCGAAGACAGCGGACCCTGGGGTCGCGCCGGGCCAGGCGGCGCGCCGTGGCGATGGTGCCATCGGCGCTGTCGTCATCGACAAAAATCACCTCCCAACGTATGCCCTCCAGCGCCCGCCCGAGCTGCAAAACGAGCAGCGGCACGTTGCCGTTCTCGTTCAGCGTCGGCACCACAATGGAAAGCTCGGGCGGCGTCCGAGCCTCCGTGAAGGGAACCGCCACGGTGTCGTGCGGCCGGATTGCCTCTTGCATTCTCCCCCGTTGATCTTTGGCGTTGACCTTGCCCGCTGACGGCCGCCGGACGCTCGCAATCGATGATTGCGGGCAGATGAAGCTTGCGTGACAGAACCGTGAACATGACAGGGCTGTGGCAGCGAGGACCGCGCCGGTGCCCGACGCACCCCTTAAGTCGCGGCGCCGCCTCATGATCCTCGGCCGCAAATACCGCCCCACTACTTTGTGTACGGATTGTCTCTGAGGCGCCGACGCAACAAGCCCGCTGCTGTCACCAAACCGTCCTGAAACCTGTACGTTCCCTTCACACCCCTCGCCCAACTTGCCCCGGGGACTGCAGTAGCAATTGGGGGGCAACAGATGTCGGTCGCCGTTGGCGCCTTCACCAATTCCGAGCGTAAGTGGTGGCTCAATGTCTGGACTGGCTACCTTTCGCTGGCGCTGGCCGCGGGCGCAGTGCTCGTCGCTTTTCCCGAGATTGACCTGTGGATTGCGCACGCGACCTATACCCCGGCGACGGGCTTTGTCGGTTGGCGGCTCGGCTGGCTCAGCGTCGTGCGCACGACCTTTATCGTCTTTTATTTCTCGTGCCTTGGGGTTTCGATCGCCTGTTGGCTCGCCACCCGCATGGGCTATGCACGCTATTTTGCCTACCAGCAGTGGCGGTTTTTGTTCGTGTGCCTCGTTGTTGGGCCGGGCTTGCTCGCCAACGTCGGCTTCAAGGATCAATGGGGCCGGGCCAGGCCCAAGCACCTCGTTGCCTTCGGCGGCGGCAAACTCTTCACGCCGGCACTGCTGCCGACCAACCAGTGCAAGCGAAATTGTTCTTTTGTCAGCGGCGAGGCCTCCTCGGTGTTTGCGCCGTTCTATGCGGTGGCGGCCATCGCGCCCCAGTGGGCGGCACCGCTGATCGTCGTCGGCACGGCGGCGGGCCTCACGGCCGGCATCGTTCGCATTGCCCAGGGGGCACACTTTTTGAGCGATGTCGTGTTCGCGGGATTGTTCATGGGGCTGATGGTGATCGTCCTTCACCGCCTCATGTTTGCCCCGCCGGGCTCCTGGCTGGCAGGCTCATGGCGCTCGGCGTTGCGCCGACGTTGGACGCAGCGAGCCTCCGGGGCGTGAGGCCCGGGCGCCGCTAACACCACACTAGGCGAAGATTGCAACGCCTCTGCGCTCACCAACCTCGCGTGGCAAGCCAGCCCGGATAGCCGCTGGCCTGTCCCGCCGGCAGCGGCGGCGGAGTGCGGCGCTGAACGACGGCCAGCGTGGCGGTAAGATCGTCCTCGACCTCGTCGAAGGCGCCGAAGGCTTCGAAGCCGACCGTCCACCAGGGCGTGCCATCGGGCCCTTCCAGCAGCGTCAACTCGAGGTCGCAGCCCGAGCTACGCTCTGCACTCTCGGTCGCGGCCAATTCCCTAACCGTGCCGCCGGCGACCTCAAACTTTCGCATCCAGCGTTGCTTGGCGACTTTGATCAGCCCGTTCGGATCGAGCGCAAAGGCGGTGGACCACTTGCCCCACAGGCCGATGGGACAGGCGCAGCCCGCCAGCTCAAGAACCGTCGGACGTGTGCTGATCAGGCCTTTGATCTCGACGCCTTGGCTGCCGCCCCGCCGTTTGATGCCGAGCGTCGTCTGCGCAGGCTCACGCAGATACTCATCGATGCGGGTTTTGCTATCACTGGCGCCGCCCCACGACGACCCGGCGGCCCGGAACCAGGCAGCAAAGTTCGGCGGCGGGCGTCCCGCCCAAAACCAGCGTATCTCTGCGGTCATTCGCATGGCGGGCGAGGTGCTGGCCTCCGAGCGGGCGGGCCGCGGCTCACGTCCAAAACCGCGGCGTGCGTCGCAACGTCCGCCAGGCCGGAAGGGCGCCGCGCCACACGTGCTCGGCTTCCGCTTCATGGCGCCCCAGGATGTAGCTTGCCGCTCTTGCCGCATCGGCGCTGTTTGCGGCTTGCGTGCCAATCTCGATCAGCCGTGCCGCCACGCGCACGTCATTGATGTAGCCAAATACGTCTTGCAGGGTCCTGAGCTGCCTTATGAAGGCTTCGCTTTCGGCGGCCGAGAACAAAGGCGCGAAGAATTCCGCCTGGTAGCGCAATTTTTTCAAGGCTTTGCGCATTTGATGGCGCTGTTCACCGTTTAGCCGGTCGATATCGGCGCCGTACTTAGCGGACTTCTTCCAGGCCTTGCGCAAGACGTTGCGGGCAACCTTTTTTATGGGCCGGACCAGCCGTTCGTTTTCTTCAAGCGTGCGCGGCCACAGGGTCAGGTAAAGCTGCAATCGCGTCCAGGCCGGGCCCTGCAAACGAGCCCTGACCTCCTCGCGTTTGGCGCGGCGATAGCGCGTCAATGCCCCATGCAGGTCGGCAAATCCGCTTCTGTCCGACGCCGTCGCCTCGATCGGGGCATAGATTGCCGAAATCAACACATCGGCGTCGCGCAAGGCTCCGACCGAACTGCCCATCTCGCGCGCGGCGCGCTCGAAGGCCGTCAACAAATGCGAAACGGCGAAGGGCCGCAGCCCGTTGAGCGCACTGCGCAAGCGGCGCAACCCGATGCGCAATTGATGCGCCGCTTCGGGATCGTCGCTCTCCAGCAAAGCCGCGCGATTGACCAGGATTTGCCGGCTGGCCGAGGCCAGGATGGCCGTGAAGGCCTCGGCACTGGTCTCCTTGCGCCGCAGGGAAACGGGGCGGCCTTTCTCCGGCTCTGGGCTGCTCGGCGTCTTTTCCAGCACCAGCCGGTAGCCGCGCTCGGCCTTGCTGCGCGTGCCAAATGTGAGGTCCTGGCCCGCCAATAACTTCTCGGCGGCCAGCAGCAGCCCCTCCGCGCTCCCCGCCTTCAGTTCGAGCTCCGCCTCCCGGAGCTCGGCCCGGGCCTCTTGCGTGCGCAGCTCCCCGGCGTCGACCGCCAGCTCGACCTCGCTCCCCCTTGCCCTAATCTTGCGCGTCGTGCGCTCAACGACGGTTTCGAAGACCGGGCCGAGCGAGGTGCCCTTGAGCGCCTTTGCCACACAGCGCTTGAGCTTTTTGTCTGCAATCTTGTCGACGTCGGGATGATCGGTGGCGAGCAACACCTCGAGCTCCCGCGGATTGGAGATGCCCCCCGTCACCTGCTGATCGGCTTTCACCGTTTGCAACCAGCCACCATTGTGGCTGCGCAGCCGCAGCGATATCCCGGCCTCGCGCAGGCCATGCGTCGGGGTGTCGAAGTAGATCGTCCGCAGCCGTTGCGTGCTGGCCGGCCCAACGCTCAAATCCACCTCGGGGAGCTCGCCGGCCAAGCGTTGAATGGCGGTGGGGCTCAGCTCCACCTTCAGCTCCAGTTCCCTTTGCATGCTACCCACTCGCCGCGAGGCTTTTGTTAGAAAGAATTTGCGCGTCCGGTCGGACCGTTAGACTGAAAACGTCGTGCAGTCGTCAGAGTTCGCCTGATGTTGGGACTTGAGCGCGAAGTCTTGTCACACGCCTGTCAATCGCCCGCGCTATCGGCATGAGGCTCTGTCTGGGCAACCGCTTCCCGCACCTTATAGTTTCGCCGAGCGGCGATCTATATTGGCGTCAAGGCGAAACATTTTCAAATACTCGCAAATTGGGCGTGCGCACTCGCCCTGCTGACAGCGGGGCTATATTTTTTACCAGCCGTCACGACCGTGTCAGATATGGCCGCTAGGAAGATCATCTTTCTCTAGCCGAATTGAAACTTGGCCGCGCCACCGCGCGGCCTTTTGTTTTTTGTGCCGCGCGCTTAAACTGATCGGCGAGGCTTGGGGTCAAACCTGCGGCTTATGTCAAGGACCGCTTCTATGATCCATCGTCCCGACGAGCTCAATCAACGCTTCGAAGCCGAAGCGCGCGAAATTGTCGAAGCGTCGAATTCCCATGTGCGCGCCTATGTGCGCCGCGGCATGATGGAGCGCTGGCTCAGCAATGTCGTGCGCTATTTGAATGCGCTGGAAAGCCAACCGGCGACGCGAGATCTGGCGCGGCGCGCGCTGCAACGCCTGGGCTTTCCAAGCGCATGAGGATCGCGCGCCGCGCCTACCGCACCCCGCAATTGGGCCTCGCAAAGGAGGACCTCGTGCAAGGAATAAAAGGCGTGGGGTAGCGTTGTGCGCCCACGTGCCTGGGTGAGAGCTGGGCCATGACCGGGGGCTCGTGAGAGGGCGAGCTCCCGGGCTTTTTTTGCCGCAACTTTCACGCCAGCACCGTCGCCGTTTGCCGGCACGCCGCCTGCAGCACCACCCGTGGTTCTTCGCCGCACGGGGAGTTCGGTCAGCGTCATTGCGGGATTTTGTCCGTGTTGCGACTTTGTGGGACGCTGTGGCGATCGAATAGCCGCCGTTGACCCCTAGTGCAGGCAACGCTCGTCGACCTCCAGGGTCGCAAGGCGCCGCTCAAGTCGCCGGATCTGCCAGCGCACGATGGCCCGCAACAGCCGCGCCGCGGCGCGCTGGGCCTGACAAGGTGAGCCCGCAAAGCCGCCACCCGTCGAACCGCTTATGGGGTCCCAGTGATCGGTAGCCAAGTGCCTTAGCCTGCTCATGGTCTTTCCCGAGGGGTTTTTGCTGTCTTGCCAGCGGCGCGAACACGGCTCAGATCGCATGCGCTGGTCGGCGCCGATGGGCCGCGCATTAATGCCGCCGAGGGACGTGCCGACAAGCGAAGAATAGTCATGCTATGCCCAAATTCGGCTCATGCATGCCGCGCAAACTCCGCTGCTGCCAGGATGTTACGGGCTCAGAAGCCGTCTGGAGATGACAATGCGTCGCCTGCCCCCGCTGGAAACGTTGCGTGTCTTTGAAGCAGCCGAGCGTCATAAAAGCTTCAAGGAGGCGGGCGACGAGCTTGGCGTGACGGCGAGCGCAGTCAGTCACCGGGTCGCCACCCTCGAGGAAGAACTCGGCACCACGCTGTTCGTGCGCCACACGCGTCGCATCGAGGTGACGCCGGAAGGCGAACGACTGGCCGCCGGCGTTCGCCGCGGGCTGCTCGAGTTTCGTCACGCGGTGGCCAGCATCAATCGCCGCGAAGGCACCCAAATCCGCATTACCGGCATTCCCTCGCATGTCACCCGCTGGCTCGCGCCCCGCCTGCACCGCTTCCGGGCGGCGCACCCGGAGATCGAGCTGCACATCACGGCCGACCTGGCATTGGCCGATTTGCGCCAGAAAACCTTCGACGTGGCGCTCCGCTTCGGCAGCGGCGTCTATCCCGGTCTGCACGCCGAACACCTGATGGACGACGCGATCTTTCCGGTGGCAAGCCCGCGCTATCTGACCGAAGTCTGTCCCATCACGCGAGCCGGCGACATGCTGTCAACGACGCGTGTTCTTGACGTCACCGCCGAGAACGACGAGAGCGGTACCAATTGGCGCACGTGGTTTCAGCACCACGAGCTGCCCATGGGAGACATCGATCGCGGCATGCGCTTCAACGGCGCGCTGATCGCGCTCGAAGCCGCCGCCGGCGGGCTCGGCGTGGCGATCGCGCGCAAGACCTTGGTGACAGAAGAAATTCGCAGCGGCCGCTTGGTGCAAGTGCTCCCCGGTGAGATCAAGACGAATTGGCAGCATTATGCCCTGGCGCTCCCGGAAACGGCGGATTGGCCGCCCCTGCGCGCCTTCGTCGCCTGGCTGCGCGGCGAGGCGCGCGAGGGCTAACGGCCAGGCGCGCCGGCGCCCCGAAACCGTCGCGGCGCTGGGCGCCACCACGGCCGCTGCCCGCCGTCCGTCGCCTGCACGCGCAAGGCTTGCCCCTACTTGTTGGCAGACGGCTCGAGCAGCGGCACCCCGACGTTCAATTTCAAGGTGAGGCTGGGCGTGGCCTCGGTTAAGTCCAATGAAAAGGCCGACGTCGGGGGTGATGGTCAGATGCTCGCTAAGCTTGATGGTGGCGAACAGCGCGGGACCCAACCGGTGTTGCTGCGCGGCCAAGGAGGCAGGATCGCTCAAGTTCTCGACAGGCCAAAGCCTTCAACCCCGATGGCGAGCGTGTCATTGAGCGTATACTTGACGTTCCAGCCATAGTTGAGGGCGATACTCTCGACGCGGTTGCGCCCGAACGTCTTTTCAAAAAGGGATTGGCCGTAAAGGCAAGCTTATCGTCCTTGAGTGTAACGATCGGCCCGAACTGGCTCTCGTTGGTGCTGACCCGATCGGTGGCGACCTCCACCGAGGTAAACCAGCCCAACCCCAGACCGCCCTCTTTGGGCACCGGCCGAAACACCCAAATGTTCTCGACGGCAGACTTGGCAAGGCGAAAATCTTCATCCAGCGGGTTCTCGAGCTTGATCAACCCCGAAAAACGCCAGGCGTTGCTCACGCCATAGTCGAGGCTCAGATCATGTGCGCTGCGATTGTCGTCGCGGCGCCGGATCCCCCCTTGCACCGTGTTGTCGCTGGCGGCCTCGAGCGCGCCCCCCGTCACGTCGAGCTGCTTGACATCAAAGGTTTGCGCCAGGGCCGTGGCCGGCAGCAGCAGGGTGCCGCCGATGCCAATGGCGGCGGCAACCATGTTTTTCCCTGCGCACCGGTTCATTGCGCCTTCCGCCAGCCGCACTCCCGCAGCGGCCTTATCCGCTTCGCCCGCTCCGGGCAACGGCGCCCGCGCCACGTTGCTGTTGCATCTTTCGCTAAAAACCCTTGGCGACATAGCCGGCGTTTAGGACCGGGCCGGAACGGCGGTGGGCGGATCACCCCCCAAACTTTAGAGCTTAGCGGCGCGGTCGTCGCCGCCAGACCGCCAGCAAGGTCCGCAACCGCATACCCCAGCCGATTTTCTCATCGGAAAGCGCATCCAGGAACTCGGACAGCCGACGCGATTTTGCCACCGTGTAGAACGTCAACAGCAGGGTCGGCACAAACACGGTCAGAAAGATCGCGAGCTTGAGGGCCCCGCTCTCCTCGGAGTGTGAGAATAGGTTCATGCCTAAAAATCCCGTGGCCACCGTGCCGATCAGGCCGAACGTCGTGACAACGGTCAGCCGCATCATCGTCTCGTTCTGTCGACGCGCGGCTTCCGCCTCGAGGTACTGGCTCATGTCCTGCACCTCCTCGCGCACGTCGGCGTAGAGCTGGTCCACTTCGAGGTGCTGGCGACACATATTGAAGAGGTGCTGCGCTTGTTCGTGATGGCTGACCTCGTGAAACCAATAGCGGTGCGTAAAGCGCAAGAAGGTCTCGAGCGCGAGGCGCGTATCGGCGCGGAACTTCAGGACCGCCGCGGCGTCACGCACATCGAGCCGATTGACGGCTTCGGCTAGACGGTCGGAGAACATCAGCAGGGCAGCCTTATGGAAATGCGCAATCAAGAACACCAGGAAGTGCTGGTGTCGAAAGGCGCCCAGCGTCCCGCGCTCCAGATGCGTGAAGGATGGATCGGCGGCATTGCCGATCACGACCATGGCGTGCCCACAGGTCATATAGCGCGTGCCCGACCAATTCTGCCCCTGGCAACTGTCGTGCAGCCGGTCGTAGCAGTAGCGGCTCTCGAAGTCGGCCAGTTGCTCGCCGCTCAAGGGCAGGTTGCCGCCGTCGCCCGGCCCCAAGGTGAGGGCGAGCCGTACGCAATCGGCGCGGGCGACGCGCTCGACGTCTTCGAGCGCAAGATAGGCCATCATCGGCATGCGGTAATATTCGAGAAGGCGGTAGCGCAGCAGCCCTTTGTCGTCGGAGTAATGCGGCACCAATGGCCGCAGCAGAAACTCCCAGTGCGCGGCGATGCAGGGTGAGCGGTGCTGGCAGACAAAGGCCAGAAACTTGTGGCGGTCCTCATAGTCCGAGCGGCTGAGCACGCTGCCGTCCGCGGCCAACCACTCAACGAGCACCGGGCAATGGCCGGCATTGCCGTCCGCGTCCCAGTAGGCAGGATAAGCCCGACCCATCCGGAACATCGCATCCTGCGCCGCCGCCAAGGAGATGTCGTTGCAGGAAACTTCCAGCGCCAGCGCGGCCAGGTCGATGTCATAGAAGAAATAGAGGTCGACGTGGGCAATTTTGAAAATGATCGGTGCCGCGCCGGCCGTCAGCGTGACGCGGACGGCCGCAATGTCGCAGCGCCGCAGCACCCGGATCGGGCTTTCGCCGTAGCCCTTGCCCACCGCCTTGCCCAGGCCCTGCCCATACAAAAAACGCTGCACGGGTGGCAGAAAGGTCACGAACTCGTTGTAGTGGCGCTCCTGAAATTCTTCCGGCTCGCCCGTGAATTCATCGGCCACCTCCTGCCACAGGCTGCCCGTCACGCTGTGCAGGAGATAGGCGCAGTGATCCTGGACCTGCGTGTCGGCCTTAATCGGTAGCAGGTAGATCGGCCACAGAAAGGTCTGGCGAAAGTGACCGACCATCGGCGGCCCTTTACCCGGTGTCAGCGCCCGCACCGGCATTGCCTCGGCCTCGAGGATATCTGCCTGTTCCATGGCGGAGCCTTTCCTCTTGGGCCGCGACCGCGCGCTGGCAGTGGCGGGGACACCTTGGGCAGCATGACATGGCCTGTCGATGCAACGGTTACGTGACAGGGAACTTTGCCGTTGCTCCGCGGGCCAGCCGTTGCGCGCGCGGCCAAGGCGATTTGATGCGCCCACCAACCCCCTGCCAGCGGACGACTGCCAGGCCCGCCGGCTTGAGGCTCCGACGGCTTGGGGCCCGGCGGCTTGGGGCCCGGCGGCTTGGGACCCCGGCGGCTTGGGATTGTCATCGCTCTGTCAGACGCCCGACACGATGCCTTTACAGGGCGCGCCCAAGCTCGCGCGGTGGCGGTCAAACGACGCAAGCGCTAGGCATGACGAGCGAACTTTATTTCGCCCAAGGACTGCAATCCATCCCGCCTACCGGTTTCACCCTTGCCGCCTGCGATCGATCCAGATCCCCCCACTTGCAACCCGTGATCGTCACCCTGCCGCGTCGCCCCGATCGGTGGGAAAAGGTCGTTGCCGCGCTTGCAAGGGTCGGCATTTCCGGGGCGCGCAAATTCGGCGCCGTGGACGGCGCCACGCTGGCAGAGGCAGCGCTACGAGCTCTCGTTCACCGCGATTGCGTGCTCAGTGGCGCACCCACCAGCCACACCCAGCTCACGCGTCCGGCGATCGGCTGCTTTTTAAGCCACCTCAAGATTTGGAAACGCTTCCTCGAGGGGGACGGGGATCGACTGGTGATCTTGGAGGACGATGCCGTACCCTCGCCGCAGTATTCTCCCGCCGCTGTCGAGCAGGTGCTCGCCGCCGTTCCAGCCGACGCCGATTTGGTCTTGCTCGGATGCACCATCATGGCCGGCTTGGCGGAGGCGACCGAGAATGCGTCTCTCTGCCGGGTTTACTATTTCAACGGCACCTATGCCTACCTCATTACCCGCAAGGGGTGCGCGAAGCTCTTCAAGCAGCTGCTTCCCCTGCGCGCGCATATCGATCACCAGATCAGCGACGCTTTGCTGAAAAATCGGGCATCCCTTTTTGCCTACGCGGTGAGGCCACCCCTCTTCGAGCACGATTTTTCCAGTTGGAGCGATGCCTATGTACCCATTGCGCGCAGCGACGAAGCGGATCGGCAGTTGGGGGCTTTGCTCAGCGCTGCCCGCAACGTCCTGCGCCGGGACGGCCGGATCACCCTCAATGACGACTGATACCCCTGATCGCAATGACCGACTCGTGTGGCCGTCCAGCGATTCCCAGCGACCTGCGCTTGTGCTGCCATCGTTGTGACGATTCGGGAGCGGGGATTGCCATGAAGGAGCTCAAGATACGCAAAGACCGCACGCCGGCGGTGTTGCGCCAGCTGGCCAAGGTCGAGACCGACCCGCGCGTTACACGCCGTATCCTGGCGATCGCAAACGCGCTGTCGGGGATGAACCGGGCGGAGGCCGCCAGCAGTGCCGGCATGGACCGGCAAACGTTGCGCGACTGGGTCATCCGCTACAACGCGCATGGCGTTGCCGGCCTCGTCGATCGCTGGGCCGGGGGTCGCCCTGCTATCCTCGACGAGACGCAACAGGTGGAGTTGCTCGAGGTCGTGCTGAAGGGGCCCGATCCGGTCAAAGACGGCTTTTGTGCCTTCACCCGGGATGACCTGGTGGCGATCGCCAAGAAGAGGTTCGGCAAGTCGATGCATGCGACATCGATGGGGCGCCTGCTGCGGCGGCTCGGGCTGACACGCCAGAAGCCGCGGCCCAACCACCCGCTAAAGGACCCGGCCGCCGAAGCGGCCTTTAAAAAGAGCCCTGCGAGAGCTAAAAAACATTCAGTGAACGCATAAGAATAAGCGTCTGCGCCTGTATTTCCAGGACGAAGCACGCATCGGGCAGAAAGGCCGCGTCTGCCACATCTGGTGGAAGCGCGGTGAGCGCCCGCGGGGCGTTCTCGACCAGCGCTACACCAACGCCTACATCTACGCCGCCATCGAGCCCGGCACCGACAACAATTTCGTGCTGATCCTGCCGGACGCCAACACGGCGGGCATGCAGGTGTTCCTCGACGCTTTCGCCACGACGATCGCAAAGGACGAGCACGTCGCGCTTGTTGTAGACGGGGCCGGTTGGCACGGCAGCAAGACGCTCAATGTGCCGAGCAACATCACGCTCGTGGCGCTGCCGCCCTATTGCCCCGAGCTCAATCCGGTCGAACGCGTGTGGCTCTATTTGAAAGAGCGCTTCCTTTCGTTGCGCCTCCACAATGACTACAATGACATCGTGGCCGCCGCATCGAAGGCCTGGAATCGCCTGTGCAGGGAGACTGGCCGGCTGACCTCGCTCACTTCATATCCGTGGATCATGAAGGTCAAACCTTAGGCTCGATGGTATGAGATGCTTGTTCCCGGTGCGAGTACCGGCGCGCTGCGCCCCGCTTTTTCCCCACGCACCCCATTGTGACCGTCGGGCTCGACCAGTGCCCCGACCGGCGCCCCCCGACCAGGGCCATGTGAGCCGCGAGCCGCGGGCACACAGCTCCACCACCGGTGCCGCTCAAGCTTTGCTTTGACGCACCCTCTACGTAAGCCAAGGCGCCAGTGCTATATATCCGCTGTCTTTCCCCCAAGAGCCTGTGACGCGGCCGCGCCCTCGCAGCAGGTGTGCGCCCGTTGCGGCAAGCCCGTGCGCAATGCGCGCCGGCCCATCCCCGAGCGTCCTCTCGTTTGAGAAGCATGCATGAAACCGTCCCTTGCCGTCACCGTTTTTGCCTGCGCCGATCGCGACCTTCGTGGCTTCTCTTTCAAAGAGGACGGGTCGGATCTGCCACCGCGTGCCGACGGCGGCCTTTGGATTGCGATCGCCAGCATTCCCATGAACTTCGTCGAACTCGAAAAGTACACCTCCGAACCCGCCTCCGTGCTGGCGAACTTGCGCCAGCACGGCTCTCACGTCGCGCCCGCCACCGCCAAGATCCTGCAATTTCCATCGCCGCACCGCAGTAGCGCCTAGACGACTTGGTTCTGCTTCTGCGCTCGCGCGGCCGCGGCGCCAGCAACTTCGGCTTTTCAAAGGGTGTTCGCGCAAGGGCGCCCGCCCGTGCGGGCCGCATGGCGCCTCGGGTCAAAGCCTGACGTCGCGCGCAAGCCGCGGACAATTTTGCCGGCAAAAGAATCAAACCTTATCACCGGTGCGTGAGGCGATCTTTTCGCCTCCGAGAAAAAGAACACATGAGTACGTTTGAAAAATAACGCAATCAGCTCAAGGAGAACGACGAATGCGGCCAATGACCCAATGCGCCGGGCCTAAGCAAACTTGCCTCCCGTCGCCAGCACGGCCGCCGAGGTTACTTGGAATAGGAAATGGAGTTGAGAGTGGGAACTTCGAGAGTCATAAGCCAATCCATACCGCCGCGCAGCGCCGTTCTAAAACTGATCCTGCACGGCATGCTCGTTAGGTTCAGACATTGGAAGCGGACCCGCCGGGCCGAGCGCGAGCTCCTGACCCTGGACGATAGGTTGCTCAAGGACATTGGGATCTGCCGCGCAGAGATTCCCGATGCCGTTCGCGGCCAAGTGCAACATCTGTATACACTGGCATCCGACCAGCAATTGTAAGCGGAGAGCTTACCTCTCGCCAGGCGGCCGCCGTTGCCCCAGGTGAGAAGCCGCGCCTCGCCGCGCCCTGCAAGCCGATCAGCACGGCCCGCGCCCCAGGTCAAGACCAGTCGAGTCAAGACCTGTCGCGTCAAGGTCTGTCGCTACGCGGTCCGCCTGGCACTGCGCCTCGACCCGGTGCCGAACCGCCGGCTTTTATTTCCAGTGGGCAGGGTTCGCTCTGTCATCGGACTGTTGACTGCATCTCTTAAGCGTCTGGGCTCAGGGTCGCGGCCCCGCGCCTTTGCGGGCGCGCACGACCTTCCGATCCGATCTGGGGCGAGGGGCAGCTCATTTCATGGCGGCGGTGGAACTTGCAGGGATCGTAAAGAGCTTTGCCGGCACTGCGATCCTGCGCGGTGTCTCGCTCGCCATCGTCGGGGGCGAGTTTCTGACCCTGGTCGGCCCGTCCGGCTGCGGGAAATCCACCATGTTGCGCATTATCGCCGGTCTCGAGACCCAGGACGGCGGCGAGATCCGCATTGGCGGACGATCGGTCGACGGCGTGCCGCCAAAGCGGCGCGACGTCGCCATGGTGTTCCAGAGCTACGCGCTCTACCCCTACATGACGGTCAGGGAGAACTTGGCACTGCCTCTGGAGATGCGCCGCCTGCGCCATCGAACGGCTGCCCCTCCTCGGCCGGCTGCTCCCCGCGGCGCGGCGCAGCCGGCGGCAAATCGATGCGGATCCGGCATCTGTTTTTCGGCCACGTCCACCGGCCGATCGCGGGGAGCTGGCTCGGCATCCCCTTCTCGACCCTGCGCGGCACCAACCATCAGGTTTGCTTCGATCTTTCGCCGGAGGCGGCGCACCTGGCGACGCATGAGCCCCCCGCCTACGCGGTCGTGCTGATCGGCGAAACCGACGTCGTGGTACATATGCACGATTACCTCGACGATAGTCCCCGCTTTGCCTTTTCCAAGCCCGACCTGGACGACCGTGCCTATATGCTGGGCCCCTTCCCGGCGCTCGGACATCCCGCCAAATAGCGCGAGGGGGCCGCCTCGTTTTTTTTCGGGCCGCGAGACCTAAGGTGCTGCCCGGGCAAATGCGCCAGCGGCGGCGGCCAAGCAATAGCGTGGCGCGATAGCCGTAGGTTGCGCCAAGCCATTCCTCCGTGTCGGGCGGCGGCAGCAGACCCTTTCCCGGCCGGCCGGGCCCGGGTGGGCGCCGGGGTGCGCGTTTGTGCCCTCGCGGACCTTCACGTCCTCGCGAGGGCTTCTGCCATCGCGGTGCAATGACCCCATATGCTGCGACGCATAATCCCGTCGTGTCACGGAAATCCCATGAGAAAGAGAACGTCGCTCGGGGCGTTGAGCGCCAGCGCTACCCTGCTGCTGGTGAGCCTGGGGCTAGCGGGTTGCGAGCCAAGTCAGCCGCGGGCGCAGACCGCGCCGGCGCCCCCGCCAAAGGTCACGGTGGCCAAGCCGACCAAGCGGCTGCTGGCCGACCACGACGAATACGTCGGCCGCTTTGTCGCCGTCGACGCCATCGAGGTGCGCGCGCGGGTCTCCGGCTACCTCGACGCCATCCACTTCAAGGACGGCCAACTCGTCAAAAAGGGCGACCTGCTCTTTACCATCGATCGACGGCCCTTCGAGGCCTCGCTGGCCCAGGCCGAGGCAAACCTGGCGCAGGCCCGCGCCAATCTCGCCTACGCCGAGGCCGATCTGGAGCGCGGCCAGGGGCTGGTGCGCGGCAGCACCATCACGCAACAAACCTTCGATCAGCGCACGCAGGCCAAGCGCGTGGCCGAGGCCTCGGTCAAAGCCCAGGAGGCGGCGGTGCGCCAGGCCAACCTCGATCTCGAGTTCACCGAGTTGAAGGCCCCGATCTCAGGACGGATCGGCGACCGCCGGGTATCGGCCGGCAATCTCGTCACCGGCGGCACCACCGGCAGCACGACGCTGCTTGCCACCATCACCTCGATCGACCCCATCCGCTTCGAATTCACCATGGACGAGACGTCGTATTTGCGTTCGCGGCGGCTCGCCGGCGAGGCGTCAGGCAAGTCGGCGCCCGGCGGCCTGCCGGTCAAACTCAAATTGATCGACGAGCCCAAGTTTTCCCACACGGGCACCACGGACTTTGTCGATAACGCCATCGACCGCGCCTCCGGCACCATCCGCGCGCGCGCCGAGTTCGCCAACCCCGACGGCACGCTGACGCCGGGCATGTTCGGGCGCATCCAGGTGCCGGCCGGACCGCCGAGCGATGCCATGCTTCTGCCCGAGGTCGCCGTCGGCACCGAGCAGGTGCGCAAGTTCGTGCTGGTGGTCGACGGCGACAACATCGCCCGCCCGAAATACGTCACGCTCGGTCCCGTCGTCGAGGACCAGCGCGTCATCACCTCGGGCCTCGACCCCGATGACCGCGTGATCGTCAACGGCCTGATGCGGGCGCGCCCCGGCGTCAAGGTGGCCCCGCAGGAAGCGACCGCCGCAAACAACACCTCGTCCTTCGCCAGCGGCGCTGAGCCCGCGGCCAACTGAGCACCTCACCCATGCGCATCTCCCGCTTCTTCATCGATCGGCCGATCTTTGCCGCGGTGCTGTCGCTGGTGTTCGTGATCTTCGGCATCGTCTCCTTTGGACGACTGCCGGTTGCCCAGTACCCCGAGATCGCGCCACCGGTCATCAACGTCACGGGCCAATACCCCGGCGCCAGCGCCGACGTGGTGGCGGCCACCGTCGTCACCCCCCTCGAGCAGCAGATCAACGGCGTCGAGAACATGCTCTACGTCACCTCGAACGCGACGGGAGACGGCCGCTTTACCATTGCCATCACCTTCGAGCTCGGCACCAACCTCGACATCGCGCAAGTCCAGGTGCAGAACCGGGTGGCCATCGCCCAGCCGCGCCTGCCGATCGATGTGCGCAATATCGGCGTGACGGTGGCCAAGGCCTCGCCCGACCTGATGATGGTCGTGCACCTCTATTCGCCGGACAAGTCGCGCGACACGCTGTTCATCTCCAACTACGCCAACTTCCGCATCATCGACGTGCTCAACCGCATTAACGGCGTGGGCTCGATCACCGTGTTCGGCGGTCGCGACTACTCGATGCGCATTTGGCTCGATCCCGATCGCCTGCAGTCGCTCGGCCTTACCACCGGCGATGTCGTCACCGCCCTGCAGGGGCAGAATGTGCAGGTCGCCTCGGGCGTGCTGAGCCAGCCACCGGTCGATCAACCGCGCGCCTTTCAGGTGGCGGTGCAGACCCAGGGACGCCTTGCCGATCCCGAGGCCTTCGCCAACATCCTCGTCAAGCAGACCCCGACGGCCGTGGTGCGCCTCAAGGATGTCGCCCGCGTCGAACTCGCGGCGCTCGACTACACGACCAATTCCTACCTCGATCGCGACCCCGCCGTGGCGCTCGGCATCTTCCAGCTGCCCGGATCGAACGCCCTGGCGGCGGCGAAGGCGATCCGGGCGACGATGGACGATCTCGCCAAGGATTTCCCCGACGGCCTGAAATACACGGTGGTCTACAATCCGACCGAGTTCATCCAGCAATCGGTGAACGCCGTGGTCGAGACCATCGGCGAAGCCATCATTCTGGTGGTGCTGGTCGTCATTGTATTCCTGCAGACCTGGCGCGCCGCCGTGATCCCGATCATAGCCATCCCGGTCTCGCTGATCGGCACCTTCTTCTTTATGGCGGCGTTCGGCTTTTCGCTCAACAACCTATCGTTGTTCGGACTGGTACTTGCGATCGGCATTGTCGTGGACGACGCCATCGTCGTGGTCGAAAACGTCGAACGCAACATCGCGGCAGGCCTCTCGCCCCGCGAGGCCGCCCACCGCAGCATGAGCGAAGTTGGCGCCGCCTTGATCGCCATCGCGCTGGTGTTGTGCGCCGTATTCGTGCCGGCGGCCTTCATCACCGGCATATCCGGTCAGTTCTATCGTCAATTCGCCCTGACGATCGCCGGCGCGACCGTCATCTCGCTCATCGTCTCGCTGACCCTGTCGCCGGCGCTGTGCGCGCTACTCTTGAAGCCGCACGGCGGGGAACGCTCGCGCGCACGGTGGCTGCGGCCGGTGCACTTTTCCTTCACGCTCTTCAATCGTGCCTTCGACGCCCTCTCGCGCGCCTACGGCCGGCTCACGGCGCGGCTGGTGCGGGTCGCGGTCCTGATGCTCGCCGTCTATGCGGGGGTCATCGCCTACGGCCTCAACGAGTTTCGCAAGACGCCGGTCGGGTTCATCCCGCAGCTCGACGCCGGCTACCTGATCGCCGTCACGCAGCTGCCGAGCGGGGCCTCGCTGGCGCGCACCGATGCCGTTAATCGCCAGGTGGTCGATACGGCGCTCAAGGTGCCGGGCATCGCCCACGCCGTGAATTTTGCCGGCTTCTCGGGGGCCACCTTCACGAACGCACCGAACTCGGGCGCCGTCTTTTTGACGCTCGATCCCTTCGAGACGA
This sequence comes from uncultured Alphaproteobacteria bacterium, assembly GCA_963775835.1. Lineage (GTDB taxonomy): Bacteria > Pseudomonadota > Alphaproteobacteria > Rhizobiales > Hyphomicrobiaceae > AWTP1-13. The sequence continues at coordinate 261,695 of CAVZKV010000013.1, read as the reverse complement.
GGGCACATGATCCCAACAAGTCGGCGGCCGCCATTCAGGGCGCCCTATTCCAGCGCTTCGCGGCGATCCAAGAGGGCCTGGTCGTCGTGGTGATGCCGCCGCCCGTGCGCGGCATCGGCACGTCCGGCGGCTTCCGCATGATGGTGGAAGACCGCGCGGGTGCCGGCCCGCAGGCCCTGCAGGGCGCGGTTTTCGCCATGATGGGTCGCGCCGCCCAGACGCCCGGTCTGGCGCAAGTGTTTTCGCTGTTCGAAATCTTCCACCCCCCAGCTCTACCTCGACATCGACCGCACCAAGGCGCAGCTGCTGGGCGTCAACATGACCGACGTGTTTGGCGCGCTGCAGACCTACCTCGGCTCCACCTACGTCAACGACTTTAATCTGCTCGGGCGCGTCTTCCGCGTCACCGCGCAGGCGGACGCTGCCTATCGGCTCGACCCCAAGGACGTGCTCAAGATCCGCGTGCGCGGTACCAGCGGCGAGACCGTGCCGCTTGGCTCGTTTACGACGGTGCAGGACGTCTCGGGTCCCTACCGGGTACCCCGCTACAATCTGTACCCCGCCGCCGAGCTCGATGGCGCCCCCGCCCCCGGCTACTCGCAGGGACAGGCCATCGACCTGATGCAGAAACTCGCCGCCGAAACCTTGCCGCCCGGCTTCACCTTCGAGTGGACGACGCTCGCCTACCAGCAACTGCGGGCCGGCAATACGGCGCTATTCGCCTTCCTGCTGGCGGTGGTGTTCGTCTTCCTCGTGCTCGCCGCCCAGTATGAAAGTCTGACCTTGCCGCTGGCTGTGATCCTGATCGTGCCGATGTGCCTCATCGCCTCCATTACCGGGGTCGTGTGGCGCGGCATGGATAACAATATCCTGACCCAAGTCGGCTTTATCGTCCTCATCGGCCTTGCCGCCAAGAATGCCATCCTGATCGTCGAGTTCGCCAAGCAGCTCGAGGACCAGGGCCGCGACCGCTGGGCCGCGGCGGGGGAAGCGGCCCGCTTGCGCCTGCGACCCATCCTGATGACGTCGCTCGCCTTCATTTTTGGCGTCGTGCCCCTGGTCTGGGCGATCGGCGCCGGCGCCGAGCTGCGCCAAGCGCTGGGCACCGCGGTGTTCTATGGCATGATCGGTGTCACGGCCTTCGGCTTGATCTTCACGCCTGTCTTCTTTGTCGTCTGTCGCTGGCTGGCCGGCGTCTTCGCCAAGCCAAAGGGGGCGGCAAGCGAGGACGGGCCGTCGCTGCCCGCACCCGACCCGCTAGGTCACGCCTAGCTGGGAGGGGTCCGGCGCGCCCTCAAAGGCCAGCAAATCCTCGCCGACCTGCAGCGGGCCATCGTAGCTCAGCCGGGTTTCGGCAATCAGATCGGCCACCGTCGCAATGGCCTCAAGGTCATCGCCTCCACGGCGACCCCAGGCGCGGGCAACCTCTCGTCCGCCAGGCGAATTTTGATGTCGGCGGCGTCAGGCTTTTTGCAAGTGGGACATCAGCCCGCTTGCTTGCGGAGGGGCCGATCAGCCGCAAGGGCCGCCTGCCGCGCCTGCCGAAATGTGATTGCAACCAGCCCGTCAGCCATAAATCGGGGATCCCCACCGTGTGATCGGAATGAAAGTGGGTCAGCAGCACATGTGGCTCCTGACCACTATGGGACCGGGCAGGGCTGGAGTGGCGCTGTATCGCGTCCGGTGACCACGCCAATAAGGCCTTCGGCTCAATTCTGCAGCCATCCGCAAACAACGGTCCGGCGCGGCCGTCCCATGAGGAACGCCCGTGCCGGCACCTAAGACATCCCACTAGTTGATGACATATCGCGCGCTGATCGAATTGCCGTGATCGTCCTTGCCGGTTAACACCACGATCGCACCCTTTCCCAAGGGTGCCGGCAGCTTTGCGACAAACCGGCTTCCGCCTTGTTCGGCGAAGGCAATGTTCGTGTTCTTGCCAGCCTGTTGGACCACACCCTTAATGCTGACGCCTTTCGTGTCGTGAGGCTTGCCACCGTCGAGAAGATAGACGGTAAGCTCAGTGGTACTCACCAACAGCTCCGTTTGATGATCGCTCTTGCCCGCCAGCATTCCGCCGTTTGGACCAGTCGTCTGCGCCAAAACAGGCAGCGGCGAGCCGAGCAGGGCAATCATCGTGATTGTGAGGGTCAATTTCCGAACCATGGCCATCTCCTTATCCAAGCGTCCGGCATCGTCGATATCTCGTAGTCATCACCACCAGCGTCGCGCATTGTGTATGCGGCAGTGCTCATGGTCGCCGTGCGATCTGCAGTCGAGGTGGCGGCCGTGTGGGTTCCCATGCACATGGCCCTCGTGGCGGTGATGCCTCGGTGCATGCACCCGGCAGTGCTCGTGATGGCCATGGCGGTTGCAGTCGAGGTGAGGTCGGTGCGGATTTCCATGCACATGACCATGATGGTGGTGGTGGTCATGCCAACTCCGGGTTTGGTACAAAAGCCCCTGCGAGGCCGGGGCGAGCAGTCGTGCCGGTGCTGCCTGTGCCGCCGCTCCGGTGAATGCCAGCGCAAGGACAGTACTCACCAGTGCAATGGATTTCATGACATTCTCCTTTGGCAATTCGAAGACCTTCTCTGGTCTGCCGCTTTGAAGGCGAGCGATTTGCGCCGTTGCCCTTCCGAGGCTGCGGTCGATGATATTTTGGGGGGGATGAAGTGGGCCTGAACCCTTCAAGCAGCTTGCATTCATCATCGTGAAGAGAAGTGAGGTGAGCATGGACCGGGGATTGGGCCGCCAATAACGCTCGCGCTGCAATGTCCTTTCAAATGCAGGGAAGATGAACCCACGGCTTTAGTTCATCGCGCAGCCTGCAACCTTCGGGAACATGCATGCGTTCACTTTCGATTGCGCTATCGCCTTGATGTTTTCACACGAAGCACGCATATAGCGTCCTCGTCGGTGAGATGAACGCGGCATGGCTAGAGCGCTCAGACAGCTTAGAATGTCCCGAATGATCGCCGCGGCGTTGTCCCTGGCGGTCCTTGTCGCGTCGGTCGTTGGCGCTGCGGCGCATGCCCGCGAGCACGGGCGCCATGGCCATCATCACGGTGCAGGCTCGATCTCCACGGATGCGGACCGCGGGGCGCTCTATGCACCCGTTGCCGAGTACATCGAGTTGCTAGTTATCGGCGACGATGAGCCCCAACCCATTACGCAGCACGCCGGCTGCTTGGATTTCATCTGCCATGGCGGCGTGGCCGTACCAACGACCCCGTGGAATGTCGGTTCCTGGCCACGGGCGGCGGTATTCCCCTGGGGTGGACGGTCCCTCGTTTCGGTGAGTCCGGCCAGGCTGGACCGCCCGCCCAAATCTCGCGTCTCAGCGTAGTCGCCTGCGGGCCGAAGGTCCGCGCCGTTGCTCCTTTGCTGACACGAGAGAATCGACCATGCGCCTTCCCCTTGGCGCGCTCGCGCATTTCTTCCAACCCCTACTGCTTGCCGTTGGCATCCTCGCCCGTTTGGTAGCTATCGACCAGGCCCACGCCCATGAGGAGCACGATCACGCGGACAAGCCGACGGGTGAAGCCGGCGCTCTGGTATCGCCGCGCGTCGTCGCCGTTTCGGAAAGTTACCAGTTCGTAGGCATTTTGGAGGGCGAGGTCCTCGTCATCTATCTCGACCGCGCCCAGGATAACGCTCCGGTAACCACCGCGACGATTGAGGTCTCACTCAACGGCGAACCATTCAAGGCCGAGCCGCAGGAGCAAGCCGGCACCTACGAGGTGACCGCCCCACTGCTTCGCAAGGAGGGCAGCCACGAGGTCCTGGTCAGCCTCTCCGAGGGCGCCACGAACGATCTCTTGGTCGGGACGCTCAAGATACCGGCCACAAGCATCGGCGCCGACAGCGCGTCGCTCGTCGCCTGGCCGGGCAGCCGTGCCGCCATTTTCCTTGCCGGCGCGCTGCTGCTTGTGGCGGCCACTGGCGGCGCGCTGCTTTCCAGACGCCGGAAGCTGTTGATCATTCCTGCAGCCATCCTCGGGCTGCTGCTTGCTACCGCATTTGCATGGTCGCGCGAAGGACACGATCACGGACCGGACCTGAGCGCCAGCACGGGCAATTCCCCCTCGCGGCGGCCCGACGGCAGCATCTTTGTACCCAAGCCCACACAGCGGCTGCTGCAAATTCGGACCCGAACTGCAACGGTAGAGACAAAAACCCGCACCGTGCGCCTCAACGGCCGGGTCGTTGCTAATCCAAACCACAGTGGGGTCGTGCAAAGCACCATTCAGGGCAGATATGAGGCGCCGGCGGGCGGGGTGCCGCCACTGGGCACCCGCGTAAAGGCCGGTGACATGCTAGGCCGGGTCGCGCCCTCCTTTGCCTCGATCGACGCCTCCGATATGGCGCAGACCCTCGGCAACCTTGACCAGGAGATCGCGCTTACCCGGAGCAAGCTTGCGCGGCAGGAGCAACTGCTCAAGACCAACGTGGTCGCCAAAGCGACGGTCGATGACACGCGCACTCAGCTTGACGGACTTGAGAAGCGCCGCGGCGAGCTGTTGGCGGCCAAGGTGCGGCCCGAGGACCTCCGTGCCCCCGTTGACGGTGTGATCGCGACAGTGCGAGTCGTGGCCGGACAGGTCGTCGCGCAAACCGACCAGCTCTTCCAGATCATCGATCCGGCGAGCCTGCTGGTTGAGGCCCTGGTGTTCGATCAGATCAATCCTGATGCCGTAGATGACGCGATCGCAACCGGAGGCACTGATGCCGCGATCAAGCTCAAGTTCATGGGCCGCAGCCGCGCCCTCCAGCAGCAATACTCGATCCTGCAATTTCAGATCCTCGAAACGCCGGTTCCCCTCAACGTCGGCGCACCTGTTACGGTAATCGCTGCCACAGGGGAGCGCGTCACTGGCATCGTGCTGCCGCGTTCGGCTGTGGCCCAGGCGCCCAACGGTCAGACTGTCGTGTTCAGCCAGAAGGAACCGGAGGTCTTCTTGCCACGCACGGTGCGTGTGGAGCCGTTCGACAGCCAGAGCGTCATCATCATGGGGGGCATCACGCCAGGCGAAAGAATTGTGGTGCAGAACGCGCCGCTCATCAACCAGGTGCGCTGAAGGAACATTGGGCGATGTTCAACCTGATCATCACCGCAAGTCTCAAGAACAGGCTTCTGGTACTGGCCGCAGCCTTCGTGTTGGTGGTCTTCGGCAGCTTCGTGCTGCGGCGCCTTCCGGTTGACGTGTTCCCCGACCTCAACCGCCCCACGGTCGTCCTGCTCACGGAAGCCGAAGGACTTGCCCCGCAGGAGGTTGAGCAGCTCATCACATACCCGATCGAGACGGCGATGGGCGGCATGCCGGGTGTGGAGCGGATACGGTCCACCTCAGGTGTCGGGCTGTCCATCATCTACGTCGAGTTCGGCTGGGGGACCGAGATCTACCGGGCCAGGCAGCAGGTGGCCGAACGCTTGACGACTGTGCAGGGTCGCCTGCCGCACGGCGTGCAACCGCAGATGGGGCCGATCTCCTCCATCATGGGTGAAATCATGCTCGTGGCGGTTACGGGCACGTCGGTGTCGCCCATGGAGCTGCGCGAGACCGCAGACTTCGTCATTCGACCTCAGATCCTGACTATCCCGGGCGTTGCCCAGGTGATTCCCATTGGCGGACAGGTGCGTCAGTACCGCGTGATGCCGGACCCGGTCATGATGAGCCGGCTCAATATCTCCGCCGCCGACATCGAAAACACTATTCGTCGTTTCGGCGCCAACACGGGCGGCGGATTCATCGATCAGCACGCGCGCGAATACCTGATCCGCAACATTGGCCTGACCAACCGCCTGGAAGACTTGCGAAACCTGGTGGTCGCCACGCGGGAAGGGCACAGCATCCTGCTGCGGCAGGTGGGCCAGGTTGAGTTTTCAGCGCAGGTTAAGCGGGGCGATGCCGGCTTCATGGGCGAGCCTGCCGTTATCGTTGGTATTCAGAAGCAGCCAACGGCAGATACGATTGCGGTGACGCGGGCCGTCGAGGCACAACTCGCCGCCATCCAGAAAAACCTGCCGCAAGGCGTAACTGCCAACAAAGTTCAGTTCCGGCAGGCAACCTTCATCGAGACGTCGATTGCGAGTGTGGAGCGCGTGTTGGTTGAGGCTGCCGTCGTGGTTGCCGCCGTGCTGTTGCTGTTCCTGATGAACGCGCGCGCGACGCTGATCTCGCTTACGGCCATTCCCACATCGGTCCTCGTTACGGCCCTCGTCTTCAATGCCTTCGGCCTCTCGATCAACACCATGACGCTGGGGGGCCTAGCCATTGCCATTGGCGCCTTGGTCGACGATGCCGTGGTCGGGGTCGAAAATATTCTACGCCGCCTGAAGGAGAACGCGCAGAAGCCCAGCCCTCTGCCGGTTGTTGAGGTGGTGGCACGAGCCAGCCAGGAGGTCCGCACCGGCATCTTCTACGCCACGCTCATCATCATCCTCGTCTTCGTGCCGCTGTTCGCGCTCTCCGGTATCGAGGGTCGCCTGTTCGTGCCTCTCGGGATTGCCTTCATCGTGTCGATCCTGGCATCGCTGCTGACGTCCATCACCTTGACGCCGGTGCTCGCATACTACTTCCTCTCAGCACCACAGGGGCACGGACAAGGCGACAGCTTCGTGGTTCGGCATCTCAAGGCCGGCAACAGAAGGCTCCTCGATTGGGCCTTCAACAATGCCGCGACGCTGCTTGCGCTCGTCGCTGCCGGGGTGCTGGTGGCCGGCGTTGGCGCCTATCTGCTGCCGCGTTCCTTCCTGCCGCGGTTCAACGAGGGCACCATTCTCGTCAACCTGCAGTACAACCCCGGCATCTCGCTTGCAGAGTCGAACCGCCTCGGCGTGATCGCCGAGCGGCTGATCATGACCATTCCAGAGGTCAAGAGCCTAGGCCGGCGCACAGGTCGGGCCGAGCTCGATGAGCACGCTGAAGGCGTCCACAACAGCGAAATCGATGTTGACCTGACACGTTCCGCGCGGAGCAAGGAGGAACTGTATGCCAACATCCGCAGCAAGCTCGCCGTGCTGCCGGTCTCCGTCTCCATCGGGCAGCCGATTGCCCATCGCATCGATCACATGCTCTCAGGTGTTCAGGCGCAGATTGTCATAAAGATCTTCGGCGAGGACCTCGACAGGCTGCGTTCCCTCGCCGAAGCCATGCGGGCACGGCTGCAATCGATAGCAGGCCTTGTCGACTTACAGGTCGAAAAGCAGGTGCTCATCCCGCAGCTCAAGGTGGCCCCCGACTACGAACGCGCCGCACTGTACGGCATCACGCCGGCGGCGCTGACCGAGGCCTTGGAAGCACTGTCCAACGGGCGCGTGGTGTCGCAGATCGTCGAGGGTAATCGCCAATTCGACGTTGTCATGCGCATCTCCGACGAGAACCGCTCGACGACCGGGCTGCAGGACCTGCTCGTCTCAACGCCGCAAGGCTTCGTGCCGCTGCGCCTGCTTGCCAAGGTAGAAGAGGGCGACGGCCCCAACGAGGTGCAGCGCGAGAATGGCCAGAGGCGCATCGTGGTACGCGCCAATGCCGACGGTCGCCGGGACCTGGCGGCGATCGTTGCTGACCTCAGGCGAGTAATTGCCGAAACACTACTGCCCTCGGGATATACGGCACAGCTTTCAGGCTCGTTCACGGCACAGGAGGAGGCCGCGTTCGTGATCGGCCTGCTGTCGTTGGTGTCTCTCACCCTGATCTTCATGGTGCTCTACCAGCGCTACCAGTCGGCTAAACTGGCCGGCATTGTCCTTACCACCATTCCGCTGGCGCTCATCGGTAGCGTGATCGCGCTTGTGTTTGCAGGGCAACCCCTTTCGGTGGCGTCGATGATCGGTTTCATCACGCTGGCCGGTATCGCCGCACGCAACGGCATCCTCAAGATCAGCCACTACATCAATCTGGCCTTGTTTGAGGGCGAGAAGTTCGGACCGGCGCTTGTGATGCGTGGCAGCCTTGAGCGGCTGACTCCAGTGTTGATGACGGCGCTGTGCGCTGGTCTCGCTCTGGTGCCGCTGCTCTTCGGTGCCGGCGAGCCGGGACGTGAGATCTTGCACCCGGTGGCGGTCACCATCTTCGGTGGACTGATTAGCTCGACGCTCCTCGACACCCTGCTGACGCCGGTTTTGTTCCTCAAATTCGGGCAGAAGCCGCTCGAACGCATTCTTGTCACGAAATCCCAAATACAGACCGCCGCGGTCGCGACGCCCGTCGAGGCCTATTGAGTTCACGCCCGGGAAGCCCAAAGGAGCACGCAGATGCTACGAAAGCTCGCGGTTTTGATCCTATCCGCCCTGTTGCTAGAGGCGGCTCAGCCGGCGCTGGCGCAAAAAACCGGGCCTAACGGTGGCCTCCTCGCGGGCAAGGACGGTCACCAAACTGAGCTCGTGGTCTCGCCGACCGAGCTCACGGTCTACATTCTCGACCGTGGCAAGGTGCACGATACGAAGGGGATGCAAATAAGGGCCGTCGTGCAGTCGGCCGGCAAGATGACCAACATCGATCTCGTCGATGTCGAGGGCAAGAAGATGGTCGGCAAGCTCTCGGCCCCGCTCGGCAAGGGCGCAATCATCGTCATCACAGGGAAAGACGATCACGGCCACGTGATCAGCACGCGCCATGTTCTGAATTGAGGCGCTGGCATGGGTCCGTGGCTACTGTGGCGAGCCCAATGACAGGAGAGCGATCATAATAATTGGCGAATTGATCGCTTGGCAGGTTCGAGGACTTGGTACCATCAGTGCCAAAACCACGGTAAGCGCGAGGAGAATCTCTGCATACCCAGCGTGCGATGCATTCCCTTGCCTCCGCTTCAGAGGAATGAGAATTGTCGTCAACGCGCATAGTACGGCTCAAGGGGCTGGGAAGCGCACGCCTGGCCGATGCTTCCGCCACGATAGGTCCCGTACGCTGGCCTAGCAATCTCGGTCGCACCGCGGGAGGTTGGGTCAACCGCGTCTTGGCTCGGTTAGGGCCGCCTGCGGCGACTTATGGCGTCGCAGAACCTTCGTCGATTTAGTTCGGAGGCCGGGGCCAGGCGCGCTCCCTTAACTGTCAGCCCTTCGCGAGGAATAGCTTTTGAACGAATTGGACCGCTGACGAACAAAAAAACGGCCGCGTTTGCGGCTGGGAGGTTCAGAGCTCAAAGCAGGCGCCTCGCCGGTTCTACCGTGCTAGCGTCTGACAATCATAGGCGCGAGGAAGACACAGCCATCTCAAGATTGTCGGCGGCATGGGGGAACTGGCCACATTGAGGTCGCGTTCAGGACCAGCGGCGCCTACGCTGCCGCGCAACCCAAGGAGAACTTAGCATGAAAAGGATTGCGTTCGGGATCGTCACGGTCACGGCCTTGGCCTGGGGAGTGTCGGTCCAGGCGGCGCCAAATGGTGCGGCAGCGTCATTAAAGGGCGCGGAGCGACAAGCATCTACTCAACTCATCCAGCATCGGCACCATCGCCACTGCCGCCGTGTTTGCCACTGGCGCGGCGGGCATCGGCACTGCCACCGGGTATGCGGGCGGGGGCATGGCTAGCCAATAACGCAGCACGCATCGAAGAGACGGATAGCGGGGTTCCGTCTCTTTCGCGATTGCTCTAGGCCACTTTGCCGGGTTCGGTTTGTTCTGCGGGAAGCCCCGCCCGATTTCAAAGTCCCATCTTCGCCAGTGCGCGATCCGTCTCGGACGCGGGTACCACCCGGGTGTGTTCAGCATCCTCAGCACGTGCCAATGCAATAGGCGCCCCGCTGGTAGGCCTTAAAATCATCACCGAACCCTCGGTGAACATCTCTCGCATCGCCGTGCCGGATGGCGCACCAGTGGTGCGGACTTAATGCCAGGGGCACTTCGTGGATCGCAAGGCCAGCTTGCCGGCGAGCAACCTGCGGCCCTCACCATGGCGGGAGAACTAGCACTCAGCTTGTGCACGCCGCCGTCTCGCTACATCTTAGGGGCTGGGCAGCTAGATCCTCTTGAGGCGTGTGTGGCAACCGTCGGTGCCTCGTGAACCCTGAGTTCCTTGCGCTACTTGCAATTGGCTTCTTCGCCCAGCTCGTGGATGGAGCGCTCGGGATGGCATTCGGCCTGATCTCGACGACGGCCCTGCTTTCACTAGGCATACCTCCTGCTCAGGCTAGCGCGGCGATCCATACCGCCGAGGTGGCGACCACAGGCGCTTCTGGCTTGTCTCACTTGCTCCATCGAAACATCAACCGAACGCTGTTTCTCTCGCTCGGTGGAACCGGTGTGCTCGGCGGCGTCCTAGGGGCATACGTGCTTTCCAACATCGACGGGCGGGCAATCCGGCCTTTTGTATCGGCGTATCTCCTCGTTCTTGGGCTACTTATCCTGATGAAGGCGGTGAAGCTTTCGCCTACGAACGAAGATGCAAAAACCAGCTATGCGGCCCCGCTTGGTCTTGTTGGTGGATTTCTCGACGCGATCGGAGGCGGTGGCTGGGGGCCATTGGTGACTTCAACCTTGATTGGGTCGGGTCAGGCTCCCCGCAGAGTGATCGGCTCAGTAAACGCGGCAGAATTCTTCGTCACAATTGCGGTGGCGACGACGTTCTTCATCGAATTGGGGATGGCGCACATTGAGCACATTGCGGCTCTGATTGTCGGTGGCCTCCTGGCAGCACCGTTAGGTGGATACATCGTGCGTCATGTGAACCAACACGCACTCATGGCCGTAGTTGGCGTCTTGGTGAGCGCGCTGGCGCTGTTCCAGCTCGTCAAATCGATCGGCTAGCCCGATGCGGCGATCAGAGCCGCGACGTCCGTTGGCGTCAGGGCGGCTTCGCCGGCGGGGGTTGGGTCCTGGCCGCCCGCGGCCGTGGCCGGCTCAAGCGGCGTCGGAGCGGTGGCGGCCGGGGCTCGAGAGACGTCGCGCTGAACCGGGCCGCACAAGGCTCACCCATTGATCAGCCTGGGTTCCCTGCTCGATCTCTCGCTCAACCTCGGGTCCGACGCCGTCGATCCAGTCATTTCGCAAACGCGCCTCGACGCACAACGCCGCCAAGGCATGGGCCAGCGCATAGTGGGGGTCAAGCGCAATTGCCCTGCAGAAATGTTGTTGCGCGTCGGCGATGCCATCTTTGCTGTCATCGTAAAAGCGGGACAGGCCTCGCATGTAACAGACATAGGCATCCAAGCTTCCCGTCGGCTTGCGATTTGCGCGTTGAAACTCGGCTTGCGATAGTCTTGGAATGATCGCGCCCACAACGCTTGCGCTCATTTGGTCCTGCAGCGCGAAGACATCGGTCAGCAAGCCCTCGAAACGCTCGGCCCAAAGATGCATGCCGCTGCCGGCATCGATCAGCTGACCGCTAAGCCTCCGTTGGTTTCCCGCTTTGCGCACACTGCCCTCGACCAAATACCGCAAGCCAAGTTCGCGCCCGATTTGCTTGGCGTCGACGTTGCGGCCCTTGTAGGTAAAGCTCGAATGTCTCGCGATTACGAACAGTGTCGGAAAACGTGACAGCGCCGTGGTGATCTCATCGACCATCCCATCGGCAAAGTACTCCTGCTCGGGATCGTCGCTCATGTTTTGAAAGGGCAACACAGCAATTGACGGCCGATCGGGGATCGCCAGCGAGGGTCCCGCCTTCGACGGAATTTGCTCCAAGAGGACGCGATAGACGTGCACCGCGCGCGCAACGTTCTTGAGCTGATGCTGACCGATATCTTCAAAGGCGATGCCGAGCCGGAGCAGACTGCCTTGCGCGTCTTCGTGCACCCGGCTCGACAGGCAAATGCCACCCGCGTCTGCCATCGCCTCCAGCCGGGCTGCCACGTTGATCCCATCGCCGTGGATGCTGGCGTCCTCGACGATATCGCCAACGTTGACCCCCATCCTGAATTCGATCCGCCGATCTCGCGATATCTGGGCATTGCGTTGCACCATCCCGCATTGGATCTCCACGCCACAACGCAACGCATCCACGGCACTGACAAACAGGACCAACAAGCCATCGCCGGTTGTTCTTATGATGCGCCCGCGGTGCTCGGTAAGCTTGGGCGCAATGAGCTCGGCATGATGCGCGTTGAGTTGGGCGAGGGTGCCTTTCTCGTCCATGCCGATCAGGCGGCTGTAGCCGGCTACATCCGAGATTAGGATGGCCACAAATCGGCGTTCGATTTGCTCACCAGCCACGGCAAGCACTCTACCTCAGGCCGAGGGTAGCTTACGCCGAGCCGCGGGCCGCAGCCACACCGTTTGCAGGGATTGGGAGGTCAGCGGAACTTGGAAACGCGCTCGGCCTGCTCGAGGATCACCCGGGCGTTGTCCTCGGTGGCGGTGCCTGTCGGCTCACCCTGGTAGATAACGCGCGGGTTCGACCAAAAGGGAATGCGCAGGCAGCCATCGCAACTTTGCCGGTAGCTCATGATGTCGCGCCACTTGCCGTTAACGTGACCGTGCCCGTAGGCGAAGGGCATGTCGTTGGCGTCAATCGCACGGTCGTGACGTGCACCCAGGATGTGGCCGACCTCGTGCGCAATCGAAATGGTGATCGCCGCGCACGAGTGATGCACGACAAAATAGGCGTCCTCCGCATCCGGTGCCACGCGCGTCGACAGACCGCAGCCCGAGGCATCGTCGACGACCAGGCCGACGATATCGGCCTTCTTTTCGTTGCGCAGCTGGCGCACGCCTGCGAACGGGCCGACCCCATCGACCATGCGGTAAAGGTGCTCGAAGTGATCCCCGTCCAACTCGTCGTAGTCGATGGCCTGGGTGTGCACCAGGCGCAAGGAGATGTTGCCGAGGCCGCTGTTGCGAAAGGCATCGTTGGCCTGCTCGATGCCCATCTCCATCAGATCCTTGGGGTCGCGCACGTACCGGCTGACGGCCTTCTTGGTGTAAAGCAGCATAAGATCGATCACGATCTTCTTGGCCTCGAGCGCCTGGCGGTCGCTGTCGGAAAACGGTGCCACCGCCGGCGGGATCGCCGCCGCGGCAACCTTGGCCGGGGCATCCGGGCGCAGATCGGCGCGCGGATCGGCGGTTGGCTTCGGCGCGGCGTGGTCAGGGGGCATCTGCCGCGGATCCATTTCGACCACCGCATGCAGCTTCTCACCGAGGCTCGCCACCGTGTAGATGCGCCCCTTGTAGCCGACGAGGCCCGTGATGTGGCCGTCGTTCCAGCGCATGAGCAGCGCACTTTCGCCGGTCTCGGCGACAATCCCGTGCCAGGTGCAGCCGCGCTCGTCGCTCGTATAGCGCACACGCTCGAGTGTGATGGTCTTGTTAGCGGTGATGGGTAGAACGACCCGCGTCGGCGCCTGCTCCTTGCCTTTCGACGACGGCGTCTGCAGTTCGGGCGGAACGCTCGGTCGATAGGCAATGTCGTTGGTCATGAGAAAGGCGGTCAGCGCCGCGTCCGGAGCTTGCAGCACGTGCACACCCATCGTGCCCGGCGCCGCCTTCACTTTGTCGAGCATCTCCTGCTGGGCCGCCGTCACAGGACCTTCATGGCGCTTTAAGATGTGGTTCCAGTCCTCGCGCAGCTTCGTGACCTTCATGCCGAGGCGCTCGAGCCACGTGGATACGCGGTTGGTCTGCCCCTGCGGGACCGACCAGACCTCGGAATTGGCAGCACCGGTAACGGCGCCGTTGTTCTTGCAGAACAGCTTCTTCAAAAGGTTGTAAATCGGCCCTTTGCGCTCGGGCATATTGGAAATGATGACCATGTCGGTGGGGGCTTGGCCGCCCTTGTCCGGTCGCCCGGTTTCTGGGCGCCCCGCCTCTGGGCGGCCGCTGGCGCCTTGCGCCGCGGCCTCACCGGCCGTGAGCAACAGCGGCAAAAGAGCCGCGCGAGCAAAAGGAACTGGCAGCGCCACCTGGCCACAACGGCCGGCGCGCCGGTAGGACCTAACGATGGCGTACGTCACGACCGCACCCCCGGGATGGCAGGCCAAAGCCCCAGCAAAAATGGGATCTGCGCCAGCCAAAATCAAGCCAGTAACCAAGCAAAGTCAAAGCGTTGTTACCAGTGCCGGATCACGTGTGCGGCACGACCGGCCCTCGGCCGCCAAGGCGGGAGGCACGCTTCACTCTTTTGCCCTTGCCAGTTCGGATCGCCCGCCGCCAAGCGGCGCAGGCTCGACCGCGACAAGCCCGCCCGGCCGCCGGCGCTGCAGCCCCTGTCACGGATGTGTCATCGGCCCATTGCTTACTAGACGGGTTGGGAAAAGCGCGCTTTTGGAGGGGTCTAGGCCATGGTCGATGCGGTTGCGGTCGGTGGAGAAGCGGCGAAACGGCCGCGGCTCGAGGTTCAGCCCAACATCGTGGCGGTCCTCTTGTTTATGGCCTTGCTCGCGTCCGGCGTCCTGTTTGCCGCCTACAGCCTCGAGACCGATATCGTGGCATCGGGCATGCCGGTCAAAACCTGGCTGCCGTTCCTGCTGCTCGGCGTCGCCTTGCTGATTGCGCTCGGGTTCGAGTTCGTCAACGGCTTCCACGACACGGCCAACGCCGTGGCAACGGTCATCTACACCCACTCGATGCCGGCAAACGTTGCCGTCGTCTGGTCCGGGTTTTTCAATTTTTTGGGCGTGCTGCTGTCCTCCGGCGCGGTCGCCTTCGGCATCATCTCGCTGCTGCCCGTCGAGCTCATCCTGCAGGTCGGCAGCGGCGCCGGCTTTGCCATGGTGTTCGCCTTGCTGATTGCCGCCATTATCTGGAACCTCGGCACCTGGTGGCTCGGCCTGCCGGCCTCCTCATCCCACACCCTGATTGGCTCGATCATCGGCGTCGGCGTCGCCAATGCCCTGATGCGGGGCATGGATGGGACCTCGGGCGTTGACTGGAGCAAGGCCACCGAAATCGGCTACTCGTTGCTGCTTTCGCCGCTGTTCGGCTTCTCGATGGCCGCCCTGCTCTTGCTGGTGCTCAAGTTCATCGTGCGCAAGCCCGAGCTTTATTCCGAACCCAAGGGCACGACCCCGCCACCCTGGTGGATCAGGGGCATCTTGATCCTCACCTGTACCGGCGTGTCCTTTGCGCATGGCTCCAACGACGGCCAGAAAGGCATGGGCCTGATCATGCTGATTTTGATCGGCACGGTGCCGATGGCCTACGCCCTCAATCGCACGCCGGCCCCAAGCCACGTCACGGAGTTCAGGGCGAATTCGCAAGCGGCCGCCGCCGTGATCGAGAGCAAGGCGGCCGGCCATAGCGTCTATGGCAATCCGCGGCCCGCAGTCTCGGCCTTTATCTCGGCGCGGAAAATCAACGAAGGCACCTATCCCTCGCTCGCCGTGCTGGTGCGTGAGATCTCCAAGCAGGTCGACACCTACGGCTCGGTCGCCAAGCTGCCGGGCGAAGTGGTCGCCAACACCCGCAACGACATGTATCTCGCCGCCGAGGCGGTGCGCTTCGTCCTGAAAGACAAGGAGAACGAGCTCAGCAAGGAGGAGGCGGCAAACTCGTCGCCTACAAGAAGTCGCTCGACGAGGCCACCCGCTTCATTCCGCTCTGGGTCAAGGTCGCCGTCGCCATTGCCCTGGGTCTGGGCACCATGATCGGCTGGAAGCGCATCGTCGTGACCGTCGGGGAAAAAATCGGCAAATCGCACCTGACTTACGCCCAGGGCGCCGCCGCCGAAATTTGTCGCGGCCGGCACCATTGGCGCCGCCGACGTGCTCGGCCTGCCGGTGTCCACGACCCACGTCTTGTCCTCCGGCGTCGCCGGCACCATGGCCGCCAACCGATCGGGCCTGCAACTTGCCACCGTGCGCAATCTGCTGCTGGCCTGGGTGCTGACGCTGTCGATGGCCATCCTGCTTTCGGGCACGCTCTATTACGTGTTTGCTCAGCTCTTCTGAACACGCCAGCGCCGTTTCGGCGCGCCTCGCGGCTGAACAGCGAACACGCCGTGAGCTGGCCTATGGGCTCAACCATGCAGTTTTCGCCAGCCACCCTGAAGCTTCGCTACCTGCCGCTCGGCGTCGCCTTGATCGGCACGGCGGCCTTCGCCGCCCTGCTTGCAGGAGCCGCGCCAGCTGGGCTACCTCGTGCCCCTCGCCGCGTTCGCCGGCCTGGCGCTTGTGGGCCTCAGCGATCTCTTTCAGCGCAAGCACGCCATCCTGCGCAACTACCCGATCGCCGCGCACCTTCGCTTCCTGTTGGAAAAAATCCGACCCGAAATGCGGCAGTATTTCTTCGAAGACGACAAGGAAGGCCTGCCATTTCCCCGCGACAAGCGCGCCATCGTCTATCGGCGCGCCAAGGGCGTGCTCGACAAACGCCCCTTCGGTACGCAGTACGACGTTTATGCCAGTCGCTACGAATGGATGCACCATTCGATCGCGCCCAAGCCCGCCGCCCGCGAGCCCTTTCGGATTCTGATCGGCGGCGCCGATTGCAGCCAGCCCTATTCGGCCTCGGTCTTCAACATCTCGGCCATGAGTTTCGGCTCGCTCTCGGCCAATGCCATCCGCGCCCTGAACCGTGGCGCCAAGATGGGCAACTTCGCGCACGACACCGGCGAGGGCGGTCTCAGTCCCTACCACCGCGAGCACGGCGGCGACATTATCTGGGAGATCGGCTCGGGCTATTTCGGCTGCCGCAACCAGGACGGCACCTTCTCAGCCGATACCTTCGCCAAGGTGGCCGCAGCCAGCCAGGTGAAGATGGTCGAGCTCAAATTGAGCCAGGGCGCCAAGCCGGGACACGGGGGCGTGCTGCCGGCGGCCAAGGTGACGCCCGAGATCTCCGTCATTCGCGGGGTGGCGCGAGGTCAAGACTGCATTTCGCCGGCATCGCATTCAGCCTTCACGACGCCCATCGAACTCATGCACTTCATTGCCGAGATGCGGCGCCTTGCCGGCGGCAAGCCGGCGGGCTTCAAACTGTGCGTGGGACACCCCTGGGAAGTCCTGGCGCTGGTGAAGGCCATGCTGCAGACCGGCATTACGCCCGACTTCATCGTGGTCGACGGCACCGAAGGCGGCACCGGGGCCGCCCCGCTCGAATTCATGGACCATCTCGGCATGCCGCTCAGGGATGGGTTGACCTTCGTGCACTCGGCGCTGGTGGGAGCCCGCCTGCGCGAACGCATCAAGCTCGGCGCGTCCGGCAAAATCACCTCCGGCTTCGACATGGCACGCGTGATGGCCCTTGGCGCCGACTGGTGCAACGCCGCGCGCGGCTTCATGTTTGCGGTCGGCTGCATTCAAGCCCAACAGTGTCACACCGGCCATTGCCCGACCGGGGTGACCAGCCAGGACTGCCTGCGCCAGCGCGGCATTGTCGTGGGCGACAAATCGGTGCGCGTCGCCAATTTCCATCGCGAGACCGTCAAGGCGCTGGCGGAGCTCGTCGCGGCGGCGGGCCTCGAGCATCCAAGCCAGCCGCGGCCGGAGCATTTTATGCGCCGGGCGGCGCCCGATCGTGTCGTCACCTTCGCCGACCTCTACCGCGTCTTGGAGCCCGGCGAGCTGTTGGCGGGCACCGATCACCCGCGCTTCCAGGCGGCTTGGCAACTGGCGCGCGCCGACAGCTTCCAACCAACCGATGCACCGAGGGGCGCGGCATCGTCTCTGGCGCCTCTGTCGGCGGCCTAATACCCCGCCGCCGCGCCGGTTGCCCCAATGCCACGGGGCCGGACCATCGCCGCAACCGTCACGGAAGATTTGCACAACGCTGCTAGGCGACGGGGAGCCGTCGCAAGGCGCAAATTGTTTGAGGCTCCATGGCGAAAACAAGCGGCCACCTGCGCGCGCTCCGGTGCCTGGCTGCCACGCTGGCGGCCAGCAGCGCGAGCCTCGCCTGCGGCCCCGCCGTCGCCGAGATGCAAATTGGCGTTTACGGCGGCATGAACACCAACTTCAACAGTCCGGTCACCTTGCACAAGGGCAGGCTGAGCGACAGTCGCACCGTCGATTGGGAAGGCCGGTCGTTTCAAATGCCGCCCTACTGGGGCGTCCAGGCCACCTACTGGCTCAATGCCAACGCAAGTTGGGGCGTCGGCATCGACTACACGCATTCCAAGGCCTACGCCGCCCTCAATTTCGCAACCGATCCCGTTTACCGGCACCTCGAATTCACCGACGGCAACAATCTGTTGATGCTCAATCTGCTCTATCGCTTCGGCCCGCTCGCCGACGGAAGACTTGTGCCCTACCTCGGCGTTGGCGGCGGGGTGGCCATCCCGCATGTGGAAGTCAAACTCAAAGCCTTTCCTGGTCAAGATACCTGGGAGTATCAGTTTGCCGGCGGGGCGGCCCAGGTTTTGGGCGGACTGGAATATCGACTGAACGACGCCTGGTCGCTCACGGCCGAAGGCAAGGTCAGCTACTCGCACCTCGCCACGGAGCTCGAGGGCGGCGGCACCTTGAAGACTTATCTTTGGTCCCCACAGTTCATGTTGGGCCTCAGCTACCGGTTTGGAAATCGTAATGATTTCTGGGGTCGAGCCGAATAATCCCCGTTAATTGAGGACTTAGGCCGGCGTTTGAGGATTGACCGCCGGTAGGCGCGACGGGGCGGTGGGCTACGTTATGGGCTACAAAGGCCAAGCATCGTGCCCCACCTGGTAAGCCAGAACGCGCCAAGGGAGGCCTAGTGTGCCCAGCACGGCCCCGCGGCCGGTGGTGGCGGTGGTCCCTGGCGCTGCCGGCCGTTGTATTGGCCTTGACGAGTTGGGCCGTTCAGAGGAGGAAAGGACTGGAAGGCACGCGGGACGGCGCAGTCTCCGCATATTCAGCAAAAGATTAATTCAGGTTTGCTTAGCTGTGGAAACCAGAGCGTATCCCTGCAATTCTACTAAGGCCGCCTTCGTCGGTGACAATGATTTGTGCACCGTCATACCTGATCACCCTATCATCCCTTAGCTCAGCAAGTTGGCGGTTGACGTTCTCTCTTGATAGGCCGAGGTAGGCGCCGAGCTCACTTTGAGAGATCGTAAGGTTCACACGAATGCCGTTTTCGCTGGTTTGACCATGTTGCAGGGCGAGCCTCAAAAGGCCTCTTGCAACGCGGCGTCGTATATCCAGTGAGTGGTCCTCTATTGCCGCGGAGGCGGCGCGAAGTTTTTCGCACAGAACCTGCACCAACTCTAACAGTGCTTGCGGATGCGCAGTAAGCAACGGCAGCAGGTCACGTGCGTAGACAGTGAAAACCTCCGTGTCCTCTAGGGCAATAACGTCGGCCGCACGGAACTGGCCACCAAAAATAGCCATTTCTCCATATGTGTCGCCTGTGCCCAGAAAGTTGAGCACAATCTCTTTGCCGTCCGCATTGGAGTTTGTGATCTTGATCAAACCCGTAATGATGAGCATCAAAGTGTCGCCCCGATCCTGTCGCCGGAAAATAACCTCTCCAGCCAAATATTTCCTGACGTGGCCTCGATCAATGAGGGCATCCAGCGCGGGATCGGAGACGCTCGCCAAGAATGTTTTGTTCTTGAGGAATAGCCGAAGGTGGCTGCCCATCAGGGGTTCTGTCCCAGCATACAGTAAACCATTGGTCCGGTTGGGCCGATGTTGCGGCCCGAGTTGCCAAAACTTTCAAAAAAATTGCCACCTGGTGTCGGGTAGACAGGGCCGATAATCATCTTGTCCTCACTAACGCGTGCCAAACAAGACCGCATGCGCAGTTTTCGTGCCAAAATGTCAGTGAAACTGCAAAGCTATAACTTTCCGACGGAGGAGAGTATCTGACCTTGTGGCTATGCTGATTGAGGGTGGCCGTAAGGTCGGATCAGGTTTGTTTAGTCCCGCGATTTTAATCGTCAACTCCGATTCGGACGAGGTTGGTTGAATTTGGGCGATAAAGCTGATCTTTTGACGGCAAGAGACCCCCCGATCTCTTGGGCTTTCCCGCCTGATCGTTGACCGCACGCGGCGCGCTTTGGGACAGTTCCCGGCCGGGTCAACCTGCCCGCGCGCGTAGAAAGCGCCGCTGGGATCGGCTCCAATCTAATTCCATGGGCCGCGCGATCCGGGAGCGGTATGGCAGGGAAGCCGTGGCCCCGACGGACGATTGGTGTTCAGCGCCGCGTCCCCGCGTACTCGATCACGTGCTCTGGACTTGTGCCGACCGGCACGACATACGACACGGTGATCAGGGCCACGGACAAAAGGGCTTGCTCGTCAACCTCTGATCTGTGATCCGCAGGCAGGCCCTGCGCTTATGCGGCAAACCCCAACTCGCTTTCGTCTCGGGCAATGGCGAAGCAAAGGGAGAGCCCAACAACGGCCGCCTGTGTATCTCTCGGGTCCACCAACGATGGGTTCACTGGACCTCATGATCAGATTTGCACAAACTTGACGCACATAACTGTGCTCCCCTGCTGGGCTTGGGCTACGGGTGGGCTGCAAACCCCCACACACGCGCCCAAATGTGTGCGAATTCCTGAGCGCCGACATTGGCGGAAAATCGCTATGGGTGACGGGCTTAGCTACCGGTTTGGCAACGATGGGACGCCCCCAAGGCTGCACCAAACGCCCAAGCCGGTCACAGCCGCAGGCGCGCAGGGCTCAGCAACCCTGCGCCCTACTCCCAATCGCGCAGCAGCACGTAGTAGGCCAGCGCGCCGAGGAAGGGTGCGATCAGCACGGCCTCGAGCAGGCCGCGCGTAAGGGAAAACAAGAGAGGCACGCTGATGAGCACGAGCCCCAAGGCGATGAGCGGTCGGTCCATGGCGCCAAACTCTAGCCGCCTCGAATGAAGATTGCGCAACGCGTCCGCTAACAAATCGTGACGGTGCCTCGGCGATCCGAGCGTTCGCCACCGACCGCACGCAAGGGGACGGGACGGAAGATGTCAGGCAGCTATCAAATCGTCACGGAGTTCTGGCATCAAGACCGTTTCGCTGAGGAGAGAGGGTGGAGCTTCATGTCGACACTGGCCAGCGACCGCCAATCCGCGCGGGCAGTTCTCACCGCGGTGCTGTTCGGCCTCCTCACCGTTGGGCCGGTCTTGGTCCAAGGGAGCTTGGCCCAAGGGAGCTTGGCCCAAGGAGCTTGGCCAAAGAGAGCTTGGCCAAAGGGAGCCAAGGAGGCCCGACGCTCGATGGCCGGCCCGCCCTGGTCATCGCCCACCGCGGGGCCAGCGGTTATCTCCCCGAACACACGCTTGAAGCCTACGCAAAGGCGATCGAACTGGGCGCGGACTTCATCGAACCGGACGTGGTGGCGACCAAGGACGGCGTTCTCATTGCCCGTCACGAGCCCATGCTCGGCGCCACCACCGACGTTGCCGACCGCGCCGCCTACGCCGAGCGACGCCGTACGCGCAAGGTCGATGGGATCGAGATCACCGACTGGTTTGCTTGCGATTTCACGCTCGAGGAGATCCGACAGTTGCGCGCCAAGCAGCCGATGCCCGAGCGCGACCAAGCCATGAACGGCGCCTTCCAGATCCCGACCCTGCAGGAAGTGATCGACCTTGCCAGGTCCAAATCGGCCCAGTTGGGGCGCGTTGTCGGGGTCTATCCCGAAACTAAGCACCCAACCTTCCATCAGGAGGCAGGGCTGAAGCTGGAAGACCGGCTGCTGGAGCTGATCCATGCCGCCGGCTGGACGGAGCCATCCTCCCCCGTCATCGTGCAAAGCTTCGAGGTCGCCAACCTCAAGTATTTGAGGAGCAAGACGCGCGTGCGCCTGGTCCAGCTCGTCGATGCCGACGATGTCGACAAGGATGGCAACATTGTCCTGAAGCAACCGCTCGATCGGCCCTATGATTTCAGTCTTGCCAAGGACCAACGCACCTTCAAGGACCTTGTCTCGAAGGCCGGCCTCGCCGAGATCAAGACCTATGCCGACGGCGTCGGGCCCTGGAAGCGCTATATCGTTTCGGCCAAGCAGATCGACGCCGATGGCGACGGCAAGCCCGACGATCTCAACGGCGATGGCAAGATTGACGAACGCGACCGCGTGCTCTTGCCCCCGAGCAGCCTGATCAAGGACGCGCACGAGGTCGGCCTGTTCGTGCACACCTGGACCTTCCGCAACGAGCCGCGGCGGCTGGCATCGGATTTCAAGGATGACCCGGTACTGGAATACAAAATGTTTTACGCCTTGGGGGTCGACGGGGTTTTTAGCGACTTTGCCGATACTGCGCTGAAGGCGCGCCGCTAGCGCTCCTCTCCCCCCGCCTGTGTTGGGCGGCAACGACAAGGTGCGTGTGCCGGCCTATGGGCGATTGCAGGCCCTTGGCGGTGCCTCCGGCAGCAGCAGGCTCAGCGTTTCGTCTTGAAAACATTGCGAGAGGACCCCCATGAATTTACGCACATTGAGCATCGGCACCTTCAATCTCTTCAATCTCAACCAGCCTGGCCTCGCCCTCTACCGCGATCGGGATGGCTGGTCCGAGAGCGAATACGAGCGCAAGATCGAATGGACGCAGCGCAGCATCCGTCTGCTGCATCCGGATATTCTTGGCTTCCAGGAACTGTGGCATCGCGCCTCGCTGGCGCGCGCCCTGGAAGCGGCTGGGCTCAGCAACGACTATGACCTGCTGGTGCCCGAGGACGCCAATGGCACCCACATCGTCTGCGCGGCGATCGTGCGCAAAGGCCTATTGCTGGGCCAGCCGGAATGGATCGTCACCTTGCCTCAGAAATTCGTGCTGCAAAGCTCCGGTGACGACCCGCAGACACCGGCCATCAGCGTGAACATCACCAGCTTTTCGCGCCCGGTCTTGCACTTTCAGGTGCGCCCCCGCGCCGATCACGACCCCATCCACGTCTATGTCTGCCACCTCAAGTCGAAAAACCCAACCGAGGTGTTTCGTGAGGCCTGGTTTCACGCCGATACCGCCACCTACCAGAAACACCAAAGCAATTTGGGCGCAGCCCTGTCCACGATCCGCCGCGCCGCCGAGGCGGCCGCGCTCCGCTTCCTGCTGACCGAACAGATGAAGGAGACGCGCACGCCGGTGATCGTGCTCGGCGACATCAACGACGCCCAGAACAGCAACACCGCCAACATTCTGACCGAGCAACCACGCTATCTGGTCGGCGACTCCTTGGGTGGCGGCGACGTCAGCCTCTACACCGCACAAACCCTGCAGGAATACCGCAGCACGCGGGATGTCTATTACACCCACATCTTCCAGGACATGATGGAGTTGCTCGACCATGTCCTGGTGAGCGAGGAATTCTATGACAACAGCCGCCGCCGCGTCTGGATGTTTGACGGCATGACCGTCAACAACGATCATTTGAACTTTGACGATCACAAACAGAGCGGCACCAACGACCACGGCCTGATTTGCGCCCGGTTCAAGTATAAGCCGATCAAGGTCGAGGCCCGCCAAATCGCCGACGACACCCCCTAGCCGCAGCTGGCGCGCGCGACGTCGCCCGCACCCGCCGAAGGCCGGGGCGGCGATGCCGCGGGGAGACGCGGCGTCCGCCCGCCGTGGCCCGGAGCCACACGGCGCGGGCGCGCAACCCCAGGGGCCGACCACTGCGGCCCGGCAAGGGCGCCGGGGGGCGCCGGCGCGGCGGGGCGCGTGACCAGGTAGATGCCGAAGGCCACCGGCACGATGCCGAGGAGGTCGGCCCCGGCGACGGGCTCGCCGAGCAGGAGCCAGCCGAACAGCAGGCCCAAGGGCGGCATCAAAAAGTGGTAGGAACTGGCCGCCGTCGCCCCCGCTACGCTGAGCATGTGGAACCACAAGAGATAGGCGAACACCGACACGATCAGCACCAGATACGCCATGGCCGCGAGCAACGACCAGGTCGGCACGATATCGCCGACGCGTTCAAAGGCGAGGGCAAAGGGCAAGGTGGCGAGGCCCGCCGCCCCACTTTGCACGCCATTGCCGACCCAAAGGCCGCCCCAAGAGCCACCCCAAGGACCACCCGGGGGCGCGAAGCGCTTGAACAGGATGGTGCCGGTCACCAGTGAGATCAGCGCGCCGATGACAAAGACGATGCCCGCCCCATGGTCGGCGCCTTCCGCCAGCCGGGTTTGCACGACAAAGGCAACGCCGCCGATGCCGGCGAGGAGACCCACCGCTTTGCGCCAGCTCATGCGCTCGCCCAGAAATAGGGCGGCGCCTACCGGCTGCCCGAGCTGTTGTCCAATTTCACCCGCGCCCGGCCGGGGATCCGCCTCGATGTGCGTTGCGGGCTGAGCGTTGCCATGCGTCACGCCCTGGAGCGAGGTGAGCTCGAGCTTGCGCTCTACAAGCGCGACGCCGGCGAGAAGGGCGGCGTGGCCGCCTGGCGCGAGCGCTTGCAGTGGATCACCAGTCGCAAGCACCCGATCGATTTCGCGCGCGATCCGCTGCCCCTGGTGATGTCGGAGCAGGGTTGCCTCTACCGCAACCGCATGATCCACGCCATCGAGAGGGCCGGCCGTGCCTGGCACATTGCCTACACCAGTCCCAACCTTGCCGGCATTCAGGCCGCGGTCTCCGCCGGACTTGGCGTCAGCATTCTGCCGAGGCTGGCGATCTTGCCCGACCATCGCCTGCTCAGGCCGGCACACGGCTTTCCGGCGATCACCAATACGGAAATCGCCCTTGTCACCGGCCCCAATCCCGCGGCAGCGACGCGCTTTCTTGCCGAACGGCTCGCCCAGTTCTGCGCCGCCACCACGCAAGGAATAGGCCCGCGGCATGGCCGCGGAGGAGCAGGCCCGCGGCGTGGCCGCGCGGGGCGGCCTGAGGCTTGAGGCAACCCTTGGGCTGCTGGCGATGACGGCGGCACGGCCGGCGAGCGCGACCCCGAGGCGAGCGCTAGCTACGACCTATTCGGCGGCCGCCAGGGTGGCGGTGCCTCCCAGCACCTCGCGCAAGGACCGGTGATAGTGGATCATGGCCGGCTCGTTGCGCCCATAGACCAGGTGCGTCTGCGCCCCCGAGGTGAGGCCCATTTGGACCGTGCGTCCCGCCGGAAAGTCCTCGCCCGTGACCACATCCAACACCAGGCGCATGTTGCGCTCCCAGTGCGTCCTTTCCTCCTCGCTCGCCGGCGCCTTCGGCACATAGAGGGCCAACTCCATCACGGCCCGATCGACCCGCTCCTCACGCGGGAAAATACGGGCGAGCTCGACGTGGTCGCCCTGCACGATCAGCAGCGTATTGGGGAACAGGCAATAGATGATGCTCGTGTTCCACATCAGGTCCCAGGTCTGCTCGGGCTCGGCCTTGAGGCGCTCAAGCTTCTTGCGGGGCACGACGAGGCGATGGTTGTAACCAAAAGCCAGGAAGTCCGTGACGTTGCCGTGCAGAATTTCCTTGAGCGAGTCCTTGTGCAAAAAGCCGATGTGATAGGCCTCGTGAAAGGTATCGACGAGAATCTTCCAGTTCATGGCCTCCGGCACGATGCGCTTGTCGTAAAAGGCCCAGGAGGCAAAACCGAAGCTTTCAAGTTCGGGGCCGAGCCCGCCGAGCCAGGGATCGATGTCGAACTGAGTTACCGCGTCGGCGGCGGGCGTCGGGATCACCCACACCAACCCGTGCTTCTCCGCGATCGGCAGCGGCGTCAGCGTGGAGCGCTCGCCGCGAACGTCAGGAAAGTTGCGCTCATCCGGGATGCCCATCACCTTGCCCGCGAGGTCATAACTCCAGGCATGATAGGGACACACAAACAGGCGGGCCTTGCCGCAGCCCTGCGCCACCTTGGCGCCACGGTGTCGACAGACGTTGAGGAAGGCGCGCAATTTTCCATCGCGCCCACGCACGATCAGCAGCGGCACGCCGGCATAGTCGTCCGTGCGAAAGCTGCCCGGCGTCGGCCACTCCGAGGCAAAGCCCATCAGCAGCGGCCATTGCCGAAACAGCAGTGTGCGCTCGCGGGCCGCGTGCTGCGGATCGCTATAAACCGCAACGTCGTTGCGCCAGGGCGCTTCCGCCAGCGCCGTGCTCCGGCTATCAAGGTAGTGCAACAAGCGTTTCAACAGGTCGATTTGCTGCTGCCGATCCATCTGCGACCCCTGTGTACGATGCCTGCGTGCGATGCCTGTGTGCGATGCCTGTGTGCGATGCCTGTGCGCCGGCCTTTTGCGCCAGCAACCGTCTCCGCGTGCGCCTCAACGCTCGGGCTGCCGCTCTCGCGCGCTTGCAACCGGCGTCTACCCAAGCTCGAT
The DNA here is from genome assembly GCA_963775835.1 of uncultured Alphaproteobacteria bacterium. Taxonomy (GTDB): domain Bacteria; phylum Pseudomonadota; class Alphaproteobacteria; order Rhizobiales; family Hyphomicrobiaceae; genus AWTP1-13. Next base: position 235,646 of record CAVZKV010000013.1, on the reverse strand, counting down.
ACGATACCGTATCATGCGGCCGCGGCGCGCACAATACGGTGCCGTATCACAAGCTGGCGAGCGGGCATGCTCAGCATGACGGATGGGTCGGACAAATGGATCGAGGCGGCGTTCGCCGAGCTCGCCGAGGGTGGCATCGAGCGCGTGCGCGTCGAGGTCGTGGCCGAACGGCTGGGCGTCACCAAGGGCGGATTTTACCGACGCTTCAAGGACCGCCGCGCCTTACTGGAGGCCGTGCTGGAGACCTGGAGCGCCGGCCGCATCGCCGTCATCCAGCAACAAACGGCGCTCGCCGGCCTCACCCCGCGCGAACGGCTAAAGGCCCTCGTCAAGCTTTATACGGAGCGCGTTAGCGCCCAGGGCATGGCGATCGAGCTCGCCATTCGCCAATGGGCCCGCGCCGATCAAGGCGCCGCCGCGGCCGCCGCCCGCGTCGACGCCGCCCGCCTCGCGGCCGTGACCGAGCTTTACCGCCGGCTCGGGTTATCGGCAGAGGACGCGCAAGGGAGGGCCATTCTGTTCTATGCGTTCATCTTCGGGCAAAGCTTGCTTTTTCTGGCGCAAGCCCCGCGCAAGCGGGCGAGCTTGCTCGCGGCCTGCGCCGACACTTTGACCGAAATTGGCTAGAGGATCGCCTCCCAAGGGCTGAGCCCGCACCCACCATCGTCACGGAGAAAGATCATGCAACGCGCAATCTTTGCCCACGCGGCGGCGCCCCGCGCCAAGGCCAGCAACTATCCCGCGGACTTCGCCGCGCGCGTGGCCGGGCGCCTCAAGCGCCCGCTCGGGGATCTGTTCGCGCTCAAGAATTTCGGGGTGAACCTGACGACGCTGGCGCCCGGTGCCGCCTCGGCGCTGTTCCACCGCCACAGCCGGCAGGACGAATTCATATTCATGCTCGAGGGCGTGCTCACCCTCCTCACCGCGGACGGCGAGCAGGAGCTCACGCCAGGGATGTGCTTTGGCTTTCCCGCCGGCGGCACCGCGCACCACCTCGTCAATCGGTCTGCCACGGACGCCACCTATCTCGAGATCGGCGATCGGAGCGCCGACGACACCGTAACCTACCCGCAGGACGACCTTAAGGCCGTGCTCGGGCCTGAGCGGAAATGGCTATTCACCCGCAAGGACGGGACGCCCTACTGAGGCTGGTATCCCACGACGGATACCGCACGCAAATCCGTGCGGGCCAGCGGCCGCGTTGTCGACGCGCCACCGGCTTCTTACCTGTTGGGTGTGGCGGCAAGGGAGCAGCGGCCATGCAACGTTTCGATTTCAGGCGCCAGGACTATCTGAAAAATCCCGACCGCGGGCTCAAGGAGCTGCGAGCCGCTGGGCCGCTCGTCAAGGTGCGCTTTCCCATCGTCGGCAAAACCTGGATCACCACGACGAGCGACATGGCCGGCCGCGTGCTGAAGGACAACGCGACCTTCACCATGCGCAAGGACGGCACGCTTGCCGGCTTGCGCTGGTGGATGCCGCGCTCGATCCGCACGCTGGCGGTCAGCATGCTCAGCATGGACGAGCCCGACCATTCGCGCCTGCGCGGCATTGTCGATGAAGCCTTTCGTCGCCGCGCCATTCTCGACATGGAGCCAAGAATTTCGGCAATCGCCGACGCGCTGGCGGCCGAGCTCTTTGCCGACGGCAGCCCGGCCGATGTGGTCGAGCGCTATGCGCGCAAGCTGCCGCTGGCGGTCATCTGCGAGCTGCTCGGTTTGCCGGCGGCGGACCGGCCGCGCTTTATCGCCTGGGCCAACTCGCTGACGCGCCTGACGGGCGCGGTGAGCTTCCTGCGCCTGCTCGGCGGCCTGGCGGCGATGAAACGCTACCTTGCGGGCCGCTTGCAGGCCGCACGCGCCGACGGCGGCGAAGGCTTGATCGCGGACCTGGTGCGCGTGGAAAAGGCCGGTGGCCGCATCAGTGCCGAGGAAATGCTGGCCATGGTGTTTTTGCTGCTCGGCGCCGGTAGCGAAACCACCACGCATCTGATCAGCGGCTCGGTCTATGAACTCCTCAAGGCCCCGCAATTGCGCGATTGGCTCGCAGCGGATTGGAGCCGCGTCAATCTGGCGGTCGAGGAGTTTTTACGCTTCGTCTCACCGGTGCAGTTTAGCAAGCCGCGCTTTGTCGGACGCGATCTGGAAATCGACGGGGTCGCACTAAAGAAGGGCGACAGGATCATGGCCATGTTGGCGGCGGCCAACAGCGACCCCGCCGCCAACGCGCACCCCGAAACGCTCGATCTGGCCAGAAAACCCAATCACCATCTGTCCTTTGGCACCGGGATCCATTTCTGCCTGGGGCACCAGCTGGCGCGGATCGAGGCCAAGTGCGCGCTAAAGGCGCTTTTCAAACGCTGGCCGCGACTGGAGCTGGCCGTGCCGGCCGAGGACATCCGCTGGCGACCGCGGCCCGGCCTCCGGGCGATTGCCGCATTGCCCGTGCGTTTGGCCGAGAGCCGGCCGGCCGTCGCCGAGGCCGCGCCATAGGCGCACCGCCGGCGGCAGGGGCCGAGGCAGCAACCGGCGTCCAGCACCCACGGCAAATCCGGGCAGCATCTCAGGTCGGCGCGCCGCCGCTGGCGCAACGGCTCTTGGCACGCTGGTAGGCCGGGCGCGCCCCGATCCGGTCTTGGTAGTGCGCCAGCTCCGTTGGCAGGCTGCCGCCGAGGCCGCCCTGCCACAGCGCCAAGCCGCAACTCACCGATATATCGGCGAGCGTCAGGTGATCGCCGACGAAATAGGTGCGATCCGCAAGCAGGCCTTGCGCATACTGGACGGCGCGGGCCGCGCGTTGCTCGAGCCCAACCACCGACCAGTTGCGCTTGTCGGCTTCGCCTGCCCCGAAACGTGCCGCCAGCAGCGGATTGAGGGTCATGCCCAATTCGGTCTCACCGAAGAGCGTCAGTTGTAGGCAGCGCGCGAGACTTGCGGGATCGGTCGTCGGCAACAAGGGGGTCGGTCCATAGATCTGGACGAGGTAGAGCATGATGGCGATCGATTCATTGAGCGCAACGCCGCCGCCATCTTCGAGCAGGGGAACCGTGCCGAGCGGGTTCAGGGCCCGATAGGCGGCGGGCGTCGGATAGCCATGGTTCTCGACAGCATAGGCAAGCCCCATTTCCTCGCACAGCCACATGACGCGCAGCCCGCGCACGCCGCGGGCAAAATTGTGAATGTTCAACATGGCCTCGACCTCTCCCATTCGCAGTCAGGTCGCCCCCTCGCACCCCCCGCAAGGTCGGGGCGCGCACACGCCGGGCCTTGCGCCACGGCAGACCTCGCCGCAGCCCATACTCACGCCGGCTGCCACGCCTGGCGCTGGCGCGAGGGCAACGGCGGAAAGGCCAGTGCCACGGCGACGGCACCGAGCCCGACCGCGGCCGAGCCGATGAAGAGCCAGCTGTAGGCATCGAAGGTGTCGAAGATCCAGCCGCCCGCAATCGGTCCAAAGGCCATGCCGATCGCCGACGTCATGGTGGCGGCGCCGAACACCGTCCCCATGATGTGCTGGCCGAAGTATTCGCGCGCCAGTACGGCATAAAGGGGCATGACGCCGCCGTAGGCGGTCCCGAAGACGACCGCAAGCGCATAGAACTCGGCCAGACGATTGACCAAAAGGTAGCTGGCGATCGCCACGGCCTGCACCGCCAGGCCCGCGATCAAGACCTTCTTGACGCCCAAGCGATCGGCAAGCACGCCGAACAGCAGCCGGCCGCCCAGGCCCGCGAGGCCCTCGACGCTATAGACCGTGACGGCCGCCATCGCCGGCACGCCGCAGCCAATGGCGTAGCTCACCATGTGAAAGATCGGCCCGGAGTGCGCGGCGCAGCAGAAAAAGAAGGTGAGGGCCAGAACCAAAAACTGCGGCGAGCGCAGGGCCTGCGCCGCCGACAGGCCGGTCTCGCTCACGTTTGGCCCTGCGACCGCGGCGGCCGTCGCCGCGCCAGCGCCGGGCCGGCGCACCAATAGCGCAGCGGGAATGAGCAGGACCCAAGCCAGAATGCCGATACTCAGCATGGCGGTACGCCAGTCGTAGGTCGAGATCAGCCAGCGCGCAAACGGCGACACCGTCATCGGCGCCACGCCCAACCCCGCAGACACCAGCGAGACGGCGAGGCTGCGATTGGTGTCAAACCACCCCGTGGCCGCCGCAATCAGCGGGGCAAAGAAGGCACCGGCGGAGAACCCCACCAAAATGCCGTAGATCAACTGGAATTGCCCGAGCGAGGTCGCCTGGCTGGCCAACACCAGGGCGAGGCCCAAAAGCACGGCACCGCACAGCACGACGATGCGAGCGCCGAATCGGTCGCTGAGGCTGCCCCAAATGAAGCCCGCGATCCCCATGGTCAAGAAATTGAGGGTCATGGCGCTGGAAATGCCGGCGCGCGACCAGCCGGTCGCAAGCGACATCGGCTGCAGGAAAACCGCCAGCGAGAACATTGCGCCCGCCGCGACGCAGGTCATAAGCGCGCCGGCCCCAATGATCACCCAGCGGTAGGAAAGCTGCATGGCCCCTGGTCCTTCGAGCAATTGGCGTTGACATAAAGGTTGATATCAACGTTAATGGCGCATGTCAAAGCCTGACGTGCCCTTCGCTACCACGCTGCAAAATTCGCGACCGCTGCCTGTGTCTGCACGTGCAACGCGCCGCCCGCAGGGTTGCCCGCCAGTTCGACGATGCGCTGCGCCCGCTCGGCCTGACCAACGGGCAGTTTTCGCTGCTGACCTCGCTCAATCGGCCTGCAGCCGGCGCGGCTCGGATCGGTGGCCGCCTTGCTGGCCATGGACCGCACCACCTTGACGGCCGCCCTGAAACCGCTTGAACGGCGCGGTCTCGTCGACGTCAGCATCGATCAACAGGACCGCCGCAGTCGCTCGCTGAAGCTGACGCGGCAGGGCCGATCCGTGCTGGCCGCCGCCATACCGGTCTGGATCAGGACCCACGCGCGCATTGAACGCCAGCTCGCCGGCGTCGAGCCCGATCTCCTGCGCCGGGGCCTCAATACCCTATCGTAATGCGTCTGGGCGGGAGCCGTCAGCGCGAGCGACGGCAGTCGCCGTCGAGCCATGGGACACCGGCAAAAAAGCAGGGACACCGGCGGGCAATGACGGGCGAACGGCGGCTCTCCCCCAAGCCGACGGTGTTGCCGAACCGACGGCGTCGGCTGCCGGCCATCCAGCAGGCGTTTTCTGGGAGCCGGCAGCCTGGTGCCCGGTCAGCGGCAAGTTGCTGAGAATGGGCATTGAAGTGTTGCACCCCTCAGTGACGCACTTGCGACAGAGACGAGACGGGATTGCGTCAGGGGCAGCCGCGGACCGGCAATCCGAACGGAGGGCGTTGTCGGTGATCGTTTGCAATACGCGCGGGTCAAAGCTGTCGATGCCGGCAAAGACGGAAAGCCAAGTGCAGCGCTTCCGACACGCCGCCGCGGGCGCCCTTTTTGGCTCATTTGAACACTTGATTGAAAAGGCCGAGCAATAGCTCCAGGCAAATGAGGCCGATGATGTACCACTCGAGGCGGTGACTGGTTCGGGTGGAAAGCAAGTCGGCCATGGTATCGGCGGTTTCGCGAATGACCACCAGCTTCTGGCCGACGGCACGCGCACGCGGAGAAAGGTCGTACTCATCCGTCAGTTTCGCCCAAAGGCGCTCCAGCTCCGGGTGATCCCACAGCACGTCCGGGCGGTCGGCCAATTCGACGCGGCCGGCCAGGCGTTGTTGAATCAACAAGGCCTCGCCGATCTGCTCGACCAGGTCTCCCTGGCTGCCGACCAGCAGCTTCCTGCGTTTGAGGCTCGAGGCAATGGGCACGACCCGATCAAAGGCCTGGGTGATCCGGCGCTCGTCGTAGGCAAAGGCGACGCTCGTGGCCAGCGCTTCCGCCAACAGCAGCAAGCGTTCCGGCGCATCGTTCTTGAGACTAATCGTGCCGTTGGGAAGCGGCAGATCCTCGCCATCGGCCTTGAGCACGATTTGCGCCAACTCGGTCTCACGCTCCGCCAAGGGATCGATCAGGCGGCCCTCAAGCCCCTTGATGATCCCCTCTTCTTCGAGCGGGTTCATGCCGATGAAGACGGCGGCGCCGGACCGAAACAAGACGACCGTGCCACCGCCCGCAACCTTGAACGCCAACGGATTGCTGGAAAACTGGTCGGAGCGCTCCAACCCCTTGAGTTCGATGCGTTCCGCCAATTGCAGGGCGCGCGCATGAAACGATGTGGTGCTCATGGGGGGATATTGGCCCCGAAAAGTGTTCCCGCGAAGAGTTTGTCGCAGGCGGCCGGCAATGGCTGGCCGCACGCCAATCGGCGATCAGGCCCCCGGCGCCTCGGCTTGTGTGACAATGGAAAAGGCGCGGGGAGCGCGCGCTCCCGCGTTCCCCTGCTTCCTGGCCCAGGGGCTCGGCGCCGCGCGCTTTGGTCACCCGGTTGCGTCGGCCGCGGGCTAGGCCGCAGCCGCCAACGGCCGTTTCGCGCCGGGGAGCGCCCTCTCCTCAAAAAGCGAAAGGGCTGCGCTTTGGCCCGGCGCGCCGATTTCGGAAGGCCAGGGCATAAAGCGCCGGCAGGAAGGTTAGGGTCAAAATCGTCGCCGCGATCAGGCCGCCCATCATGGCCAGCGCCATCGGTGCCCAGAAGACCTCCCCGGCAAGCGGGATCAACGCCAGCACCGCCGCCGCGGCCGTCAGCGTAATCGGGCGGAAGCGGCGCACGGCGGATTCCACCACGGCCGAGAAACCATCGTGACCCGCCGCCATGTCCTGCTCGATCTGATCCACCAAGATGACGCTGTTGCGCATGATGATGCCCGCCAGCGCGATCACGCCCAGGATGGCAACGAAGCCGAACGGGGCTTGGAATGCCAGCAAGGCCATGGCCGCGCCGATCAGACCAAGCGGACCCGTTGCCAGCACCAGCAGGGTCTTGCCGAAGTGCTGCAGCTGCACCATCAACAGCAACAGGATGACCAGCAGCATGGTGGGCATCTTCTCGTTGATCGAGGTCTGGCTCTTGGCCAATTCCTCGACAGCACCCTGCAGCTCGACATGGTAGCCGACGGGCAGCGCCTCGCGCACGGGCTTCAGCTTGGCGAACACGGCATTGGCGACGTCGGGCGATTGCACGTTGTCGGGGACGACGCCGCGCACCGTGATCGAGGGCAGTCGGTCCCGCCGCCATTGAATGCCCGATTCCAGCACGACCTTGACGCTCGCCACTTGCCGCAGCGGCACGGACGCACCCGCCGCGGTCTTCACATAGACGTTGTCGAGGGCCGAGAGCAGATTGCGCGCCTCCGAGGGCTCGCGCAGCATCACCTTGATGGTCTCGTCGCCATCGCGGAACTCGCCGATCTGGAAACCGGTCAGCATTGCCTGCAGCGATCGGCGCACTTGCTGGGACGTTACGCCCAAGGCGCGCACGCGGTCCTGATCGATGTCGAGCTTCAGGCTCGGCACCGGCTCGAGCCAATCGTCGTGCACGTTGCTGAGCTCAGGCGTTGCTCGCATGACCTCGGCCACCTCGTCGGCATAGCGCCGCACCTCGGCGCGATCGGGTCCCGTTACCCGCACCTGCACCGCCCATCCAACCGGGGGACCATTGAAGAGCCGATCGACCTTGGAGCGGACCTTCGGGAAATCAAGCGCCAGCATCTCGCGCACGCGCACCAGCGCCCGCTCCCGCGCTTCGATCGACTTTGTCATCAACATGAGCTGGGCAAAGTTCTGGTTCTTCAATTGCTGGTCGAGGGGCAAGTAGAAGCGCGGCGCACCCTCGCCGATGAAGGTGGTGATGTAGGCAATATCGGCATCGTGCAGGAGCGCTTGTTCCAGCCGCTTGGCGTCGCGCTCCGTCTCGGCGTAGGAGGCGCCTTCGGGCAGCCACAGATCGACCAACAGCTCAGGGCGATTGGAGGTCGGGAAGAACTGCTTCGGAATAAAGGCGAAGCTGACAATGCTGGCGGCAAAGGCAGCAATCGTGAGCACGACCACGGTGCGGCGCCACCGCACGCACCAGCTGACGACGGCGCGGATAGCGCGATAGGCCCGGCTGTCGAAGACGTCGTGGTGCTGGGCGGGGCCATTGGCGCGCGACCGCAACAGCCGATAGCCGATCCACGGCGTGAAGTAGACGGCGGCGAACCAGGAAATCGTCAGCGCCACGCCCGTCACCCAGAACAGGGCGCTGACATACTCGCCGGCTTGGCTCAGCGCGAAGCCAACGGGGATGAAGCCGGCAACGGTGATCATGGTGCCGGTCAGCATCGGGAAGGCCGTCGAGGTATAGGCAAACGTCGCCGCCGCCAGTTTGTCGTAACCCTCCTGCAGCTTTCGGTCCATCATTTCGACCGCGATCATCGCGTCGTCGACCAGCAGGCCCAAGGAGATGATCAGCGCGCCCAGCGAGATGCGGTGCAGGTCGATACCCATCAGCGACATGGCGAAAAAGGTGGCGGCGAGCACCAGCGGGATGGTCATGGCCACCACCAGCCCGGCCCGCCAGCCGAGCGCCAGCAGCGAGACCACGAGGACGATGGCGATCGCCTCGGCCAAGGCCTCCAGGAACTCATGGATGGACTTGCTCACGACCTGCGCCTGGTCCGAGATGCGGCCGAGCTCGGCGCCGAGCGGCAGATCCTGCTCGATCCCCTTCAGCGCGCGCTCCACGGCGGCACCCACCTCGGTCACGTTGCCGCCGGGAGCCATGGTCGTGCCCAACAGCACGGCATCATGCCCCTGGTAGCGCGTCTTGGCGGTGGGCGGATCTTCCAGCGCGTGTTTGACTTCGGCGATATCGCCGAGCCGTAGCGTCTCTTGCCCGACGCGCAGCCGCAGCTCGCGGATGTCCTCGACCGATTTGAGCCCGCCAGCAACGTCAATGCGCACCGAACGCTCGCCCGTCTCGATCCGGCCCGCGGGGTCCATGGCGTTTTGCCCGGCGAGCGCGGCGGCAATGTCGAGGGCAGACAGGCCGCGCTGGGCCAGCGCCACCGACGACACCTCGATGAATATGCGCTCCTCCTGCAGGCCCAACAGGTCGACCTTGGCGACGCCAGGGACGCGCAACAGGACATCGCGCGCAGCCTTGGCGAAATCCTTGAGCTCGGGATAGCTGAAGCCGGGGCCGGTGAGGGCGTAAAGCGAGATGTAGGTGTCGCCGAACTCATCGTTGAAGAAGGGACCGATCACGCCCTCGGGGAGCGAGGCGCGGATGTCGCCGATCTTCTTGCGGGCTTGATAGAAGGCATCCTTCACCGCCTCGCCGCGCACCGCACCCTTGAGGTTGACGAAGATGTTGGCAAAGCCGGGTCGGGTATAGGAGCGCAGAAAATCGAGGCCAGGCGTTTCCTGCAGCTTGCGCTCGATCTTGTCGACCACCTGATCCTGCATTTCCGGCGTGGTGGCGCCTGGCCAAAACGCTTGCACCACCATGACGCGGAAGGTGAAGTCGGGATCTTCCTTCTGCCCGATCCGCCACAGCGAGAAGGCGCCGGCGGCGAGCAAGAGCACGAGCAGAAAGGCGGTGAAGCCGCCGTGGCTGATGGCCCAGCGAGACAGGTTGAAGCTGGACGAGGGCATCTTTGACATGGTGGCATCACTCCCGAGATGTCGAGGGGCCGACCCAATGGGGTGCAGAAAGTTTGGGGGCGGGGTTAGATCCGGTTGCCCGGCGCGTGGGACCGCTCCTCAAGCAAGCGGACGCGCATGCCGTCGCGCAAGAACTGCACCCCCGCCGTCACGACCATGTCGCCGGCGCTCAGTCCACTGGCAATGCGCACGCCCTCGTCGGACGTACCCGCGAGGGCGACGATGGTACGACGCACCACCTTTTTGCTCGGGTCGACGACGAAGACCGCGGCGGTATTGCTACTCTCCGTCAAGGCCGTGAGGGGAACCAGCATCGGTGCGGTCTCATGCTCGAGGCGCACGGCCACGGTCGCCGTCATCCCCAAGCGCATGGCCTCGGGCGGCGCGGCAACGGCAATGCGCACGGGATAGGTGCGCGAGGCCGGATCCGCCTGGGCGCCGATTTCGCGCACGCGACCATCGACGCTGAGGCGCGGCCCTGCCCAAAGCGTGACCTTTGCCCATTGTCCGATCGTCAGGCGCCCGGCGTCCTGCTCCGGCACGGCCAAGGCGATTTCCGTCTCACCGGCGTCGGCCACCGTGACGATGGGCTGGCCGGCGCTGACGACTTGGCCCGGCTCGGCGCTCACCGCCGTCACGATCCCGGCCTTGTCGGCCTTCAAGGTTGCATAGGACACCGCATTCGCCGCTTGGCGCAGTTGCGCTTGCGCGCTTTCCAGCGAGGCCACGGCGGCATCGAGCTCGTTGCGCCGGGTGTCGTACGCCGCCTGCGAGATGATCGCCTTGGGCAGCAACACCTTGGCCCGTTCCAGATTGTCGCTGGCGACGTCGCGCCGACTGGCCGCGGCAGCCACGGCTGCTCTGGCACTATTCTCCGCCAGCTTGAGGTCGGTCTCGTCCAGGCGGGCGATCGGCTGGTCGACCAGCACGCGGTCGCCAACATTGATCAAGCGCTCGGTGATCTTGCCGGCGACCCGGAAACCGCGCGCGCTTTCGATGCGCGCGCGCACCACGCCGGCATAGCTAAGGGTCCGCGCCTCCGGCGCCGTCTCGACGATGGCGACCTTCACCGGCCGCACCGCCTCCTCCTTGGCCAGGGGTTCGCTTTTGCAGCCGCCAAGCAGGGCGGCAAGGCCGAGGATGCCGACCCCGCCGAGCAAGCTCGGCGCCTTGGCGAGCCGGAGCCGTACAATTCCGGCGCGCGTGCCTGCAATGCTGCTCATGCCCATCTCCCTTTTTGTTCCGCCCGCATTCTGCCAAAGCCCGGCCTCCCCGGAGCTTGCTATGTGAGCGCCACTAACATATGTTAGCGACGCTGACATCGCAAAGTGTTAGCGACGCTAACTTTTCAACTCATCGTGAAGCGGTCATGCTCAAGTAATGGGGCGACTCACGGCCAAGCAGGGGCAAGCCAAGGCCCGCTATCACCACGGCGAATTGCGCGAGGCGCTGATCCGTGCCACGCGCAAGCTGGTGGAGGAGCGGGGTGCGGAGAATTTTACCCTCGCCGACGCCTGCCGCGTGGCGGGCGTGACCACGGCGGCGCCCTACCGGCATTTTCAGGGCAAGCAGGACATTCTGGCCGAGATCGCCTCGCGCGGCTTCGATGAATTGCGGAGCCGATCAACGGCCGTCGTCGCCGAAAAAGGCGAGGGCAGCCTCGAGGGCATTATCGCCCTGGGCCAGGCCTATGTGGCGTTCGCGGTCGAGGAGACCGCCATCTTCCGCTTAATGTTTGGGCAGGAGCCGTCGCTCAAAAAAGCCAAGCACGTGCTGGGCACCGGCCAGGATTGCTTCGTCCACGTCATCAATCAGGTGGCGCTTTACTGCAAGCGCAACAAAGTGCGCGGCGATGCCCAGGAGATTGCCTTGAAGCTGTGGACGTTCGTGCACGGCGCGGCCTCGCTGCTGATCGATCAAGACTACGAGGCGGTGGCGCCGGGTATCGATGTCAATAGGTTGATCGCCGGGGCTACCCCCGGTTTGCTTGCCGCCTCGCCGGCGCGCAGCGCGCAGCGAAAATAAAACCGCTCACCTATTCAACCCGCGCGCGGGACACCCATTCGCTGGGCGCGCCGCCGTTGCGGATTGATCGCCCCGGGGCGGGAGGCTCGCGCCGGCAAGCTTATGCTGGCGCAGCGCACGCAGTGCCACCAGCAGAAGGTTGAGCCCCTGGCCATCGCCCGGGGGCTCACGCCCCTCAAGCGTCGCCGCGGCAGAAAGGCGGTCGAGCTCGGCAATTCGCCCATCGATCAAGTCAAGGACTGTCAAGCGCTAAACCCTCTGGATCGCGGTCGAACCCTGGCTTTTGCGCGTCCTGCGTAACAGATTGATGACAGTTACATGACCCCCCCGGGGCTTCCCGCCCATCGCTTGAGATTTTTCCTGAGCCCCACCGGAAACGGGTCGCATTTGGCGTTGCGCACGCCAGATTTGGGCAAAGCACGAGAGGTGACCCCATGAGCTTTCGCATCAAGGGACTTGCTGGCGACCGCTTCCAACATCTGTTTGCCATGTCGGATGCGGAGCTGGCCAAGCACGGGGCGGTGCGTCGAACCGCCGATGCTCGCCATCCCGGCTACCCATGTCGCATTAGCCTCACCGATTCACAACCGGGCGATGAGCTGATTTTGCTCAACTACGAGCATCTGCCCGTCAACTCACCCTACCGCATGCGCTTTGCCATCTTTGTTCGTCGCGGCGAGGAGACCTACGACAAAGTGGACGAGGTTCCCGAGCAGCTGCGGCGCCGCGTCCTGGCCGTGCGCGCCTTCGACGCGCTCGGCATGATGACGGGCTTCGAGCTCGTCGATGGGCGCGAACTTGAGCCGGCGATCGAGCGGCTCCTGCGTTCCTCGGACGCCGAATATCTCCACGTGCACTTTGCCGCGCCGGGATGCTATGCGGCGCGCGTGGAGCGCGCCTAACCGGGGGAACGCGCCAACCACCGGATCATCAGGGCGTTCGACCGATCGATCGGGTTCGGCGCGGCCTTCAGCTGCCGACAAGAAGCCGCGCCCCCATGCCGATGCTCCAGGCCAGCAAGGCCTGCCCGGCGCCGATCAAGGCCATGCCGATCGCAAGTCGCCACGAGCGTGGCTCCGGCGAGAGCTCGTAGGCGCCCAAGTCCTGCAAGGCGAAGACGGTGGCGCCGGCGAGGGCTGTCGCTTGCCAGGGAACCTCGGCCAATCCCGCCAGGACGGCGCAGACGATAACGAGATGCTCCAAAGCGATGCTCGGCGGCCGATGCCCTGGCCAAATGCCGGGATGGACCCGGTGGTGTCGCGCAGGCCGGAGAGCTTACCTGGGCTTGGGCGTCAGCCCTATGACAGCTCGGCCTTGATACTTTTGCACAGCCCAGAGGCTTCGGCGCGCACAGCTGCGGGTCGGCCGCGGCGCCCCCCGCGCAGTCGGGGACTGCGCCCTGCGCGCCATGCGTCCCCCCGTCGGTCGCGGCGGATCGCACGCTCGCAAGCCTTGACTATGCCACGGCTTTAAGCCGCCCCGGCGTCGGTCGGACCCGCCAAGAGCCGTTGCTTGTCCCTAAAAAGCGGCCCGCCCGCTGAACCGACGGAAATGTTGGGTTGTTCCTGCAAGACGGTTCGCGTACACCGTTGCTGGGCATCGGTGTTGATAGGCAATGGGTGAAGGCGACCTCAGCCCGCACAGTGGCTGGGCCCCTGAGCAGCCAAAAATTGCGTGGAGATGTGCAGGTGATGCCGAATGATGACGCTGGTCCGATGCCGCCCTGCAACAGGGCACCCTGCTGCGGCCTCACCGCGGCGAAAATGACAGTCGCATGACAGCGGGCGATATGGTTAATTCCGGCAGATCCGTACGGGGTGGCCTATGCCGTTTGAAATCGAACGCAAGTTTCTTGTGCGCGGCGATGCTTGGCGACCGCTCGCAACCGAGCGTATCCAAATTCGCCAAGCCTACCTGGCGACCGACGGCAAGGCCTCGGTCCGGGTACGCATCAAGGACAAGGGTGCGACGCTGACCATCAAGTCGCGCGCGCCGGATCGTCGCCGACTGGAGCTCGAATACCCCATTCCCGTATTGGAAGCGGAGGCCGCCATTGCGCTGCGTCGGGGTATCGTGGTCGAGAAGGTTCGCTACGTCGTGCCCCACGCCGGCGCGGCATGGGAAGTTGACGTTTTCGCCGGCGAGAACGAGGGCCTGATCCTCGCGGAGATCGAGCTGCGCGATGAGCATCAGCGCATCGACGTGCCGGCGTGGGCCGGCGCGGAAGTCACCGGCCAGGCCCAATTTTATAACAGCGCGCTATCGGCGTGCCCGTTTACGACCTGGAGCCACGATCGCAAGCGCGCGCTCAGCGCGGATGGCTGACCCGGCGCGGGCTCTTTTGCTCTCGGGCGCGCGCCGCGCGCGCCGAAACCAAAAAAGCCTTCAGCGCGCGGCGCCACGCCGTAAATAAGGCGTCAGGCCTTGGCGCCGTGACGCACCACGAATGTGCCGAAGGCTTCGAGCTGTTGCTTGACCAACGTGCGCGTGGTGTCGTCCTTCAGTTCACCCGTCTTTTCGTCAATTTTGGCGGCGCAGCTCCCAACAAAAATTTCCGGTTTGTTGAGGGTTAGCGCGTCGAGAAACACCATGGTTCGGCGCAAGTCGTATTGCACGCGCGCGCCTCCCAGCGGCCCGGGCGAAGCCGACTGAATGGCGATCGGCTTGCCCGCAAAGGGTTGGTTCGGCAAACGCGAGACCCAGTCGATGGCGTTTTTCAGGCCACCGGGAATGGAGAAATTGTACTCCGGCGTGCAGAAGATCACGCCATCGGCCGCGCGGATCGCCTCCGCCAGCGTGCCGACGGCCGCGGGAAAGCCCGGTCCGTTCTGAATATCCGCATTGTAGAGGGGAAAGTCGGCGAACGACGGCGCCTCTTTGATGCCCATGCCGGCCGGCGCGAAAGTCGGAAGCGCCTGCATCAGCATGCGATTGAAGGAACCCTTACGCAGGCTCCCGCAGATGGCCACGATGTTCATGGGGTTAACTCCCTTGCTGTTGGACCAGAGCTCGGCTCACCGCCGCCACATGTACGAGTTTGCGCCCCGACCACGCAACAGGGTCAGCGGCCGACGGACCATCTCAACACGCAGACCCGGCCGTTTCGCACGGGATCGGCGCCGCCGGGTCGGGTTAGGTGGGCAAAGGCGGCACCAACCCGCCCAAGTATTCGGCACCCGCTGTTGCCGTTGCCAGGCGCCAAGGGCGGGCACCGCGACCGACGCTTGCGTGAGGCGCACCAACTATGCGACGAAAAACGGCGAGGTCGGAGGCGCGCTCCAGGCAAGCGCTAGCAAGAACCAGAGTTGCATGACCCTCCGGCCGTCCATTGAATGCGACGGCACCCATTGCCGTCGCCGGCCTCCCCCACTGCCGGCGCGCCGCCGAGCAACCGGAATCTCGAGACACCTCATGGCCATCGCCCCATCGATCATCGACACCCGCCGGCTCCAGATGTTTCCGACCTTAGAGCCGGCAGACATCGCACGCTTGCGTCGTTTCGGCCAGCTGCGGACGTTTGCCAAAGGCGATGTGTTGGCGCGGGTCGGCGAGGTCGGTCACGGTCTCAGCATCATTCTGTCGGGCTGCGTCGAGATCACCCAACGCCATCAATCCGGTCCAAACACACCGATCGTTACGCACGGGCCTGGCGCGCTCATGGGCGAATTGGCGCAGCTCGCGGGCCGCCCGGCCCTGGTCGATGCCTGTGCGCAAGACGCGGTCGAGGCGCTGGTCATCCCGCCGGAACGCGTGCGGGCGATGTTCGTCGCGGAGGCCGAGGTTGGGGAGCGCATCATGCGCGCCTTGATCCTGCGGCGGGTCGGCTTGCTGGAGACCGGGGCGGGCGGACCGGTGATTGTCGGCCGCACCGGGGACGGCGACGTGCTTCGGCTCGAAGGTTTTCTCGCCCGCAACGGCCATCCCCGCCAGCGGCTCGACCCCGAAACGGATGCCGAGGCCAGGGCGCTGATTGAACGCTTCCACGTCGATCCGGGCCAATTGCCCATCGTGCTGTGCCCAAATGGGCAGCTGCTGCGCAATCCCGGCGAGGCGGAGCTCGCTCGCTGTATTGGCATGGTGGGTCCGATCGATCCCGACCGCGTTTATGATGTCGCCATCGTCGGCGCCGGGCCGGCGGGGCTTGCCACCGCGGTCTATGCCGCCTCCGAGGGGCTTTCCGTTCTGGTCTTGGATTGCCGTGCCTTCGGCGGTCAGGCCGGCGCCTCGGCGCGTATCGAAAACTATCTTGGCTTTCCCACCGGCATCACCGGCATGGCGCTGATGGCGCGCGCCTACAATCAAGCCCAGAAATTCGGGGCCGAAATGGCGATCCCGGACGAGGCCGTTGCGCTCACTGGCCTGGAGGCGGATAGCGGCAGGTTTGCTCTGCGTCTGTTCAATGCCGAGCGAGCCTGCGCCCGCTCGATCGTTGTTGCCAGTGGCGCGCGCTACCGGCGCCTCAACGTCTCCCAGCTCGAAGACTTCGAAGCGACCAGCGTGCACTATTGGGCCTCTCCGCTCGAAGCCAAGCTGGTCGCCGGGCAGGAAATCGCCCTGGTCGGGGCCGGAAACTCCGCCGGGCAAGCCACCGTCTATCTGGCGACGCAGGCGGCCAAAGTGTGGCTGATCGCGCGTGGCAGGTCGCTCGAAGCCAGCATGTCGCGCTATCTCGTGGATCGGATCCGTGGCCTGGAGAACGTGACGTTGGTGACGGAGGCCGAGATCAGTGGCCTCGAGGGATCGAATGGTACGCTCGAGGCCGTGCGCTGGCGGCTCACCGCGGGCGGTGAAATCCGGCGGCAGATCCGGCACCTCTTTCTGTTTATTGGCGCCGAGCCCAATAGCAACTGGCTCGCCGGCGCCCTCAAGCTCGACGCGAAGGGCTTTATCGTGACAGGACGCGAGGCTGGCAGCGCGCGACAATTGCTTGAAACCAGTCGCAACGGCGTGTTCGCGATCGGCGACGTCAGAGCGGGCTCAGTCAAACGCGTTGCCGCGGCGGTCGGCGAAGGCGCGCAAGTCGTCGCCATGCTGCACACCTATCTCGCAGCCAGCGATCGGCAAAGATCATCCCAGCATCCGCATTAGTCCGCGCGCAGCGCCGCCTCAGTACGCATCGGCGACATATCTATCCTTGGGAATCGGATGGCGCTGATAGTCGGGGTGATGCGTGCGTGGCGGCAACACGATCGGCGGTCGCTTGACCTCGTGGTAGGGGATTTGCCCGAGGAGATGGTGGATGCAGTTGAGCCGGGCTTTTTTCTTATCCACCGCCTCGACGATCCACCAAGGCGCCTCCGGAATATGCGTGCGCTCCAGCATGACCTCCTTTGCCAACGTGTACGCCTCCCAGCGCCGCCTGAACTCAAGATCCATGGGACTCAATTTCCACTGCTTGAGCGGATCGTGTATCCGCATCATGAAACGGAAATGTTGCTCGTCGTCGCTGATGGAGAACCAGTATTTGATCAGGATGATGCCGGACCGAACCAGCATTCTTTCGAATTCCGGCACGGTCCGCAAAAATTCCTCGCACTCCTCTTGCGTGCAAAAACCCATGACACGCTCGACCCCGGCGCGATTGTACCAACTGCGGTCGAATAAAACGATCTCGCCGGCGGCCGGGAGGTGCGCCACGTAGCGCTGAAAATACCATTGCGTTCGCTCGCGCTCGTTTGGGGCCGGCAGGGCCGCCACCCGGCAAACGCGCGGATTGAGACGCTGCGTGATGCGCTTGATTACGCCACCCTTGCCGGCCGCATCGCGACCTTCGAAGATGACGACGACCTTCAGTCCCTGATTGATAACCCAATCCTGGAGCTTGACCAACTCGCCCTGAAGCCTGAACAGCTCGCGAAAGTACACGCTGCGATCCATGCTTTCAGGATCGGGGCGCTCAAGAAATTCCTCGCTCAATTTGCTGAGCCGGGCATCATCGATCTCCATTTCGAGTTCTTCATCGAAACTATCGACGAGCTCGTCACGCACGCGGCTATCCAAGTCTTTCGCACGCTTACCGCTTGGCATCGACATCTCCGTGACTGCGCGTGGGGCAATGTCGGAGCAAGCCTACGGCAGCGTCAAGACCAAGCCGATGGGGCAGGGAGGTTCCGCGCCGACGTGACAGTTTTGTGAACGCTTCGGCCGCGCCATGGCTCTGCGCCGGACTGCTTATGGTGTCGGCGATAGGTCTCTTGGCCGTGTCAAAACGCTAGGGCGTGAAGAACACGTAGAACGGCCGTCTTTTCCGGCCCCAATATCCGGCAAGCAATGGCAAGACGACTAGGAAACCGCGGCGCCGGTGGAACATGATTCCCCTCCGTGAACGCCCTTTCGGAGTTTTTACACGACCAGGGTCTCGTTACTGACCAAGATGAACTCATCGGGATTGGCGAGGTAGATGCCTCGTCGTCTTTGCGATGGATCCGCAGGGCACGGCCCCAAAAATCCTCCAGCGGGCCGACAACGGAGGCGCAGGCTGGCTGAGGATGCAATCGCCGGCGAAAACGGTGACGGCTGCAAACTTCGCCTAAGCCTGGCCATCGCCGGACTGCAGCACTTCATTGGCGCGCAAAAGCATCTCAGGGGACCGACACGCCAAGGCGGCCCGCCGCGCCGTATAGGTGACGACCTGAGCTTGGGCCGCTGTCGCCACCAGCCAAGTGCGCAGGCGAAAAGAACACGGATTTCTCTGCCTCCCGCACGTCCTAGACCTCCGACGATCGCGGGCCTTGCCCCCTGCTTTGCAGCTGCTGGACGGTTCACCGTACGCTGCCCTCGGCGCAGGCACCGCTGAGCCCCCACAACTGTGGCGCAGGGCCGAGACCCGTATCCGCAGCGAGCCGACCAAACGGGGGCGAGGCATTAAGCGGAGGCCCGCGTTCGCCTGCACGAGGGCTGTTGCTAGGATCTCCGTCTAACGCTTGTGTGACGAGCAACCGGTCTATCCACAAGCGAACGCGCGTACGGCACCTGCACCGCGCAACCTTGCCCTCACAGGCACGCCTCAGCCGTGATGGCCGGCGCATGGGACGTCAGTTGTGCAGGTGACGGCGACGCACGGACGCGCACGCCCGTCGCCGCGAAAAAAAGTTTTTGTCTGGGTGCGTCTGTAAGCGCTTTTTTTTCAGGCAGGCGGTTTGCCCTGCCTTGAGGCGCGATGAACATTCATTCATAGAAAAATAAATCGACCCGTGCTTGCAACTCATTTTCGAGCTTCATCGTTTTGACGGATCACCACATCTGTCATGGAGCAGCACCAATGCATAAAATCCTCGCGGCCGCGGCCGCCCTTGGCCTCCTCGCGCTGCCAATTGAGGCATCGGCCCAAACAACGAACGAGCCGACCGCAAGAACCGCACCTGCTGGGCAGGCGGATTCCGCGGCAAAGGCGGGTGCGTCCGCGCAGAAAGCACGGAACGCCAAGACAGATGGCAAGTCAGATGCCAAGAGCGCCGAAGGCCCGAGCGTCAACAAGGCCAAGGGCAAGCGTGAGGCTCGCCTAACCAAGACCAAGCGCATGGCGAAACATGGTCACAAGGCGCGCTATGCCAAAGGCCAGCATGGCAAACGCTTCGTGAAGTCCCATCGTGGTCGCCACGCCTTCGGGTACAGCACCCCGCGGCGCCTCAATGGGCACCACCGGCACCACCATCGGATCGCCTATGGGCGCGGCTGTCGCTAGGCCCTCCCCCGCTAGCACCGTCTGCTTCGCCATTCCGCACCTAACCGACCCTTCGAGAGCACGTGTCCTTCTCACTCCGGCGTGCTCTCGTCGCCGCCGACCGTGTGCGGTCGCGTCTGATCGGACCCCCAACCAAGACCTTGAACGCCTCGCTTCCGCCAAACGTGAAGGCCGCCCTCAGGTTGGGCCAACCGCGCCTCGATGCGAATTCACGGCGCCGGGCCTTGCAGAGCAGCTTCCTTCCGGTCACGGCGCCACGGCTGCGGCCCTCCAGCAGGCGCTGGTAACTTCGCAAGTAATCCTCCGCCATCCGTCTCGCCGCGAAGCGTCGACGGTGACGCGAATGCGTTGCCGATCCAGTGGCTATCTGCTTTATGGCCAGCGATCGCCGCCTCTTCCGTGTCGACCATAATTTGCCTTCAACGAGCTGATGACGGATACCCCAACATTGCCGCCGATGACCGCCCACCGCTTCCACATCGCCTCGGCAACGCCGGGCCACGGCGGGGTCAGCACCTGGGCGCGATGGGATGAGGCGGCCTTTCTTGTTGCGTCGGGAACATGCGTGGCCTCGATCTCGTGGCCGTTGATGGGGCTTTGAAACGCTGGAAAACGCCGTTCGATTCCACCAGGAGCCGGATAGAGTGCAAGTTTTTGCAGAATCCTTGCGCGCGCCTTGGTCGCATCGCGCGCATTCAGCAATGGCAAGGCGAAACCGATTGCCTCTGGGCGCCTGGCAGCACCATCCTACCTTGGTCTTATTCACACTAAGGAGACAAATGCCGACCTGGGCAGATCAGGAAAGTTCAGTTGTCGCACATCGCTGCAACCGGGCTGGCTAACCATCAGAGCCATAGGCAAAAACTCCGCTGTCGTCTGACCGGCCCCTGCCCCATGGTCAGCGTCCGGTCCGTCTCGGCTCTCAGCCTACGCTCGGCGTTAACAGACAAAGCGCGGCAGTCCGAACAGGAACTATTGTCGTTCTGCCAAGTTGGCCGAACATGGCGAGTATGAGAAACAAGGAGCCGGGCTCGTTGGATTACGATCGCGGCTGGACCATCGTGCTGTTGGTCGTCGCTTGCGCGGTTGTGGCGCTCTATCTCCCCTTTTTCTGGGAATATGCGCACGGGTGAGCGGCGAAAGGTGAAGCTGGCTGTCGCAGGCCATCCATAGGACTGGCGAGCCTCCGCACGGTTGCCAAGCGCCAGCAGCGGAAGCAAGGCGCGCCGCACCATGGCCGCGGGCGGTGTCGATCGGAACTTTCATCTGAGCGACCGGTTGCTCGGTCGTCTGAAAAAGGCAGGACGACCTGCCCTCCAAAACGATCCTTGCAACAAGAGGAACCGGCAAGTGCTCAAGCTTGGCTACAACCTCATGTCCAAAGCACATCCGGCAAAACCTGGAAAGCGAAGCGACCAGCGTCACACCGTGCCAGCGTAACCGCGGCGTAAGGCCGGGCCGGCATGCCAAGTAATAGTATAGGCCACAGCGAGTTCCATGATTGCCCGTTCTGCGACGGCAAGGGCACGGTCCCGAGCCGCCTTCCATTCCGGATCAAACCCTGCGACCAGTGCGGCGGTCGTGGCGTGATCACCCCGATCCGGCGCCGGCAACTGCTAGCCAAGAAAGAGGGGAAGCGGCGATAACCAAATCAATTCCGGAAACCGTTTCCAACCCCCGATCCCTGTCGGTGAGACCTTGGCATGCGAGCTAGGCGTGAGTTGAGGGGAGGGGCGAGAGCGGCATCCGACGGGGGGAGGGGTAGCACGCTCTCGCCAAGGGGCCACGGCGATCGAGGGGACGAGCTGTGGCCAGGGCGCGAAGCTAGAGGGTGCTGCGGTTGGCGCCTATGCGGAAAAATACCTATTTGCGCCAGGGTTTTCCGTGGGATGTGGCGAATTGGAAAAACACCTCATCGCGCCGAGACCTAATTGGACGTTAGGCAGACCGAGACCCCACCCTTAGGACATTGTGGCTCTCAATCAGTGCTCAGATAACAACATTCACCGGCACTGCGGCAGTCTACACCCAACTGACCCTGCCGCATGAGCTGGTCGGTTTGCCCGCTGGCCCTCTAAGTGGAGGGCCAGCTTTTTGGGGGTAACGGTCCAGGCCAGCGGATGAGGGTGCGCTCATTGTCTCCGTGGCGGTAAACCAGTCCCTTCGAATTGAGGTGATCACGGAAAAGTTCGTCCGCCTACTGTCGATGATGTGGCAAGGTGAGCTGGGAGGCAACGCGCTCAGCAATCCGCACCATGTTGGGCGCGCCCAATCCCAGTGTAAGGGCGCTTCGTTGCCACGCGGCGCCCTTCGCTTTTTAAGGGCGGAGCGAGGAGCAGCGCACCGAACCGCTCGCCAGCTCCCCCGCGGCCTGCTAGTAGGTCCCGCACCCGCAGGCAGCTTCATGCATAGTCAGATTAATTCGGCATAACTGACGCTTCGGTAAATGACGGACGCATGACAATTTCCGATCCGTGGCCGCGTGGTGACACGTATAAAGACTATCTTGTGAATTGCTGAGACTCCGGGATCGTCCCTGTGCCAAGCTGGCGACGGCTGCATGCGTTGATCGCAATCCGCGCGCGGCCAATTCGGGGGGAGGTCGGTTCCGGTGCGCTACACACACCCGCACTGGACCGATCCCCTCCTTTAACAACTCGCCAGACGGCGTTGCCGTAAATATAGGATAATGGAAAACCCCGTTAACTGAGCTTCTGCGCAGTGTCTCCCGCGCAACCTTCACGTAATGCAATGTTGACATGTCCGACATCGCACAAACTTTTTATCGACTTCGTGCCCCGACCCACTAGCTTGCACGCGTTCGGGTTGCTGCGCAGGTCCGCTATTACGGCGAACTAAAGCGAGGGCGGCAGGCGCCACTCTCTCGACCGCTCTCACCTTTCCTGCGTCATTTTTTGGGGACGTTAGCAGGTGCTCATCTATCTTTTCCGCGACGAAGGAACAGGCAACCGCGCGCTCACAATGGACGTGACCGGTCGCAACATCCCACCCGTCACTTCATCAACAGTTTGGCTGCTCGTGGAGACGATCAACACACATTCGCTTCCACCACAATGGGACACCCCGTATTTGCGATACGCTGTGCGCCAGGCGAGGATGATCGGCTTCCATCACTTCGAGCCCGGACGGGTACCACCTCCTCCAACGCAAACTTGTTGACGCGCTGGATTTCTGTACGCGGCGTGATCAGTCCCTGAAGGCTTAGCTGACAAATCGGCATGTCTGCGCCCCAAAACATGGGGACTTTGTGCGGTTTTGGACAATTCTTTCAGATACTGTACGATACGGTACATGAGGCATGCGGCACCAAATCAAGGTGCCGCGCCGCGCCGTCATGGGCGCTCTCCATCCCTCATATCGGAAACATGGCGCGGAGGCTTGCTATGCCTCACTACTACTTCCACGTCAGACGTGGCCAAATGACCGTACTCGACCAGGAAGGCATCGAACTGGCTGGCACTGTGGACGCTGAAGTAGAGGCAGCACAACGCGCGCAACAGGTTGTGAATAGGGAATTTTTGAACGGGGGATCGTTGAACGGGGGACCCTTGAATGGGGAATTCTTGAACGGGCAGTCCGCCAGCCGCGGGAGGATAATCGTTGCCGACGATAACTGGCAGACCCTTTTTGAATTCCCGTTCTAGGAAGCGAAAGGTGGTGCTTGGGACTGAGGGGGCGAGTGATGACCAGGCACGACGAGCAATTCAGCCGTAATAGCAGTCAGGTCAACGATGCCGAGCGGCGCCTGGCGGGCCAACACATATTTATCGACCGGCTAGGCGCCTCGGGTAATGATACCCGCTCGGCGGAAAAGGCGTTGGAAGTCATGCGCGACATCCTGCGTGAGCTCTATCGCGCGCGCAGTCTGTTGCGGCGCAAGGGCGTGCCCCGCAAATGCGCTCCGGACGCGCCGCTGCGCATCAGAAAGCGAGCAGGCGCTAGCGGCTAACCCGTCGCGCTCGATGCTGATATAGTACCCGACTTGCTCCAACTGGCGGGACGCCTTTTCAAAGTCGGCGATGCCCAGGGGGCGGCCGACATTTGTCGAATTGGAGCACCTTCACGAACATCTAATGGCTCGTAGGCGTGCGGGGCGGAAGATTTCGGCCGGTTATGTCAGTTGTGAGGCTGCCCTGAATGAGATGGCACCGGCCACGTGACGCCTACGCGGCGAGAACAACTCTATTCAAAAAACGAAGGCGAAACCTCGGGGCCACCATCGGTAGTGGGCAGCCAAGGAAATCGTCAGAGCCAGGTGGTAACAAGCTGGAGGATGCAACCCGCGGCAATCAGTTTAACTCCCGTCTTGGGTCCAGACATTATCCACCAACGTACCTTGCGGCGCCACTCGGTTCATCTGAGTCGTCGATGACTTGCCGCACCAAATGAGATGGCGCCAGCTCTTCGTCGCTGGCCATCATCAGTGCGGCCATGATGCCGTCGAACACACCCACTGATCTCTAACTGAACCAACCCCAGGAGGTCCAAGAGCAAACCGGCTGTCGTCATCCAGTTGCCAGCCGCCGTGCCTAGAGGACGAACGTAGGCAAATACGAGGCACGCAGACCGGCTTCGATCACGTGATCCTGGTACAGAACCATGCGCTGGCGCAGCTTTGGCGGCATAAGCAACCGGTCGCCGCGATACGGCGACTGTCTAAGCCCTTTGTAACGCGATGCCCAATCCCGACCAGGCTCACAGGCAGGATCGCGTGCGTTTAAAAGTTCAAACCATAAGCGTGGGCAAAAAGTTCCTTGCCCAGGGCACGCGGACAGCGGCCGGCGACGTCGCCGGCTCTCGCTCCCCAACAGCGGCGAGCTGCGGCATCTCACCCTGCAAAAAACAAAAACCAAATGCGCATCGACAAAAAGGGCAACTTAGACCTCGAGGCGTACGCACGCGCAACAAATGACACCAGAAGCCTTGCACAGTGGCCAGGGCTGGCGCGATGGCTGCGCTTGCGACAACGCCCGCCGCCCGCGAGGAAGAGTGACCTTTCAACGCCTTAACCCACCACCTTGGCAGCGCGCTCGAGACCGGCGCGTTTGGCAAGCGCACCAACGGGTGCGCCGCACCGCAAAAATCCTCACAATGAGTGTAAGCGCGGCCCGTGGTGGGCGATCGAGTTGGAACCGAGATCGCCGAACCGCATCGGATGATTTTCCCCGATCAGCGCGCCGCGACAACGGAACGAGAGGCATCCCTCGCACGTTGGTGCGAACACTAGATCATGCCAGACGACAAAGGAGCAATCCGTCAATGTTGAAATCTCTCTCGTTCGCCACGGTTGTCCTCGCCTTCGGTGCGCTCTCCGCGCCGGCGCTTGCGGCACCCGCCTCCGGCCTGCAAGGAATTGAAGCTACAACACCGTCGTCGCTCACCGAACAGGTCGGCTATCGCCGTTGCTGGTGGAGTTACGGGCACCGTCATTGCCGTTGGGTTGGCGGTTACGGCCCGAGCATCAACCTGCACATTGGTGGGCGTCATGGCCACCACCGGCATTATCGGCGCTATCATCGCTACTGAGCGAAACTTCGCTTTCAGACGACGGACCGATCAATCTTGATCGGTCCGTTCGTTTTTGCGGGCGTCTCTCCCGCACCCCATTTGCGCCGAGGGCCGTTTGCGCCGAGGGACCGCGTCTGGCATCCGCGGCGCGCTGAAATCTGTTCGCCGCGGCAGCGGTTGCACGGACGGCTCGAGAGCCCCGCCAAATTATCTAACGGTTGGCAGAGTTTCGAAGGTGTGGAAGGGCGGCGGTGACGGCAGCCTCCATTCCAGCGTCGTCGCGCCGACGCCCCATGGATTGTCCCCGGCGGCCTGACGCCGAACGAGATAGGCATCGATCAATGCGAGGACGAAAACCAGCGTGCCGGCGGCGGTAATATAGGCACCGATTGAGGACCACCAATTCCAGTAGGCAAAGGCATCGGGATAGTCGGCAATGCGGCGCGGCATGCCTGCCAGCCCCAAAAAGTGTTGCGGGAAGAACAGCACGTTGGCGCCGATGAAGGTCAGCCAGAAGTGCAGTTTTCCGAGCGTCTCGTTCATCAGGTAGCCGCTCATCTTTGGGAACCAGTAGTACCAGCCGGCGAAGATGGCGAAGACCGCGCCCAATGACATCACATAGTGAAAGTGCGCGACAATATAGTAGGTGTCCGTCAATACGCGATCGACGCCGGCGTTCGCGATCATCACACCGGTCACGCCGCCGATTGTGAACAAGAAGATAAAGCCCAGCGCCCACAGCATCGGCACGCGAAATTGGATGGAGCCGCCCCACATGGTGGCAATCCAGGAGAACACCTTAATACCGGTCGGCACCGCGATGACCATGGTCGCGAAGCTAAAGTAGGCTTGTGCGTCGACACCCATACCGGACACATACATGTGGTGCGCCCAAACGATGAAGCCGATGAAACCAATGGCCACCATGGCGTACACCATGCCGAGATAACCGAAGATGGGCTTGCGCGAAAACGTCGAGATAACTTGGCTGACGATGCCAAAGCCCGGCAGGATGAGAATGTAGACTTCGGGGTGACCGAAAAACCAGAACAGGTGCTGATAAAGCAGCGGATCGCCGCCCCCAGCTGCATTGAAGAAGGTGGTGCCGAAATTGCGATCGGTCAGCAGCATGGTCAAGGCACCGGCCAGGACCGGTATTGCCAACAGCAGCAGAAACGCCGTCACCAAGATGCTCCAAACGAAGAGCGGCATCTTGTGCAGCGTCATGCCGGGCGCGCGCATGTTGAAGATGGTGGTGATGAAGTTGATTGCCCCGAGAATTGAAGAAGCGCCGGCCACGTGCAGGGCCAAAATGGCGAAGTCGGGCGCCGGCCCCGGATGGCCGCTGGTGGAGAGCGGCGCGTAAAAGGTCCAGCCCGCCCCCACACCCGACATCGTTGCCGGGCCCTCCACCAGCATCGAACCGAGCAGCAATGCGAAGGAAGCCGGGAGCAGCCAAAACGAAATATTGTTCATGCGGGGAAACGCCATATCCGGCGCCCCAATCAGCAATGGCACGAACCAGTTGCCAAATCCGCCGATCAGCGCCGGCATGATCGTAAAGAAAATCATGATCAAGCCGTGCGCCGCGACAATCACGTTGTAGGCATGGCCGTTGGCAAAGATCTGAAGCCCCGGCTGCTCCAGTTCCACGCGCATCATGATGGAGAGCACACCGCCGATCAGACCACCGACCACGGCAAAGGCCAGGTACATGGTGCCGATGTCTTTGTGGTTGGTGGACTCTAGCCAGCGCATCAGTCCGGAGGGTCGGTCCTGAAACCGTCCCATCGAGGTCGTCGTCAAGGCCATGGTGCGCGCCTTCTCACGCCTGGGTTGTGCCAGCAAAACGCCGATCGAGGGCCGGGTTCCCCGAAAGAATTGTCGCAGCAAGAGGGTTGGCACTGGCCCCAACTCAGAAGTCCCGCACGAATCCCCGGAACGCACCGCACCCCGCGAGGATCTGCCGCAGCTCCCGGCTTCGGCTTCGCTTAAGGCCGGCCCACGCACAAGCCTACCGCCGCGTTGTTCCCCTACCCGGGCGTTCGTTCAGCGCCGCATCGACAGGACACATCGAGCCAAGCGCCGCGGCACAGGTCCGCGGGGCTAGGAAGGGGAAGGGAACGCCGCGCCCCTCCTGACGTTGCGCCAGCATCCGCGTTGCTCCACGCGACCGAGCACCCATTCAAAGATGAGGACAAACCAATGTCTGCCGACACCACCGTCAAGAAGGTCAAGAGCAAGGCCTCGCCGCATGGCGAGATGGATCAGAGCTACCTGGTTTCCGGTAAACGGGTATCGCTGCGGCTGTGGCAGAAGAAGAAGCCGCAGAAAAAACCGGCAACAAAGCGGGACTATGAAACGGTCGGCTATGTCCTCAGCGGACAGGCCGAACTGGTGATCGAAGGGCAAACCGTGATGCTTGAGCCCGGGGATTCCTGGCTGGTGCCGGCCGGCGCCGAGCACGCCTACCGTATCCTGAGCGAGTTTACAGCCGTGGAAGCCACGGCACCCCCCGCGCATGTCCATGGCCGCGACCGCTAAGCGGCGGCACTACGCCCGCCCAAAACCACGCACCCTCTGATTGGCGCGAAAAGATCGATTCTGCGTTTCTCGTCCGGCTTGACCCCACGCCTGCACGAGCAAGTGATCGATCAGCAGCGTGTCGGGATGCGCGAGGTGCTCTAGCAGTGCCTGCTTGTGCTCGGCGAACTCGGTTCGGCCGAAGCGCCCGAGCGCGAGGATCTTGTCCTCCATCACCGCCAGCAGACCGAGGTGATGGGTGCGCCGGCTGTCGCCAACATCGACAAAGCTCGCATGGATCTTGGTTTTGACGTTGCGGGCGCCAGCCGAGCGCAATAACCACGGCAGCACCCGCCCGGTCGAGCCGTTGCCACCGCCGGCACTGAAGGCGTCGGCGTAGGCTTTGAACAAAATCGCCCAGGATGGATGTTCGGGGTAACACACGCAGGAGACACGATCATAATCCTGGAGTGCAATGCTTCCGCCAGGCTTCAACAGCGCCAGCATTTGCGACACCATCGTTCTTTGCTGGGCTTGCGGGATGTTCATCAGCACCAGGCGCTCGTGGACAAAGTCAAACGGGCCCTCCTGCAGGTCGGGATTGAGGGCATCGCCGGCCACGATCCTGACGTTGCCAAGCCCGCGACGTTTGGCTTCGGCGCAGGCCATGGCGAGAAAGCGCGCTTCGCGCTCAAGGCCAACGACGAGACCCTGAGGACCGACGCGCTCGGAGAGCAGATCCAGAATGCCGATCGGGCCACAGCCGATATCTGCGGTGCGCCATCCGGCTCGGATCGGGATCTGGTCGAGCAACCATTGGGCTTGGGGCGCGAGGCCTGCCGCTTGTACGATGAGGCGCGCCAATTCGGCCGCATCGCCGCCGAAGACGTAAGTTGCGGAGGCATCGGGCATTGTTTTGGCTCCTCGGCTGGCCACCGGACCCACTACGTGAGCCCGATTTCCTTGACCAAATTGCTCCACTGCGCGGTCTCCTCACGCAGCATTTGCCGGAACGCCTGCGGATCATTGGCCACAGCCATCGACCCGAAATTCGCCATCCGCCTCTGAATGTCCTGGTCGTTGGCCATGTCGGCAGCAAGGCCGGCTAGCCGCGCGATGATCGAGGGCGGCGTACCGTTTGGGCCGAACAATGCGTGCCAAGACTTGGTGGCGTAACCGGTGAACCCCTGCTCGGCCAAGGTCGGCACCTGCGGTGCGGCGGGGCTACGCCTTGCCGTCGTCACACCCAGGGCGCGGAGTTTGCCTCCCTCCAGCTGAGCGACGGCATCGGCCATGTTGGCAAAACTCAGCTCAACGTGCCCCGCGACGACGGCCATGGTGGCCTGCGCGCCGCCACGGTAGGCGACATGGGTGATTTCCACTCCGGCCCTTGCCTTGAAGAGTTCGGCAGAAAAGAAGGTCAAGGCGCCGACGAACCGGCTCGGTCGACAGGCAGGTCAACACCTTCAAGGCCCGACAACCCAGCGCAAGCGGTCTTCGGGCACGACATCTAGCTGCGACAAATGTAGCTAACAGTCTTGATCCGCCCCTCGGTCAGGTTGCGCACCTGATTGCGGGTCATTTGCACGAAGTCGCGCCGAGCAAGGTGCGGAAACTCAGCGGCGGCGGTTGCGAGGCCGACATGCGCGTCGCGGCGTCCCTGAACCAGGCCCCGCGGCGGTGGTCCGACAGTTCCTGAGGATCGTGCGGCCAGAGGATCGAGCGGAAAGTGGCGATCGAGTTTGCCCAACCCTGAAAACAATTGGGCCACCACATAGGCAGGAACGCCCGCGCTCGGCTAAACTAAGCCACCCTGCCCGGCGAGTAAGACTTCGCTGCCGGGCGCAGCCGCGCTCGGCACGGCACGCGCTCGTTGGCCGCAAGCCCATGCCAGCGGGTCGCGGCGGGCCTCGCCGCCGCAGCGCAGCTCTTGGAGTTCGACCGCCATGGACAACCCGCGTGTGCATGACCGAAACGCAGACCAGGCGGCCTATTGGAATGGGGCCGCGGGCCGCCGCTGGATCGATCGCCAGGAAACGCTCGATCGCGTTCTCAATCCAATTCAAGAGCTCCTACTGACGCGCGCCGGCATCACCACGGGGGAGCGCATCATCGACATCGGCTGCGGCTGTGGGGCAAGCACGATCGAGCTCGCGGCACGGGTGGGCGCGCAGGGCCGGGTCATGGGGGTCGATATCTCCGCGCCCATGCTGGCGCGCGCGCGCGAGCGCGCGCCCACGGACCTCCCCTTGGCCTTCGTCCTTGCCGATGCCACCGTGCACGCGTTCGAGGCCGGCGGCGCCGATCTGATATTTTCCCGGTTCGGTGTGATGTTCTTCGCCGATCCCACGCTGTCTTTTCAGAATATGCGGACGGCATTGCGACCCGGCGGCCGGCTTGCATTTGCCAGCTGGCGGGAACCGCGGCAGAACCCATGGATGCTTCTGCCGCTGCAGGAAGCCTACAAACATGTTCCGCGCCTGCCCGAGGTCGGCCCTGAGGACCCCGGACCATTTTCGTTTGCCCGCGAGGAGCGGGTGCGTCGGATCCTGAGCGAGGCCGGCTTTTCTTCGATTGCGTTGAAGGGTGTCGATCTTTCGCTCGACCTCGCCGTCGGGCGGGGGCTCGATGCCGCGGTCGCCGGCGCCCTCGACATCGGGCCCGTAAGTCGCGCGCTTGAAGGCCAACCGCCCGAGGTCGTGGCACGCGTGCAAAACTCGATCCGAACGGCCCTCGCATCCTACCAAAAAGGCGAAACCGTTCCGCTCCCGGCCTCGGTCTGGATTGCGACGGCCCTAAGTCCGTAAAGGGTATCGTCGGCGCCCGCCAAGCTGCGGTCAGCAACGCCCGCGGGCCGGCTGGCCCGTGCACACGAGTCCCGCCAAGGCGCGGGGCAAAAAATCTCGACCGCTGCTGTCGGTCTGCCAACGCGCCATTCGTCATAGCAAGAGAGGTGGCTCGTTGGCCGCCGTCCTCCTCAGCGGCATTCAGGAGCCCGCGCGGCAGCCCGGCGCCATCCCCTCGCGGATATCAAGGCCGGTGCCGTCTTCGTCCTGGCTCACCCGATGCTGCGCCCCGTGTTCGTAACGCAGTTCGCCTTCAACACGGCATTTTTCATGCTCCTTGCGACCTTCGTGCCCCATGCGGTCGGCAATCTCGGCTTGTCGGCCACCGGCACGGGGCTCACGCTCGCGATGTTTGGCGTTGGCATGGTGGTGGGGGCCTTGTACGCCCCTCGACTGCTGCGCCAGCTCGCCTTTGGCACCATCGTTGCACTCGGCCCACTTGCGGGCCTACTGGGCGCGCTGCTGATGGCGCTTACGATTTGGCTGCCGACGGCTCCCCTCGCCGGTCTTGGTTTCTTCCTGCTTGGTGCCGGACCGATTCTGTGGGTCATCAGCACAACGACGCTGCGACAAACCGTAACCCCACCTGACCTGCTCGGCCGCGTGTCCGCGATCAACATCATGGCGTATGGCGCGCGACCCATCGGTTCGGCCCGTGGCGCGCTGCTTGGCGGCCTTTTTGGCGTCAAGACCTGTCTGTTGGCGGCCGTGGCTGGGTTCCTCATCCAGGCCATCATCATCGCCAAATCGCCGGTGGTCACCCTCGCCCAGCATCCCCGCCTGGCGTGACCTCGACCGTTTCTTGAGCTTTGGTTTGCAGCCCCGAACCTTTTCCTACGGTGGGCGCGACAGGTCCAAAGAAAAGGCACTCGAGGCTGCCGGCGCGCCGCGAAAGCTTGACCTCTTCGCTACTGCCGATTTCGGCAGGACGTTTCCAGGGTTTCTCCCGATCGGGCACCGCGCGCGAGCTCGGTAAAATCGTATGGCAACGGAGAAACGAGCAGGCCGAGCACACCACAGATCACATTGCCCGTGCGGGGCGCACTTGAAATCAGATTTGCTGCCATAGCGGACCCCTCCGCCAAACTGGCGGCGGCAGGACCCAATTGCCATGCCATGAACACTTCGCCACTCACCCTGACAGAGGATGACTGCCTCCCTGAGGTCGCCGGCGCGCGCGCCTTCTGGAGGTTTTGCACGCCCAAGCTTTCGGACTGTCGCAGCGAGGATCACGAGCGCCTGGTGGCCCGGGCCCGCTTTCATCTGCGGACCGCGTGCAGCCAACGCCTAACGACAAACGTGGGCGAGCTTCAGACCTACGTGTTTGAACCGAAAGAGCGCAGTACCGCGAGCGCGCTTCTGGTGCATGGCTGGACCAGCGAAGCCGCCTTCATGTGCGCCTTTGCCGACTATTTGTGCCGTCGCGGCGTACGATCCGTGCTGCTTGATCTTCCTGCCCACGGGCAAAGCCCGGGTCAGCAGACCAACCTGATGGACTGTGCGCAAGCCGTGCACGAAGTAGCCCACGCACTGGGCCCCATCCGCTTCGCCATCGGCCATTCAATCGGCGGTCTGGCGGTCCTGGTGGCTGGCGAAGGCCGGCGTCCCCTGCCGCACCCGATCCCGTTTGAGGCCTACGTGCTCGTGGCGGTGCCAGACCGGTTCGCCGATGTAACCCGGCGCTTTGGCGATGATCACGGCCTGTCGCCGGCAGCCCTTAGCGCTTTCGAACGCCGGCTCGAGCGACTGGCACAGCGCAAGATCGCCGATTTTACCGGCAGCAATTTTCTGGCCGCAATCGATCGCCCAAGCTTGCTGCTGCACGCCCGCGACGATCAAGAAGTGCCTTTTGCCGATGCCGAACGCATAGCGGCCGCGGTACCCGCCGCACAAGTGCACGCCTTCGACGGCCTCGGCCATCGCGCCATCCTCTATGCGCCCCCGGCGGTGCGCGCCGCGGCGACGTTTCTTGCGCGCTTCTCCTGAGGGATGGGCCGCCACGCCGATCTGTCGGCCCAGGCTGACGGCGTGTCATGCGTTGTCCCGACAATGGGTCAATCCGTTGGGGGCCGCCGCAAGCCGCCAATTACATGGCGCTGCGGTGTGTGAGACAGCAGCAGGGGCGGGGGCATTGCTGCCTCACGCCACGTTTTGATTTGGGACTACCTCGACACAGCGCTTGCCATCGGGGTCGCGGCCGGCAACCAACGCCATGGCGGCGCCTTGTCGTTGGCGGCTCACTCAAACGGGTCGAGCTGGGCCTGCACCTTCTTGGTTAGGCCGGCGCGGACCAGCCGGTAGGAAGCCTTGAGTCGGTGGCGCAGCTCGTCTTCGGATGTTCCCCACGGCAGGTTGATCCAGGAGCGGTGGAAGTAGGGCGCCTTCACCCCGACGCCCGTCTCAATCAGCATTTCTGCGGTCTCGATGCTGTCGGTCTTGACGGAGACGCCCGGCATGACCGCCCCGATGCAGGCAAACATTTTGCCGCCGACCTTCCAGGCATCGTGCCCGCCACCCCAAGGGTCGGACACCTCGGCGCCCGGAAAGGTGCGGCAGATGGCATTCACAATCTTGCGGCTCATCGCTCCCCCCTACAGGTCCCTGAACAGATGCTCATTGCCCGCCCAAGATATCGCCACGCTCAGCGCCGTGCCTCATCGCAGCAGCATGACGCACCTCTGGCGCGCTTTTTTCACCGCCGCCCACAAGCATTGCCCAAAAGGAAAAATCAAGGTCAAAGCGCGAGGCCCTGCATCCGACATCGATTGGTTTCGCAGCGGACTCAACGGCAAGCTCACGAGCCGAGCCTGGAGCGCACGCTCTGCGCTTTCTCGCACCGAGGCTGTGGCTCGGCGAGGAGCTCGCCGGTGCGATCGACGCCAACAGGCTCAACCCTATCGCCGACATCAGCAAAAGCGGCTCGACGCTGCGCATTGCCCTTGCGCGCCGACGCCGACCTCGGCGACCTGGAGGCTACCTTGGACCCATTTTCCCCAAGGCGTGCCGCCCTCTGTTTGAATAACCCATCCCTTCCCATGAGGCCGAATCTTCTTGCCGGGACAGGCCTTGGCTACAAGTTCGAGGATAGTCGCATCATGCGCTTTGATGCTTTCAATCTGTTGAACCGGGAGGCCAGCCAGATCGACTACGTCTGCCGCTCGCGCCTCGCTTCTGAAACCGGCGAGGTCGAGGACATCCACTTTCACCCGCTGGAGCCCAGGTCGTTTCGGTTGTCGCTGACAAAGCAGTGGTAGCCGGCCCAAGCGCGGGCCATGCGTCGTCGGGTCATTGCTGACAGCGACAATTTCCTGAACAGGCCTTAGGAGCGGCGAAATGGCGCCACGGCCAGGGACATGACGATCTGGATCAGCGCCCCAACCGCTAACCCTACAAGGCCCTCGGCCGACGCCGTCACAAGCCAGGACAGAACCGTGGCCCCCACCGGGGTAGAGTTTCGAACGACCTCGGAAACGTTGTGCAGGAGCTGCTCCGGCCCGTCGATCCCAAATTCGGCCAGGCCGTGCAGAAGAATGCCGCCACCAACCCAAAGCATCGCCAGCATGCCAACAAAACTTAAGAACGCAAGCAAAGCGGGCATGCTATGGACCACTGCCCGGCCGATGGGGCCCGACAGTCGCCCATCCCGCCGCGCCAGGCGGATGCCGATGTCATCGGCTTTGACGATCAGGGCCACCGTTCCGTAGACGCCAGCCGTGACCATGACGGCGACGACGGCCAGCGCCAGCGCGCGCGTCACGAAGTCCGGCGTGTCGATGCTGGCGAGCGCGATGGCCATGATCTCGGCCGAGAGGACGAAATCGGTGCGAATGGCGCCGGTAACCTTGACTTCTTCCAATGCCGCCGCGTCGAGCATCGGCGGCGGGACCGGGTGAGCCGCAGCGTGGTTAATTGCGCCCAGCATATGCGCCAATTTTTCCGCCCCCTCGAAGCAAAGGTACAATCCGCCGAGCATCAGCAGCGGGGTGATGGCCTGTGGCCACAGATAGCTCAGCAGCAGGGCCGCCGGTAACAGGATCAGGAGCTTGTTTTTGAGCGAGCCGACCGCAATCCGACCCACGATCGGCAGCTCGCGGTGAGCGGCAAGGCCCGTGACGTAGCGCGGCGTAACGGCCGCGTCGTCGATGACGACGCCGGCCGTCTTGGCACTGGCGCGCGCAGCTTGCCCTGCGGCATCGTCGAGCGTAACGGCGGCGAGCTTCATCAACGCCACCACGTCATCCAATAGCGCGAGAAGCCCGCTCATTCATGCATCCAAAGTTTGTGGCGCCTGAGTGAGCGCGGATCGGACTTTCCCTTGCAGCGATTCTCGCACGAACCATGGCTGGATCGCCCATTTTGCAACGCCAAGCCGCCCCTGCCACCCCAAGGCGCCGCAAGGAGTGAGGAAGGCGAAGCTCGAAGGATTGCACACAGCCAACTCAATCATCGGCACACACCCATGCCCGGTGCCCAAGCCATAGATGTGGTTGAGCCGGATGCAAAAAACCAGCGCGACTTTTGGACCCCGCGCTCGCAAAAGGCCGCACGCGTTTCACTTCCTCGCTGTGCCCGCACCAACCACTCTTGCTGGCCGCTGCAACGTCGGGCATAAGCGGCCCATCTCGAACGCCCGTGCGCGATGGGAGCCGGCATGAGCCAAATCGCCGTATTCAGCGGAAGCGCTCATCCTGAGCTGGCGCAAGAAATCTGTGGTCATCTTGAAGTCCCGCTGCTGCCCTGCAAGCTCGAGCGCTTTGCCAATGACTGCCTGGCGGTCCAGCTGCAGGCGAACTGTCGCGAGCGCGACGTCTTTCTTATTCAGCCGCTGGTGGCACCCGTCCAGGAGCGCGTGTTCGAGCTTTTCTTGATGTTGGACGCGGCGCGGGGAGCATCGGCACGTCGGATCACGGCCGTCATACCTCATTTCGCCTATGCCCGCTCCGACAAGAAGGATGCGCCACGAATATCCATCGGCGGGCGGCTCGTTGCCGATCTTCTCGTTACCTCAGGTGCCAATCGCGTGCTGACGATGACGTTGCACTCGCCGCAGGTGCACGGCTTCTTTTCCATACCCGTCGACCACCTCCACGCCCTGCGCGAACTGGCCCAGCACTTCCGCCAATACGATTTGTCAAACGGCGTCGTGGTCTCGCCTGACCTTGGCAATGCCAAGCAGGCGGCGCGATTTGCGGAGTTATTGGGCACGACCGTGGCGGCGGGTGCAAAACAGCGCTTCAGCGACGACCGGGTCAGGATCGCCTCGATCATCGGCGAAGTGGCCGGTCGCGATGTCATCGTGTTGGACGACGAAATCGCCAAGGGTAGCACCGTCCTGGAGCTTCTGGAGCGCTTGCGCGAGCTGAAGGTCAAGTCGATCCGGGTCGCCTGCACGCACGGCCTTTTCTCTGCGGGTGCTCTGCAGCGCCTCAGCGCACAGCCCGATGTCAGCGAGATCGTTTGCACAAACACCGTCCCCATTTCGCTCAACAGCCGTGTCGACAAACTGACCGTGTTGTCGATCGCTCCGGCGCTCGCGGAAGCGATCCGCCGCATTCATACCGGCCAGTCGGTAAGCGCCTTGTTCGGCCCCCACTAACCTCTCGCTCTCAACCGTCGCGTTCAAGCGACCGGCAGCATTCGTTCTGATCCGTCCAGTGGTCGCGCAAGCTTGAAAAGACAAACACCCGCACGCGTTCGAACCCTCAAAGCGGAGATCCATCGGGCACCCGCATGCTCTCAGGTTTCGTCGCCCGACCTGCCATGGTATCTACCGATCGTGGACCTTCACGCTCAGAGCGCAGAGTTGGCGAGCCGAGATGTTAGGCACATTCACGCAGGACGCTCGGAGGACTGCAGCATCAGAGGATACGCCCCATGCGCTGGCTGCTCTCGGCAATGATTGCGGTGCTCCTCAACTTTGCGCCGCCGGCCCAGGCCGCGCCAAAGACCCTTGAGGGAAGCTGGACTGCGGCAGCAGCCGAGCGCGAAGGCAAAGCCGCCGATGACGTCGTGGGACATCGGCTGTCCGTTGCCGGCAAAGGCTTCAAGATTCGGTCCAAGGACGGCAAGCTCCTGTTCGCTGGACGCATCCGAACCGACCCGAAGGCAAAGCCGGCGACCATCGACTTCGAGCACCAGGACGGGGCGCTCAAGGGCAAGACGTGGATGGGCATTTATGTCTTCGACGGCGGCACCCTGAAAATCTGCGACAATGCCGACAACCTGGCAAAGGGGCGGCCCGCCACCTTCGAGGCCAAGAGCGGATCGGGGTATGTCCTGATTACATTCAGGCGCGTCAACCCTTGACCCTCACCAGTCCCGTGCGGCTGCCGTCCCCCCCACGCCGGGGCCGATGCTGCGCTCAGCCTTTCCGCCTCCCCCGCTGAGCCACCCCCCGGGGGCGTGGTGACCCTGAACCGTCCCGCTCACACGAGGCGCTGCGTCGCGCGCGATGGTAGGCAAGGCCGAGATCACACGCCGCCCCAAATGGGTCGCCGTCGACGGCTGCGTCCCAATGTTGCAGGCCCAAAACATCAAAAGCCATCACCGATGTGTGACCCCACCTGTTTATAGGCGCGCGCGATGGCGACATGCTCGCAGGCGACGCAGTTCGCCCTATCAGGAGATTGATCATGAAGCCCATCATTCCGGCACTTATTGCCTTGTCGCTGCTGGCGGCGATCGCCGTGCCGGCCGCCGCCTACGACCCGGGCGTGGGTCCTCCAACCTACTGGACACCGCACGATCCTTCCCCTCCGGGCTCTCCTCCCGGCTAGCACACCTGCGGCCCGCGGTGGGTGCGTCCCACCCCCCGCGAGCCCGCAAGCCTTTTCGTTTGCGGTCTGACGGGCCCAGCCGCCTTTAAATTGGCCGCCCTTTACATTGCATGGCGCGAGCCGACAGGGGAGAGGAGGCTTTCTTGCCTGCTGTTGTCGTGCCAGAAACTCCTGTGGCTGCCGGAGGACAATTTCCCAGTTCCCCGGGGGCTAAGCCCGGCGCCCGCCGGGTAGCTGAGCGCCCAGGGAGGCTGCCATGCGCATCATCGACGTGTGCGAGATCACCAAGCCGATCGCCTCACCGATCCGCAACGCCTATATCGATTTCTCGCAGATGACGACAAGTCTGGTGGCGATCGTCACCGATGTCGTGCGCGACGGCCGTCGGGTCGTCGGTTACGGTTTCAATTCCAATGGCCGATACGGCCAGGGTGGTCTGATCCGCGAGCGGTTCCGGGGGCGCATCCTTGAGGCTCCCGCGGCGAGCCTCCTCAACGCGGCGGGCGACAATCTGGATCCGCATAAGATCTGGGCCGCGATGATGAGCAATGAAAAGCCCGGCGGGCATGGCGAGCGGTCTGTTGCCGTCGGTACGCTCGATATGGCCGTTTGGGATGCGACGGCCAAGATCGCCGGCAAACCCTTGTTTCGGCTGTTGGCGGAGATGAAGGGGCGACAGGCCGATCCCAGGGTCTTCGTTTATGCCGCCGGCGGCTACTATTATCCCGGCAAGGACGACACCGCCCTTCGCGCGGAAATGCGCAGCTATCTCGACCGCGGCTACACGGTCGTAAAGATGAAGATCGGCGGCGCGCCGATGGCCGAGGACCGACGTCGCATCGAGGCCGTCCTGGCCGAAATCGGAGCGCAGGCGCAACTCGCCGTAGATGCCAATGGCCGCTTCGACCTCGAAACGGGCATCGCCTACGCCAAAATGCTCCGTGACTATCCGCTCGTTCTGGTACGAGGAAGCCGGCGACCCGCTTGACTATGCATTGCAAGCCGCCCTGTCGGAATTTTATCCAGGCGCGATGGCGACGGGAGAAAATCTCTTCTCGCATCAGGACGCCCGCAATCTCCTGCGCTATGGCGGCATGCGCCCGGACCGCGATTGGCTCCAGTTCGACTGCGCCCTGTCCTACGGTCTGGTCGAGTACTTGCGCACCCTCGAAGTCGTGACGCAATCTGGCTGGTCGCCAAGGCGCTGCATTCCACACGGCGGGCACCAGATGTCGCTCAATATTGCGGCTGGCTTGGGTCTCGGCGGCAATGAGAGCTATCCCGATCTCTTCCAGCCCTATGGGGGCTTTCCCGACGGTGTACGCGTCGACAAAGGTTTCATCGTCATGCCGGAGCTGCCCGGCATCGGCTTTGAGGCCAAGTCGGACCTGATCACGGTTATGCACGCCTTGGCCGAATGAAGTTAGGATTGGCGCGCCTGCAGGCGTGACCTTCCGGTCTACGTACTTTCGCTCGTCAGCCCACCGCCAACTGAGCCAGCGATCCCGTCTGCACCAGCCACATGACGATGTCCGTTATCACCGAGGCGAGCGTGCCGAACAGCACCACGCTCGAAGCCTGTTCAATCCAGGTGCCATATTGGCGCGCGAACACGTAGGCGGTGAGCGCGGGCGGCAGGGCCGCCATCAGCACGGCGGTGCTGGCCCAGGTGGGACTGAAGGGACCCAATAGGCGCAGCAGCACGAGTACAATGGTCGGATGCACAATGAGCTTGCGGCAGCCAGCAGCGGCACGTCTGGGAACATGCGGCCGACCGGCCGGAGCGCAACCGTGACGCGAGCGCGAACAGAGCGCAGGGTGCCGCCGAGGTGTAGAGGAACTGTAACAAGCGGTCGACCGCCACCGGCGGCTCAAAGTTGACGGCCGCAGCGACGGTGCCGAGCCCCGCCGCAAGCAGAAGCGGATTGAAGACGATACTGCGCACGACGTTCAAAATGGCCCGACCGCGCGGATGTTTCCCGTTTTGCTGAACGTCATCAGCAGCGGAAACCAGCACAAAAATCAGCAGAGCATCAAAGCAAAAGACCAGCGCTACCGGCACGGCCGCCTCCGGCCCCAGCGTCGCCAATGCCGGGCCCGGCCCCATATAGCCGACGTTGCCGAAGCCGCCCGCAACCTCCGCCAGCGTGGCTTCGCCGATGCGCCCGCGGCCCAGCACGAGACCCATGAAAAGGCGACCGTGAAGGTGCAAGCCGTCGCCGGGCAGGCGGGGGCGTAGCGAGGTTCGGGCGCGCCGTCGGCTCATGCCCCCAGACCGGCCGCCTTGGCTGGTTCGCCCGCGACGTGCAGCCTGAGTGTGTCCCCAATCGCTGGCCTGCCGCGCCAAACGCCCCGAGCGCGCGACCTTCGCGATCAAGACAGCGTCTCGGCGTGCACGCTGAGCGCGCCTCCAACCTTTTCTAGATAACTTGACGCTAAGCACGCCTGCCGTTCGAAACCTCTTGCTGCCAATCCATTTCGCCGGGATCACGATGCGGCAGCCCACCCCTTCCGTCGCGAAATCTCAGATCGACGGCGC
This sequence comes from uncultured Alphaproteobacteria bacterium, assembly GCA_963775835.1. GTDB lineage: Bacteria > Pseudomonadota > Alphaproteobacteria > Rhizobiales > Hyphomicrobiaceae > AWTP1-13. Next base: position 196,135 of record CAVZKV010000013.1, on the reverse strand, counting down.
CGCCGAGCTCATAGGGGATCAGGTCACAAATCACGCTGGTGCCATAGCCGGGTGTCGTTGGCGCGACCACCGAGGGACCACCCCTCTCCTGCCACTCCAAGAAAACCGCTGTCGTGGCGCTGCCGTTGGAGCCACAATGCCAGCGCACGGACACCTGGCCCGATTGCATCGAAAGCGCACCATACTTGGCAGCGTTGGTTGCGAGTTCGTGCAGCACCATCGCCATCGCCTGCGTCGCCTCTGCCGCAAGGAACACCTGCGGTCCCTCGACCGTCAGGCTCCGTTCAGTCCGCCATGGGGCCAGCTCGCCGTCCACGAGTTCGCGAGGCTGGCGCCCTGCCAGCGGCCGCGGCTCAACAGGGGCATAGGTGTTGGCCATCGAGTGAATACGGCGCTTGAGCGCATCGGTGAACTCCACCATCGAACCGCTGCTCTCGCGCGTGCGCTGCACGATCGCCGCGACACAAGAGACGACGTTCTTGACCCGGTGGTCGAGTTCCGCAATGAGCAAGCTCTGTGCTCCTGCGCTCGCTTGTGCTCGGTAATATCGCGGGTCAATCCCTTGAGCCGCACGCAGGATCCAGCCGCGTCGAACTCGCCTCTCGCCGTCTCCTCGAGCCACACCTCCCGGCCGTGTGGGCGAATGTAGCGAAAATCGACCGCATACGAGGGCGGTCCGGACGCAGCGATGAAATGAGAGCCTTGACGTGAGGGCGATCGTGCGGGTGCACGGCCGCCAGGAAGTCGCCGAGGGACTGGGCTCGCTACCGCGCGCGAAACCGAGAATTTCCGCGGCGTTCTGGCTGCGATGGGATAAGTCTGTGCCGGCGTCCCATTCGAAGGCCATGACCTGCCCGGCGGCGAGGGCCTCCTGTAGCCGCGCCTCGCTCTCTTTCATGAGCACTTCGGTTTTGCGCCGATGGCGCTCCTCCTCTCGGCGGCGTTCGGCAATTTCGCTGCGGGCCGCTTGCAGCAGGCGCGCATTGTCGATGGCGCTCGCCGCATGCGTTGCCACCGCCTTGACGATCTCTTCCGCCTCCTTGCCAAAAGCCGCCGGCTTGTCGTGGCCGAAGAAGAGACCGCCATGCACCTCGCCGGATTGCGAGATCACGGGCACCGCAAGGTAACTGACGACCGGCAAGTGGCCTTTCGGCATACCGAAGTGAGGCGCACGCTTTTGCCATAGCGTGGATCGGTGCAAATATCGTCGCAGCGAACGATGCCGGTACCACCAAAGGTGGGCTGGAAGATTGCGGTGTTGCGCGGCAGGCCCAATCGAGAAAACGCCTCACGCGGCGCACCCGAGAGCGTATAGAGCAGGTACCGTTCGCCCTTGCCGTCCGGTCACGTTGTAGAAGAAGGCGCCAAACTTCGCTCCGCAGAGTTCGGTGGCGATGTCCGTCACGGTTTGGACGATGCGCTCCAAGTCGAGGTCGGTGGCAATAGACTTGGACAGACGATTGAGCGTCTCCAGTCGACGCGTCTGATTGCGTAGGGCGTCTTCGGCATGTTTGCGCGAGGTGACATCGACGTGTTGGACAATTCAGCCAAGACGTCGACGAGCGGATCACCGGCGGCGATGCGGGCGAGCGCGTGCCGCTGGCTGTCGAGCAACAAAAGCGCTTTTGACCTGGTCACTGTGTCATAGGGGGTTGTGCGGTGCATGAGGTGTCCCCGCCCACTTCGCGCAGAACCACGGCCAAAAGCCCATTGCGCGACGTCCGCAAGATGACCGCACCCTTCTTAGTTAACCTCGCCAGAACAGCGATCATTTGCCGGCATGGCCCGACCGCTTCCACCCCGACCAGTTTCCCGAACAATGGTCCCGTGGCCGTGCCTCTCCCGCGCTCGGGCCGACCGCGTCATCATGGCGCGGCCGGTGCCCGCCCAGGCTCCTGGCGGGCACAAGCTTGCAGTTGCCGCGGGGGCGCACCTTATCTAAACCTCGAAACGCGCTCGGCCATTTCGAGAATGACCCTGGCGCTATCGGCCGCCACGGTGCCCGTTGGTTCGCCCTGGTACAGGATCCTCGGATTTGACCAGAAGGGTATGCGCGGGCAGCCACCGCAGCTTTCATTGTAACTCATGATGTCGCGCCACTTGCCGCCATTGACATAGCCGTGCCCATAGGCAACCGGCAGGTTACTGGCGTCGGTCGCGCGATCGTGCCGAATCCCTAGGATGTGTCCGATCTCGTGGGCGATCGACATGGAGACGGTGACGCAGGCGTGATGCACGACGAAGTAGGCTTCGTCGGACTCAGGACCTATCCGTGTCGACAGTCCGCAACCCCTGGGATTGTCAATCACCAACCCAACAATGTCCGCGCGCTTCTCGTTGCGCAACCTCTTCACGTCCCTGAACGGTCCAAGCCCATCAACCATGGTATAAAGATGGGCGAACTGATCATCCTCCGAGCCGTCATAGTTGATGGGCTGCGTATGCACGAGCCGCAGTTTGATATTGCCGAGGCCACTATTCCTGAAGGTCTCATTGGTCTCGTCAATTGCGACCGCCAGCAAGTCGGCAGGGTCGCGCACGTAGCGGCGGGCCACGTTCGGGGTATAGAACATCATAACATCGATGGTGATGTTCTTTGCTTCCAGCGCTTGCCGATCGGGATCGGCAAAAGCTGCGACGGTGGGCTCGCGGGGACTGACGCGCGGCTTGCCTGCTCGTTTCCGGCTCGGCATTGGGGCATTGTCGCGGGCGGCCGTCGGAGACGGATGGTCGGGCAATACCTTTCCCGCCCTACTTCCGCGAAGGCTTGCAAGCCGCCGCCCAAATTCTCAATGGCGAAGATGGTGCCGTCATAGGCGAAATACCCGGCCAGAACCGCGTTGCCCCAGACCATGAGCGCGGCTCGCTCGCCGGTCTCCTTGACGATACCTCGCCAGGAAATGCTGCCGTCCTCGCGGACGAAGGAGCTCGTTCGCACCAAGCTAATGCTACCGTCCCGGAATGGTAGCACAATCTCAGCTCCAAGGGGGTCGCCCGGCGCCTTGCCGAATTGCACCTTGTCGGAGGCAATGGATTTGCCGACCTGCTCGATCAGCGCCCGCTCGTCGGGCGCCAGCACGATGGGCTCTGCCGCGGACCGGCTCGACCCGACGACGAGGGAGAAGGCAAGCATCGCAGCACTTGCAGCAAATCCCCAGAAAGCAACCAACAAACCCCGCCTGGTCATCACCACCCCCAAGCTGCTGCCCGCATTGGCGCGCGCTATCCCCTTAAATCTTTCCGCCACGATGGGGCATCGGGCGAAACCCGGAAAATCCTCTTCCGGCAGCGCTTGTGCCCCTCGCGCGCGATAGCCCCCCGGCAATCACCTAATCGGTGGGATCACTCATGGTATGACCGCCCTCTCCGCGGCGGCGTGCGCCTCTATCCTCTCCCCGGTCGGGGGAAGGCTTAGCCCGAGCGCCACGGCCGGTGACGGCGAGCGATCCCCAAACGCTCACGCAATGGCCCAGCGCTTATGGGCGAGGAGCAAGGGCCAGACCCAAGCTCGCCGGCAGGGTCACGGCTTCTTCGCGGCCAGACACCCGAGCCCGATCAAAGTGCTACGCACGGCGGCCTCCAGCGGCGTATGCGGCTCGGCACCCAGCACGGACTCAAGACGCTTGTTGTTCATCCGCACGGGTATGCGCCACAGATAGCGCATTTCCGCAAGCTCCCGAAACAACGGGACGACGGGTGATAGCAACCGCATCACACCCCAGGGCATGGCAGCGACCTTGATGTTTGCATTGCCGGCAGTCCTGCGGATGGCATCGATCATTTCGGTGCCGTCCGCGTCCCAATGGCCCGTCATATGGAAGACGGCAAAGGCGTCAAGCCCATCGGATTTTTCCAGGAGGCGGACCATTGTCGTCGCCACATCGGGAAGGTATGCCCATTGGTGACCAACGCCATGCACGCCCGGATAGGAAATTTTCGTAACAGGCTTTCCCGGCTTCACGAGCGCTTGCGAGAACCAGTTATTGGCGGCGCTCGGCCCGAAATAATCGCCGGCGCGAACGATCAAGACCTTGGCACCCGCCGCTGCTGCCGTGCGCAGGCGCCGCTCCATCTCGGCGCGGATTCGCCCCTTGACGGTGACAGGGTTTTGCGGGGAGTCCTCGTGCGGATTGGGCAGCGCGTCCGGTCCGAAATTGTAGACGGTACCGGGCAGCACAATCCGTGCGTCATTGGCCCGCGCGGCGGCGATGGTGTTGTCCAGCATCGGCAGCACCAGCTTGCCCCAGTTTCGGTAGCCGGGCGGGTTCACGGCATGCACGATGACGGATTGACCGGAGGCAGCGGCGGCGACATCGGCGGCAGACATGGCGTCACCTTGCACCCAGACCACCCCAGAGGTTCGGTTCGCCGCGGCCAGGTCGTCGGGTTTGCGATTGAGTGCGCGCACGCGCCATCCGCTTGCAAGCAACAGCCTGGCCACCTCGCCGCCGATGCCCCCTGTGGCGCCGAGGACGAGGGCGCCCCGTTCGTTGGTCACGCGTGTCTCCCTTGCTGATCGGATATGAGGCTGTGGCCCTGTCCAAGGGCAGCGCGTATCGGAGCCGCGGTCGTTGCCGCCCGACCGCCTTGGCGTCGGACCAAAGCGCCACGTCGACCGCTCAACCGCCGGCTCAGACCCAACGCCGGCGCGGCAGAGTGACCCTCACAATCCCGATGGCGGACGCAGGCGGTGCCGGGAAGTCGGCGGTACATCGTTGCGGATGCCAGCCGCCTCCGTCCCTGTCGAACGCCAGGACCGGACGGCCTCAAGGGCAAGGCACGCACGGCAGGAGCGACGCAGCTGAGTTGGTGGAAGGCCCGGGTTGAGCCAGCCCTGTGGCCGGTGTCTTCTTGGGTCCTTCTTGGGTCGAGCCAAGCCTTGACATCACCGAGCCGAAGCCCACCCCCGCCCGGCAAAAGATACGCTTGCAATTGGGGCTGCAGCAGTATGTTACCGTACGTCATCTTCGTGGTTTCCCCGGATATGTGGCAGGACCGAATGCGGCGACAGTGCTGCGCAGTGTCAATTGTGCCCGCGAGGAGCAATATGAAACGTCTTTTGCTTGCCTTTCTAGCCGCCGGCGCGCTTAGCGCACCTGCGCTAGCAGCCGACTGCGCCAACGAATATAAAGCTTTTTGGACCAACCTCGACCGCGAGGCGTTCGCGCGACTAACCCCCGAGCAGATGGTCGACCTGAACCGCACCACGCTCAGGGTCTTTGACAGTTGCATGTCAGGCGACGAACGGTTCACGGCCGGAAACTTCTTCAAGCAGCTCGACGCGTCGCACTATGCCAGGGCCTCTGACATCTTCAGCAGCGGCGCCTTCGCCCCACCCGGCGCGAAGAAGCCATAGCGCAAGGGTCTACAGGCCCCCAGTTTGCGCCTTGACGCTTGAGTGTGTGGACCGCCGGTAGCATGCGTTGGCTGCCGGCGGTTTCGGCTGCCTGCACGGGAGACCCGACCGAAATCGGCCGCTGGGCTGCAACTGGCCGCTGCGACAGCTTTGCCGCTGCGGTTTGCCAGTCCGGACGCATCCCGGCTGGGGGTGGCCTTTAGGTTCGACGCGCGCCCGAAGAGGCTGGCGAGCAATCAACACAGTGCCGTTCGGCGATCTGGGTCTCGCCTTCGACCGCCCGCTTTGTTGTCCCCTCCCTTGTTCGATTGCGATGTCGCTCAGGACTCGCCGCGTTTCCATTTCAGGGTTTCTACCGGCTTCGTGGCCCGCAATAAGCCCTCGTTAACCGATATCTCATCGGGAGATTTCGCTCAAACAACCCTTTCATGAACGCTGCCGTGCAGACTTACCCCGATTTAGGCCCCGGAGTTAGGCCCACACTTGGGGCCCACACACGGGGCCCACACCTGGGGCCCAGACTTAGGCAATGGCAATGCGAACTGGCCGGCAATGGCGTCACTGGTTCCCCCGCTTCAACTTTGGTTGGAGCCCGGCCTTTCTGCTTGCGGCGTTTACCGCCATCCTGCCCGCGGCCGGACAGCAGCCAGAGCGACGCTTGCTGGTTCTCTACCCCGACAGCGACATCCCAGCCGTCTCCAACGTCAGCGAGGGTATCCGCAAAAAGCTAGCCGGCCGGAGCTCCTTGAAGGTTCAAACCTTTCGCGAATTTCTCGATCTCTCCCGCTTCCCGAACGAAGCGCATCGACAGCGCGTCGTCCGCTACCTTTCGGAAAAGTACGCCGACACAAACCTGGATGCGATTGTCGCCCTGGGCCCCGATTCTTTGCGCATCGCCGTAGAAAACCGCCCCCAATTGGCGCCGGGGGTGCCGATCGTGTTCTGCTGCACCTCGCCAAACACGTTGAGCGCAATCGAGCGCCCGCCCGATGTGACGGGCGTCGTCAGCGAGTTCGATGTTACAAGGACGGTTGAGATCGCTCGCCGGCTGCAACCGGCCGCACGGCACCTAGTCGTGGTTGCAGGCGCAGCACCGTTCGACTTGCGCTGGGTCGAGATCGCGCGCCGTCAGCTCGAATTGCAGCGAGACCTGGAGGTCCGCTACCTCGTCGGTTTATTGCGCGAGGATCTTTTCAGCCAAGTCGGCAAGCTGTCCCCCGATACCATCCTGATCGTGCTCAGCATTTTTCGCGACGGCGCCGGCGAAAACTTCGTGCCCGGCGATATCGCCGAGCAAGTGGCGATGGCGGCGAGCGCGCCGGCCTACGCTCCCTACGCACGACTTGTCGGCAAGGGCTTTGTCGGGACGTATTCGGACACCTTTGAGGAGGTCGGAATTCAAACGGGTGCCCTTATACTCAGAATTCTCGACGGCGAGGACCCCAAGACGATCGCGCCACAACTGAGCGTCAGCCAGACCTTCAGGGTCGACGCCAGGCAGCTCGAGCGTTGGGGGCTGCCCGCGAGCAGGCTACCCCCGGATACCTCCGTGATGTTCAAGCGGGCGACGCTGTGGGAAAGTCACCGCGGCACGGTGCTCGAGGCGATCGCGACCTTTGCCGGTCTGATTGTCATCGTCGGCGTGCTGCTGGTGCAAATCCACCGCCGCAGGAGGGCCGAAGCTCACCTGAGACAAAGCGAAGAACGCCTCAACTTCGCCGCCGCATCGGCCGGCCTTGGCCTGTGGCACTACGATGTCGCAAGCCATCGCCTTTGGTGTTCCGAGCACTGCCGCTCCCTGTTTGGGCTACCTCCGCATGGCCCGCTGAGCGCCGATATGCTGGTCGATAAAGTGCACCCGGAAGACCGGCAGGTCGCGGCCGCGTCGATGCGCGCGGTCACTCATGGCACGCGTGCCGGTGGCGTCAGCGAGTTCCGTGTGGTTCGGACAAACGGCGAATTAGCTTGGGTTCAGGCGCGGGGCCAGAGCACCGTTGGCGATACCGGCACGCCCATTCGCGTCAGCGGCATCTTCCGCGACATTACGGCCTACAAACAGGCGCAACTGGAAGCCAAGGAACTCTCAAAGCGCGTCTTGAGCATTCAGGATGAGGAACGGCAGCGCATTGCACGCGAGCTTCATGATTCCACCGCCCAGCACCTGGCGGCGATCAGCCTCAACTTGCTGGCGTTGCAGGGGGCAAAAGGCTCGAAGGCCGCCGCCATTTGCTCGGATATGGAAAGCTTGTTGGACCAAGCCATGAAGGAGGTCCGCTCCTTCAGCTATCTGCTCTATCCGCAAGAACTTGCAAATGGTGACCTCATCGCCACGCTTGATCGCTACATTCAGGGCTTCAGCCAACGCACGGGGCTCAATGTCACGTTGCGAGCCAGCAACATTGGCGCTGAGCTGTCGGAGACGCTGCAGCAGTCGCTGCTGCGGATTATTCAGGAATCATTGGCCAATGTGCACCGACACGCTGCCGCCTCCCGGGCGACGGTCAATCTGAGGCGCCTTGCCAATCGGCTTCATGTCGTCATTACGGATGACGGCCGCGGCTTGCATCCCAAAAATCAAGGCAATGGCGGCGTGCTGCCGACGGGCGTCGGCATTGCGGGCATGACCGCCCGGGCGCGCCAATTCGGTGGCAAGCTCGATATCCGAAGCCGGTCGGCGCGCACGATCGTGCATGCTGTGCTGCCGATCGAAATCGGCCATGGCTCACGGCTGGCCATTGCTCATGCCTACTCGTAGGGGCCAGCAGCAATGTCCGCACGCTGCCTGCGGGTGAATCAGCTCCGCGCCAAGTTGGCTGGGCCCATTAGCCGAGAGCCGAACGCGTCACCTCTAGCTTTGGCGATGGGCCTGCCGGCGCTCGCGCAGGATCTTCCGGCGCTCGAGGCTCTCCGTAGACCACACCGTGTCGAGATCGTAAAACTCGGGAACCGCCCGCGCGCCCGGCGCCAGAACGACCCAGGGTTGCTTCGATGAGGTGAAGATATGGATGTCCGGGGGACACCGATCCGGTTCATCCAGCGTGCCGACGCGCACGAAGCGCACGGCCGCGCCCGCCTGGGGGTAGTTGCTCCAGATGGCAACCTTGCAGGCCGGACAGCGCGCGACCTTCTGGCCGCCCCCGCTGGCCGACGGCGTGTCGATAATCGCGGCCTCACCAGCGATGTGAACGACGCGATCCGCCTCGTAGAGGGCGTTGAGTGCGTGCGCCGTCCCCGTCTCCCGCTGACACCAACGACAATGACAGGCATGAACGATCAGCGGCGTTCCGTGCAAGCGATACCGCAGTTGCCCACAGGTGCAACCACCTTCCATAGGCGATCCCCGATCTTTTGCGTTTGCTGCCGCCAGGGCGACTTCGACAGCATAGTTTTGCGGTCTCTCCCGGGCAACCGCGGCCGGCCGCCGCGGTCAAAGAAAACACCGGCCCTGATCAATCTCCAAAGGCGGTTCGCAGAAGCAGGCGAGGCTCACGCCGCCCCTCACGCCGCCTTGTGGCGCTTCTGCTCCTCGGCGTAAAGCGCAAACTCTTCTTTGAGCGCGCGCGCGATCGCCGGCCGCTCCTTCATGCGGCCATAGTAACTCTCAACCGATGGCCACGACCGCAAGTCCACGGGCGTCGCGATGTTCCAGTTCAAGACCGTCAACAGGTAGGCGTCAGCCACACTGAAGTGATCGAGCAGGAACTCGCGTTCCGCCAGGTGGTGGTCGAGATAGGCCAAGCGCCGGCCGCCGGTCTCCAGCACCTTTGCCTTGGTGATATCGGCCAGGGCCTTGTCGAACAGAGGTATGAACAGCGCCTTGTGCAGCTCCGTGCCGATAAATGACAGCCATTGCTGCAATTGGGCGCGAAGCAGGCCATCGCCTGGTGCCAACCCCGCCGCGGAATGCCGGTCGGCAATGAACTGCAAGATCGCCGCATTTTCGAAGAGGACCGTGCCGCCGTCGGTGCGCAGCGCCGGGACCAGACCCAGCGGATTGACGGTCCTATAGTCAACGCCGTCGCGCGTGCGCTTCGACTTTGGATCAACCTCGATGAAATTCGCGGCCGCGCCCGCCTCGTATAGGGCAATGCGTGAGGCCATCGAGCATGCCAACGGGGAGAAGTAGAGGTCCATGCCAGTCTCCAAACGCTTGTTTTTGTACTGGAGCGCATTTAAATTCCGATAGGCGCAACAGTCAAGATTTAATTGCGAAATGGTACAAAAAAAAGCGGAAGCGGCCGGCGTGGCCTCGAGCAAGCGACCCCGCGGTCGCCCGCGCAACTACGATCCCGAGCTGGCCTTGCGCCAGGCGCTCGAGGCGTTCTGGACCCACGGCTACTCGGGCACGTCGCTCGACGACCTGGGCGCCGCCATGGGCATGAACCGACCCAGCCTCTATGCGGCCTTCGGCGACAAGCAGGCCCTCTATCTCAAGGCGCTCGAGAGCTATTGGGACCAGGCCCTTGCAGCAATGCGCGCGCTGTTGTCCCGCGACGAGCCGCTCGCTCAAGCGCTGATGCGCATCTACGATTCCGCGCTATCCCTTTATTTTCCGCCGAGCGGCGCGCCGCGGGGTTGTTTCGGTATCAGCACTGCGGCGGTCGAGTCCGTCAGCGAACCTCGCATCCGCGCCGCCTTCGAAGGTGGCTTGCGCAGGATCGACAAGGAGTTCGAGCGTCGCATCGCGCGAGCCGTCGAGCAGGGTGAGCTGCCGGCAACGGCCAACCCCCGCACGCTCGCGGAGATCGCCTCCGCTCTCCTGCACACCTTGGCAATTCGATCACGCTATGGCGCCACGCGCAAAGAGTTGCGACGCCTCGCCGAACGCGCGGTCATGCAGATGCTGCAAGCATAGCCTGGCCGGGAACGTCGCGGGCTGCCAACCACGCGGCAGCGGCGTCAGCGAAAGTCGTTCCCCCCAAGCTTGCCACAGCATGGTCCGCGGCGGTGCCGCTAGACCTGGTGTCGCGGTCGCGCCGAGGGGCGAGCGGCGTCCGTCTCACCGCAGCTCGGCCAGCGCGCCCGCTTTGCCCAATCTCGCCTCGCGCACACAAAGCGCGGCCAGCGCAATGGTGAGGGGCAGCACTAGATATAAAAAGTGCAAGATGAGCAGCGATCCCAATAGTGCTTCCTTTTGATACTGCGGCAGCAAGACGAGCATTGCCACCTCGAACGCCCCCAAGCTGGCGGGTGCGTGGCACAAGAAGCCAAACAGCGCGGCCATCACGTAGGCCACCGCAACGGCCAGATAGTCGGTGGACGGCGCGGCCGGCAACAACACATAGGTGGCCATGGAACCGACCGCGAGGTCGAGAATGCCGATGGCAATCTGGACAAAAGTCAGTCCCGCATCGGGCAACGTCATGCGGAAATTGGCAGCGCCAATGGCGCGTGGTCCCCGCATCAGCCAGGCGATGTATCCAGCCACGCTCACCAGCGCGAGGAACTCCCAGCGCCTGATTGGCCCAGTGCGGGAGTTTCGTTGCCGTTGCCGCCTGCTCCGGAGCCAGGGCCAGAGCGAAGCCCAGAGCGCTCAAATTGCCGAGCCAGAACGTCAGGCCGGTGATGAAGCCGATCTTCGTCACCTCGACGAGACCCAATCCCCACGGAGAATAGATGCGCAAACGCACCGCCCCACCGCTGAGCAAGCCGACACCCAGGCCATGTCCAATCGCAGAGGCGGTGAAGCCCGCGAAAGCGGCGACGGCGTATGGCACCTCGCGCCGGCCGACGGCACGCAGGGCGAAGTAGTCATAAAAGGTGAGCGTGCAGTAACCGATGAAAACAAGTCCGCAGGCTCCAAGCGCGGCGTGGAGCGGCGTCGCCCGGACTGCGGCAAGGACCTGGTCGAGGTCGATATCGCGCAACATACCGCATAGGGCGGCCAAAGCGGCCGCCAACAGCATGAGACTGCCGGCCATGCCAACTCTGCTCCAGCCGACGCGTGCCACCACGCCGCGTGCCAGGCAATCGAAGAGACCAAAAATTCGCATCTGTGACGAGCTCTGCCAGACCGGGCGCACCTGATTCGCATCCTCAGGATGGCAAACCGAGGCGACACCGATATTGCAGCTGCGGCGCCGGCCACAGTCCCTGGAGGCGGTGTAGGGAAGGTTCCAAGTCGGCGCTGGCTGCCACCGTAATGTCGTCAGAGCTTCATCGTGCTGCAGCACGGCTAGGTCATATCTCGGGCAAGGTTGAGTTGCGCGTCGACCACAACGCGTTGCATGAGCTCCGCACCATGCAAGCTCTCAAATCCACGCAGCGCCTTGAGGCAGACGCGGACCCCTGCGCGCGCGCAGACCAAACCCTTACCGCAACCGAAATCCTTCCCCTTCCTCGCCTTGGTCCTGGCGACCGCTTGCTGCTGCGCGCGCTGGCGCTGTGCGCGTCGCGCTATGTTGTAGCGATCGACGGACTGCAGCATATTCGTCCGGCACAAGATCCCTTCATCCTGGTGGCGAACCACAGCACGCTGTGTGAATTGCTGCTGGTGCCGGCACGTCGGGGTGCTCCACACCGTCTATGACCCGCCCCTGCTGCGTACGCCAAGTATGACCTGACGATTCTCGACGCGCGCCTCGATATTCAGAGCTTCCTAGAACGAAATCGCATTGCCGAGGTCGGCCGCTTCACCGTACTCGCAGCGCACCGCGGCAGTCTTCTGCTCGCGGTGGCATTGATGCGTGCCGCGATGGAGGCATCCTCGACCGCGGCTACACCCACATCATCACCGACGTATTCGAGGACGATGCCCACAGTCCCTTGGGCTTCCACATCCGGGTCATCGGCTTCGTACCGGTAGCGACCCACAAGCATGGTGAACTCAACTGCCAAAGCCGGCGTATCACCTTGCTGCTCGATCTTAAGTCGAGCTACCACAATTGGGTTTATTGGCATCTGACGGCCAACTGGCCCCCCGCCCTGCACCGTTGCCTTGCCGCCGGACAGCTCCGCCAAGAGGCGTGGGCAGCACGAAATTGAGCCGCGCCGCCATGGCGCCAGACCGGAAGAACCGCTACGGCTGGGCGTGGCACGCGACGCGCTGGCGCGCCGCGTCAGGTCGTGGGCCCTACGGCAGCCGAATATTACCGCGGCGCCAGCTACGGGGTGTCGTCCGCGAAGGCCTTTTGCGCCCAGCACGGATAGCCCGGATCGCCCCTGTCGTAACCCGGATCGCAATATCCACTGCTGCCATCGATGAACAAGGTGCCCTCGATTCCGCTGGCGGGCAGATCGCCCTTGAGGGTGCGCACATCGTAGGCCAGGTTCTTGCCCTCGAGACGGGGGTTGTTGAGCACGAGCACAGCACTCGTCGGTGGCGTCTTGTCGTTGAAGATCGACAGCACAGCGTTGGGTGGATCGCTCTTAAAGCTATTGCCGCCCTCGGTCCATTTCTGCAGGAAGAGGTCGTTGCGGACGTTGCCCACGATCCGCTTCGGTCGATCCGAGAAGAACACCGTTACCGGTGAGACGTCCTGCAAGGTCAGGACGCCATCCTTGTAGGCGACGTTCTTTGCCGTCTGGACAAACAAGAACTCGGGCGCCTTCGCTGGTGCCTTGGTTTGCGCTGCGGCAAAGTTCGTTGCCGCCAAACACAAGGATGCAGCAAGCAAGAGTGCAGAGTTCTTCTGCATGGTGGCCTCCTACATTCGCTACCACATTTTGCACCGCTTCGCCTTGCATCCGTTTTGCGCCGTGGCCAACCGTGGGGCCCGCGCAAGGGACAAAGCCAATGGTGCGCTACTTGGGTCCTCATCCCGCGGACCTGCGCCGCTAAGGCACCGCCCGCGACGGGCTGGCTTGTCTGCGCCCGAACCCACAACGGCATTCTCCCACCGGCGATGGCTCCAGCAAACCTGCCCCTAGGGGCAGGCTGCCCCAATACGTAGGTCCCGTGCGGCCGGGCGATCGACGATCCCGCCCGCTGGCGCGCGGGATTGACCAGATAGACCTTGAAAACAGCGACCAAGGCCAAGCCGGCGAGCGGACCCCTGGCGATAACGCACGCGGCTCAGCCGCTGCGATCGAGGATTTTTTTGCGCAAGGCTCGGCGACGCCGAGCCCGCGTCAATCGGGGCGGGCCGTTCGGCGCAACGACGCTAAGCCATAGCTTTCCTGATCGCGTCAATCAGCGCGCCTTGCGGGAACGGTTTGCGCAAAAATGCAGCGCACCCTGACGCGAGGGCCTGCCGTTTCGTGGCGTCATCGTCAATGGCCGTCATAAAAATGATCGGAAGCTCGGACCCGGTGGCCCTGAGTTGACGCCGCAAGTCAATGCCGGACATGCCGCCAAGGTCGATATCCAGGAGAAGACAATCCACCCCTTTGGCGATCCCGCGCGTGAGGAAGTCTTCCGCGGAGGCAAAGGCAACGGTTGCAAAGCCGTGCGCGTCCAACAGGTCCGTGGTGGCCCTGAGCATATTTGGATCATCCTCGACGATCGCCACGATCTTTTGCCGCTTTGGCATGGATGCCTCGCTACCGTCCCTTCGAGCCGAAGCGAACCGGGCGGGTGCCTGATAGGATTTATGACAGAATTGTTGCGAAAGGAGACCTGTCCCTATGGGAACCTGTCCCTATGGGAAGTCTAAAAGGTGCGGCTGTTGATTGGCTGATCCCGCGTGCTTTTGAGCGGGTCGAGGTTGCTTGCCGCGCTCCCGGTGCTGACGTCGAGGTCGCGTGAGGCGTGGGCCTAACTGCGCTCTTTGTCGCGCTCCGATGCAGCTAGCAGGCCAAGGCGCTCGGCGATTACGGCAAGCTCCGCCAGCGACTGCACTTGAAACTTTTCCATCACATTGTGCCGGTGCAATTTGATTGTTCGTTCCGACGTACCCAAGGCATAGGCAATCTGCTTGTGGGGCTTGCCGCGCACCAATAGGCCGAACACTTCGCACTCGCGTGCAGTAAGCCGTGAAAACAGCGCGCGTAGCGTGGCAATCCGGGCATCGCGTTCCCGTCGGTTTTCGTAGCGTTCGAGGGCCCTCTTGATCACATCAATGAGCTTTTGCTTGGCTACCGGCTTTGTCAGAAAATCCTCCGCACCGGCCTTAATGGCCTGCACGCTGGTTGGAATGTCACCGTGACCTGTAATGAAGATTATCGGGAGTTTGCAGCCCAACTCAGTCAGGCGACCCTGCAACTCCGGTCCGCTTATGCCCGCCATCTTCACATCGAGTAGAATGCAAGCCGGCTCTCGGTCGAATGAAGACGCCAGCAACTGTTCCGCCGAGCCGGCAAGCGCAACGCGATAGCCGCAAACGCTTAGCAGCTCGCCCATCGCCGTGCGGAACGACGCATCGTCGTCAACGACGTGAACGATCGGCAACGAGTTCGTCATAGGTCACCATTCTCGACAACGGTAGCTCCAGGCGGAATTCCGCCGCCCAGGCGACGATCCTCGGGCAACTGCCACTCGCCCTGTCGCCAAACTGCCGGCCAAACTACCGGGGAGACAACGGGGGCAGAAGCCACGCGCAGCGAGAACTCCCGTATGGCTTGCGAGCCAGGGGCACAGGGCATGCCAAGACCGACGGCGTGCACCGGGATCGATCGGACGGGGCGCTTTGCCAGAACGCACGCGATACGTCGCCGCACGAACGTGCGCAGATAGGCCGGCCTTGAGCACGATCGACAAGGGCGCGAGCGCGCGCTCGGCGATCGAGGCAATAAAAAAACCCGAAAAGCGCCTCATCGCCTGGTCGAAAACGCCCACCACCCCACGCTCGCCTTGTGACAACGCTTCTCCTGGATCTTCGCCACAAGTCAGAGGCCATCAGTATCCAGCGTTGTGTGTATTTGGGCTGGGGCTGTCCCCCTGACTTTTCGCTCACCCTACGCCGCCCGCAGGGCGTCAAGGGCGTTGCCCTTTGCCGGGTCGTTCGTTGCTCTACTCAACACCTCTTGCTGCAGCCTGCCCCTAAGTGCAGTTGTGGCCCGCACCTCTCCTCTCGAAAATGGCACACGGGCGCAGACTGCCGGCCCGACTCGGGCAGTCATCGGCAAAAAGGGGTTGGAGCATGAGCAGAAAGGTCTGGCGCGGCCTGCTCGCGTCGTTCATCGTCGCTATGGCGGCGAGCGCACCGGCAGCGGCACAACAACAAGACAAACCCAACATCCTCTTCATCATGGGCGATGACATCGGCTGGATGCAGCCCAGCATCTATCACCGCGGCCTGATGGTCGGCGAAACCCCCAATATCGACCGCATCGGCAAGGAGGGCGCGATGTTCGTCGACTATGTGGCCATGCAGAGCTGCACCTCCGGACGCAACGCCTTCTTCACGGGCATGTATCCCCTGCGCACCGGCATGATCCCGCCACAACTCCCGGGCAGCCCGTCGTACTTGCGGCCGGGCACGCCGGCCATCGCCAAGTTCCTGTACGACCTCGGCTACACCACCGGCGAGTTCGGCAAAAACCACCTGGGCGACCACACCGCGGCCCTGCCGACGGCGCATGGCTTCCAGGAGTATTGGGGCTACCTCTATCACCTCGACGCCATGCAGCAGGTGAGCTTCCCCGACATCAATAAAAACCCGAACGTGCAAGGTGTAGCGCCACCTTGCAAGAACACGCCGATCCCCGGCGTGCCCGAAGTATCCGGGGCCGTCGATCCCAAGACCACCCGCTGTCTGACGCCGCCGCGGCCCGTGCTCTGGTGCAAATCCTCCGATGGAACGGAGAAAAACCAGACCTGCAGCGATGAAGGCCCGCTGACGCTGGAACGCTCCAAGACCGTGGATGAGGAAATCTCCACCAAGGTCGTCGAGTTCCTCGACCGCAACGACCCGAAGAAGACGGGCAAGCCCTTCTTCGTTTGGTACAACCCGGCGCGCATGCACGTCGTGACCGTGCTGCCACCCAAGTACGAGGCCATGCTGGGTGAGCGCGGCGGCAAGGACTGGGGCGTCAACGAAGCCGGCATGAAGCAGATGGACGACAACATCGGCGACGTGCTCAAGAAACTCGAGACCATGGGTCAGCTCGACAATACCATCGTCGTCTTCACCACCGACAACGGTGCCGAGATGATCTCTTTCCCCGACGGCGGCGTCACGCCGTTCAAGGGGCAGAAGGGCGAGGCCTGGGAAGGCGGCTACCGCGCCCCCATGGTCGTGCGTTGGCCGGGCCACATCAAGCCGGGCACCGTGCACAGCCAGCTGTTCGCCGCGCTCGACTGGGTGCCGACCCTGGTTGACATCGCCGGTGGTCCCAAGGGCAATGGTCTGAAAGAGCAGATCCAAGAGGGCCGGTATCCCGGCATCGTCAAGACCACACTCGACGGCGTCAACCAGCGCGACTACCTCGAAGGCAAGTCGGAGAAGTCGGCCCGCGACTACTTCTACTACTTCTCCGGCGCCACGCCGTCGGCGGTGCGCTACAAGAACTGGAAAATGTACTACACCATGTCGCAGCCGGGGCCGGCGGGCTGGATCATGCCGCTCACCACCTTCCACTTCACCTTGGTGCAGAACATCAAGCGCGATCCCTTCGAGCAAGCAGTCGGCGTTGAGCAGAAGTCGGCAATGAGCATGGGCGGTGCACTCGGCGCGCCGATGACGGCCTTCCAATACGATTGGAACATGCTGCCGATCGGCCAGCAGCTCTGGCTCGAGCATCTGAGCTCTTACGAAAAATACCCGCCGCTGCAGGCGGCGGAAAGCTACAACCTCTCTCAAGTCTTGGAGCAGGTCAAAGCCGCCACGGCCAGCCACGCCAGCGAGTAGTGGCCGAGCCCGATTGAAAGTCAGCGGACGCCCAAGCCAAGGGCGTCCGCATCGCGCAGCAAAGCGAGGCGTGCTGAGCGCCAACCTAGACGGATCCTCAACCCAAACTGATCCTAAGGACGAGCCAATGAAACAGCGTCCCCTTCGTTCGGGCGTTACCCGTCGAGCCGTGCTTTCCACGGCGGCGAGCTTCCCCCTCCTGTCCCTGCCCCAGATTCGCACGGCCGGCTGGGCCCAGACCGGTGACCCGCTGCCGTCCTGGAACGATGGCACAGCGAAACAGACGATCATCGGCTTCGTGCAGGGCGCCGTTGACGGATCGAGCCGCAGCTTCGTACCCCCGGAGGCGCGCATCGCCACCTTTGACCAGGACGGGACCCTGTGGGTCGAACACCCCATGTACACCCAGGTCACCTACTGCCTCGAGCGTGTCCCGGCCGTGGTCGCGCAAAAGCCGGAACTCAAAGACGCCGAGCCGTTCAAGACCGTGCTGTCAGGCAACCGCGAAGCGATCGCCAAGCTGCCGATGAAAGACCTTGAGGAGATCCTCTTCGCGACGCTCACGGGGATGACGGTTGATGCCTTCCAGGCCGAGGTTGGGGCGTGGATGCGGGGGGCCAGACATCCGCGTTGGGGGCGACCCTATGCCGAGTTGACTTATCAGCCGATGCAGGAGGTTCTCAGGTATCTGCGCGCCAACGACTTCAAGACCTACATTGTCACCGGCGGTGGCCAAGACTTCGTGCGCGTGTACTCACAGCAGGTCTACGGCATCCCACCCGAGCAGGTCGTGGGGACCGCGGGTGGCGTCGCCTACGGCTATGACAAGGAGGGCAGGCCTATCCTTACCAAGGAGCCGAAACTGCTCCTGAACGATAATAACGCGGGCAAACCCGAAGGCATCCACCTCATGATCGGCCGTCGACCCTTTGCCGCTTTCGGCAACTCGACGGGCGATCGACAAATGCTCGAGTACACCTGGGCCGGCGACGGCCCACGGCTGGCGATGCTCCTGCTGCATGACGACGCCCGGCGCGAGTATGCCTACGGACCGGCACAGGGGCTGCCCGATAGCAAGGTCGGCACCTTCACCCAGGCGCTCTACGACGAGGCAAAAAACAAGGGCTGGACGGTCATCAGCATGAAGGACGACTGGAACCGGATCTTTGCCTTCGACGCGGCGGGATCGCGCGCCTTGCAGTAGCAAATGATGCCCGTCGACGCCATGGTGCGGGCGAGCTCGGCTGCCGCCACGATTGGCCAACACCCAGCTGGCGGCGGCTCAGAAAATGGGAAGCCGCGCCGCGGCGCGGCGAGGACGTAAGCGCGACTAAAAACCTATGGGTCACTCCTACGACCGATCCGTGTTGCACTTTGCATATGGTCCCCGAGCCATTTCGAACTCGACACTCAGAGCACGGTACCCCAACAGGCCAGCGAGGCGCACGGCACTCGAGATGTATGTCCGACCAGGGAAGGCGAGCGCGCGTCGCCAGAACGTCTGTTGCCAAATTGCATGCAACCCGCTCCTCAGACCCTCTAAAGAAAAACCTAAAACCGCTTCAATTTGTACAACTATTCGCACCGCCGCCAATTTGTTCACATCGCATCCACGCAAGTTTTTAGCGCGAGAAATTTTGCGTGCGGGCAAGACTTAATTCACGTATTTTGCCGAGGCTGGCTAGGGTTCTCTTTGCGACGCCTCGGCCGCTCCAATCTGGTATTGCGTTCGTCCGACAGCTTTTTGGTCCATAGGGCCCAAAGGGTTTTGCTTGTTTGCCAAGTAAGACTTGGGTTCGTCGTGGTCATACTGGAGACGCAAGCCAAATGCCGACCCCCCGTACGCGCTATCTCCTACCTCTGGCAGCTGGCCTGGTCGCCTCCTTCGCAACCGGCGCTTGGGCGGACGGTCCCTACGGCCCTCGCGCCTTGGACTTCAATGCGGTGCCTTTGCCGCCGCCCGTCATCTGGCGGGGCTTTTATCTTGGCGGCAACATCGGCGGGGCCTGGGCGACGAGCTCACTCAGCGACAATCTAACGAGCGTTAGCTTTGACCGGGACAACAATGGGTTCATCGGCGGCGTCCAAGTCGGCTACAATTATCAAATTGGCAACCTGGTCTTGGGCGTGGAATGGGATTTCGATTGGACGTCAATCGAGACCTCAGGAAATATTAGCATTCCAGGCGTCATCGGGCCGCTGCAGGCTTCCGCCGACACCGAATGGATCAGCACGCTTGCCGGCCGTATCGGCCTGGCCTTGGACCGCACCCTTGTTTACGTCAAGGTCGGCGGAGGATGGGTCCGTAACGAGGCTTCCATCACACAACTGACGACGGGCGCCTCGGTCAGCGCCTCCAATACCAGCGGCGCGTGGCTGATCGGCGCCGGCTTCGAATATGCTCTCGCGCCCAATTGGACGGCGAAATTCGAGTATGACTTTGTTGGGCTCTCCGACAAAACGCTTCCCGGCTTATCCGGCAGCCGTGCGTTTGAGTTCGAACGCGACATCCAACAAGTGAAAGTCGGCATTAACTTCAAGTTCTAGCCGACGCGCGATGAGCCACCGTTGCCCCGATCGCCACAAGGGTCGCCTCCAGGGTGATCGGGAGCGGACCTGCGCGTCCTCTTTCCATGTCTCTTCCACCGCCCCGTCGGCTTAACCCATCGAGAGGCGATCTTACCCGCACGCCCTGATCCGACGAGCTCGGAGGCCAGTGAGGCCTCCGAGCGTAGCGTCGATCAGCACAGGACGACGGTTCGGCGTCTATCCAATCGCGACGGGGACGGCGATGTGGGAGACCCCCGCGCCGCGCTTCAGGAGCACGAGCACATTCTTCTTGCCGGCGGCCTTGGCCTCCGACATGGCTGCCTTGAAATCCTCCGGGCGCGAAGTCTCCTTGTTGCCCGCCTTCAGGATCACGTCGCCCTCCTGAAATCCGATCTCGGCAGCTTTGCTGTTGGCATTGACACCGAGCACGGCAAGCCCCTTGTCTCCGGCTCCTTCGACCTTTGCCGCAGGCGCAATGGTCAATCCGAGCACCGGGAGGCCGGTGTCGCCGGCATGGCCCGCCGCTGCCTTCCGGACCGTCTCGTCCTTGAGTTTGCCGAGCTTGAGATTGACCTTCTGCTCTTTGCCGTCCCGTACGAACGTAAGGTCAACGGACTGGTTAGGACCGATCCCGGCGACCTTGCGCGCGAGATCGCGGCCGTCCTCAACGCGTGCCTTGCCGAGCTGGGTGATCACGTCGCCCGACTTGAGGCCCGCCTCCGCCGCCGGACTGCCTGCCTGCGCTTCCGCAACCAAGGCGCCAGTGGCGCTGTCGAGACCGAGGCTATCGGCCATCTCCGCGGTGATGGTCTGGACCTGCACACCGAGCCAGCCGCGTTCGACATGCCCGCTGGTCTTGAGCTGTTGAACGACCGCCTTGACCGTGCCGGCGGGAACGGCAAAGGCAATGCCAACCGAGCCTCCCGATGGTGAGAAGATTGCGGTGTTGACGCCGACCACTTCACCCTTGGTGTTGAAGGTTGGGCCACCGGAGTTTCCCTTGTTCACGGGCGCGTCGATCTGCAGAAAATCGTCGTAGGGCCCAGCGCCGATATTGCGGCCGTGGGCGGAAACGATTCCGGCCGTAACCGTGCCATCCAGGCCGAACGGATTACCCATGGCCACAACCCATTCGCCGACCCGAGGCTTGCTGTCGGCCAGATCAACGAACGGGAAATCGGCACGACCGTCGACCTTGATCAGCGCCAGGTCGGTCTTGGCATCCGTACCGATGACCTTGGCGTCGAGGGTCGCCCCAGCGTCCGTGACGATCTGCACCTTTACGGCCTTGTCGACCACGTGGTGGTTCGTGACGATGTAGCCGTCGGCACTGATAAAGAAGCCTGAGCCCTGTCCCTGCACGAACTCTTGGTGTCCATTGCCCTTCGGCTGCGCCATTCCCTTGCCGCCGAACTCTTTGAAGAATTTCTCGAACGGTGTGCCTTCGAACGGTCGGCCTTCGTTATCATTGGCCATCAGCTGGGGCGTCATCTCCGTTTTCACCCGCACCGAAACGACCGCCGGCTTAACGCCGGCGACGAGGTCGGCAAAGCCCGAGGACTGCCCAGGGGTTTGGGCGGACGCCACCAAAGCCGTGGCGCTCTTGAGCTGGGGTGCTTCGGCGTGGATCGAATGCAAGGTGGCTGCAAACAGCGCAGCCGCCGCGGCGCTCGCGAGCAGGCCTGCCTTTAGCCTCGACTTGGAGCTCGCTTTGGGAAAACTAACACACCGCTCCAGGGCTGGCGGTGGTCTGATTTATGATCCGTATCCGGCATTGGGCATCTCCGTAACTAGCCGCTTGCGGGTAGGTCGGAGACCTCTCCGCCCGCCCGTATCAGCCATAGTTAGGCATGGCACCTTGCGGGACGTTTGCGCCAGCTATACGATTTCGTAAATTGCGATCCGCGCCTAGTTCCGGACGGCCTTTTTCAAAGGCTGCGCCACTGACCGACTGGAGGCCGGAAAGCGCACCTCGACAATGAGGCCAGGGCCGTGATCGAGCAGGCTAATGCGCGCGCCGTGAAGGTCGGCAACGGCGGTCACTAGGGCGAGACCAAGTCCGCTACCTGGCGTCGTGCGGCTTGCTTCCAGACGATAGAAGCGGCGCAAAACCTTGCCGCGTTCCTGTTCTGGAATGCCGGGACCATTGTCGACGACGGTGGCGATGACGTCGTCCATTTCCTCCTGCAAGCGAAACTCAATCTTGGTTCCTCTGGGGGTGTGGCGAATGGCGTTCTCGACGAGGTTTGTGGCAAGCTGCAGGAGAAGCTCGCGGTCGCCGGAAATCGCAATCCCACCTTGAATGTCGGATACGAGCTGGTGTCCCTGATCCTCGGCTACTGCGGCAAACGTCAAGGCAACGAGCTCGAAGAGTTCGGAAACATCAACCCTCGCGAAGCCTGCCTTACGTGAACCGGACTTGATTTGCGCGATGCGCAGCAAGGCCGAGAACGTCTTGAGCAGGCCATCCGTCTCAGCAATGGCGGCGTCGGTCGAGGACCGAAATTCATCGACTGTCCTAGCACTGACCTTTGCCGTTTCTAGGTTCTGGCGCAAGCGCGCCAACGGCGTTCGCAGATCGTGGGCGATATCGCTGGAGACCTGCTTGAGGCTTTCCATCAGGGATTGAATGCGATCGAGCATGGCATTGAGGTTGGCGGCCAGCCGATCAAGCTCGTCGCCGTTGTCCCTGACCGTCACGCGCGAGTCCAGTTTGCCCGCCATGATCTGTCGCGCCGTCCGGTTGACCTGCTCCACCCTGCGCAGAAACCCGGCACTCAGCGCCAGTCCTCCCAGGATTGCCAGGATCACCGACACGCCACCGCCCACGGAAAATGCCGTCAGGATCGCCTTCCGAGTGGCCTGCAAGCGACCAACATCTTCTCCGGCCAGGACAAAGGTGCCGTCGCTCAGGAGCACGCCATAGCCGATGGCGTTGCGCAGATCCCCTTGCGTTCGCTCGCCGGCCGCTTCGCCGCGGGAAAAGAGCCGCACCTGCAGATCAAGCGGCCCTAAAATCGGCGAGACCGGGGCGATGTTGCCGGCAATCCAGGCGCCATCGCGACGCTGCAGGAGGTAATAGGCGAGACCACCGCGTTGCAGCCGTCTTTCAACGAGTGCGGCGGCGGCAGCAGCGCCGGTGGCGCGATACTCGTCTGCCAGCGAAACCGCCTCGCGCTGCACGTTGGCCATCAGTTGCGCCGTCATCGAGCGGCTCGTGACAAACCAGACGAGCGCAAACAGAATGGCGACCGAGGCCGCAAACAAAATCACATAGAGGGTCGTTAGCCGAGCAATCAGGCTGCTAGCGAGTTGCATCGGGCACCCGCAAGACGTAGCCGGATCCCCGCGCCGTATGAATGAGCTCACAAGCAAAGCCCTTGTCGATTTTCCCTCGCAAGCGGCTCATATGCGTTTCAACGACGCTCGTCTTTGGGTCGAAGTGGAAGCCCCAGACCTGCTCCAGGAGCATGGTTCGCGTTACGATGCGGGGCGTCTGCCGCATAAGGTGCTCGAGCAGTTTGAACTCAAGTGGCGTGAGCTCAATCTCTGCCCCGGCGCGCCGGACTTTTCGCCGGAGAAGATCCATCTCCAGGTCGGCGATCTTCAAGGTGGTATCCGCACCCGCAATAGGTGGGCGCCGGGCCAGAGCATTGACGCGCGCCATCAGCTCGGCGAAGGCGAACGGCTTCACCAGATAGTCGTCGCTCCCCGCCTCCAGACCCTCGACGCGGTCGTCGATACCCCCGAGCGTCGTCAGCAAGAGAATGGGCGTCTTGACGCCCGCGCTCCGAACCGTCTTCACCAGGCCGAGGCCGTCGAGGCCGGGCAGCATTCGGTCGACAACCATGACGTCGAATTTCTCCCCGGCCGCCAAAAACAGACCGTCACGACCATTGTCAGCGACTTCGACAACATGCCCCTGTTGACGCAGGCCGTTGGCCAAATATTGCGCCGTCTGCCGATCGTCCTCGATGACGAGTATCCTCATGCGCCACCCGGACCGAACAAAGCTGGGCCAACCTGCCGCGATATTGCCGGCGGTTCGTGGTTAAGATCGCGACTAGAACAGTTCGCATGCTGAGCGCCGCTGCGCCTAGGCCACAACTAGGGAAAATTCCGAGTGGAAAGGCGGATGATACCCGAAGGGTTGCTTGACGACGTTCCATGCGGCCGAAGCTTGGGTCAGTTGCGATGAGATGAGAAGCAGGCAGCAAGGGCGATAAAATCACCGAGCCGGCCAAATTCGAGATCGGTCGTTCGCTATCGGACGGGCTTCGGCTTCCCGTCGTTCGCCTGGCCGGGTATGAGGTTGACCCCCCGCCAATGCGCTCCTCGAGCCGTTCCCCCGCACCTATCGTGAGCAGTACAGCTTACGTCGATTGACACTTCGGGTGCGCATTTGTCCGTTTTCAGGGTTGCCCCCGATTTGGTCACCGGCACGGGGTGCTAGTCTCGCATAACTGCGCACCGGTGCAGCGTCCCACAACAACTTGGCTGGAGGTCCTGACAATGCGACACGTATTGTACGCCGGATTGATGGCATTGCTTCTGACGCCCGCTGCGACGAACGTTTGCGCGCAAACCGCCGGAACAACAACGACGATCGGTGTCTCGGTGGTCGAGCTGAATGACGTCATAAACGGCTGGAGCGTGCAGCGCCAGCTGCTCGGGCAGTCCGTCTACAACGACAAGGACGAAAAGATCGGCAAGATCGAGGACATCATTCTGAACAAAGAACGATCCGCCTCCTACGGCATCGTGAGCACGGGAGGTTTTCTCGGCATTGGTGCACACGACGTTGCCATACCGGCCAAACAGTTAGAGTTAAAAAATGCTCGACTGGTGTTACCCGGTGCAACAAAGGAAACCCTACGCGCTATGCCGCCTTTTGAATATGCGCGCAGGTAGCTTAGGTACGCGGCTCCGCTCAAGCGGGAGCCGCACCCGCGCGAGCCCTACCTTAATATACGGATGCCGCACCCGATCAAACCCTGGCAATTCCGATCTGCCTTAGATTTCGGCGCATGCGGCGGTGAAAGGTTGGGTGCGGCGGGCTCACTAGCACCCCCGCAGGCTCCAAGCCGCGTCAATCGAGCTTATTTCGCCGTCGCGAATAGGAAAATAATGTTGAGCCGCGCACCAAAGTCGTGCGCTCCCGTGTCGGGGTTCGGCCCAATAGCGAACACCGGCTTGAATGCTCACGGGCTGGTTCCAAATTTCACAAGCTTGCCGATGGTGAAGTTATTCGGCACCGACCACTGGTCGTTGACCCAATCGAAGGTGGATTTCCGTGTCCAGCTCGGCTAGTAGACGGGTCATCTAAGCGCCCGGCCCATCCTCTTCGGAAATCAGGCAGCTCGACTGTTGGCCAGGTCACAATAGTTGAACTCCGACTTTAGCCCATTGCATGTGGGATCACCGAAAGCCTACCGCTTTCTCTATTGAGTTGGGCCGGCTGGTGGGCGACCAATGGAATTACACACTGTGATCACGTGCCCCGGGTGCGGGCATAAGGCAATCGAGACCATGCCGACTGACGCCTGTCAGCTCATCTATGATTGCAAACGGTGTGGCCACCGCATGAAGCCGATTAAGGGCCAGTGCTGCGTCTTTTGCTGCTATGCGTCGATCCCATGCCCTCCGATGCAGGGGGGTCGCCCCCCGTGCCCGTAAAAACGTCTATCGTCCGAGGTGCCCTTGTCGTCGTGACGAGCGGCCGTCAGAAGCCCATGGTCAGCCCTAGGACCGGCCCATGCTGGACCACATCGAATTGGTAGCGATTGACGCCTGAGCCCTGCTCGTAGTCCACGCTCAAGGCCCGGTACCCAAGCAGGCCCGAGTAGGTGACGCCATTGCGAACGGCGAAGGTGAAGCTGTAGGCGCCAAGCACATTCCATGAGAATTGGCTGCCGGCGTCGAAGCCACCCACATCGGCCCGGAACACCAATTCCTGACCCGGGGCCAATTGATGGCGAACTCTGAAGCCGACGAGCGGGTCGACCCAGTCCACATCGCCGCTGCGGGCAATCGCGCGGTTGCGCGACACCACGACACCATTGAGGTCCAAGGTGCCTGTCAGGCCAAATTTCAGGGACAACTCCTGGTGCCAGTATCTGGCCCCCGCCAGCAGGTCGATGGCGGTACTGCCAATGCTGCCTCCGGAGTGCCATCTGGCAACCTCGTAAGCAGCGCCAAGCTCGATGATGGTTTCCGAAAAGTCGACATCGGCGTTAGCACCAACGGTAAGCCCGCGAACGGATCTGGAGACGCTGCCGTCGACGCCGAGCTTGGCATAGACGATATCGTTGTAGAGGGCGAGAGGCCCCCGCCGCGCCTCGGCATAGCTCATCCACGGCGCCGCATCGAGATGCCCGAGGACCTCGAAGGCATCGACATCAACATTCACCGGCCGGCCCTTCACCGTTACGTCACCATTGAGAGCGGGCATCCAGCCGTAGGGGGTGAAGGTCACCGTCCATGGTGAGGGCGGCGCGCTTAGCGGCGGCGGCGGCCCAGAGCCAAGGTCGGCCGCTCCTGCGATATGGCCCCAACCCAGCATGGCCAACGCCGCAAGCAAAAATATCCGGGGAAAGCATCTAAAGAAGGGTGGCATTAGCAACCTCTCGCTTTGGTCGCGCAACGATGCTGCAATGGACGCCCACCCAAGGTGGCTATTCATCGAACTGATTCGCCACAACTCACACTTGGCGAAAAGCTCGGCCGGTAACGCTCCGCGCAGACAATTGACGGCACCTCGTTGCCGGCGGGCAACGCCGCTAGGGCGGTCGCACAAGGCTTGCGCCGGCAACACGGCAGCTGACAGCACTTGCACAACAAAACCGCCGACCTCCCGCTTGCGAGCGGATCGCCAGCGCTGGTATCCGATTTTCGCCCTGGGTATGTTGGGTAAGGGTTGGCGTTCCGAGGCAGGTTAAGGGTTGCCGGCGACCTTGCCGATCTTGCCGCGGAAGACCCAGTAGACACCGATGGTGTAAGCGGCGATGACCGGCAGGACCACGACGCCGCCGTAAAACAAGAATCTCAATGAGGCGTCCGGCGCGGCTGCGCTCGCGACCGTCACGGAATAGGGGATCATGTAGGGCCAGAACATCAGGCCGAGGCTGATGAAGGCGGCGAGAAAAAACAGGCACGTCATGGCGAACGGCAGTTGATCGCGGTCCTTGCGCGCTCCCCAGAGGATCCCAGCCAACGCCAGCAGCGCGATGCCGGGGAATGCGAGGGCCCAGGGCCTGACGAGCAAATTGCTGCGCGCCAGAATGCTGTAGTCAAACGTAGCGGTAAAGGCCACAAACAGGACGCCAAACACACTTAGCGTGAGCCAGCGGATGCGATGATGCGCCCAGTCGCGCAACTCGCCCTCGCTCTTGAGCACGAGCCAGCCGGCGCCGAGCAGCGCGTAGCCGAGCACCAGCCCGATCCCGGTCAGGATCGCAAATGGGTGCAGCCAGCCAAACGGACCGCCGGCGTACTGGCCGTTGGCGACCGGAATACCCCGGATCATGGCGCCGACCGCGGCGCCCTGTGCGAACCCGACCACGACCGAGCCAAGAAAGAACCCCAAGTCCCAGATCGGGCGCATCCGCTCGCTGCGGTAACGGAACTCAAAGGCGATGCCGCGGAAGATCAAGCCAAACAGCATCAACAGCACGGGAAAATAAAAGGCGCTGAGGAACACCGCGTAAGCATCCGGGAACGCCGCAAACAGCCCGGCGCCGATCACCACCAGCCAGGTCTCGTTGCCATCCCAGAACGGCGCGATTGTGCCCATCATCTCGGCCCGTTTCGCCTCATCCCCGGTTGTCCCAAACAGGATCCCAACGCCGAGATCTAAGCCATCCAGGATCACGTAAAGCAGGACCGCGCAGCCCAGAACGCCGGCCCAAAACAATGCCAGAGTGCTCACTTCCATGACGCTTACCTGCCGGTCTGGAGTCCACTGCCGGTAGCCGTCTCAAGCGTGTCGGCGTACGCCAGCGGCCGGCTTCCCGTGGCGCCCGGAATTGGCTTCGCCGCGACGGTCGGTCCCTGCTGCAAAAGCTTGTAGATGTAGTAGATCCCAAAGGAGACAAAGGCGGCGTAGACGAGAATGTAGCTGGCGAGCGAGACCAAGACGTCGCCGGTCGTGAGCGAGGGGGTGACGGCGTCTTTGGTGCGCAAGAGGCCGTAGACGACCCAAGGCTGGCGTCCGACCTCGGCGGTGTACCACCCGGTCTAGGATGGCGATGAAGCCGGTTGGGAAGGCAAGGAACGTTCCCCAAAGAAACCAGCGCGTCGCCTCCAGCCGGCCGCGGAAACGCAGGAAGGTCCCGAACCAGGAGACGGCGAGCATGATCAAGCCCATTCCCACCATGATGCGGAAGCCGAAGAATGGGATCAGCACCGGCGGCCGGTCCTGGGGCGGGAAGGTATCGAGCCCGATCTCGCGCGCGGTCCAGTTGCCCGAGGCAATGAAGCTGCCGAGCTTCGGGATCTCGATCGCAAACAAATTGCGCTCGCGGGCCTCGTCGGGAATGGCGATCAGCACCTCGCTGGCGGGCTGCTGCGTCTTCCAGCGCGCCTCGATCGCCGCGAACTTCGCCGGTTGATGCTTGAGCACATAAAGGCCGGTCAAGTGACCGAAGAAGAGCTGGATCGGGATCAGCAGCGCCACGGCTCCGAGCCCCCAATTGAGCATCACGCGGGCCTCCGCGCGATGGACGCCGCGCAGCGTGTACCAGGCCCCGGTCGCCGCCACGCACATCCCCGTCGTCAGGAAGGCGGCGAGCAGCATGTGCGGCCAGCGCACGCGCATGATGGGCCCGGTCGTGATGGCCCACCAGTCCTCGGGGATAATCCTGCCGTCGACGATCGTGTGGCCGAGCGGCACCTGCATCCAGCTGTTGTTGGCGAGGATCCAGAACGATGAAAACATCGTCCCGAGCGAGACCATGCAGCAGGCAAAGAGGTAGAAGGGCGGCGACACGCGGTCGCGGCCGAGCAACATGACGCCGAAGAAGGTCGCTTCCAACAAGAAGGCGGTGAAGGTTTCGTAGCCGAGGAGCGGCCCCTGGATCGAGCCGGTCTTCTGCGCCAGCACGCTCCAGTTGGTGCCGAACTGGAACGCCATCACGATCCCGGTTACGACGCCCATGCCGAACGAGACCGCGAAGACCTTCA
Source organism: uncultured Alphaproteobacteria bacterium (assembly GCA_963775835.1). Classification (GTDB taxonomy): domain Bacteria; phylum Pseudomonadota; class Alphaproteobacteria; order Rhizobiales; family Hyphomicrobiaceae; genus AWTP1-13. Next base: position 167,320 of record CAVZKV010000013.1, on the reverse strand, counting down.
GCCAGAAATCGAACACGCGCCGATAGAGCGCGTTGCCGGTGGCGAGCCGCGCGCCCTCGATCGTCGCCAGCCACGCCGCCAAGCCGATCGTGAAGGCCGGGAAGATGATATGAAAGCTAATGACGAAGCCAAACTGCAGGCGCGAGAGGAAAACCGGATCGAGCCCCATGAGCTTGGCTCCTCACTGGGTCGGCGCGGCGGTGCTATCGAGGCCCAGCACGACGATCTTGGCGGTGACGATCTTGGTTGGCCAAGCGGGGTGCGTAAAGCCGGCCGCCACGGCAATCTTTTGCGCACCGTTCACCGTATAGGTGATGACGCCCCCGCCGATCGCGCCGCCGAGCTCCTGCCCCCAAAGCTTCTGGCCGTTGCCGGCATCGAGCGCATAGAAGTTGCCGCCCAGATCGCCGAAGAACACGACGCCGCCGGCGGTCGGCGTCATGCCGCTGACGATCGGGTAGTTCGATTTCAGGCGCCACTTCCAGGCGCCGGTATCGGCGTCGACGGCGTAGACCCAACCGGCCCAGTGTCCCGCCGTGGGGCCCTCTTTGCCAAACATCCAGAATGGGTTCCAGGTCGCCATTCCGGCCCATGGCTGCCCGCGTTCCACCTTCCTCAGTTGATTGAGATCCTTTGGCGTGACCGTGTCGCACCAATCGACCTCACCGATCAGGACAAGGTTCGTCTTGGGATCGTAGGCCGGGCTGTTCCATTCGGCGCCACCCACCGCGCCCGGGCAGAAACGGACGGCTTTGCCGGGTTCGAAAGTTTCGGCGACGTCCTCGACTTGGGTCACGGGTACGCGATAGAGCCGGTTGTTGTTGGCAAGATCGAAGCCATAGAGATGCCCGTCTTTGGGTGCCACCACCATGAGGTCCTTGCCGCCCATCGATCGAATGAGGATGGGCGGGTTGGAGACGTCCCAATCGTGCCAATCCTTCGGCACGATTTTGAAATGGCGTTTGTAGTCTCCCGTCTTGGCGTCGAGCACGATGACCGAGTTGGTATAAAGATTGTCTCCCTCGCGCGCGGGGATCACGAAGTCTGGCGCCGGATTGCCGCCCGGAACGTACAGCTGCCCGTTCCTGGTATCGAGCGTGAATGATGTCCAGGTCCCCCCACCGCTGATGGGTATGCCGGGCGCATTTTGCCAGCTTGCCGCATCGAGCGGCGACGCGCCGAGCGGTCCGCGGATGGGGTCGCCCTCGGTTCTGGGAACCAGAAAGAACTCCCAGACGATCTTGCCCGTCTTGGCCTCGAGCGCGTACATGCGCCCCTTGCCACCCTTGAAGTCTCCACCCGCATTACCGATGAAGATGCGGCCGTCCCAGGCAATGGGTGCCGCGGGGACAGACTCGCCGCGTTTCGGGTCCGCGATCCGTGTCTCCCACAGTCGCTTGCCGGTCTTGAAGTCATAGGCCAGCACGCGTCCGTCCTGGGTGCCGCGAAACAGGGCGCCGTCCAGGTAGGCGGCCCCTCGGTTGGCGGGCAGAAGGCTGGGAGGATAGACCTCATGCGTGCGCCAATTTTCAGCGCAGGTGGCCGGGTTGATGGAGAAAATATCGAATTCGGTGGTGCCGATCAGAGCGTTCTCCACCATGATCAGACCCGAGGCAAAGGCAGCGAACTGACCAATGTCGTACGTGCACGAAACCTTCAGCTTCTCGACAGTCTTGGTATTGATCTGGCTCAGCTGCGAGTAGCGCTCCGAGGCGAGTGTGCGGTTGTAGCTCGGCCAGTCCCCAGCGCTGTCGCTTGGCGCCTCCGCGGCAGGTGTGAGCGCAAGGGACGCGGCACCTTTGTAGGCCGCATTCAATTCCGTGGTTGTGGTGCCACGCGGTGCGGACCAAGACAGAATGTAGTTGCGCGTCATAGCCGCGAAGAGGGACACCCGGACTGGGAAAAGATAATAGAGCGCGCCGCCTGTGGCGGCGGCGATCACAATGAGCGCGACAGCGATGATAAGGAGTTTCTTTTTCATGCTAACCACTTGCGGTTTTCGCACTCGGCCCAAAACGTCACAGTTGCGGGTGTGTCGCGCCCGTTCGCCTGCGCGTGATCGGGCGTCTTGCCGCGGGTAGAAAAGAGGAGGTTGGATAGGCTTCGTGCCTGCAACAACACCCCTCGCGCGCCTTGGTGAATGTCGACAAGAATGCGTGGAGCAACGGCGATCGGTCGCCGAATCAACCGCCAAGCCGATGCTGCGCTACGTTGGGCCAACGCGCCGGGGAACTGCGTCAGTAAATAGCTGCGCATGACAGTTTGACGGCCTTCGCCCAAATCCATGCCAAAAGTCCCACACCCACGCGCGCAACAAAACTGCCCATAGGGGCAGACTGCACCGACAGGCAAATTCAGCGGCAAATATTGCGGCCTCAAACGAAGAGCGCCTTCGGCGTCAGGGGCCGCGCCCAATGGCGTCGATAAGCTTTTCGTTGGTTAACGGTTTGGTAAAAAATCTTCCGCGTCCGTTTTAATCGCTTGCACACTCTTCAGAATGTCGCCGCGACCAGTAAGGATGTGGCCGTGAGTAATAAAGACGATTGGCAGACTACAACCTAACTCGGTGAGTCTTTGCGGCCATCCACGGATGGCGGCCGTCAACACCTCGAGAACAAGACAAGCCGGTCCCCGAGCGGCCGCTGCTGCCACGCCTTTGTGACAACCGCTTCGCCAGGATCTTCGCCACAAGTCAGAGGCCATCAGTATCCAGCGTTGTGTGTATTTGGGCTCGGGGTGGCCCCCTGACTTTTCGCTCACCCTACGCCCCCGCAGGGCGTCAAGGGCGTTGCCCTTTGCCGGGTCGTTCGTTGCTCTACTCACACCTCTTGCTGCAGCCTGCCCCTAAGTGCAGTTGTGGCCCGCACCTCTCCTCTCGAAAATGGCACACGGGCGCAGACTGCCGGCCCGACTCGGGCAGTCATCGGCAAAAAGGGGTTGGAGCATGAGCAGAAAGGTCTGGCGCGGCCTGCTCGCGTCGTTCATCGTCGCTATGGCGGCGAGCGCACCGGCAGCGGCACAACAACAAGACAAACCCAACATCCTCTTCATCATGGGCGATGACATCGGCTGGATGCAGCCCAGCATCTACCACCGCGGCCTGATGGTCGGCGAAACCCCCAATATCGACCGCATCGGAAGCGAGGGCGCGATGTTCGTCGACTATGTGGCCATGCAGAGCTGCACCTCCGGACGCAACGCCTTCTTCACGGGCATGTATCCCCTGCGCACCGGCATGATCCCGCCACAACTCCCGGGCAGCCCCTCCTACTTGCGGCCGGGCACGCCGGCCATCGCCAAGTTCCTGTACGACCTCGGCTACACCACCGGCGAGTTCGGCAAAAACCACCTGGGCGACCACACCGCGGCCCTGCCGACGGCGCATGGCTTCCAGGAGTATTGGGGCTACCTCTATCACCTCGACGCCATGCAGCAGGTGAGCTTCCCCGACATCAATAAAAACCCGAACGTGCAGGGTGTCGCGCCACCTTGCAAGAACACGCCGATCCCCGGCGTGCCCGAAGTATCCGGGGCCGTCGATCCCAAGACCACCCGCTGTCTGACGCCGCCGCGGCCCGTGCTCTGGTGCAAATCCTCCGACGGTACGGAGAAAAACCAGACCTGCAGCGATGAAGGCCCGCTGACGCTGGAACGCTCCAAGACCGTGGACGAGGAAATCTCCACCAAGGTCGTCGAGTTCCTCGACCGCAACGACCCGAAGAAGACGGGCAAGCCCTTCTTCGTTTGGTACAACCCGGCGCGCATGCACGTCGTGACCGTGCTGCCACCCAAGTACGAGGCCATGCTGGGTGAGCGCGGCGGCAAGGACTGGGGCGTCAACGAAGCCGGCATGAAGCAGATGGACGACAACATCGGCGACGTGCTGAAGAAACTCGAGACCATGGGTCAGCTCGACAATACCATCGTCGTCTTCACCACCGACAACGGTGCCGAGATGATCTCCTTCCCCGACGGCGGCGTCACGCCGTTCAAGGGGCAGAAGGGCGAGGCCTGGGAAGGCGGCTACCGCGCCCCCATGGTCGTGCGTTGGCCGGGCCACATCAAGCCGGGCACCGTGCACAGCCAGCTGTTCGCCGCGCTCGACTGGGTGCCGACCCTGGTTGACATCGCCGGTGGCCCCAAGGGCAATGGCCTGAAAGAGCAGATCCAAGAGGGCCGGTATCCCGGCATCGTCAAGACCACACTCGACGGCGTCAACCAGCGCGACTACCTCGAAGGCAAGTCGGAGAAGTCGGCCCGCGACTACTTCTACTACTTCTCCGGCGCCACGCCGTCGGCGGTGCGCTACAAGAACTGGAAGATGTACTACACCATGTCGCAGCCGGGGCCGGCGGGCTGGATCATGCCGCTCACCACCTTCCACTTCACCTTGGTGCAGAACATCAAGCGCGATCCCTTCGAGCAAGCGGTCGGCGTTGAGCAGAAGTCGGCAATGAGCATGGGCGGTGCACTCGGCGCGCCGATGACGGCCTTCCAATACGATTGGAACATGCTGCCGATCGGCCAGCAGCTCTGGCTCGAGCACCTGAGCTCTTACGAAAAATACCCGCCGCTGCAGGCGGCGGAAAGCTACAACCTCTCCCAGGTCTTGGAGCAGGTCAAAGCCGCCACGGCCAGCCACGCCAGCGAGTAGCCGCGCGAGCCGAACTTGCTAACAGCTAGCGGACGCCCCAAGCCAAGGGCGTCCGCATCGCAGCTAAAGAAACAAAGGCGGGAGAGCGCCGCCACCTTCGACGCGGCGGGCTAACGAGTACTTACGTGTCGCAAGGAAATGCCACTGGCGGCGACGATGCAATCTTCGCTCGCTTCCGTCCGACGCAGGTGCAACGGGCTAGGCGCTCAATTCGAACCCTAGATCGTTGGTCGGAGACTTGTGCAAGCGAATGGGACTCTAGGAGGTGACGGACCATGAGGACGGTTGCGAAAGCTTGCGTCGGATTCCTGTGGCTGCTTGCCGCCGCAATGATCCCAGTGGCGCCGGTCTGCGCGCAGGCGGCAAAACCGAACATCCTGGTGATCATGGGCGACGACATCGGCTACTGGAACATCAGCGCCTACAACCGCGGCATGATGGGCTACCGCACTCCCAACATCGACCGCATTGCCGCCGAAGGCGCGATCTTCACCGACTACTATGGCCAGCAATCCTGCACCGCCGGCCGTGCCGCGTTCATCACCGGACAGAGTCCGCTGCGAACGGGGCTGCTGAAAGTCGGATTGCCGTCAGCAAAGGAGGGGTTGTCTGCCGAGGACCCGACCATCGCCCAACTCCTCAAGCCGCAGGGCTATGCGACCGGACAATTCGGCAAGAACCACCTCGGTGACCGCAATGAGTTCCTGCCAACCGTGCACGGCTTCGATGAGTTCTTTGGCAATCTTTATCACCTCAACGCAGAAGATGAGCCCGAACACCCCGACTATCCCAAAAACCCGGCCTTCAAAGCGGAATTCGGTCCCCGCGGGGTCCTGAAATGCTTTGCCACAGCGACCGACACGCCGGCTGAAGATCCCCGCTTCGGTGCCTGGGGGAAACAGAGATGCGAGGATACCGGGCCGCTGACCAAGAAGCGTATGGAGACGATCGACGAGGAATTCGTCGGCGCCAGTTTGGACTTCATCGATCGTGCGCATCGGGACAGGAAGCCGTTTTTCGTCTGGCTCAATCCAAGCCGCATGCACATCTGGACGCGCCTCAAACCCCAATCACAGGGAGTGACGGGCCTTGGCATCTATCCCGACGGCATGGTTGAGCACGATGGCCAAGTCGGACAGGTTTTGAAAAAACTCGATGATCTCGGCATCGCCGACAACACCATCGTGATTTACACCACCGATAACGGCGCCGAGGCCTTCTCCTGGCCCGATGGCGGGACGACGCCCTTCCGCGGCGAAAAGAACACCAACTGGGAGGGCGGCTACCGCGTGCCTGCGATGGTGCGCTGGCCCGGCCTGGTGCCGCCGCGCACGGAGATCAACAACCTCTTCTCCGCCGAGGACTGGGCGGCGACCTTGGTGGCGGCGGCCGGCGAAGCCGATATCAAGGCCAAGCTGCTGCAGGGCTACGACGCTGCCGGTCGGACCTTCCTCGTCCACTTGGATGGCTATGACCAGCGCGCTCTTCTCGGCGGCACCGGCCCAAGCCAGCGGCGCGAATTCTTCTATTGGACCGATGACGGCGACCTTGCCGGCCTTCGTTACGACCAATGGAAAGCCGTCTTCATGGAACAGAAGGCGCATGGGCTCGCCGTCTGGGCGCAACCGATGGTGCAACTGCGCCTGCCCATGCTGTTCAATATTCGCTCGGACCCCTTCGAACGGTCCCAACACGAGGCCGGTGACTACGTCAAATGGTTCGTCGAGCACGCTTTCGTGCTTCTTCCCGCGCAAAAAGTGGTGGCACAGCACCTGGCGAGCTATCAACAGTTCCCGCCGCGCCAGCGGCCGGGGTCCTTCTCGATCGAACAAGTCATGCAGAAGTTGAGGAACCCGCCGTCAAGCAACTAGCTGCGGCAAAGGGCTATCAACGCTGGTACTCGATTGCACCCGTCGCTCGCGCGCGTGGCGCGGCTTGTCTGGCTCACGTCGCCGGGGCGATCGTCACCTGGCCTCGGCAAAATCCTTAAGCGCCTGAATGGGTACCGAGACGACGTTGGGCTGGCCCCAGGCCGTCGAAATCCGTAGCACGCGGAACGGAAACGCCATGGTTTGGGTAAAGAGATTGCTGACGATGGCAACCACTTGCCCCTGGCAGTCCAGCACCGGCGCGCCCGAGGCACCATGATCAAGGACGAGGCGGTCGTCGCCGTCGTACATCTCGAGCAGTGCCGTGCCATTCAACCGATCGCTATCGCCATATTGCACGAAGCGACCAGCGGCGAACCGCAGACGATTGCCCGGGTAGGCGAGGCTAACCACGCGCTCCTCGGGGGCCAGCGGTTGCATCCGGAGTTCAAGGCCCCGCGCCGCCGCAAATGGCGCGCGCAGTTCAAGCACCGCGATCTTTTCGGCGTGCGACCCTGCCAAACTCAGCCTCCGCACGGCTACCGACTGTCGGTTCTCGCCGTCCAGGATTTCGACCTGTTTCCAGTCTTGACCGGAAAGCGTCATGGCCGCGGCGACGTGCTCCGCCGTCACCATCGAGGTGGCGGACAGGAACCAGGCGGTCCCGCGGATCCCTAACGAGCCCGGATAGGTCTTTTTCTCTTCCTCGTCGAAATACCTTGTCATGCTGACCGTGGAATGCGTCAGCGTTGCAGGATCGACGCACTCTGCCGCGGCTTGGAAGCAAAACCCAGTGAAGAAAAGCAGGCACGCCACGCAAGCCCGTGCGGCCCTCCCAAGGCGCGCCAATCCACGCCGGCACAGCGTGCCCCCGACGGTTCCCCCCTGCATCTTCCCCGTATCCCCCTTCAGTCCCTCAGCCGAACCTGCATGCTAGTGCACGCAAAAGGTTGCATCTCCATGTTTTCCCATGCACATCGGCTTTTGCCGGCGCCTGTTGCCTTTCCGTCATGGTGCGCCGAGTGCGCGCCGCCCCCGCTTGGCCATCGCTGCGGCGTTGGCGGTGCGCGTCGGCTCGGGCTGAGGTCATTCGGCGGGAATGGGTTCATACCCACTCGATCAGTCCGGCCATAGGGTAATTCCGGATAGCTCGCCGCATCGGCGTGGCTAGCCTGTACTGGTCCCCGCCGAAAGTCCTGAGACCCCTCCCTGAGACAGAGCGATCGTGGCGCGCTCCCAAAGCAAATCCGGAAACAAGCAGGGATCGCGGATCGCAACGAACGGCGCCCAAGATCTCGCGCGCTCAGGGGGCGCGCGGTTTTTCCGTAGCAAGATCTTGCTTGCCGTATCCCTTGGCGCGGGCCTGGTGGTGATCGCCGGCTTGTGTTTGCAGTTGCTGACGGGCCATAGGCACCAAGCCGCACCGCTTGGGCTGGCCGGCGACGCCACCGCGGCCGGCTTCGTCGGCAGCACGGCCTGCGCCGGCTGCCACCAGAAGCAGGCCGAGCTGTGGCGTTCCTCACAGCACAGGCATGCCATGGACCATGCGACCGAGACGACCGTGCTCGGTGATTTTTCCGGCGCGACCTTCGACTACTTCGGTGTGCGGTCGCGCTTCTTTCGCGACAACGGCAAGTTTTTGGTCGAAACCGACGGACCCGACGGCATGCCTGCCACCTTCGAGGTGAAGTACACCTTCGGCGTCGATCCGCTGCAGCAATACTTAATCGCGTTTCCGGACGGTCGCCTGCAAGCCTTGTCGCTGGCCTGGGACACCCGCCCCAAGGAAAAGGGCGGCCAACGCTGGTTTCACCTCTATCCCAACGAGCAGATCCGGCACGAGGACTTCCTGCACTGGACCAAGCTCAACCAGAATTGGAACTTCATGTGTGCCGAATGTCATTCGACCGGCGTGCGCAAGAACTACGATCCGGTGGCCGATCGCTTCGCCACAACCTTTGCGGAGATCAACGTCGGCTGCGAGGCCTGTCATGGACCGGGCTCCAAGCACGTCGCTTGGGTCGCCGACCGCAAGAGCTGGTGGCCATTGAGCAAGGTCGATGATCCGACCATGGGGCTTTTGGTTCGCTTCGACGAACGCAGCAAAGTCAGCTGGCCGATCGACGCAAAAACCGGCAACGCCAGGCGCAGCGAGCTCGCCTTCTCCCTGCGCAAGGAGACGGAGACCTGCGGCCTATGTCACGCCCGCCGTGGCCAATTCTCCGAGAATTGGCTGCCGGGTCGTTGGTTATCGGAAACGCACAGCGTGTCGCCGCTCAGCCGGGGCCTCTATCAAGCCGACGGGCAGATGCTCGACGAGGTCTACAACTACGGCTCGTTCAAGCAGAGCAAAATGTTCGCCGCGGGTGTCACCTGTAGCGACTGCCACGAGCCGCATAGCGCCAAACTCCGCCTTCCCGGCGATGGTGCTTGCCTGCAATGCCATGCCTCGGACAAGTATGCAGCGACCGCCCACCACGGGCACAGTGCCTCACCCCCCGCCTGCGCCTCCTGTCACATGCCGACACTCACCTACATGGTGATCGATCAGCGGCACGACCATAGTTTCCGCATTCCGCGCCCTGACCTGACCGTCAAGCTCGGCACGCCCAATACTTGCAACGGCTGCCACGCCGACCAATCGCCCGAATGGGCCGCATCCGCAATTGAGCGCTGGCATGGTCCGAACCGAAAGGGCTTCCAGACTTTCGCGACAGCCTTGCACGCTGCCTGGACCGGCAAGGCAGATGCAGCCAGGCTGCTTGCCCAGGTCGCGGCTGATCGCGGCACGCCGGCGGTTGCGCGCGCCAGCGCGCTAACCGAGCTCGGCTCGCGGCTGACCCCCTCCACGATCGCTCTGATCCGGACAAGCCTTTCCGATCCTGACCCAATGGTGCGTATCGGCGCGCTCGACGCGCTGGAGGGTGTGCCCGTGGCCCAGCGCTGGCCGCTTGCCTCAGCATTGCTCGGCGATGCTGTCCAGGGTGTGCGCACGCGAGCCGCCTACGTCTTGGCCGGCGTGGAGACCGCGCGCCTCTCGGCGACTGAACGCGAACGCTTTGAGGGCGCGGCGCAAGAGTTTGTCGCGGCGATGAAGTTTAACGCCGACCGGCCCGAATCCCGTTCCATGCTCGGGTCTTTCTACCTGCGACGCGGGGCAACGGCGGAGGCGGAGGCCGAGCTGCAAGCCGCGCTCCGGCTCAGTCGGCAGTACACGCCTGCCGCCATCAATCTGGCCGATCTTTATCGGCAGCTCGGCCGCGAAGCTGAAGGCGAGCAGACCCTGCGCGAGGCGATCGCCGAGGGCCCCGGAGATGCCGGCGTTCACCACGCGCTCGGCCTGACCCTGGTGCGCCTTAAGCGGCTCGATGAGGCGCTTGGCGAGTTCCGCCTTGCGGCTCAACTTGCGCCGGAGCAGGCAAGATATGCCTATGTCCATGCCGTCGCCCTCAATTCCGCGGGGCGCGGCAGCGAGGCTATCGCCGTCCTGAAGGACAGTCTGGTCCGCCATCCAGACGACCGCGAGACCTTGCTGGCGCTGATCAGTTTCAGTCGCCAAGGCGGTGACATCGCCTCAGCGGTCGCCTATGCACAACAGTTGGCCCGCCTGGCCCCGACCGATCCCAATGTCACTCGGCTTCTGCAAGACCTTGAGCGCCAAAATGGCGCTTCCAAACCATGAGACGGGACCCAGTTTACTTGAATCCAGTTCACCGGGACCCAGTTTACTGGGACCCAGTTCGTCCATAGCCCTCCAAACCGCGCGCCCGGTCCCTCCCATCGCTCAGGAGGTCCTTTGTGGGGCGCTAGCCAACAAACAAGGAGGTCGGAACTGTCCCGGGTGCGGTCGCCGTCCCATGCCGGCCTATGGCGGGCATTGCAGAAAGCGAGCGACCATCTCAGGCGTATACCAAGGCACATCCGCGGATATGCTTCGGCTCATGCAGCCGGTGAAAAACGTGGCGCAATAGGTTTGTTTTTCCGCTTCGGTCCGCGCAAAGGGATTTAGCTTTTCATCGGCTCGCATACAGGACGACACCGCAGAGGTGCAGATCTCTTTTCTGCAGCTATCGCCCGTCGGCGAAGCAAACGCCACGGTGACCGCAAAGGGGCAAGCCAAGGCAACGACGCCGAAAATTCGAACAATGCGACGCAAGACACCCAAATCCGTCGTGCGCATCGTCTCCGACCCTTGGCGCGCGTTCTAGCGGGAGCCTTGGCCGTCCCGCGCAACGCGCCCCGAGGATAGCGCATAGATCAATTGCGCGTGCCGGATCGCCACCGTCGCGGCTTTCCCGCGGCTATTCGACGGCCGTGAGAAAGCCTCGGTCGTGCAGGTTGCTCCCACTAGCTCGTCGTCTTGCAGGGGAGCGCGACCTTTATTCGTGATCCGGCGTCCCGTCCACCAGGAAGAGTTTGCCACCGGAGCGGTAGATAATGGCCCCATTGGCCACCTCATGGGCGCCCTTTCCTAGGGCGTCCGCGCTCGGGGCGGTGCCCTTCGGCTTGCCCAAGTGCAGCTTGAAGGTCCCTTTGTCGACGAAAACGCCCTGATGGTCGCCAAGCTCGGCCATGGCCTTTGACTCGGCCCGCATATATTGCGGCATTCCGAGCTGCGATCCCGGGCCCGACATGCCGAAATTCGCAATGGCGAGACTTGAGGCACCTACGGTAAACCCTATCGCCGCAGCACCGAGGATAGTAAGGGACGAACGTCCAAGTGACATTGCAGTTCTCCGTGAAAGCAGTTTGCCCAAGCATTTGGCACCCGATTTGCGCTTGGCGGAATACGCGCAAGCCCGGAGGCGCCTATGGGCAGAAACCCTAGCCCCTTTGGGCACCTTGCGGGCGGCCCCTAGCAGATTGGCCACTTGGCCATGGCACCCCAAAAGCGGGTCCTATTAGAAATTCAGGACCGTCCTTGCCGCAATCGCCTCCAGCTGCTTCGGCACCTTGCCGAAGGTGACGAAGCGTTGCAGCCAAGTGAGCTCGCTGCCGGGTCGCTTCGGGATCTCGACATAACGGATAACGCCGCCGTCCTGTTGCTCCTCGATGCAAAAGTAGTTCAGCCGATAGGACGGGTAGTAGACCGCAGGCAATAGACCAAAGCGGACCGGAACCCGGTGCAACAATTTTAACCACGTTCCGGTGTTGAGGATGATCCGGCCATCCGACCCGAGCCGCTTCAGAAACGCCGCATGCGTGTGCCCAAAAATAAAGACCGCAACCCGGTCATCCCTTTTGAAGACCTCCTCAGCCGCTTGCAGGTAAGATAGGTCCGAATCGAGATCTGCAATCGTCCAGCGGCTGGTGAGCACGTGGAAGCGACGCAAGGTGCGCTTCAGGTCGTGCAGCAGCAGCGCCATGGGTACACCGAACAAAATCAGGAAAACCGAGTTGATCGCGATCACCACCTGCAGAACATTGTCGATGATCCCCAACCGATTCATCAGCGGATTGTCGAACAGGACATTGTAGTCAAAAATGCCTAGAACTCGCAGCAGCTCTCCAAGGATCGCCGCCAGGGTGACCGAGGAGAGAAGCAAGAACGGAAGCAGGAGCCACCGCAGCACGGTTCCCATCTCACGGTAGAAATAGTTCGATAGGAACCAGTCGGGGATCTGGAGTGTACCGACCGAGCGAATATCTTTGAGCCAGTCTCCCCGGCCGAAATCGGCATATCGGCTCGCCCCACCGACGAAGGTTTCAGTGATGAAGTAACCGGGGGGAAGCGCGTAGAGATTGCCATAGTCGCGGAAAGCATTGAATGGGTCGTGCTGTTGGCCGTGCTCGATCCAAATCTTCTTGTCGCCCACCATACGGATGAGCACCAAGTTCCTATCCAAATCGATGTTGTATGCCTGCAGCATTCCCAGGTAAGCGGGATCGCAAGCCAGGTCGTAGTCGTGATTGCCGACCATCATGGTCACCTTGATGGACGCCCCAGTAACCCTGAGCTGATCGAAAATTGCCTGGTGCGCCGCAATGATGTGCGCAAGCTTTTTGGTGCCGTGCACGAGGGTCAGTTCCCAAAAGCCAAAGGTGTCGCCGATAATGAGGAGTTCGGTGTCGGGACCTTCCTGCTCTAGCCCTTTTAGAAAAGCGATGAACTCGGTAGCGTAGTCGCAGTGCTGCAGCTCACCGTCGCCTCCCATGTGCAGGTCGCTGACAAAGTAATACTTCCGCGCCAAATGGGTTCTCCCTAGTCACCTAGGCTTTGTCTGGAGACGATGCGCGGGACGCCCCTTAGCCATCGGCACCGGAGGCGCAATGGAGGATGGCCGGGAGGTGCCGGCGCCGCTTTATGCCGCACCGACCACCCGCACGTTCTTTGCAGCATTTCTCGCGCTCATCACAATCGACGCCCCGACGGGGAATTGATCGGCACCGGCACAATCGCAGCGTCGACATCACGGCCTTGCGTCCCAACGCGGTGTTCCACTCGCCCGGCGCTATCGATGGCCGGCGGACTGGCCAGTCGGCGACCGACCGAAATCGCCACGGCCGTTGCCACCTCAGTCCGCACCCCTCGGGAGCCGGCCACCTAGTCGATGCGCCTCAATTGATACAAGCGAACCAGCACATAGAAAAAAACCACGAAAAAGAAGGCCAGACCTTGCAAGGCATAGACCGAATGGTCCACCATAACGCCTTGCGCAAATCGAGTGAGCGCGAGGGGCCAGGCCAGGTTAATGGCGAGGACTTCCAGCAGGGAGCCCGACCTAGCGACCGAAGACGCTGGGGCGCCGACCTTGCCGTGGCTATCTTGGACCTGGAGTTGAGACCTCATGGTGTGCCTCGCTGTTGGGACTGTCTCGTGCGTTCTTCTACTCACGAATTGACCCGACGCCACTCGGCGAAATCCCCAATCCTGCCTCGGGACAACCCTGTGTACCACCGTCGGCAATCGTGCCCAGCTTACCCCAAAGATCAGCCTTCGTCCTGACGATACGCATTCAGGCGGCAGCCGCCGAACTTCCAAGCATCGCCTGTAGCGGCGTCACCGTCGGGATCTGCCCACCTCAAATCTGCGGGCACACATGGCCTTCGGCTGGCGCAGCCCTCACGGTCGCCGAGAGGGTTAGTAAGGCGGTTAGGTCGGCAAACGATGCGAAAGATCGACCCTTGCGGCTTGCCCCGCAACGGAAATCTCGCCCTTGTGATGCTGAATGATGGTCTGGCAAATAGCCAACCTGGCGAACGCACCCGGCCTTATGTTTGGCGCGCGCCTCGTAAGGATCAAGGGGGACAAAGGATCAAGGGAGCGTCGCCGACGCCGCTGGTCGCCGCAACCCGCCAATCGCGCTGCACATCGGTCCCGCGGGGCCGCGAGCTTCAGTTCAGCACCGGCTCAATCGGCAAGAAAACCTAAATGACGCAGAGCGCGGCGACCGAGGTCCGGGTCGGTCGGCTGTTGCGCGAGACGGTTCAGGTTTCCCATCACGATTGAGAGCCGCTTCGCCTTTACCAGCTCGACGACGACATTTGGAATTTCACCCGCTGCAATAGCAAGCAGGCTCTCGGCGGTCCGACGATCATCACTGACATCGATGCGATGCACGAAATTTCTCCAACAACCCCGGAGGCAAGCGGCATACCACCAAGTGGCCGACCGCATCCTCACCCGAATTGGTGATGCCTCAATCAATATCGCGGCAATCACCCCGAAGGAAAGCACGCTCAATCACGCTCACCGGGCCTGCGCACTCGAATGCCGGCGACGCGTTAACCATGGCGAGCGTGCAAAGCGCAGACAACGTCCAGCGCAGGCATCAACGAGTGCCGCGCATCCACGCGGCGGGACGCTGAGCCAACGGCCGGTTGGGCGGGTGCGGCACGCCGCGACCGCAACGCTGGCACCGGGGTAAGCCGCCCGGGCGCGATGTCATCATCGAGGATCTCAGCGGCGCAAGCCCGATGTCGTGAGGGCGCACCGGCGCGGCCGAGGGCCGATCGACCTCCCTATCTTACCTCGACCAGCGCGCCATCACCGCGGCGCAGACGCGCGCCGCATCGAAAGGGTGTCCAAGCCGGTACGACCCCAAATCGAGTTGGAGTGGCGTCAGCTTGCAAGGGGCCGCGGCAAGCCACAAGGTCCATCAGGATAAAGACCGTGCATGCGCTCCAACGCGAAGCTAGAGCGCATGCCGCAGTTGACGCCGAAACCTAGAGTCTCGCCCGGCGCATGAGCGCTACCGGGCACCACGCTAGGAGCTAAGGGAGCAAGACGCGGAGTAGCGCGCCATCGCTCAAGGTTTCCATTGCTTCGCCAAGATCTCCTCTTGCCAGCTCTTTGTGCGCTTTCTGTCCCTCGCATCCGTACATTGTCCGTCTTGCCAGTAGCGATAAGCACCACATTCGCCGGGTTCTTCTCGCGGGCCTGCAATTGCGGCCGCAGCAATGGCAGCGAGGGCCGCCAGCGCAAGGGTCATCAGCAAAGGTAGCTTCAATTGCATCTTCGTTCTCCGATGTTCGAGTGGCCAAAGTGCGCCGCACGAAATCAGACGGATGCAAAGCCTTTGTAATGGGGTGGCTACGCTCACCTGAGATTATGACGTGATCAGCGGCGTTCAACGAGCCAACTGTCTTGCGCGTGAATAAAAAAGAGAGTGGTGCGCATGCCGAGGTCGCCGCCGAGATCACCTAGGCGGTTTCGCAACCGACATGCCGAAGGCGTAGCTCGAGCAATTTGGACCGCTAGCCGCCAAATGGCTTGAGTTCCAGCGCAGATGCTCCGTTATCCCGTGGCCAGCCTCGCGTTTGCGCATGTGTGTGGCTAAAATCGCGGCTAACATGGGTTGTTCGCCGGCGTTAGCGCGCGTGTGAAGGGCCGCGGGGCACAGCCTAGATTGCTTGACTTTCGATTGGTTGGGGAACGTTGCTATGTGGTTGCTTCTGGTCGGGCTTGGGCTCTTCTTCGTGGCGCATCTCGTTCCAACGCGTCCGGACTTGCGCGCGCGTCTCGTAGCAAGGTTCGGGGCCGGTCGCTATAGCGGCCTATTCTCTGTTGTCTCGTTGGTGGCTCTGGCCATGATTGTATGGGGCTACGGTCGCATGCAGGGCCTGGCTCGCGGCAACCCGCAAGTGTGGGATCCACCAGCATGGAGCAAGCATGTGACCATGCTCCTCATGGTTCCGGCTCTGATCTTGTTGGTTGCGGCCTATGTGCCCTCGCGCATCCGGAACGCAACAGGTCATCCGATGCTGATAGCCATCATGTTGTGGGCCTTGGGCCACCTCCTCGCTAACGGCGACCTGGCATCACTCCTACTCTTTGGCAGCTTTTTAGCCTACGCCGTCTATGACAGGATCTCGGTGGGCCAGCGCCATGCGCTCGGCCCGCTGGGCGAAGCAAAAGGTGGCTTGCCCGGAGATGTTGCCGCCATCGCCGGTGGGCTCGTGCTTTACGCTCTGCTCCTGTTCTGGGGGCATCAGAAACTGACCGGCGTCCCTTTGTTGCCTTAGGACCTGCGAACCAGGCGAAGGTCTTAAGGTTTTCGCTGCCGACCGCAGAGGCAACGCGGATTTTTGCCGCAACCTCAGCCCGAGCGCGATTCCTCGCGCTCGGCCTGACGCCGGTGCGCCGCTCGGCATTTCACCTTGATCCAGTCGCCGCGGCCCGACCGGTAGGGTGAATCGGCGTGCTTGGAGACGATGCCTTCGAGGCCATCTTGCTCGCAGGCGGCCAACAGACGTTTCGGATCGGTGAAAAGATCCGAGTAAAGCAGAACGTCGGAGTTTGTCTGCGCGAGCAGCTCGGCGAGTTTCTCCTTGCGCGCAAGCAGCGGCAACGAGCGCAAGTCCTTGCCATTAAGAGCGAGCAGATCAAAGCAATGAACGACGATCTGCTCGTCATTCGCGCCACCGTCACAAACACCCTCAAGCGGAAATCGGTCTTCGCTGTCGGCGACGAGCTCACCATCAAGGACCACAGATCGCGCCGGAACACGTCCTAAAGCCTCGGCGATGAGAGCCCGGCCGGACCTGAGCTCGACCCCATGGCGGGAATACAGTGTTGCCTCCGAGACGACCTTGTGGAGTTGCACGCGGCAGCCATCGAACGCCACCTCATGCAACCAATCCTTGCCCGCGGGTGGACGCGAGCGCAGGCGAGGCAAACAGGGTGGGATGAATGGGAACTTTGCGAGCATGGAGATTGAATGAGCTAATTCTACAACAAGAATAAGACATTAGCCGGTGTTTTTAAAAGAAAGTCGAGGCCATGACCAGCCGCCCCGCCTCCGGCCGGTCCGCCCGGGCGCAAGGTGGCCGCCGCTGATCGAAAACTTGATAGCGAGGGTCGGTCCGGCGGCGGGCAACCGGCTGGCCCATGTGCCTTATTTCGGGGACGCGACGGATCACCAGGTGGGCAAACGCGCGTCCTCGCCAGGTCGGAGCCACTCCCCGCTAGCGATTGGCGACTGCCGAGGCTTCCGCCAGCCTGAAGGTTGCGGGCAGGCTCGGCCCAACCTCATACGACCTCAACGGCGACGCGATGGATGGCGTTGCAGGCTCCAACAGATGGCTGCTTGCGTCCTTCGGCCGCCTGCGCACACGCGACGATCTCATAGCGGCCAGGCGCCTTGGGAGCCCAAGTCGTGGTGAAGTGCTGCCAACTGCGACCGGTGGGTGGGTCGAGGCGGGCTGTGGCCCAACGCACCCCAGCATCAAAGCTCACATGGAGTGCCGTGGCCGCGCCATCGCTCCAAGCCCAACCCCAAATCTCGATCACCGAGCCCAGGGCAAACGATTGATCCGGGGCGGGTGATACGATGACGGAGTTGGGCGCGATGGCCCAAACCGGATTGCAGCGGGGCTGTCCTGCCGGATGCTCGACGACATCATTGTACCAGCGCGAGACGAATGGCCCTTCCGGTGCGCGTCTTCGCGAGCGTCAGCCTGCTCAACCATTTGACATTGTTCGTCCCATAATACCCTGGGACGAGCAGACGCGCGGGAAAGCCGTGTTCGGGCGGCAGCGGCTCACCATTGAGCTCATAGGCGATCAGAACATCACCCTCGCGGAGCCGCTGCAAAGGCAGGTCCTTGGTGTATCCGTCGCAAGGAACGCCTGCGAAAGTGCCGTGGTCGAGACCACGCGACCACAGGTACCGCGCCTCGCCATCAACCCCAAGGCCATCAAGCAGCGCCGCCAGATCCGCGCCGCCCCACCGCACATTGGCGATGCGGCGCGTCGGCACCTGCGGTTCGAGCGGATTGCCGCAGCATTGATGCACGGCCTCGAGGACTTTTTTTTTGGTCGCGCTCTCAGTTGCGCGAGGCTGAGCTGGCGCTTGCGCGTCGATGGTCAAAAACCATTGCTCAGGGTCGATGCGGGGTCCGCCGAGATGGGCAATAACGAACAGGTCCTCGGTTTTCGTCACCCGGTCGGTCAGCGCCTGCGGTGGCAATTTGAGGCGTCGGACGCCGCTTGCCGGGTGCATTTGTACGGGCGCCGTCATCGTGAGACTGCTCCTGCTTCGGCGCGGGCCGCGCGCTAGACTAGGATCAACAACACGTCGCGTTGAGGCACATAAGGTCCGCGTCCCAGCGTGATAATCGACCACAGCTGCGATACACTCTCCCACGAAGCGGGAGACTGTAGATGGACCGACTGGGCGATCTCGAGGCCTTCCTGGCGATCGTGGAAAGGGGCAGTCAGACGGCTGCCGCGCGCCAGCTGCGTCGGTCGCTGCAGTCGATCAATCGGTCCTTGCTTGCCGTTGAGCGCAACATCGGGGTTGAACTGGTACGGCGCACGACACGAAAATCCAACCCGACCGTGGCCGGTCGCGCCTTCTACAATCGGGTCAAACCTGCGTTTCAGGAGATCGCGGCTGCCCGGCTGGATGCCGCCAACAGGCGCGCCGAACCGTCGGGGCTGATGCGACTTGCCGCGCCAGTCCTGTTCGCTCCTGCCTATGTCGTGCCAGCAATCAGCGACTTTATGCGTCGCTACCCTCGCGTTGAAATCGACCTCAGGGCCTCCGATCGCAACGTTGATCTCCTGGAGGAAGGCCTCGACTTGGCCGTGCGCATCAGACAACTGCCGGACTCCCGGCTGAGAGCACAGCGCCTGGGCGAGCTGCGGGTCGTGACCTATGCCGCCCCGGCCTACCTTGCCGAACACGGCCGGCCCAAGCAGCCTGCCGACCTTCTGCATCATGATTGCGTGCTGCGCACGACAGAGGGCGAAATCGAGACGTGGCCCTTCCGGGTGGCCGGACGGCAAAGGCCGATCCGCGTGCGCGGGCGCATGCGCACGGACAGCACCGCCGCCTCGCATGCCGCCGTTGCCAGTGGGCTCGGCATCGGGCGCACACCACTTTGGCAAATTCGCGATCTCGTCGATCAGGGAGCCGTAGAACTCGTGCTTGAAGATTTCGAGCCTGCAAAGCTTCCTGTGTATGCGGTATGGCCGGCAAGCAAGATAATCGCGGAAAAGACCCGCCTCTTTGTCGCTCTTCTGGCCTCGCGTTTGAAGCGCGCGCCGCTCTAGTGAATTGGCTGGCAGCGCACACGCATGGCCAGCCTGCTGGCGTAGACGACGGGCGGTCAAAGCAACCGTGGTCGGCGTCCGTTAATTTTTCGAACCTGACGCTCGGCCTCTGGGGCATCGGCTGGAGGCGGTGGCAATCTCCTGCAACCTTGACCTGCGCAATGGGAGACGCCAAACCAGCGCTCCTGTCGCCGGTCGCGAAGCAATGATGACCATATTTCTCCTTAACACCTGTGCCGGTACCGAGCTCGCTCATTATTCTGATGTGAGTTTGGCTTGACGAGTTTGGAGGTTGGTATGAGCGCGCGTTCGATCCGCATGACCTTCCCTGGCAGTCTCGGGCATGAGTTGGCGGCGCGACTGGATATGCCACCGACCGGGGTCCGAGCCTACGCGCTGTTTGCTCACTGCTTTACGTGCACCAAAGATATTGTCGCCGCCCGGCACATCGCGGCAGCGCTAACCTCGCTCGGAGTTGCCGTGCTGAGGTTTGATTTCACGGGGCTTGGATCGTCCGAAGGCGAATTCCAGAACACCAGCTTTTCCTCGAATGTCGAGGATCTGGTTCGTGCTGCCGATCATTTGCGCAAGCACTATCGAGCCCCGGCGCTGGTCATTGGACACTCGTTGGGCGGAGCCGCCGTTCTGGCCGCCGCAGACCGCCTGCCGGAGGCTAAAGCCATCGTGACGATCAGCGCGCCATCAGATGTCGCCCACGTGCTGCAGCACTTTAGCGCGAAGCTCGATGACATCGAACGCGACGGCATCGCCGAAGTCACGCTCGCTGGCCGAACGTTCCCAATCAGCCGGACATTAGTGGAGGATACCAAGGGGCACGCGCTGCAACAGCACATCGCCAATTTACACAAGGCCCTGCTGGTTATGCATGCCCCACGCGACCAGACCGTCGGCATCGAGCATGCGACGACAATCTTTATAGCGGCACGACATCCCAAGAGTTTTGTTTCACTCGATGACGCCGACCACTTGCTCTCGCACAAGCGCGATGCCGTGTATGCCGCAGAAGTGATCGCGGCTTGGGCGTCTCGCTACATTGCGCAACACGAGGAGGAGGCGACCGCCGAAGATCGCCACGATGGCGTCGTCGTGCTGGAAACGGGAGCGGGAAAATTCCAGAACGCGGTTATTGCGGGTCGCCATCATCTGCTTGCCGACGAGCCCGTCTCGGTCGGAGGCGGTGATAGCGGGCCAAGCCCTTATGACTATCTCGCCGCAGCCCTGGCCGCATGCACCTCAATGACGCTGAGAATTTATGCCGATCACAAACAAATGCCACTTGGCCGCCTGACCGTGAGTGTCAAGCACGGCAAGTTACCGGCGGCCCACTGCCAAGATTGCGGCGAAGTCGTTGAGGGTCGGACCGGAAATATTGATCGCTTTGAACGAACCATTACGGTCGAGGGTGGCGCCGACGCCGAGACGGCACAGAAGCTCGTCGAAATTGCGGGAAAATGTCCGGTGCATCGCACGCTGGAAGCCCGCTCAGCTGTTGTGACGAGGGTTGCAAACAACGACGGCTGATGCGGCAACCACGCCCTGGGCGATGAGCCGCGCAAAATGCGCGCGCGCGCCCCGAGCGCCGGCGGCACGACGGTGTCGTGCGCGCTGGCAACGTGGCCGTAACACTCTGAGCCAATCGAGATTCGGGCTTCGCTCGCCCAGGCGCGGTGGGTCCGTTGCAGACCATCCCCAATACTTTGGCACGGGAGCACCAGCGTGGTGCAACCGGCTCGCCGACCGCGTGGTATCGTGTGCACGTCTGCTTGCGATCTGGCAGCGCTGATAGTGAACCCTGGAGCTACAGGCATGACCAAAAATGCATCCCTTCTCACCAGTCAGTGCGTCGTCCAAATCTGTCTGTTTCTCTTTGCCGCCATAGGCATATTCGGCGGGACGCTGCAGTTGTATCTTGGGCAGCCGGACACCACGCCGCGACTGGACAACATCCACCGCTTCATGGCCGGCATCTATCTCGGCACGGCGGTCATATGCCTGTGGGCGGGCATTACCGTTCGCCAACAGGGCACGCTCGTCTACCTCGTGGCTTTGGGCGTCCTGTTGGCCGGCATCGGACGGCTGATATCAATGAGCCAGGTGGGCTTGCCGGAGCCTGCGGCTCTTTACCTGGGGGTCCTGACCCCCGAGCTTCTGGTTCCGTGCATCATGGTCGCGGCCCAAATTGTGGCGCAAAGGCACGCTGCTCAAATAGTCTAATGGGGCCGCGACGGCGACTGGGAGCTTGGCGATCACGTCCTCGTCGCGTCCGAGTTGACGCCCCGGCGACACGACCGCCACGTCGCTCTGGATCCTCGTGTCCCCGAGTCGGAGCCTAGAGTTCGCTGGGTGCCAGATCTACGTCACCTTGGCTCGGCGCATAGAACTGTTGCCGCTCTGAGACACTCCTCGCCCATCGCTGCCGCCGTGGCAAAAGCCCATCAGGGGCGCATCGAGCCTCAGCAGGCATTGGCGCCCGCGGGTGCTTGTGGGCGCGGGCTCGATCCCGCATCATCGGGATCCTGTTCGCGCGTCTAGCAACGAGGCCCGCCAATGCCGCTCATGAGGTTTGAGATCACCTCGCGCGTCTCCTATGCCGGTGCCCGGCGCTTCGCTGCGGTGGGCGCCTACGAGCAGCTCGATGGCACGGCCCACTTCGCGGTCGACCCACTCCACCCGGCAAACGCCGGCATCTGCGACCTAAAGCTGGCGCCGCGCAATGCCGCGGGGCTGGTCGAGTTCGCGACCGATCTATCCCTGCTGCGGCCGCTCGATGCCTCGCGAGCCAACGGTCGCTGCATCGTTGAACTCCCGAACCGCGGCCGTCGCCGCGTCGTTGCCATGATGAATTGCGCGCCGCCCGATGCGCCCGTGGGGCCACAGGCGCATCCGGGCGACGGCTTCCTGTTCGCCCGCGGCTACAGCGTTGCCTCCATCGGCTGGCAATGGGACGTCTACCCGAGCCCGGAGCTCTTGGGCCTCGCCGCACCTTCGGTCCTTGAGGCTGGCAGCCCCATCGGCGGCCAGACCATGGTCGAGATGCGGCCAAACGAGCCTGGCACGACCCGCCTGCTCGCCGACCGCATCCATCGGCCGCTCCCGGCGGCGCCCGGTGAGCAGCTCAACGCGCGTCTCCTCGTCCGCGACTGGGAGGATGGTGAGGACACCCTGATTCCGCGCGCGCGATGGCGCTTTGCACGCGAGACCCCCGCGGGCGCGGTGGAGCCATCGAGCGAGCACGTCTGGCTCGAGGCCGGCTTCGAACCGGGGCGCATCTACCAGCTCGTCTACGACACCGACCGGGCCCCGGTGGCCGGCCTCGGCCTCCTCGCAGCGCGCGACGTGGCGGCGTTCCTGCGCGCGCCCTCCCCCGCCAATCCAAACGGCCACGGCTTCCGGACCCTCATCCTCTACGGCATCTCGCAGACGGGGCGGATGCAGCGGCACTTCTTGAGTCTCGGCCTCAATCGGTGCGAGGACGGCGGCCATGCCTACGATGGCTTGCACGTGCACATCGCGGGCGCACGCCGCGGTGCCTTCAATCATCGCTTCGCGCAGCCCTCAAACCAGACAACACCGTTGTGGGGTCACGTCTTTCCGTTTGCCGACGTGGTGACGTCCGATCCGCTGACCGGGCACACGGGCGGGCTGCTCGATCGGTCAGCCGCCGGCGACCTGCCGAAGACCATCTCCACCGACAGTGCCGCGGAGTACTGGCGGGGCGACGCCGCGCTCGCGCACATCGACACGGCGGGCCGGCACGACCTCCCTGAGCACCCCTTAACCCGCAGATATCTGTTCGCCGGCGCCCAGCACACCCCGGGCTACCCCGGCCAGTCGCGTACGAACCCAGGAACGGGCACGATCGCCCGCTATCCGCTCAACGTCGTCAACTACCTGCCCCTGCACCGCGCAGCGCTCGTCAATCTCGATCGTTGGATCACGGAGGACATCGATCCGCCGCCGAGCCGGCATCCCCGTCTTGCCGATGCTACGGCGGTTAAGCGCGAGGAGGTGCTCGCCGCGTTGGTACGCCTGCCCGGTTTCACGCCGCCCGACCCGCACCGGCTACCCTTCATCCGAACCGTGGATATGGGTAGCGACGAGGCCACGGGCATCGGCCGCTATCCGGCGCAGGAGGGCGCCTTCTATCCGGCGCTCGTCTCGGCAGTGGATGCCGATGGTAACGAGACGGCGGGCATCCGCATGCCCGACATCACAGTGCCGGTCGGCACGCATGCGGGCTGGAACCCCCGCGATCCCATCACCGGATCGCCCGAGCAGATCGTGCCGATGAACGGGTTCACCTTTTGGTTCGCGCCGGACGAGGCAATGCGCGCGGCGAGAGGCGATCCGCGCCGGTCGCTCGCCGAGCGCTATCGGGACGAGGCCGACTACAGCGCCAAGGTGCGCGCGGCGGCTCGGCAGCTCGCGGCAGAGCGCTACCTCCTCGAGGAGGACGTGGAGCAGGTCGTCGAGGCAGCCGTCGCGCGCTATCGGGCTGCGCTCTCTCAGTAGTTCTGGCAAAACAAGGCCTTGGTCAGCAGCCGCAACCGGTCCCAAAGCCTGCTGCCGGGTTGACCGCAAAGGCGGCGGCCGTTCTGTCCACGCTCGCGCGCCGCGCTCTCGCCTAGAAGACGGTGGTCGTGGGCCCCACGGTTCCCTGGTATTCACGGTAGCCGCCGGCCACGTCGCCTGCTCTGCACAATCACTCAAACATGAGGTGACGCACGGGGTAGTCTGAGCAAAGCGTCCTGGCGCAGAGCGGATTGATCGGCAGGGCGTGCCGGTACGGCGCTCCGACGGCCGCATTGCCACGGCGGAACGCTGGGACGTCCTGGGCATCGGTGCCTCCGAGTGTCGCAAGCACATCCAGCGTGACCCAAATGCCGAGACCCTGACGCCAGCCTACACGGTCTCGGCGCATTGCGTGGCGGACCTGGCCCTCACATTCGGTGAGACCACCCTCGCCATCTTCAAGGTTGTCGTGACCACCTTCGGCATCGAGTACGAGCTGGGCAAGATCAGCCAGGGCAGCGCCATCGTTCCCGCCCCGGTCAGCCTCACGGAGGCGGAGCGGCTTTGCGCCTTGAAAGGATGCGGCGTCAGGCCGCCCTATGGCGATTAAGTCCATTGCAATTGCGAAACGCGGGACCCCGGTCCCCCAGCCCAATCTCGCAGCGCGTCGTGCCGAGATCGCTTTGGCCACAAGAAACGGATCGCAGTCGGGATGGGGCCCACCTATTTCCCGATTGGCCACTGCCAAGGAGATAGACATGGCGCGAGCATACTACAGCACGGTCTTGGACCACCCTGCCGACAAGGTTTGGTCCGTCATTCGGCCGTTCGACCACTATGCATGGGCCGGTGTTCCCGGCCAGACCATCATTGAGGATGGAAGAAAGGGCGACCAGGTCGGCAGCATTCGTCGAATTCAGCAATGGCGAGAAATCCATCCGGCAAATCCTGCTGGCCCATTCCGATTGTGAGCGCTCGTACAGCTACGCCTTTTGCGATCTGGCGCCGTTCCCCGTGCAACATTATCAGGCGACCATACGCGTTACGCCGGTGGTAGAGACCAACACGGCATTCGTGGAGTGGTGGGCGACATTCGACTGCGCTCCGGAAGACCATGACCGCATGATCAAGCAGTTCGAAACCTTGGGATTTGCGGTCTGGCTCGGGGAACTCCGTCAGTTCATGCGAGAGGCCACGACACGGTGAGCGGCAACCGGTCACAGCGAGCGGCATGGGGCTCGCGCACCGCCTGCCTGATGGGGGCCCCTCAAGCCCTTGCGCGAGGAGCGCCTAGGGTGTGCTCCGCGTGCTAGCTCGAAGGCTGCAAATCACGGCTTTGTCGGGGGGTGACCGACGGCGACCGGATCAAGTCGGTGGTTGGCTTTCTTGACCAAGTGCCAGCCGGGCTGTGAAAAATGCAAAAACGGCGGCCGGTCATGCTTGACCGGCGGCCCAAATCCATGTGGGGCAGCGCCGACCTCCCGGCCTCCTTTGTTCCTCGAGCAGGAGCAACGTCGTCGGTTCCAACTGCGTCACCTGGATGCCGCCGCCATTTTATCGCGCGGCAGCGCGCCGTTACGAGGATTTGTCGTCGGCGGATGCCCGCGTCATCGCACACGGATCGCCTGGAAAGAGCGCGCGCCCGCCCGCCGTCGCGACGGGCCTTTGCGGAGCCCGCCGCGCCACCAGCCAGACCACGCGCCTCGCCTCTGTCTTTGTGGAGCGCCTGGGCGGGCGTGCTATCTGCCCTCGAGCAGATGTTTGTATAGGTAGCTCCTGAGCGCGGTCATCGTCTTGGTCCTGGCCGCTTCGTTCGGTCCACCGCTGACGCCGTAGCTGCGGCAGACCGCCAGCGCGCGCCTATAACCGGCCTCGATCCGCTGGCCACTGCTGTCGTGGGTGACGACACCGCTCGTGCGTTCCTTCCAGGATCCATCTGGCTGCTCCACAAAGACGCAACGGCTCCAGTTTTCGCCCTTCGGAACTCGGTAGGAGCGCTCCATGTCAAAGCCGTGCGGTGCGCCTGGATAGACCGTGACGTCGATGGCCGCGCCCTCGGCCTTAAGTGCCGTGGCGTACTCCTGGCAGGGGCCAACGCCCGCGTAGGTATCGGCACCTCCAAGCAAGAGATAAATCGGTGACCCTGTGGATTTCGGCCTGTAATAGTGGCTGTCACAGCTGGGGTACAATGATACGTGCACCGCGAAGCGTAAGCCATCCGGCAGGGCCCTTTTGGCGCGCCGCTCCAGCGCAGTCAAAAGCGCCGCCGTTGCGCCTTTAGAGAAACCAAGGATGCCGACGCGGTCGCTGGCGATGCGAGGGTGAGAAGCGAGCAATCGCAATGCGGCAAAGGCATCGTCCGCCATCTCTTGCGCGCTCACCGCCGATTGGTCCTTCACGGTGGATACGATACCCCTACCTTTGAACGAATCGATCACCAGCGCCGCCACACCAACGTTGACCATCTCCCGGGCATAACGACCTTCCCGCTCGGCGGCGACGCCGCCGCTGCCGTGATGGATAATCATTGCCGGCACCTTGCCGGTACCACGCGGCAGCTGCAGCTCGGCGATGATCGTGGCTTGCTTGCCGCGGTACTCGCGCGGAAAAGAGAGCTCTTCACGCGTCAGCTGTCCCGCGGCGAGCGCTGTCGCCGCCGGCACGAGCAGCATTAAGGCTAGGCAAATACCTCGGCATCCAAACATCAGCAAGTCTTATCTGCGCGGCTGTTGCTTTCCAAGTCACGCTGGCCAAGTCACGCTGGCCAAGTCACACTGGACCTCGCCGACCTGATGGGTGATGCCGAGCGCCCCAGCATAGGGTCGAAACCCGCGGCTCCCGGCCCCTGCAGGCAAGCGCCGCGATCCTACGGGCTCGGCTCTCTGGAGTAAGAAGTCTAGAGCGTGCAGCCAAAACCGGACATGGCCGTCTTCACTTGTTCGGCACTTTGGTGGAGATACGATGCTCAAAAAAAGCCCTCACTGCGTTGCTTTTCTGCGCTCCCGGCCCACTGCGTCTGCTCCGGCGATCGAAACAGCGATTGGGGCATTGAGCAGCACCATGAAAACGTTTCACCTTACGCTCCCCTACGGCAAAGCGTAATCTGCCGAGACCTTGCGCATCGTATGTTCGACCCTGCCACTGATGCTTTTATAGCGCATGCCACCGTTATCTATTGAAAGTCTGTAAGCCTTTCTTTCACACTCGTAACCTGGAGAGATCTTCTTGCAGGTGAGGCGCCAAACGAGGTCCTTGACCGACCATTCGAATCCCAGTGTCCACGCAAATTCCTCTATGGCCTCCTCTTGACGCTGCCGGCCGAGGTACCAGCGCATGACTTGGGTTCCCGTTTGATCGGGTCGCACGACGATTTGCCACCGCCGCAAGTTGTATTTCTTGGAGTCGATGGCCCCGTCCTCGACGAGCTCTCCCGCCCAAGTGCCGATAAGATCTCTTTTCGCGAAGGCGGTGGAAAGAAAAGACTGGGCGAGCACGATGACCACACCGATTGCGAATGCGAGGATGATCAAGGGCGTCCGAAATTCTATGGCCCAGTCAATTGCGAGACCAAGCATATGCAACAGCTCACGTGCGCGAGAAGGCCGTGGCGGCGCGATTGGGTTACGCAGCAAGGGCTCGCTGAACGAAACCTCACGCCATACACCCTCGCGCAGGTGATTGATGTTGTCCTCAACGTCCTCGACGCTCCGACGATCGATATTGCGCTCTTCCAACCAGGCGTTGCTGGCCGTCAGATAGTTCCGACCGAGATCCTCCCAGCCTGAAAAGACACGCTGAATGCGTGGCAGAAATTGAGTGATCAACTGCCAGGACACCTGATGGCTCACGAGACCCGCCCCTGCTGCCATGCGGGCTAGGTTTACCGCCCGCACCCAGCACCATGCGGCCTCCTGCTTGGTGCTGGGTTGCTCGGCGCACAACTTCGCAAAGCGGGCGCGAAACTCGTCCGTAGTGTTGATGTCCCACCAACTACTGAGCGCAAGCCGCAGAGCCCGCGAATTCTCGTAGGCATGATCGCCGGCCCCCGAAATCAGTCCAAACACTCCACGCGCCCAGCACCGGATGGGGTCATGCTCATCGGCATACTGTGAGAGCACACGCTGGCGCGCTCCACCGAAATAGTAGTAGAGCAAAAAGGCCGCCGATATCGCCACAGGAATGAACAACCAAAGGAAATCCATGGGCAACACAATTTGATGTTGCACCGTCGCCCCCCGCGAGGTGACCGGCCCGGTTCATTGCAGCTAGTACGATGCTCGCGCGCCGTCGGATCAGTCCTTTTTCAAATTTGCGCCCATCGATGGGGCATCAGCTCGAACGTATGGCGCCAGCAACGCTCGCTAGGGTTGGCGGCCTGCGCTTACCGTCGACTCGCGAAGGTTGGGCAAGTTGCGGGCAGCCTGGCCAACACCGGCGAGCCACCCACCGGGGAAATCGTCGTCGGCGCTGCGGTATCGATGATGGCCAAACCTTGGCATCGCCGCGCAAGGACGAACGCGATCGGCGGCGCCCTAACGGGGTCGGCTGGCCGTCAAAGTCGCTCACCCAGCTAAATGCCGATAAGTCGCGTCACGTCGCTTGGTGACAGAACGCCTACCTTCCGTCTTGATGCGAGCGCGTCGATGAACGGTTGGGTTTGGCGATGATCAGTATGTGCGTGCCATGGTCGATCCAGCCGGGCGGCGGCACAGAGGCTCCTCGAGCTCTTTGATTGCGAATGACGTCCTCCCGGCCCGGCAAGCCGTCCACGAGCTTGCTGCTCCACTTGAGGTCCGGGGCGAAGCGACCCACGAACAGGTCAATCGCCCTCAGATCGACGATACCCGCCCAGGCGTCAGCGCCGGAGCCGAGTTACCACCTCGATCAGCTGGTCAAGGCAGATGTTCCAACCGTCGTGGAAGCCCATGTCCTCGTGTCGCCGACGATCCACTTCGTCCCGATGGAGCACGACGATGGAGTAGTGGGTCTTCCCAGCTCGCTCCTTGAGCGTCAGAATGGAGGTGAATGGGATGTCCGAGCAATCTGCGCTCTCCCCGCCCTTCCCAACTGGAGCAGGCGCCGGCCGATAACCCGGCTCCAGTGCGTTCGTTATGACCAGCTTTTCATTCTCGATGAGCTCGATGAAGCAGCCGACGTGCGGAAAATCTTGACCCTCGGGCGAGCGCATGACGGTGCGAAAGATCCCGCCCGGGCGCAGGTCCATTTCGCACTGCGAGGTTGTCCAGGGCGCCGGCGCCCACCACGTCTTGACGTGGTCGGGATTGGTCCAAACCTTCCAGATCAGCGACCGCGGCGCGTCGATTGTGCGTTCCAGCGAAAGATCGAGATGGCCATTATTTCGTGTGTCTCTTGCCATGCTTCTTCTCCTTGCTTTGCAGAGTGGCGACGTACGTCTCCATGCGATCGAGGCGACCTTCCCAAAGAGCGCGCTGCTCGGCCAGCCAACCTTCAGCCAGGCTCAAGGCGGATGGCTGCATCTCACAAGTTCTCACCCGGCCCGATTTCTCGCTGCGAATGAGGCGACTGGCCTCCAGCACCTGAAGATGCTGCAGCAATGATGGCATCGCCATGGTGAACGGCTTGGCCAGCTCGCTCACAGAGGCGGGGCCACGGCTCAACCGGCGCACAATCGCCCGACGGGTCGGGTCCGATAGGGCATGAAACACCTGATCAAGGCTTAGGCTCATTTGGTTAGGCATATGCCTAACTATAACGCGCCAGCACCACTGTCAAGATCATTTAGTATGTTGCCTAACTAAATCGCGATGCCCGCGAATGCCGGAGCCTTCGTGCGCGGCTATGCGCTGCAGTCGCCGGACGATCAGGTCACAACCTGCTCGGCGAAGGACCTCCAAATATCGCTCGCTCATCGCCGCAGCAGTTCAGATGGAAGAGAAGGAGCAGGTGCCCCTCCATCCCAGCGACACCTGCGTCGCTCTGCCTCAAGGCAATTTCGCTGCTTGTCGTAGCCCGGCTGTTGTCGGACGTCAGGACCTCGTCAATCCCTGATTGTCGCGCCCGAACTCGAACTTTGCATCGGCTATGATGATGCCATGCGCGGCGGCAATCTCGCGCCCCGCGTTCGTAGGTCGCGCGCGACATCGGCTCCAGCTTGAGATCGTGTGATGGTCCACTATTCCGCTTGCAATGCGTCGAATTTGCGGATCGCGTGATATTGCAACTGCCACCAGAAGTCGCGTAGCGCGAGCGGATCCAACAAGAGGCCTGACGAAATCCCCGTTGCAAGGCTTAGCGGTGCACCGCCTATGCGGCTTCCTCCCGCTGGGCCGCAACGGCAAGCTCAGGAAAGAAACGGGTGCGCATGCGCTCCGCATAGGCGACGCACCGGGATTGCGATGAAGGAAGTCGCGGATCGGCAACTCGATCGGCGTTAGCACGGTCGTTGCCAGCGCGGCGAAGACGATCGCATCAACCCCGGTAGGCTCGTCGCCGAAGAAGAACGGGCCTTCGCCCATGACGGTCAGCACCGCCCGCCAGTCCCGTAGTCCGGCCTGGATCATGTCCTCATCCGAGTGGCGCAAGACGCCCTGGGTCCAGCAGGATTTTCCGCATCTTCCTGCGTACCATGCTCGCGACCAACGACGCGGGCGATCGTCGGCACGGAGTTGAAACTGGCACGCGTATACCTCCAGCCGTCAGGCTCGAATGAAGTGGGTATAGAGATATGACGAACGCAAAGTGCTCCTCCAGCGTGCGCTGCACGAGGAGCGCGATTGCCCGCCGCGAAGAAATAAAGCTGGCAGTCGAGATCGACACCTGCGGGTTTTGGTCAAATGCTCTACGATGGGCGAGGTGTCACCGATGCGCATGTCGGCATCCTAGATGAACGGCAGTTTGCCCTTTGGCGCCGGGCGTGGATCAGGTGTGTTTACGACCTCGTAGGGAATTCGTGCAATGCGCAGCCAGGTCTCGAGCTTGCAGCAGAATGGGCTCAAGTTTGGGATCGCGAACATGGGCGGGAACTGGAAAAGCTTGATGGGTGGATGCGCGGTGTCGGTCATGAGCTCAGTCCTTTCGCAGCAGCGGCTTGCGCGAACGCCTGTCAGGAGCCGGCCCCAGTCACCGGTGGAGTCGAAAATACGTGCGCATCTCATCGCGACGTGCGCCGTAGCGATCGAGACGGCGGTGCTCAAGTTCGACAAGCGTGGCGTCATTTCCCCACGGAGGTGAACCGCACCTCGAGCTCCGTCTTCAACTCGGGGTCATACTGCCAATCGGCGTCGATGTCCCACGACAGCACGAGCCGCGACGGCGGTTCCCACGCCAGGACCTGAGCCCCAGTTGCAAGTGCTGCCGTCTTCGCCCCGCTCGTACCACTGGCCTCCGACGCGGGGTTCGATGACCGCGTCCACCGCTCTTGCCTTGCCGATCTTGTAGTTGGCCAGTGGCCACCAAGTGCCCATGCTTTCCGTGAACACGCGCCAGGCAATCGCCGGCGGCGCCTGAACGGTCACCACCTTGAGCACGCTGTTCGCATCCCTGCCGCCAGAGCTCGTCTGCTCGGTCATCGGGGCTTCCTTTCTTTGGCGGCTTTTTCGGCCGCCGTCTTGAACGCGGCGAGCGCCTCATCCCAAATCCGTCGAGCCAGCCGCGTAGCGCTTCGATGCCTCGGGCGTCGACCGCGTACAGTCGCCGTCTGCCCTCGGCGCGAACCACAACCAGCCCAGCTGCTTTGAGGATTTTCAGGTGCTGGGAGACCGCTGGGCGGCTCACATCCATCCCGTCGGCAATCTCCCTGACGGAGCGAGTGCCGGGCCGCAGGCGCCTGAACACGCGCCGCCGGGTGGGGTCCCCTAGGGCGTCGAGAGCGCGCTCTACGTTGGGCACCATCCTGTTGGTTCCGTCAAAGGCAACGGCAACCAGCTTGCCGGCGCCTAGATCCAAACGGTAAGTATAGACTAACCGTAAGTCAATACTAACCATATGCTGCGAGCAGATCGCACATGGCCAACCTCAAGACGTTGCCCACTGTAACGGTTGGCTGAGGGTTGCATTGCACCGAAAGGCGCTGCTCTGCCGAGGTCGGCGCTTGATATGGGATCGGATAAAGGGCGAGCGTTACTTGTTGCGTCGGAGTTCGCGTTCGCGAAAATTGTCGGCGTCGAACTCTCACCTCATTTGCGCCGCATCGCAGAAGAAAACATCAAACGATACAGCCCTGCGTCCCAGCAATGCACGGCATTCGAGCTGCATTGCATGAACGTCGTCGATTACGTCTACGGCCCGGAGCCGCTCGTCCTGTTCCTCTTTGATCCCTTTGGGCGGGAGACGTTTCGCAGCGTTGTCGCCAACCTGGAGGCATCACTGAGGGAAAGCCCCGCGAAGCCTTTGTTGTCTACATATACCCGCAATTCGAGGATGTGTTGCAGAGGTCCCGTGTCCTTCGAAAGGTGAGAGAAGGCGGCCCGCAGTGGCGACCCTGGAGCCGATATGTTGTATATGCGGCATCAACAGCAGCGAGGAGGTAGCGTAGGGCAAGGTCGCGGCGAACCCGGACCATTGCACGAGGTCGGGAGTTGATGCGGCGGTGGACCGATGACACTGCGTTGCCGGGAGCAGCGCCGGCCGCCTAACGCAAGCGACTTTCCGCATTTTCCGCGATGCCCACGCAAAGCCCGAAAAGCCGTGCACCGTCCAACCGCACGCTGCCTGGCGGTAAAGACGGACGAGCCGCTCGATCTAGCGTTCGGGCAACAGGGAAACCCGCGCCACTCTGACGCGCGAGTTTCCCAAGGCCGCCATGCGAGGCGCTCAGGGTAAGTACTGATTTTGCTCCCTCAGCAAACGAATAAGCTGTTGCGCCTCTCACGCGCGCGAGAGCCGATACCAAAACAAACTGGGCTGCCGCCTACGTGAAGGCGACCTCTCTTGCCCGCCTGTGCTGAACAGGGGCTACGCCAATCGAGGTTTGGAGAAAGATTGCGCTCTCGATGGTCGAGAAGTTGTGGCGCTTTAGCAAACTTTCATCCCTCCTGCGGGCCACATTTGTTGGCGCCCCGTTTTTGTTGTTCGCAATAGCTGATGTGTCTGCCGTAGAGCCGCGGCGTGTGCTTCTGGTCCATGCATTCGGCCACGCCTACTCACCGTGGAGCGACATGGCCGGAAGCTTTCGCGCGGAGCTCGTCAAAAGAGCCAAAGAGCCAATCGATCTATATGAGGTCTCGCTCGATACGGCGAGAGTAATAACACCCGAGGACGAGACCCCGTTCGTTGAATACATCCGTGCGCTTCTTGTCGGCCGCAAGCTCGATTTGATCGTCCCGATTGGCGCGCCGTCGGCATTCTTTGTTCAACGCAATCGGCAGCGACTATTTCCTGCCACACCCATGTTGATCCTCGGCGCCGATCGGCGGCGCATCCCCAACAGTTCTCTTGCGGACAAGGACACTGCCGTCCTCCTAGACCTCGATCTACCAGCCTATCTCGCCAACATTCTACGACTGCGACCTGATACAACCGATGTTGCGGTCGTTGTGGGTAATTCCCCGGTTGAGCGCTACTGGACCTCGGAACTCCATCGCGATTTTCAACCTTTCGCTGATCGCGTGAAGATCGAATGGTTCAACGACCTGCGATTTGACCAAATGCTGGAACGTGCTGCCGCAATGCCGCGGCAGTCCACGATTTTTTGGTTTCTGCTTTCCGAGGATGCGGCGGGTATTCCCTATTCCCAAGATCGCGCGCTCGAGGCCATGCGTGAGGTTGCATCCGTTCCGTTGTTCGGGATGGGTGACTATGAGATGGGTCGCGGCATCGTCGGCGGGCCCTTGATGCAAATTCAGAGATTAGGACAACAGGGTGCTGAAGTGGCGCTTCGTATCCTGAAAGGCGAAAATCCTTCCGCGATCAAACCGCCCTACGTGGTCTTCGGCGCACCTGTGTATGACTGGCGGGAACTCCGACGCTGGAACATTGCTGAAAGCAGCTTGCCGCGCGAAAGCATCGTGCAATTTCGTGAGCCCAGCGTGTGGGAGCGGTATCGTTGGCACCTTAGCGCCGTCGCGGCGGTCCTTCTCGCCCAAGCCGCGGTGATTGCTGGTTTGGTTTTGGAACGCCGCAGACGCCGCATCGCGGAAATGGAGCTTCGCCAGCGCCTTATGGAGGTTATCCATCTGAACCGTTCAGCGGTCGCTGGCGCGCTGTCAGCTTCTGTTACGCACGAACTTAATCAACCTTTGGCCGCCATCCAGTGCACAGCGGAAGCGGCAATCCTGCATTTAAAAGCTAATCCGCCTAATACGGCGCGGGTCGAAGTCTTGCTTGGCAACATTATCCGAGACGACAGCCGGGCCGCAAAAATCGTTTCGCATCTGCGGGGACTGTTGAAGAAGAGAGACGACGCAGACTCCGGGAATTTGACCTCAGCGAAGTCATTCGTGACGCCTTGGAGATCGTTGGGCCGGAGGCACTGAGAAAAGGCATTGAGGTCAGCTCCTCAAACTTGCAAGGACCTTTGCCCGTTCGCGGTGATCAGGTCCAAGTGCAGCAGGTGATTTTGAACTTGGCGATGAACGCGATCGACGCCATGAGCGACTGCAATCCTGCGCAAAAGAGAATGTCGATCAATCGTGCGGTCGTCGAAGCGTCTGCCGTCGAAATTTCTGTCGCCGATTTCGGAATTGGGATTCCGCCGGACCGACTGAAGCAAATTTTTGATGCCTTCTACACGACGAAGGGCCACGGCACTGGTCTTGGTTTGTCCATTGCTCGGACCATCGTTGAGATGTACGGCGGAGAATATGGGCCGAAAACCGGTCCGGTGGCGGCTCCATCCTTCGCTTCACCTTGCCGCTATCGCGACTTTCGCCCAGCGCAATTGAAGCGCAGTCCGCAGCGTAGCGTCCACGTGTTCTTACACCCTGCTTGAGACGCCGATTCCGCCCGACGCGGCGAGACCGTTCAATTCGTGCACGCACGCGGCCACCGCGGACCGAGACCCCGCCGATATCTTCGGTGCTACGCCGGAGCACACATCCTGCACCAAGGGCGCGAGCCGCGCGAAGGCAGCTGGGCCATAGCCATGCCCGACGCGCTCATTGCAGTGTAAGGTGAGCAATCCGGGACGCTAAGAGCACGCACACCAAGGAGAAAAGCGACATGCAGGTGGGATTGATCGGATTGGGAACCATGGGCGCCAGCATGGCGGCCAATCTTCAGACGGCCGGCTACCAATTCGTCGTGCACGACCTACGCCAGAACTCGGCGATGCCGCATATCAAGGCCGGCGCCAAGTGGGCCGACAGCCCCAAGTCGCTCGCGGAACAATCAAAGGTGATCTTCACCTCGCTGCCCGGCCCGGCGGAGGTCGAGGCCGTGGCGCTCGGATCCAACGGGCTGATCGAGGGCATGGAGCAGGGGAGCACCTGGTTCGATCTCACCACCAACTCACCGACGCTGGTGCGCAGGATTTACCAGGTCTGCACAGAGCGGGGCTTGCATCTGCTTGACGCGCCGGTGAGCGGCGGACCCCAAGGCGCCAAGTCGGGACGGCTTGCCGTCTGGGTGGGGGGCGATGAGGCAATCTTTAATGACCACAGACCAGTGCTCGACGCCTTCAGCGACGCAGCGCGCTACATCGGCCCAATCGGCGCCGGCTCGGTGGCCAAGCTCGTGCACAATTGCGCCGGCTACGCCATCCAGATGGCGCTGGCGGAGGTCTTCTCGATGGGGATCAAGGCCGGGGTCGAGCCGCTCGCCCTGTGGGAAGCCGTACGCACCGGCGCCAGCGGGCGCCAGCGCACCTTCGACCGCCTCCATGACCGGTTTCTGCCGAACAAGTACGACCCTCCAAGCTTTGCCTTGAAGCTTGGTCACAAGGACATGCGGCTTGCCACCGAGCTTGCTCGCGAGCTGGGCGTGCCGATGCGACTTGCCAACATGGCATTCGCCGAGATGACGGAGGCGCTCAATCGGGGTTGGGAAAATCGTGACAGCCGATCCCCCATGCTGCTCCAGCTCGAACGATGTGGCCTCAAGGTCGAGGTCGATCCTAAGCGGATTCAAGAGGTGCTCGATCGCGATCCGCTGCTCAATAGCACTCCAAAGCGCGGGTAAAGCCTGACACCGCCTGCATCTTTGGCCAGCGATTTCACCGAGCTGGTCGCGCGCTCTGTGACGCGGGACACCTTATTACCCCGCCTCATACCCGCCTCACAGACGGCCCTAATCAACGCAGGGATCGGAACGCGGCACGAAGCTCGGACACGAAGAGCTCCGGTTGCTCCCATGTCGCAAAGTGACCGCCGCTGTCGACCTCGCGGAAGTCGATCAGGCTCCTATCGCGCGCCGGGCTCAAGGTCCCATCGCGACGCGCTCGAAACTACCGCTGGCCCGACGATACGAATTCGTAAACCAAGACCAGTCTGCTTGGTTCAAGACGAGCTGGCCACAACGAACCTGGCAATGCGTTAGCCGGCTCAACCCCCAAAAATGGCGGAGAGGCGCATTGAGACCAATCGGACGTGGGATTGCCTGGCCCACACCCTGGATTAAGCGAGGCGAAGCAGCCGACAGCGTTCACGTGACCGTGGTCATGCGCACACTCGTTGTGGTGCCCGAGAGTGGAAAGCCTGCCATCCAGCTTTCTGACCGGCCGCGTTAAGGATTAGACGAAGGATACTCGATGAGATCTCGACGCCGCACTATCGACGGCCGCTATCGCCGCGAGGGCGGCGAGGACAAAGGCAAGGGCGTGCGAAGTTTGCTCGACATTATCGGCTCTCCACTTTGCTGGGGTCCCGAACGGGTGAGTTGACCCGAGGGCCGTCGCTCTAGTTTAGCGCTGCCGATCAACCTCCGTGAGACAACGATGCGGGCCGGTGCGCGGGTGGTAAGATCACCGCCGACCAAGTCAGGCCGGCTCGCTGCAACGCCGAAGAGCCCCCACGGTTCACAAAACTTCGGCTTCCCGAGCCCCAACCTTCTTATACGCGCATCGAGACGCTCGCCGCTCTCGTCAACTTCAAGCTTCTTCACGGTCTCTTTGAACCGTTTGAACTACTCGGCTCTCGCTAGCCCTGGCTCTTTGCGTTTGGGCAATGCTTACTGTCCAGTCACGCAAGATTCCTTATTTCCCACGCATTCGTGAGAGGCATTACTTTTCCCCATCCCCCAAGAAGCACAGTGGGCGGGGCACCTTTCGCTTCACATCGAAGACGAGCAGTTTCGCGGGTTGCGTCGCACTGCATTGCGACTCACGCTGTGTACAGCCGTGGGCGATTCGCAAAACACCTCGCCAGCGTGGACTGTCTGGGGGCCACCACCCTTCACTTGAGTAACGATGCTTCCTTTCTAGCACATACACAAACAGATCTGCGTTATCGCTGCAGCAGCACGATGACGGCCAGGGCCAAACGCTAGTGGCTGCCGAACGCTGAATTGCTCGATTGGCGTTAGCTCGCTCTTTGCGCTTGGGCAACACAGACCCCCACGCGATGATAAAAGCGGCACAGCATCAATTGCCGGCATAGGCCGTCATCTGGCGACGGAGCGACGCGCGGACGCTGCCATGGGCGCCATGGCCGCCTCAGGCGGCGGCGCGCACGCGGTCGGCCGGATGTTGCAGGCGAAAGCCGATCGCCAGCTGTTCCAGGCATTGATGGTAGCGATCCCGATCGAGAGCGCGATGAGTTCGTCGTCGGAGAAGGTGCTCCGCACTTTCTCGTAGTCGGCGTCGGGTGCGCGGCTCTCCGAGATCCGGGTGAGGGCCTCGGCCCAGGCGAGGGCAGCCCGTTCCCGCTGCGTGTAGAGCTCGGATTCGCGCCAAGCGTCGAGGAGGAGCAGCCGGTCCTCCGTCTCGCCCCGCTTGATCGCGTCCTTCCGGTGCATCTGCAGGCAGTATGCGCAGCCGTTCATCTGGGACACCCGCAACTTGATGAGGTCGAGCAGCTTCGGATCGAAGCTGTTTGCAATCCAGGTTTCAACGGCGACGAGGCCCTCGATACCGCCGTTCTTTCGAGTCAGGAAGTTCAGACGCTTGGTCATGTGAGACTCCATTTGTTGATATCTATCGACAAGCTCGCACTCCATTCAACCTTGACGCACCCAAGCCCAAACCGCGTGTCTCATCGTAGCTCATTCCGTTGGCTCGACGGAGGCATCGGCGTCGACGCCTATTGTGCCAACGCAGCGCATTGATCATTGATGTCCTCGACCGCAACCGGCATGGGTTGCGCGCAATGCTCATGCACATGGGCAACTGCTGTGCGATTGATCAACAGGCTGAGCAGTTCCGGGCGACTGTAGTGTCCGCGCGAATCCATCAGGCGCTTGCGCTTGTCGATCAATGAGAAATCGAGATCGGCAATCACCGCGCCTTCACCGGCGCGCAGAGGCTCGCCCATCAATTCGCCCTGCGGCGAGACGATCGCAGTAAAACAGCCGCTGGAGATCGGACCTATGGGGCAACCAGTGTCCCGCATGATACGGGCCTGTTGATCAGGATCCAACCAGGCGGTCGCGTTGACGACGAAGCAGGCGGATTCCAGAGCGTGTTGACGGATGTTGACCGCGGTCTGCTCGGAGAAGAGGTCGCCCCCAAACGATCCGGGATACATCGCCGCGTGAATTTGCTCGCCATCGGCCATCAGGGCGTAGCGGGCGAGGGGATTGTAATGCTCCCAGCACGCGAGCTGACCGATGCGGCCGACGGCGCTGTCGACAGCTCTCAGCCCCGAACCGTCGCCCTGGCCCCAGATCATGCGTTCGTGGTGGGTCGGGCTAATCTTCCGGCGACGCTGGATCAGGGTGCCGTCGGCATCGAACAGCAACTGAGTGTTGTAGAGCGTGCCGCCATCGCGTTCGTTTACGCCAATGGCCACCACCATACCGGCTTGCTTGCAGGCCTCGCCGATTGCCAGGGTTGTGGCCGACGGTACGGTCACGGCCTGCTCAAGCAGTTTGAGATTTTCCGTGACCATCTCGAATGGCCGTTGCACAAAGGAGAAATAGGGATAGTACGGATGACGGTTTCGGGGAAGGTCGCGAATTGGACGCCCTGACCACCAAGTTCGAGGATTTTGCGACAACCTTGTCCACCGTCCCCTCGCGACTGTAAAGTACCGGGCTGATCTGCACTGCCGCTGCCTTCACGCTACTCATGGCGATCTCCTATTCTGGGTTCGGTAAGTGCGGCTCAAACTGCTCAGAAAGCCGGGTTAGCGCGCTGGCTTTTGCCGGCGTCTTGCAGTCACTGCGCGCGGTGCATGGCTTAGCGTTAGTGCCGCGTCGACTGCGTCGTCGAGAACCTTCTGTGCCAGCGCAGCGTTCGGTATAGCTCTGGCGATCTGCATCGTTCCCACGAGCAACCCGAAGATTGCTATCGCCTTGCGTCTCGAACTCATCCTCCGTGTCATCGGGGAAATGCCGAGCCAAAGTATCGATGATGGCGGCCAAACCATCTTGGTAAGCTTGGCGCGTTTCACGGGGTGCGCGCGCGATCTCAGGAAGAAGCGCGGCTGAAGGACACCCTCCTTCCGCATTCTCCCGATGGCCCCTGCGCAGATAGCTGCGAATCGCACCTTCAAGACCTTCGTCTGTGCCGACGAATTGCTTTTGGCGTTCGTTCTGCTTGGCAAGCTCGGCGGCTAGGGTCTTTGTAATCAGGTCATCCTTGGAGGAGAAATGCGGATAGAATGCTCCGTTCGTCAATCCGGCCTCGGACATCACCGATGCGATTCCGGTGGCGGCCAAACCACCGCCTCTGAATTGCTTGGAAGCGACTTCGACAATCCGCTGTCGCGTCGCATCCTTGCGCCCCTTTTCATAGCGCATGTTCCAATCCTTTCCCGCTTCGCTCCGAGGCCTGCCGCGCGTCTTCCGTGCCGCGATCGCGGCTGGCCTAGCGATCTCTCGCAATTACCGTATGATCATAATATGACATTATGATCATAATTCAATGAGGCAAAGCTGCGTCATGCTGACGCCTCGAAGCTCGCCTAAAGCGCAAAAGCACATGCGAGGTCGAGGCGATCAGCCCGTCCCACGCACATCCGCAGCTGCCGCAAATGTTGCGGCGCGACACATTGGAAACATACGAGCCTTCAAGCTAACGGTTTACCCAGCTAAATGGAGGCTTGTCAGGTGGCGCGCAAGCTCGCGATTGTCGCGATTGTCATGCACCGGATGTGGCTGCGTGATCGACTTTCGAATACCGCGGCCATGGCACTTCAGGTCCGTCCAGATGCGCTCCAGCTTGCCGCTCAGGGCAGAACGCGTAATGGCTTCGAACGTGCGCACGTTGGTAGCGATCTCAGCGATACTCACCGGATAGGGCGCCTCTCCGGCCGCGGCACGACCAAAGGCCTCGAGGTTGTCCCTCACCGCTGAATGCGGCGGAAGCGAATGCGTCGCAGGAGGTTTGCCGCGGGGCGCGACGGTGACGTCCCATCCCGTGGGGTGCTCTGGATGAGTGCGATCGCGAATCTCGATCCAGCCTTGGGAGCCGTAAACGGCGATGCGGCCCATGAAGGAGGTTGCCAGAATTGCAGTCAATAGGGCGCTGGCACCCGACTCGAAAGCGATCATGACGCCAAGCGTATCGCCGTTGGCAAAGGCGCTGCCGCGCGCGGCGAGCCGCGCCCATACCTCCTTGGGCTTGCCTAGGAGGGCAATCGACAAATCGACAAGATGAATGCCGGTAGCGGAAAGCGGCCCGACCGGAGCATCCACGGATGAGAGGCGCCAATTGCTGGGGGAAAGCGTGAGGAACTTGTCCTGGCTGAAATTGCCCTCCATGGCCAAGGCCGTGCCAAGCTCGCCGGCGGCAAGTCTCGCTCGTAAATCGATGATGCCTGGCTCGAAACGCCGCTCGTGACCGATCCCGAGCTGCAACCCCTGCCGCGGCGACAGCTTCGACCACCGCATCCATTTCGCGCGCCGTACTGCAGAGAGGCTTTTCGCAGAAGACGTGCTTGCCGGCCTTGGCAGCCGCCACGATCTGCGCCGCATGATGCTTGTGCGGCGTCGACAGGATGACGGCCCGAATATCGGGGCGTTCGAGGGCATCTTCGAAGCGGGCAGTCGTCTCCAGTCCGGCCGCCTCGGCCACCTTGCGCGCCGCGTCGACCGGCTCGACGCCGAGCACGGGCCGGATTACTTCGCTGGCGGCAAGCTGCCGGTGGATGATGCCGCCCCACCACCCGAGGCCGACGATGGCCGCTTTGATCATCTGCGTGCGCTCACCTATCGTGGCTGACGGATCACCCGTAAAGCTCCCCCTTGCATAGACCGCCTTCTCCGCTGGGCCAAGGGCTTTGCCCTCGTCGGCAAGGAAATACCCGGACCGGGCGCGTATGCTGCCCCGACATGGCGCCGAGCCTTGAGGAGGCCGCATGGGCTGCGGCCCAAATGACTGATCGCGGACTATCACATCGCCACG
Source organism: uncultured Alphaproteobacteria bacterium (assembly GCA_963775835.1). GTDB lineage: Bacteria > Pseudomonadota > Alphaproteobacteria > Rhizobiales > Hyphomicrobiaceae > AWTP1-13. Next base: position 126,347 of record CAVZKV010000013.1, on the reverse strand, counting down.
GTTCCCCGCGGACGCAACGAGACGGGTCCAAAGCCTTTTGGAGGAGCCTTCGGGCAGCCCAGCGGGGGTCGGGCGTATTTCATGTAACAAAACCGTGGTGTACCATAGCCGCGCGCGCCCGAACCGCCGGGGCTCGTTCATGAGCGCCTTCCTGTCGCGCGCACCAAACGCACTGGTCCCGTCAAGACCTTTCAGAGAAGCCCGGCATCGGTGATGGCTTGAGGGGTGCTGGCGGATTGCTCGGTGGCCCATGCAGGAATGTCATGGTCACGTAAGCGCCAATCCAGGAGCCGATCGCGGCGAAAAGGACATAAACCCAGTTGTTTGTGTAGGAAATTACCGCAAATGACGACAGCAGGTACCAAACGCTGCTCCAGGTTGCTGCAGGCACGCGACGCCGCGCAATGACGGCCGAAGTGAACATGACATACACGGCATCGGTTGCGGCCGTCGCAAGCACTACGCCCAGCGATAGGAGTGGATCGATTCCAAACAGCATGTCTGCCTCGCATCTTTTCTTTTCGCTCTGCGTCGCGCCCCAATTGGTGAGACAACAGATCAGGCCAGACCGCTCCACCTGCCTGGATTGCCTGAGCTCGCGGTTCAGTTCGTCAGGCTCATATCGTTGCAGCGTGGTCAGGCGCGCCCGATGTTGGCCACCAGCCACTTTTCACCCGGGTCCAGGGCATGGTTCCCAGGTTGGGGCATTGATCCAACCTCGATCCAAGGTCCGCACCGACCCAAAGTCAAAGTTGCCCCCCAAAGCTTTAGGATTGGGGCTGCGGTCTGCGCTGAACCGGCGTATCCTAAATCCGCGATCCGCGACAGAGAACCCGGCAACGCATCGGCGTAGCCCCCGTTCGGGAAAAAGGGCTCGGCGCGCGCCGCAAGTGCGCGACCGGCCTGCCGGGCTCTGGCGGGAAAGCCGCACCCACTAGGGTGTGAGGGAAACGCACAAGGGAGGAACATCATGGCTATCAACCGTATACTAGCTCTAGGCGTCGCAACTTCTGCCTTGCTCGTTACAACCAGTGTGTTTGCTCAGCAGAAAGAGATTAAGATCGGTCTGATCTTCGACCAGACCGGTCCTTTCGCCGGTGGCGGGTCGGTCGCCGCGCAGCTCGGCTCGAAATACGCGATTGATATCACCAACGAGCGTGGCGGCGTCGAAGGCTACAAGATTAATCCGATCTTCGCCGACGCTCAGTCAAAAGCCGATGTTGCCGTGAATGAAGGCGAACGCCTCCTCAACGAGCAGCGAGTGGATATGCTGATGGGTGTGTATTCCTCGGCCCACTGCGTACCGCTCTCGGCCAAGGTCGATGCCGCCAAAAAGTTCTGGTGGGCAACGGTGTGCATCTCCTCGGCTGTGTTCCGCAACAAGAACCTGCAGTATGTATTTCGCAGCCACGCTCATTCCGACCAGTGGGGTGAGGCTTCATGTGACATGCTCAACGCCTATGCGAAATCGAAGCTAGGCAAAGAGCCGAAGGACCTCAAGGTCGCCATCATTCATGAGGATGGCCCGTATGGGGTCGGCGTCGCCAAGGGTAACGAGGAGCGCTGCACAAAGCACGGCATTCAGATCGTGCATAAGGAGGGCTACTCCGCAACGGCCACGGACCTATCGGCACTCGTGACTAAGCTGCGCCGCACACGACCTGACGTACTGCTCCACACCGGTTACAACCCCGACATCACATTGTTCTTGAGACAAGCCAAGGAGGCGGGCCTCAAGTTCCAAGCCCTGATCGGGCACGGTGCCGGCTATGCACAGTATGACAAGCTTTCCGAGACATTCGGTAAAGATGTGGAGCTGCTCTTCAACATCGACACGGTCGGCAGCCAGCTATTGGATCCCAAGACCCTGAACGTGAAGGATGCCGCTTACCTTATCGATGAGATGGTGAAGCGCTATCGCAAAGACGTAAACCCGAAGACAATCCCGGTGCACGTCTCTATTGGCTTTGCCAACACCTGGACCTTCCTTTCGGATGTGCTGCCACGCGCCATTAAAAACCACGGTGGCATCGGCACCGAGGCGTTGCAGAAGGCGGCTCTGGAGACCGACATCCCCGATGGCGGCACACTGCAAGGCTACGGCGTCAAGTTTTATCCGCCAGGACACGAGTTGGCCGGCCAGAACGCGCGAGCTTACCCGGTCGTCATGCAGTTTGTCGGAAATGAAACCAAGGTGGTGTGGCCCAAGGAGGTGGCGACCGCTGAGCCAGTTCTGCCGCTGCCCAGGGAGCACGCCTACGCCACCCATTAGATTCGCTGCGCGCAGTGCGGGGGCGGCGCGGTCCAGTTGGCGCCGCCCTCCCTGGACAGATCGTCCTCGTCGACCTGAGAGCTCCAGCGATCCGGCATGTCCCATGAATAGGGCGGTCGGAGCGCGGAGATTTGAACTCCCGACCCCCAGTCCCCCAGTTTGGGGGAGTGGCTACGAGCCTCAACCCCCGAACGGTGAAGGGCGCCCGTTCTCGATGGCCTGGGAAGCAACTCTCTTGGCTGGCTTTTCGGTTGGGTCAGGGCGGGCGCTAGCAATGTCCGGAAGCGTACAAAAAAAATGCTCCGCCATTGAACTAATCCCGCTATAATGGCGGAGCGGCGTTGGGCTTGGACCCTAAAGTCCAAAACGTGTTTGCGTTCCCTTCGTTGCTCCACCCCACCCATTCTTGCGTTGAGGATCAGGTTCTCCTAGCCGTAGAAAAATCACGGATCCTACGCGACGCGGGTTTGCAGGTATTGGGCCCGTCCATTTCTTTATGAGATGCTCCGGACATCGGACGGCGATCGGAGGTCCATGCCGCATGACCCTGGAACCCGCTCCCAGCGCGAGGGATGCGCCGCGCTCGCCCGTCAACATCCTCCTGCTAGACGACACCCCGGCGAAGCTACTGACGTACGAGGTCGTCCTTTCAGAACTCGGCGAGAATCTGATCAAGGCAACGTCCGCCGATGAAGCATTTCAGATCTTGCTGAAGATCGACGTGGCGCTGGTACTCACCGACGTCTCCATGCCGTCCGTCGATGGTTTCGAATTTGCGAAAATTTTGCGCGGACATCCTCGATTCGAAGGTATGCCCATCGTGTTCGTATCCGCTATCGCGCAATCCGATGTTGACCGGTTGCAGGGCTATGCGAGCGGCGCCGTAGATTATGTGTTTATTCCTGTGGCACCTGAACTGTTGCGCGCGAAGGTCAAAACCTACGTTGAGCACTACCGGAGACAACGGGAGCTGGAGATCCTGAAGCGCGAGCTGGAAGCGCGTGTTGGCGAACGGACGATTGAGCTCGAAGCATCGATGACACGCCTCGCTCTAAGCGAAGAGCGCTATCGTATGCTCGTGGACAATGCCAATGACATCGTTGCCACGTTCGACCTCGAAGGCCGCTTTACATCCGTAAACCCAGCGATCGAACGCATCCTGGGCTTTGCGCCGACCGAGGTGATTGGGAGGTTGCTTCGGCGGCACGTGCCTCGCGAACAGCGCCACAAACACGCCGAAATGCTGAAGCGAAAGCTCCAAGGGGCTCCAAGCACGCAGTACGAGGTCGAGGCGATCACAAAGGTCGGCGTGCGACGGGTACTTGAAGTGAATTCAAAGCTGATCGCGGACGCAACAGGCAAGCCCGTCGCGATTCATGCAATCGCTCGGGATATTACGGAGCGGAAGGAAGCAAAACGGGCAGAAGCGCACATTGCCGAGCTCGATCACCGCGTCAAGAACGCGCTCGCCACTGTGATCGCCGTTTCGCAGCGCACGCGGGAAGGTCACACGTCGATAGACGAGTTCCTCAGCGCCTTCGACGGCCGCATCCGGTCGATGGCCGAGGCGCATGCATTGTTGAGCCGCGGCCGCTGGCAGGGTGTCAGTCTAGCTCATCTGGTGCGACAGGAGCTGGCGCCGTGTGCGGCGTTACTCAATACTATGGTCGAGGGCCCCGATATTGTTGTCGCCGCCGACGCAGCCCAGCCAGTAGCGTTGGTGCTTCATGAGCTCGCTACCAACGCCGCCAAATATGGTGCGCTGTCGATCCCGAAGGGGCACGTGAGCGTGCAATGGCGTCAACGGGCGAACGGACGCGTCCCGGGGGCATTGGTGCTCGACTGGATAGAGACAGGCGGGCCGCGGGTCCCGGCTTCGATCTCACCAGGCTACGGTACCAGTGTCATCAAAAACCTCATCCCCTACGAGCTCGGCGGCGTGGTCGACCTGGTGTTTGCCCCTGAGGGAGTGCGGTGCAGGCTCGAAATTCCCTTGAAGTGGCTGAACGATGCTAATCGTCCTCTCGGGTAGTCTGCCAAAGATCTAAAAGCCGTTTGCTTGGAAGTCAGCCATTTGCGATTGGACAGGGCTGCCGATCGCCACCGCGCGTGTACGGTCGGCAGAAGATAGGAGTATGGCGGACCAAGGAGAGATGCAGCATCGAATGCATTCTTGGCGCACCGGCCCCATTCCCTATCGGTACCCCGCGAACCTGGTCATGATGCCCAAGGCCCACCGATTTTCCAGATCATCGTATTGCGCCTCGAGGCGGTTGTACGTCGCCCAGCGCATGCGGGGTGGTTTCGGCGGGAAAGTCGTATTCGTGCTCGGTGGTACCGCCCCACTTGTCGAGCAGGCGCTTGACAATCTTGCGAGCTCGGTCCGAGGCGCGGCGCGGCTTTGTGGCAGCGATGGCTTCCAGCTCGGCGGCGCCGTCATCTGGCAAATCGAATAGTCCTCAGCCGCGAGCTCGTGCCCGGCGCGCTTTCTCGAAGCGCGCGGCGCACTCGCACTCAAGAAAATCAGGGGCATTATTCTACCCTCCATCAGGTGACGCACCGATTGCGCTGCACGTCGCACGCGCTCAATTTCACCCGCAGCGCGCTGGAGAGAGCCTCAAGCGCGGTGTCGGCCGCTTCACAATCGCTCGACACATGAAAATTCCGAGCCCCAGCCCACTCGCGCATGTTGCTACGCTTTGGAGGCAGCAATGAAGAGGTTCTCATATGCAGCAGCGATCTGCGCATCGCTGCTGACAGCACCGGCCTTTGCAGCTGATCAGGCTACTGTAGACCCGGATCTCGCTCAATTCAGGGCCGCGTACACCTCTGGCGACGGTCTCGCGTACGTGGTCATCAATGACCAGAAAGGGGACCACATCTATCGCTACGGCGATGCGTCCCGATTGGCGGCAAAGAAGAGTCCTCGCGGATACATGGTCTTCACGTGCAATGCGCCGCGCGTGTTGATTCCGCAGAGGCCTGAAGACAAAGCAGCGCTGTCGAAGGCAACTGTAGTGAAACCGGGCGATCCTCGGTTTGCGGAACTAGATGGTAAATATCTGGCGGGCTGTCGCAACCCGCTCGTGAAGTCCGCAATCCCGCGCAGACAATCGTCACGGTAGGCGCGGTAAAAATTCAGTCGGTCGCTCAGCCGAGGTGCAGGTACAGATCAGCCTCCATGGCAGCACTGCATGGATGCTAGCTCCGCCGGCGGCGAGCTGGCTGATCCTCAGCAGGCCACAAGCATTGGAGCCGCATCCGGATACAGCGAACGCGACACCTGGCCGGTAGGCGCTCAAACCAGCGCTTGACTGGCGCGATCTAATCGGCATAGGGCCGAAATGGAGGAAGGCACGATGAAGACGTTGGGACTGGCAGCCACGGTACTCACGCTTGGAATCGCTACGGCATCTGCGCAAACACAACCCGGGGAGGGCGGCGCCGTCATGCTCACACCCGAGCAGCGCGCCGCCATTCGCAGCATGGTCAGGGAGAGGCTGCCGGACGAACTGCGGGAGAAGCTTGCAGACCGTCTCGCGGAACGGCTTGAGACGCTCACGCCCGAGCAGCGCGACGCCGTCAGGGCTGCCATCAGGGAGCGGCTTGCAGTCGAGGTCCGCGACGGGCTTTCGGACCGGCTTTCGGAAAGGATCGGTGATTTGCGGGAAAGATCTCCCGCATCCAGCATGGCATCCGGAGACTTCCGCGCGGGGCTTACGGAGCGGCTTGCCACGCTCACGCCCGAGCAGCGCGCCGCTGTCCGCAGCACCATCAGAGAGAGGCTGCCGGACGAGATGCGGGAGAAGCTTGCAGACCGTCTCGCGGAACGGCTTGAGATGCTCACGCCCGAGCAGCGCGACGCCGTCAGGGCTGCCATCAGGGAGCGGCTTGCAGTCGAGGTCCGCGACGGGCTTTCGGACCGGCTTTCGGAAAGGATCGGTGATTTGCGGGAAAGATCTCCCGCATCCAGCATGGCATCCGGAGACTTCCGCGCGGGGCTTGCGGAGCGGCTTGCCACGCTCACGCCCGAGCAGCGCGCCGCCGTCCGCAGCATCATCAGAGAGAGGCTGCCCGACGAGCTGCGGGAGAAGCTTGCAGACCGGCTCGCGGAGCGGCTTGAGATGCTCACGCCTGAGCAGCGCAACGCCGTCAAGGCCGCCATCAGGGCGAGGCTTGCGGCCGAGGTCCGCGACGGGCTTTCGGACCGGCTTTCGGAAAAAATCAGCGTTTTGAGGGAAAGGACTTCCGCATCGGGCTTCACCCTCGAGCAGGTATCAGGAGAAATCCGCGCGGGAGCTGTGGATCGGCTTGCCACGCTTACGCCCGAGCAGCGCGCCGCCGTCCGCAGCATGGTCAGAGAGAGGCTGCCGGACGAGCTGCGGGAGAAACTTGCAGATCGACTTGCGGAGCGGCTTGAGATGCTCACGCCCGAGCAGCGCGACGCCGTCAGAGCCGCCATCAGGGAGCGGCTTGCAGTCGAGGTCCGCGACGGGCTTTCTGACCGGGTTGTCGACCGGCTGCCGGGTGCGCTCGGGAATAATTGAGGACGGGCTTGTGCGTAGCAAAAACCTTGAGGTGCCCGGTCAGCTCTGCGACAGGGAGCATGTTCGGCCCTGCCCGTCCTGCCCGCGCACTCATCGCATCGGACCCGCCTCGTCCCCCCGATCGATATTCCGCCGATGCTTTCCTCTGAAGTTTTCCACCGGCCTTGCCGACCTGCAGCGGATGAAACGCTGCTAGACTGCCTGGGCGTCGTCGGCACGAAGGTCGGCGTATCCTTGGTGCAGTCAAGCCCGTTCTGAAGTTGGACCAGGGTCCCTGGAGCACCTCAGCCTGTCGCCACGGGCCGTCATAGGCCCCGGAGCACGATTTGTAGAGTTCATTTGCTGGGGACCCACGCTGGCGGCGTGTCAGGAGGAAGCCGATGGAAGTCCTGCATGACCGCTGTTGCGGTTTAGATGTTCACAAGGAGACGGTGGTTGCCTGCCTTCGCCTTGTGATCGATGGCAAGGTCGTGAAGGAAGTTCGTACCTTCGCCACGACAACGGCAAGCCTGATAGCGTTGTCGGAGTGGTTGACAGAGAACAAGTGCACGCATGCCGCGATGGAGGCGACTGGCGTCTACTGGAAGCCGGTGTGGCATATCTTGTCCGACAGCGACATCGAGTTGGTGCTGGCCAATGCTGCACACGTCAAGAACGTGCCCGGCCGCAAGACCGACGTGAAAGATGCCGACTGGGTATCTGATCTGTTGGCGCATGGCCTGATCCGAGCGAGCTTCGTGCCGGACACCCACACCCAGGAGATGCGCACTTTCATGCGCACGCGCAGGCAACTCGTACGTGAGAAGTCGAGTCATATCCTTCGGATACAGAAGACGCTGGAGGACGCCAACATCAAGTTGAACTCGGTGGTCACCGACGTAATGGGCTTGAGCGGGCGAAAGATGATCCAAGCGCTGATTGCCGGTGAGAAAGATCCTGCCAAGCTAGCCCGCTTGGCCGATCCCCGAGTGAAGGCTTCGCAAGAGACCCTGCGCCAGGCCCTGCGTGGACGCGTCACAAAAAGCCACCGCTTTCTGCTACGGCTTCATCTCGGTCAAATTGATGCTCTCGATGCGGCCATCGCTGAACTTGACCGCGAGGTGGAGACCAGCATTGAGCCCTTTCGCACCGCCGTCGAGCAAGTGAGTACGATCCCGGGAGTGAAGGGCCTTAGCGCGCGGACGATCCTCTCAGAGATCGGCATCGACATGGGCCAGTTCCCTTCCGACGCCAATCTGATCTCATGGGCTTGCATCTGCCCGCGCAATGACGAGAGTGCGGGCAAGCGTCGGTCTACGCGCATTCGCAAAGGCTCGCCCTGGCTCAAGACGGCACTCGTGCAGTGCGCCTGGAGCGCGGTGCGTACGAAAGGCACCTACCTCCAGGCCCAATTCCACCGCATCAGAGCCCGACGGGGCGTCAAGAAAGCGATTGTTGCAGTCGCTGCCTCTATCCTCACCGCCATCTATCACATGCTCAAGGACGGAACCATGTATCAGGACCTCGGCCCCAACCACTTCGATCGTCGTAGCAAGGAGCAACAGAAGAACCGCCTACTCAAACGACTGGCTGACCTGGGCTACGTCGTGCAACTCGCCCCATCACCCAATTAGCGTCGCGACTGGAGACAGGTCAAAAGAGGTTCTTTGTAGGCGTTGGCCACGCGACACTGGGACCGCCGCCGGCGGTCTCTTTTTTTTTGCGCGTACACGTCCGTCAAAACCCACGCTTTGCATAGATCGCCGCGCCCAGTTTATCTAGGGGCGTCGACCCTAAGCAGGAATCAACAAGGTCAAATATGATCGTATGTGAGCGAGACCTACCGTCCACGCAGGTGTCAAACGCCATCCGAATTTGCGGGGGTCACTTTTCCATGGCGCCGGGACAGCTCATACAGAACTGTATTGCTTTCGTGGGTACTATCGCGGACTCGAGCAACCTGCAAACGCCGCTGCTAACAGCGCAGTTTCCTGTCTATTACCTAGCGGAGCTGCGCGCGCTCAATTCCCGCTCCTCTCCCCTTGGAGGAGATCTACATGCTGGGCCCGCGGTAAAGAAAATTGAGGTCGCCCGAAAAAGGCCCCGTCGAGGCCAGTTGTGCCGCTAGCCCAGGTTGGATCAGTGCTACGCGGAGTCTTCGGCAGGAAATACGCACTGACGACCCCGAGAATGGCCATTTCTCCCGAGTGCAAAAGGGCGCGAACACGGAAACTCTGCAAGACGCAACTCCATCTTGGAGGATCTCATGATCCGAGTGTTGGCTTTCGCGCTCTGCGCAACCGCTTTCGCCCTTGTCCTAACGCACGAGGCGTCCGCCCTACGTCGCGGAGGCGTCCACGCCGGCGACCTCAGAGGTGCTAACTTCCGAGGAGCGTATCGAGGCGGTTTACGCGCTGGCGGCTATCGCGGCTATCGCGGCATCCGTGCGGGGGTGTGGGGAGGCCGTCGCTACGGGGGTGCCGGCAGACGTTGGTATGGGTATGCGGGAAGGCCGTATCGGGCATATGGCGCGGCCGCGCTAGCTGGGGCATATGCCTACAATTACCCGTCTTATTCATACTCCTATATGAGCCCAAGCCCATACAGTGCGACTGGCGCAACCGAAACTACGGCTGCAGCCAAAACGCCTGGCATGTGCGGCACCTATTTTTACTGGAAGGGCGGTAGCTGCGTCGATGCCCGGGCGAAGTAGTCGTAGTCGTCGATCGGGCCCGCGGAAAAGGTACCCTTGGCCTAGCAGCGTCGGTGGTCTTCGCTTGGCTCATGTGAGCTTGCAATCTTGCCCACAGCTTGAGGGTTTGTGCCGATATTCGGCCCGTCGAACTCGGCGCATCCTCAACCCAGGTTTTCCCGGGGCAGACGGGGCAAGTTATGACCTTACAAACTTTGATCAGTTCGATGCAGAAGGTGTCGTGTGCGGACCTCTACATGGGGTTGGTCGATTTTGCGAACCAAGTGGACGATTTGCGGACGCCAGCTGACGTACTCGGCGCCTTGCACGTTGTTTCGACAACGAACTTACCGCTCAACGTGCTGGGCGCGGCACGCTTCCCCACCAAAGCTGCGGGCCTCGAGACCATTCAGCTCGGAAAATCGTGCTTCTTGCACAAGAGCGTTCCAGACGGCTGGTGGGATGAATACACGGCACTCGCAAAGAGCCATTTCACACCACTGATTTTCCTAGCAAGGTCTAGTCTTGCATCGTTTACCTGGACTGAAACCACCCGGCGGTTTGAGCCCATAGGGGCCGACCGATGGTCCGTCGAGCTGGCCCTCAAATACGGGATGCGAGATGGGCTGACCTACGGGGTGGGTGGCCGATGGGTGGTCGCCTTCTGGTCAAGCAAGGAGCTATCGAACATTCTCGCCGCGCCCGCAAGAGTACCCATTTGTGCTGCCGCGAACGTCGCTGCGTTACGGCTTGAGCAGCTCGCCGGGCCGGATGTCGATAGGATTGGAACATCGCCGCGCTTGACCCCTCGCGAGCTTGCCGTCTTGCGCCTGGTGTCGATGGGCCAAAAGTCCTCTGAGATCGCTAAAGCACTGGGCCTCGGTGAAGAGACGGTCCGCAGTCACTTCAAGAAGGCGCAGACAAAACTCGGAGCTTATAATCGAACCCACGCCGCGTGCGATGCTATGCGCCAGAACTTGATACCTTGAGGGCGCATGGGAAAAGCGGCGAACAGGCGAGAACCCTCCCCAACTTTTATTGTCCCCATCCTTAAGGCGCACGAGGACGTAGCCCTTGAGGCTCCTGCGCTGGTTCAAAGGGCCGAAAATCTCCCTGGTTTTCGCGGCGCGCACGAGGTCGTCGGTCTTTCGGTTGAGGTGACAGCCCTCGGCGAAGAGTGACGCGCGCTCCCATCGTGGAGCGAAGCCAGCATCGTGGAGGCGAAGCCGGCTCCTTCTGAGGCCAACGCGGCCCCGTAAAGTCTAAATCTTTAGAGGGGCTTCTATCTGAAGCGTCCAACGCGGCCTACGCCAACGCCTAGGCCTCTGCGGACGCCTACGCCACCACGGTAGCCAATACCCCCGTAGGCCGCACGTCTGATGTTACGGCGTGCGATACCGCGGCCTATTCCATAGCCACCGTAGCCCCCGTAGTAGCCACCGTAGCCACCGTAGTAGGCGGGGGAAGAGTAGCCGTAGCTCATGTACCCATAACGCGGGGCTGCATAACCAGCAGCGGCATAGCCATAGCCGCTACCCTCCCAACAGGCTGCGGCTGTTGGACTTTCAAGGACAAGAAGAGGCGCAGCGACCACCAAGGCAGCGGCAATTATTCGTATGCGCATCTGTGACTCCTTTCAGGTTCCGTCTCTTAAAGAGTTGCCAGATGCCCGACCGCAAAGCACTCGGGGGAAACCCCGAAAGGGTCTTCAGATCCACTGTTAATACGATGGCCTTTTCGGCGGCCACCGTTCGCTCCCAAGTCGTGTCCATCGTCGCGCCTTGGGACAGCGCCACAGTGGTCGTGCTAGCAAATGTGCTTGGGAGTAGCTGAATGGACTTGCGTGTCTGATGGCGTGGATTGTCGGCGTGCTGTCTGATCCTTTCCGGCGCTGGGATCGGTGTCATCGGCTTGTCCCTCGGCATGTTAGTCTAGGCTATGCAATAGTGGGTGGGATCATGGCGCTGGCTGGTATATTCATGCTGGTGTCCTTTCGTCGGCAGGGTCACTATTGCGGGGCAAAGCGGCCTTGAGCAAGACGCGCTCAACGGCTAACGCTTTCACCTTCGCCCTTCGCTTGCCGAACCGCTCATTGGGCTCTTGACGAAGGCGCGCTCAAGCCCATCTCCGCACAACGCATCACGCTCCTCGGAAGCGCACCCATTCGTTCGTTACTTGGTTCTGGAGCGTGCCTGAGCCGAAGTGGCCTGACACTATTCGGGGCATTGTCGTCGGCGCATCTCGCGCTTGGGGGGCGCCCACGACCGGTCAGCTCGACGGCGCCATACCGATACTGGGAGCGTAGTTGCGTTTTTCTCCATTAGTCGGCATCTTGACTGGGGGGTGGGACCATGCATTTCCGATATTCTCTTGCGACCGGGGCCGCGCTTGTCCTGAGCGCTTGTGCGTCCGATCCTCCGGCGCAAGCCCCAATAACTGTCGTCACTCCGCCGCCCAAGGTCGTCGTAACTGAGAAGCCGACGCCTCCACCCAAAGTCGTTGTCGTTGAGCGACCGCCACCTGTCGAGAGGCCCGCGGCGCCACCGAAAACCGTGAAGGTGGCTGTCCCGGCAGCTCCAAACCAGTGTAAGGGACTGCCCCAACTGGCTTGCATCAACGTCGCGGGATGCCAATGGATCAAACAGGCATCGCCAACCGACAAGGATGGTCGACCGCTGAAGGACTACTGCCGGCTAAAGCTCGCAGCCTCATCAGGCAAATGAGCCCTCGTCCGATGTAAGAATGCGCAAAATCGGCAACGCCGAGGCTCACTCCGCAGTCAATATCGCGAAGAAGGCGGTGATCGCGCCAAATCCGACCGCCGCGATCAGCACCAGATCAAGGGGCTCCGCTAGCAGCGTGGCAGCGGTTCTGAATACGATAAGATTTAAAATCCCGCCGACGACGGAGATGGCGTATAGGGCAAGTCTCCGCCCACCAGCGGTTAGGCTTGCTCTTTTCGCGGCCATGCGAGCGAGCCAGAACACGCCGGTGACATAGGCGCCCCATCCACCAAGTCTGAGGATCGCCAGAACGTATTCGGGCATCATCTACTCCGGCTCCCGAACGCTCCAACATAGCACTCCCCTGGGTCGCGCTATGGCGATTTCAGCGCGCCGTGTCAAAGAGTACGGGCATGCAGCAGATAGCATCCGGCGAAAAAAGGCTACCCGCTCGGTACTACTCGGCATAGAAACCAACTGCCGTCGGTTGCCTCGAGAACGGCAGAACTACTCCGGAAACGGACATCGGGCCATGCTCGTACCCAACCACAAGCCATCGAGCCCCTGCGCGTGTGCCTGCGTGAACGAAAGGCGGCTAGGCGCAGACATTGTCGGCAATCACGCGGGCGTTGTCATGGCCGACAGAACCGGCAGGAGCGCCACCTACCAAGACGCTTGGGGTGGACCACACCAGCAAGCGGGGGCAGCCGCCGCAGTTTAACTTGCAGCTCATGATGTCCCGTCACTCATTGCCGAGGACATAGCCACGCTCGTGCGGACACCGATGAGATATCCGATCTCGTGCACCGCCGAAAAGTTGGTTCTTGCGCAGGCATGGTGCACGACCGCAAAGGCTTTATCCTCATCGCCTTCAAGCCGGGTGGCCAGCCCGCAACCGTCGGCATCATCGACAATGATAACGGCGACATCGGCCCGGTAGCGGTCGCGCAGCTCGTGAATTTCGTCCATGTGGCCATCGGCCATGTCGGCAAAGCGCCACAGATGCACGAATTGATCACCCAACTCGACATAGTCGGTCTGATAGGCATGGACCAGCCGCAGCTTGATGTGACCAATGCCACTCGCGCGGAAGGACTCGTTGCCTCCTTCAATGGCGGGCTCGATACCTCGCCGACGATATCGCGATAGTCTCTGGCCGCCGCCTTGGTGTAGGCGACGATGGCATCGATCACGACATCCTCTAGCGGAGTGCGCCGGTCCCGTGGCGGGGTAATGGCAATCGCTGCTGGGTTGAACGCTGCCAGCTGCACGTCCCTGTCAGCTGTCTGTGTTGGACGACGCATTCCGGCGGTTATGCGCGTCAGAGTGCGCTTTTGACCGGCGCTGGCGGCCCGAGCAGCTTCGTTGCTCACATGCACCGAGGCCTCGGGGTGCGCTGAGCCAGCCGGTTGCAAAGTGAGCGCATGGGCCAGGCTCAGGCCCATAATCAGGGCTGTGGCGATCCGGCCATCCCTACGGGGGACCGGATCCGCCAGGGCTGTGCTCGCCCTCTGGGAGGTGCAGAGCCTGCAAGGCAACCATCGCACCGCCGCCATGCCGAGCAACGAGGGCCAATTGATGGGCCAAATCCCCCCATGGCGCTGCAGCTTTGCGGCCGCGGTCGGAGGCACAGAGAAGCCTTGCGATCCGCGCAAAAACGAGGTCAGCTTCTTAGTCACCGCTCCCGCCTCGGCTTCGATACGGGGCGGGCACTTTGGGGGAGCTCGGAAGTGCTCGCTGTTAACTAGGGGACGAGGGCACGAATATGTTCCGGCCGGGCACCCGAAATGGCGCCTGACACCCTGTGGCCGTGGCTGCCTAGCCCGCCCTAATTTCTCCGGGCATGATCGGTCGCCCATCTCGTGCTGCGACACGTTCAACACCTGCTGGGGAGGGGGAGATCATGGACTGGCGCGCGGGGAACACCGCCATGCTCGAGCAATTCGATCGCGCGACGGGGGGATCACTCCTTGCCACTGGGGCGTTGGGCATTTCGACTGTGTTGCTTGTCTCCCTCGTTGTGCTTGCCGCTCGTCATATGCGGCTCATTCGAGAGCTCGCCGCCGAGCGCCAGCGGGCGGTGGGACAGCGGGACGCCCCGCCACTGGACGCGCAGGGCGAGCTGACGCGGACGTCGATCGACAGCCTGCTGTTACGCAATCCGGTGTCGTTCTATCTGATGGTCGCTGTGCTCTCGGCGGCGTCCTGGGTGACAGGCTGGACCATTGCGACCAGCGCGCCACAATTCCTGGCTTCGCGAGAGTGGCATATCCAGCCCTTCTACCTGGCCGCACATCTGGTCGCGCTGCGGCTGTTCGTCGGGCTGTTCGTGCGCAAATACGTGGCCGGCGCAGCTCAGCTTGAGATCCGCGCCGAGCAGATCTCGGAGGGAGTTCACTGCATCCTCGGGCCGAGCAGTGCCCTCTTTGCGATCGCCATCGCCGTGCCGTTCTGCGTACTCGACTACCGCTACCTCGCGAGCGATCACTACGAGAAGCTGAGTGAGGATCAGGTGCTGCACGCCATCGATTATCTGATGTTAGGCATCTGGTGCGCGGAGTGGCTGCTCAACGCGATGATCTGGGTGACACTCGCCAGGTTCCTGGCCATGAGCTACCGGGTGCTCCGCAGCAGACGCTTTCGCGCGCCCATCGCCACCGTGGTGCAGGACCAGCTCTATCGCCCGTTCCTGCAAATGAGTTCGCAGGGTGCAAGCATCGTGCTGGTCTTTGCTTGCGTCACGGCGTTCTACATCTGGTATGCGGGCGGAGCGGTGTCGGATTTTATGGGCCTCGGCGTCACCGGCGTGCTGCTGGTCGCCGGGTTCATACCGTTGTGGCTGGTACTCAACGCCAAGGTCAAGCGCACCGTTAGGGAGGAGATCGAGTCGCTGCGGCGCAGCATGCATACGCCGACATTCGGTGCGAGCGTGTTGGCCGGCGCCGACGAGGGGCGGGCACGCTCCTTGGAGGAGCGGCTCGAAGAAGTAGTAGCGCTGATGCGCGCCGAGTACCTGCAGCGGCTGCAGCTCGATCTCGGGCGCACCGAGGCGCAGGCCCTGGCCATTCGGCTTGCTGCTCCTGCGGCCACTGCAGGTTGGCAGCTTTACAGCAACCTGCAGGGCATTCTCGGCAAGGTCGGCGGGACCATAGGCTCGATCCTCTCAGCGATCGCAAGGCTGTTCACGTAGCCTAGGTCACCAACGAAAGCCCTGTGGGCTCGAACTTGCTTTCCTCGCCATGTCGGCAATTGGCACAGAAGGTGAGTGCGCTGCTGCGCGTTGGCACGGCGGCTTTCTAGGGTAATTGAGATTCGCTTGCCCGCAGCATGCCTCCCTCGTGCCCAATTCACCATCGGTAGCACATTCAGGTTGCGACGCACCACACGGCCCAGCGCGTTCACTTCGCAGGTCAATTCTTCTGCCCACCTAGAGGGATTGTTGAGTGGGAAGCGGCAACCAATTGGAATGGGCTCGGGCCGCAGCGTTCTATTACCAGAGGATCAGTCGGACGCAGATGAGGTTCAAGCCGCGAGCTTGCAGACGGCCTCGATGCGGTCGCACAGCAGATCCAATGTCACCGGCTTCTGCAGAATCTCCTGGCCCGGTTCCGTTCGCACCAGGGGACGCGGATAGGCACTGACCACCACAAACGGGATGTGCCTGCGCTTGAGCGCCGTTTGCAGCGGTTCGCTGTTTCCATCAGCCAACACATAGTCCAGCACGGCCACGTCGATCTGTCTGTCGCGGATGCAATCCACCGCGCCCCGCACGGTTGTGCAGGTGGCGACGATTTCGGCGCCGGCCTGGGTTAGCAGCGCTGCGTGATCCATCGCTATCACCGGTTCGTCCTCGGCGATCAAGACCCGTTTGCCGGCTAGCGCGTTCGTCGGTTGCATGGGGATATCTCGGACCATCTGGGCAATCACGAGCAATGCGATCGGGGCAGTAAAAGTTCCGTAGACACCTTGAGCTGCGCCGCGCCAGTCGGACCCGACCCGATCGCGACAAAAAAGGGTAGGCACCCATACGCGTTACAAACGCATGACCCTTGACGGGTGCCCAAATGCAAGGGGCCTATCCGCGCCAATCAGTGGGGGGATGGGGGAACGGCGCGGCGCATGTAAAACCCGCCATTCCGCCGGGCGTTCCGACGACTGACCCAACCCTTCTGTGGATAACTTTGACGCTTGCGGTGCTCGGGTAGAGGGAGATCGGCCAAGTCGCGCCATTCCTCGCGCAACCCTCTCCCAATCAGATCCAGCCGTTTGTCTACTCTTGTTGGCATCGCACGACCCGGTCATCGGGCGCCGAGGTGCCGACCTTGGACCTCGACATTTTGGGGTGGAAACGCGCCTGCCGCGGGGATGTCGCTGCGTCGCATGAGGCGCGGCTTATACACCCTCAACGTGGCCGGCTGACCATGTTCCCGCGGTTGCAGGCCGCATCCCTTCCCGGTCGCCATCGCTGTCTGATGCTTCCAACGCAGCCAGCAGCACATTGAGCTCGTAAATAAGTCCATCCGCTTCAAACGTGAGGCGTGGTGCTTCCCCGAGATCTCGCTGAATAAGCTGCTCCGGCAGCGTGATACCAAACCCCTTCTGCTGCGGTGGGTCCACCGGGGGACCGCCGGGTTTCGGCCACGCGCCGCACTGTCGCGCCGAGCTTGGTTTCGGTGTTGCGTGAACTCGTCACCAGTGACAAAAGCAAGGAGCCCGCAAGCGCTGGCGGGCCTCCTGGGCATCAAATCGATGCTAGCTTAGTTGTGATCGCGGTCGATCTGCTCGTAGAAGGTCTTGGCGTCTAGGGCGCTGGCGCTGCTGGCGACGCCGGCGATGACCGAAAGCGCAACAATGGCGGACAGGATGGTCTTCATGGCTATCTCTCCTCTGGTCTTACTCTGCCCGCTGCACGCGCGGGCGTGAGTGTGTTGTTCCAAAGATTGGTTCGGGCCGCTGTTACGGAGGGAACAACTCTCACCACCGTTCGCGCAAAACAAACCAACGACTTTGGCAGCTGTTGGCGGTTAAGCGGACCCGTGGTGAACCTGGTCAAAGAGACTGACGTTGGACCCTTAGGTTAGCTGCCCTCGTCAAGGCATCGGCGCCGGCGTCGCGGTCGCCCGCGGCGACGATGCTATTCAATAGGAACAGCATTTACTGTGGCGCATGAGTGCGTTGGTTAGCCCAAGGGAGCTGGCTACAGTACCGCAGCGATACCGTCGGGGATTTTAGGGCTTCAAGGTTCGGCGAGACCAACCGCGACGGGGAAGGGCCGGTGCCGCATGTCACGCGGCCGGTGGGACAGCTCGGGTGTTTTTAGAGAGGCACTTGCGCGTGCGTGGGCAGAAATTATTCGCGCCGTCTGGACCTCAATGACGAGCCACGAAGATCAGCGTTTAAGCCAAACCGTCATTCCGGGCTCGAAGGCGCTCGCGTCGCCTTGCGGGTCAAGCCGCAGGCGCAGGGTGTTGCGGTCGTGGTCGCCGACCGCGCGCTCGGCCTGCCAGGTCGCGAACGATCCGAGCGGCACAAGCTCGGTGACGATCGCGGGCAAGTCGCCTGCGCCCGCTCGCGCGACGTCGACTTTCGCACCAACGGTGAGCCCGTGAAGCGTGTCTTCCCGTGCGTTGAACGACAGCCACTGTTTACCCTCCTCCGCGATCACCAGCACTGATTGGCCGGCGCGGATGTTCTCGCCGACCTCGGTGACGATCACGCTGACTACACCGTCGGCCGGCGCGTGTAGGACGGTCTTCTCCAGCCGCCGCTCAAGCACGGCGAGCGCGGAGGCCGCCGCCTTGACCTGCGCGTCCGCGATGGTGCGTTGCTCTTGGGTTGGGCCGGCAACGGCGGCGGCGTGATTGGCTTCGGCTTCGGCGACATCAGCGAGCGCGGTCGCGACATCGTTCTGCGCCTGGTCTAGGCTCTGCTGCGAAGCGATGTCGTTGCGTGCCAGCTGGGATGCGCGGGTGAGCTGCTGCTGCGCGTAGTCCAGTCGTGACTTCGCCTTGGCAATCGCGGCTGCGTGCGAGGTGATCTCTTCCGCGCGCACGCCGGCATAGACGTGGTCTAGGTCCGCCACGGCGGCGGCCAGCGCCGCGCGCGCCTGCTCGACGGAAGCGGACAATTCGAGCGCGGACAGCTCGGCCACGACGTCGCCGGCGCGCACGGGGTCACCTTTGTGCACCTTAATGGCCGCAAGCTGGCCGCCGACCTCGGGCGCCACGCGGATCTCGGTCGTGCGCACGACGCCGACGATGGGCGCCGCTGCATAGGGACGCCACAGCGCATATCCACCCACGCCGGCCACGACGAGAACCACGCCGACCGCAACAATGGTTATGGGCCCGCTAGCCATGCGCCTGTCTCCGCTTGATCAGGAACGCGGATATTACCGCGAGTGTGAAATAGATGGCCGCGAGAATCCAAAGGCCACGCCAGTCGCGCGCCACCTCCCACAGGCTCGCGCCCAGCTGGTCGATGCGGACGATGCCGTCGATGGCGAAATCGGAGGGAAATATGTAGCCCGCAGCAAGAACGTGTTCGGGGATTGCTTCGCGCGGCCAGGAAAATCCGGTTAGGAATAGCTGCGGCAGGCTGGTGCCGAGAAAGATGAGCGTCGGGGTCTCCGGGTTCTTGAACCAGGAGCCGACAGCCTGGCCCATGAAGCTGGTTGCAAGAACGAAGATCGACGCCAGTGCGAACAACTGTGGGGGCTGGCCGAGCGCGGAAAAACCGTAGAGGCGCGGCAGCACGATGAAGTAGAGCGCAAGCGCGGGCAGGAAGATCGTCAGATGCGCGATACCGCGTCCGAGCACGGTCGCGAACGCGCCGCCGGTCGCTTGCGTCAGCGCGACGACGGTCAGCATGGCTGACCCGATCAGCAGCATCTGCTGTAGAATCAGCACGAAGGCCGCCGGTACGATGTAGCTGGCATAACCGCCGACGGGATTGAAGATCGGCTGCAGCAGGACGTCGACCGGGCTCGCGGATGCGAGCGTCGCCTTGACCAGGCTACCGTCGGTGCGCGCGCCGCCGGCCGCAAGCTCGGACGACAACGTGCTGATCGCCACCGCGATGCCGCTGGCCGTCGTCCGGAAAATGAACAGGTAGGTGGCATCGGCGTAGATCGGAACGTGGACGGTGCTTCCCTTGAGCACGTCGCGCTCGGCGCCGGGCGGAATACCGACGACGGCGAATGCGTCGCCGCGGTCGAGCGCGGCACGGGCATCGACCAGCGTGTCGGCGCGCAACGCCACCTCGACCGCGCTGCTCGCATCCAGTGTCTGAACGATCCTGCGACTGAGCTCGCTCTGATCGGCGTCGACCACTGCGATCGGGATCTTGCGCAGGATCTGGTTGAGGTAGGGCTGCGGGTAATAGAAGCCGTAGACGATCGGCCCCAGCACTAGGAGCATGAACGCGCCGCGCATGGCCAGCACGCGCCGCCACTCCGCGACAAAGGCGCCGCCGATGCCGCGCGGCGTGCCGGAAGCCGGAGCCGGTTCTGGCGCCAGCGCGCTGGCGGCGGGGCTCCGCGCCAGCGAGCGCAAGCGCAGAAACGCGAGCAGCGAATAGAGCACGGCCAGCGCCGCCAGCGCGGCGAACGGCCGCGCGGACTCGTAGAGCGGCAATCCCCGCGCCGCTTGCCCCAGCAATACCGCCATGTACCAACGCAGTGGCAGCATCGCGCCCCACGCGTAGGCGAACGCATTCATGCCGAGCACCGGAAATCCGACGCCGGCGTAGCCGAACGCGGGTGAGACCACGATGCCGGTCAGGCCGAGCCCGGTCGCGAGGTCGCGCACGATGAGTTGCAGCAGCGCACCCAGCGCCAGATAGCCGATGATCAGCAAGGAGCCCGCTGCCACCATCATCGGCACGTCGCCTCTGAATGAGATCCCGAGCAATCCTTCCAGGATCAGAACCACGGTCAGCATCATGACGAAGAAGATTGCGAACAGGGGCGCGAGCTTGCCCGTCAACGCCACGATCGGATTGCCGCCCGCACTGGCGAGCCAGTCCCGCATGCTGCGGCGGCGAAACTCGGAGCCCACCGCGTAGCCGGCGCTGAGCGCGATGATCACGTGGATCACCACCGGCAGTAGCGCGCGTAGCAGGAACTGGGCGTAGTTCTTCTGCGGATTGACCAGCACGATCGTTTCCGCGACTAGCGCGCCGATGCGGGGTGGTTTCGGCGCCGCGCGGACCGCCGCGCGCTTGGCGGCCGCCGCGAGGCTTTCGCTCAGTCCCGACGACGCGACACCCGCGGCTGTCAGGTACTGCTGGTTGTAGAAGGCGACGACCTGGGGGCGACGCTCGGCCTTCAGATCGCGTTCAAAATCGGCCGGCACGTAGACGGCGCCGATAGCCTCGCCGGAGCGTATCGCGCGCGCCGCCGATGCGAGGTCGCCCGCGCGCTCGACGATGCTCAGACCCGGGGACGCCGCGACCTGCTCCACGAATGCGCGCGAGGTCTCGGACCGATCCCGGTCGACGATGACCACCCCCATGCCGCGGATCACGGGATGACTGAACACCGCAGTCAGCACGACGAAGGCGAACAGCGGCACGCCGAAGATCAAGATCACCGCCGCGCGATCGTGCAGCAGCCATTGCCATTCGCGCTTGGCGACCAGCAGGAACCCGGGTTTGGGCGCTGCCGTCATCCGCCCGCGCCCCACTCCAGGTACGCGCTCATGCCGGGGCGCAGCTCCGGCACCTTGTCCACCGGATAGGCTCGGATCGAGAACGTCCGCAGGTCGAAATCGCCGGTGGCGCGGGTGGCGCGCCAGCTCGCATATTCGCCCTTGGTCGCGATCAGTTTGACCTCCA
The DNA here is from genome assembly GCA_963775835.1 of uncultured Alphaproteobacteria bacterium. Lineage (GTDB taxonomy): Bacteria > Pseudomonadota > Alphaproteobacteria > Rhizobiales > Hyphomicrobiaceae > AWTP1-13. The sequence continues at coordinate 105,299 of CAVZKV010000013.1, read as the reverse complement.
CAACGATGCTGCGGTCGGCCAGCGCGGGAATGCGCACGCCAAAGCGGTCGCCGACTTTCAGCGTCTTGACCAGGTCCTCACGCAGGTCGAAGTGGATCCATAGGTCGCTGAGATCGATCAGGGTCACCAGCGGGACGCCGGGCGACACGTATTCGCCCGGCTCCACGTTGCGCTGATAGACCTGCGCGGCCACCGGCGCGTAAACCACCATCTGATCGATGATCGACTGGACCGCCTTGATGTCGGCGAGGGCCTTCCCGACGCTAGCCGCCGCAATTTGACGTTCCTCGGCGGTATAGCCGTTGACCGCTTGTTCATGCGCCGATCGCGCCTGGTCGACGGCACGCTGGCTTTCCTGTAGGGCATCGGTCGCCTGGTCGAGTCGGGCAATCGGGGCGTTACCGTGTTCGGCCAGCTGGCTGACGCGGTCATGCGTCTTTTGCGCCAATACTACGCCCGCCTGTGCGCGCTCGAGCGCGGCCTTGCGTGCGGCGATGACCTCGGCGCGCGTGCCGGCGTTGATATTTGCGAGTTGCGCTTCGGCCACGATCCTGGCGGCCAGCGCCTGATCGCTCTTGGCGATCGTCTCGGGGTTGTCGATGCGAACGAGAACCGCGCCGGCGGCGATGTCCTGACCGCGAATGACCGGAATCTCCCTTACCCGCCCATCGACGCGGGCTGCAATGTCTAGCCGCGTCGCGTCCACCTCGCCCTGCACCAGCAGCGGCTGGGGTCGTACCAAGTACCAGATCGAGAGGCCGACGACCGCAGCAACGAGCACACCGACGATAATCGAGGGCAGGCGGTCGGAGACAGGTGGCGATTTCTTGGCTGCGTCCTGGAGTACCGAGACCGCGTCACGGGGAGGCGAAGGCGCAGCGCAATTTTCGACATCAGGCGTCGGTATCTCCATCGCGTGCTTCCCTTAGCTCGTGGCCGACATAGCACTGGCGATGACAGATCGCCGGTCGACCATCGTGCACCGGCGCGTTAGTGTGCGATGATGCCCAACGTCAGGAAGATGCCGAAAAGACAGAGACCCTGGCCCCCCTTCGTGAAGCGCGCTGCGCATTCCATTGGCATTGCTCCGCGTTGATAAAGGAGGCGGACTACCGGAGCGCTCGTCCATCGACGGGCTCGTGTCATTGCGCCTCCAAACATCAATCCATCGTTCGTTGAACGGTGTGGATCTGCGGGCGAACCGGGTATCGGGTCAAACCCTGAGTTTGATCTCATCTGACCCGCGAGATTTGCGGTACCCAAGGAGAAAAGATGGATTTCCGCACGTGGCACAGAAGGAGAGTGCGCTGCTGCGCGCCGGTACGGCGGCTTTTTGGGCTAATTGAGACTCGCCGAGCTTTGCCAGCGGCATGCCTCCTCGTAAATCGCGTTTCCACACAGACAAGGCGGTGGCGGTACCATTTCCAGTCTAACCGCTTGGCTTGATCAATTCGACTGAGGATCAGAGCCTTCGCGACATGCCAAGAACGTATGCCGACACGAAACTTACAGTTCAGGCACTCACGCGCGATCTGTGGCCTGCGCTCGAAGATCTTTTTGGCAAGTGGGGTGCTAGCAACGGCTGCTGGTGCATGTATTGGAGGGTTGGCGGCGCCTACTGCGGAAGGCGCGAGGAAAACAAACGGGTGCTACGAAACATCGTCAGTAGCGGTTCCCCGCCTGGTTTGCTTGCTTTCGACGGCAACTTGGCAGTTGGCTGGTGCCAGCTCACGCCGCGCGACGCAATACCCCGACTTGAGCAGATGTGGTGGTTCCAGCGTGTGGACGCACTGCCGGTCTGGTCGATTTCGTGTTTCTTCGTGCGCAGGAGCTACCGCCCGGCAACGCGCCATGACACACCTGGTCTTTTGCGGCTTTGAAGGCCGCCAAGCGCGCGGGGGCTGCAGCGCTTGAAGCGTATCCAATAGATACTGATGTACCGAAGCGCACGTCGAACACTTTTACGGGCACGGTCGCGACGTTCGCGCGTGCGGGCTCCAAGGAGGTCGCTCGCCGCGCGCCGGCTCGGCCGATCATGCGACACGACCTGAAGGTTATTCGGGCGGTGGTACTTCACTGCGAGGCGCCGCCCCCTTCCCGAGGACGTGACTATACAAAAGCCGACCCTTTGCCCGAACGCAATCGGCGACGGTACTTGTGTCGCCGATCACGTCCGGCTGTGCGGAGTACAGCCGCTCACACGCCCTTCGCTTCAGATGTTAATCTTCTCTGCAATCTCGATAGCGTCATCGACCTCGATGGTGCGAGGTCCCTTTTGCGGTCCTCAATGTGTAGTTGGGGACCTGATGGAAGCTACCGGATCACTCCGGCCATCGCCTAGTTGGGGACAGGTGCAGATTGGGTATGGCCGATCATCTTCGCGGCTGTGATGGAGTCTGCCATGGGCGGCATTCCGGTCGCTCGACCAGGCGAAAGGCAAAGTCTGACCCATTAGCCGCGAGGACCAGGCGATCACGTTGCCCGACAGCTGCAGCCTCGGTTACTCCGGGTACTCGGCATGATGGACCAAGAATGACTTTGCTTGCCCTAGATCGGGCATGGCGCCGAGGCCGGACGCATCGGTCAATGTGAAGCGACCGTCAACGAGGGACGGAAAGGGCTGCGCAAGCACCGCCTGCAGCGGGTTCTCCATCGCGTCGTGCTCAAGGAGGCCACCACCACCGACAGCAGCCAGAACATGTGCCGCGGCGTGCAGACCGAGGCCTGAATTGAGCCAATGCGGGCAGTAGCGGCGGCCGGCAGCAACCGCGCGCCTAGCAACGGCCGTGCAGCCTGAGATGCCACCCCATTTGCAGATGTCTGGTTGGATCACGCCCAGATGCCCGGCATTGATGGCAGCATCGAAGGCCTGAAAACCGATCAAGTTCTCGCCGCCGGCCAGAGGAACGCGAGAAAGCATGGCAAGCTCCGCCCAATGCTCTGGCGGGTCGTCAGCAGGTATCGCCTCCTCGATCCAGTCTAGCGGGAAATGACTGAACGCCTCGATCGCAGGACGAGCCGTAGCCAGATCCCAGCCCTGATTGGCGTCAATCATGAAGCGCTCTCCCGGCTTCAGGCCAAGAGTGATGTCGCGCACATTCTCCAAATCGCTCTTTAGGTCGAAAGCAACCTTGAGCTTGAACGCGCGGTAGCCGCGTTCTCGGCACATAGCGACGTATTCAGGTGCGCCTTTCGGATTGAGATTGCTGGCGTAGGCCAGCAACGGCTCGGGCTTCTCCGTGCGCCCAAGCGCCTTCCACAATGGAACGCCAGCCTTGCGAGCGGCGAGATCTGATAGGGCGACCTCTAGGCCGGCGATGCATGAGGCAAAAGGGCCGGGCTCGCCACTCTGGATCGCATTGCGCCGCATGCGCTGTGTGAGATCGATCAGAGCGGCAGCTGGCGTGACCCAACTGCGCCCAAGTATCATCGGAATTATGATCGTCTCGAGCAACCGCATTTTGCTCTCTGCACCCGAGGGCGGAAAGTTCGCCCACACCTCGCCCCAGCCGAAAGCTCCGTCCTTGTCCTGCACTCTGATCAGCAGCGCGTTTCGGGCCGGAATCGAACCGAACGATGTAACGATCGGTTCGGCGATCGGCGCCATGAAGTGAAAAACTTCAATTCGAACAGGTTTAAGAGGATCTGCATCAGGTAGGCGCACTGCAATCTCCACTACATTGCGATGCAGCCTTAGATCTCGGGCGACATCGTCTTCATTTCTGCATACTGGAGCATTTGTTGGTACGGCGGGGTCTACCTCCAATCCTACGCCAGGAAAGGTCGTGATTTCTGCCGGCTCGGCGCCATCGGGAACTTGATAGGCCAGCCATGCACGGCTGTGAATCAGGCGGCTCAGTCGAGCAGCCAAGCTGCTGCAGCGGCGTGCGCTATCTGACGGACCTGCGCCATCAATCCGGTGCCGACCGGAATACCGTCGCGAAGGCGCGTCTCGGCGAGTTTCCACTGGGGATCACCGGCCACCATCACCGGTTGCGCCGGGTCGACCGGTGGTGTTGCCCTGAGCGCTCCTAGTAATTTCGCCACGTCGGCCTCGAAATCACCCGCGCCCCGGAAGATAGCGGGATCAATGGCCATGAAGAAATGCCCGATGTCCATGCCGACAGGCTTGTTCGTGTGTTCGGGATCGGTGATGAGCGTTGCACCCGACAGGCAGGACGCGAGGATGTTCACCATCACTGCGAGGCCGTAACCTTTGTAGCTCGAATTCTCGGGCGAGCCGCCGAGCGAGGTCAAGAACCCACCTTTCTCCTTGGCCACCAGCGGATCGTTGGAGGGGCGGCCTTCGCGGTCCAGCACCCAGCCGTCGGGGGTGGGGAGGTTCTCGTTCGCCTTGTTGCGGATACGGCCCGCTGCGACCGTCGTCGTCGCCATGTCGAGCAGGAACGGCACGCCGTCGGCGCTGGGGGCCGCGAGCGACCAGGGATCGGTGCCAAGCCGCGCCTGCTTCCCAAAGGTCGGCGCCACCTGGATGCTGGAAGCTGACGTGCAGGCCATCCCAACGAGACCGGCGTTTGCGGCCATCAGTGTGTAGAACCCGGCTGCACCGAAATGCGCCGAGCCGCGCACGACCACAGCGGCTATGCCGACGGTCTTGGCCTTGCTGATCGCCGTCGACATGGCGAGATGCCCCGGCACATGACCGAGCCCGCCGCCCCCGTCTACCACAGCCGACACGGATGTCTGCGAGACGATCCGCGGCCGCGCGTCCATGCGCACGCGACCGTTACGGCGCAGCACATCGTAGCGCGGGATCATCGAAATGCCGTGGCTATCGACGCCGTGCAGGTCCGACCACGCCAGCACCTCGGCAGTGATCTCGGCGTTTTCCTCGGGCATACCCCAGGCGCGTAGGATCGCTTTTAACTGCGCGCGGTGATGGACGTACGTGGCGGGCATGGGCTTTCCATCGGGCCGAGATTCCGGCGCTCAACCTCGACGATCCGCACGTTCCTGGCAAGTGGCCGCGACGAGTGCGAGGCGAGGACCGCCGGCTGGCAATCTAGTCGATCCGGCAACCACTCTCCTATCGCTGAACTCAGAGATTTAGCTGAGCGTATACAGAAGCAGACGGTCGCTGAACCGCAATACGCAACAGCGTAAGGGGCGTTGAGCACGTCCGCTGATTGGCGAACTGCGGTCAGATCGATGCGCAAATCAAGGTATGTCTCTCTGAGTTGACGGAAGCCGGTTCAACTACAGCATCAGCACATCGGCTGGCGCGGCCAGTCAGGTGAAAGGAATTTTTGGATTTCAAGCAAGTAGCCGTCCGGATCGCGAAAGAAGCAGTTGTAAATGTTGTAGGTTGTGTTGATTGTCGGTGTCTTCTCGAACGCCACCCCTTTGGCACGGAGTGCCGAATAGGTGCCGTCGACGTCATTGGTCACGAAGGTTACGATGACGCCAAGGGGTGCTCGATCAGGCGGCGGCGCCTGCTGAACCGCAGAACTCAAACAGATGCCGAGGAATGCGTTGCCGGAACCAATCCGGTAGATGCGGGCTTGCCCTTGGTTCAATGCCAACTCGAGCCCCAAGATTTCGCCGTAGAAGCGCTCACTTCTCTCAAGATCCTTGACATAGAGAAACGTCACCTGCTGCTCGAAGCGTAGAGACATCGGGGCACTTTCTCCAACTCGCGTAGATCGAAAATGTCTAGGTCAACGGCGGCGTGGAAACCTGTCACTGTCGTCCAATTGAGATAGTACTCGGGGAGGTGACAAAATGATCACGGTCTTCGGCTCTATCGGCATAGACCGCTATCCATCTTGCCGCACCCGCCAGCCGTCGGCGAGACGGCGCTGACGCCAGCTTACACGACGGCCCTGGGCGGCAAAGGCGCCAACCGGCCGTGGCAGCCGCACGCGACGTGGTCAGGGTCCGTCTCGTTTGCAGCGTCGGAGCGGACGTTTTCGTTGACGTGCTGGCGGCGGCCATGAATTGCGGATTGGAGATGCAGCCTGCCATGCGGCGAGCGTGCGTGGCGGCCAGAATGGCTGTACGCTGGTCGGTGCCGCACCGAGCTTGCCGACCGGAGTGGCAATCAATTTGATGCTGGATAAACCTCAATGGCAAAGCGGAAAATCCTGATCGACTGCGATCCCGGTCACGACGATGCCGTCGCGCTGCTGTTTGCGGCGCGGCATCTCGATCTCGTCGGTGTCACGACCGTGCATGGCAACAACAACCTCGAGAACACCACGCGCAACGCGTTGGCCGTGCTCGAGCTGGGTGGCATCGAGGTGCCGCTGGCACGCGGTTGCGCCGGACCGCTGGCTATGCCGAACGCCGGCATAGCTGAGGTACACGGCTCGACCGGTCTCGACGGCGTCACGCTACCCGAGCCGAGCCGGCGACCGATCGACACGCACGCAGTCGACTTCATTATTGAGATGGCATCGCGCTACCGGGGCGAGCTGGTGCTGGCGACGATCGGACCGCAGACGAACATCGCGCTTGCCCTACGCCGCGAACCGCGCCTGGAGCACTGGCTCGCCGAGATCGCCGTCATGGGCGGGTCGACCGGAAACGGCAACGTCACGGCAGCGGCAGAGTGGAATATTCACTGCGATCCAGAAGCCGCCTGGGCGGTCTTCACCAGCGGTATCCCGATCCGTATGGTAGGGTTAAATATCACCCGCATGACCGGCCTCGAGCAAACCGACATCGACCAGCTGCGCGGGTCGGGCCGCAAGGTGGCCGACGTGACCGCCGACTTGCTCGAATTCTACCTGGCTAATCAGCGTGAGCGCTCCGGCATCACCATCGCCCCGATGCACGATGTCTGCGCTGTGCTACCCTACGCTTATGTCGGGTTGATCGAATATGCGCATGCCCGCGTCGAGATCGAGCTGAGAGGAACGCACACGCGCGGTATGACGCTTTGCGACTTGCGGCCCGCGGCGCTAGCGGCGGGCCGCAAGCGAACGCCGCCACCGAACGCACTAGTCGCCATTGAGGCCCGCAGACGCGATATTGTCGAGCGGGTCATTGAGACGCTTCTAACGTATCCCTGAGACGCGGGGATCCAGGTTTGTCTAATCGCTTGGTCTATCGTCAGATTGCGGCGAATACCTGCCGTGGAAAGCGACGAGCGCGACGCGAATGACCCGGACCAGAAGTCGACTGATCGTTGGGATGCGGTTCCGCGCCCCGTGAGTTGTCCTGCGGGCTCTGATTGCTACTCCGCGGCGATCGCCGCAGCCGCGACATCACCTACTATCACCTTGGCGTCGTGCAATGTGCCGATCGCTACATCGTCCATCTTGAGCCAATCGGCGAGCACATCGTCGCTGTGCTGTCCCAATAGCGGCGCCGGACCGATGGCCGGCGGCGCGTCGCCGAAGCGGACCGGCCAGCCGCTCATCGTGTAGTTGCCGATCACCGGGTGCGCTATGGTCTGCCGGATTTTGCGCTGCTCGAAGGTCGGATCGTCGGCGATCTCGCGCGTATCGAGCACCGCTCCGGCCGGGGCGGTTGCGCCGACCATTCGCATCACGGTGTGCTTGTCGAACTGACACGTCCAGTCGGCCACGATCTCGTCGACCTCGGCGCGCCGCTCGAGCCGCGCCGCGGCCGTGCTGTAGCGCGTATCACCGATTAGATCCTCGCGACCCATCGCCTTGAGCAGGCGGTTCCAGTGCTCAGGACTGGCAGCGCCCGCGTAGATATAGACGTAGTCGTTCGGTCCGCCGCCCTTGCACGGGTAGACGCCGATCGGCGGCTGGCCACCCCCGACGGTTCGCGAGCCGATACGCGGCGCCGCCTTGCCGTCGCTGCGATCCATGTAGGCGAAGGCGTTGCGGATGTAGTGAATGACCGAGTCCTGCATTCCGACCACAAGATGCTCGCCTTGGCCAGTGCGCAGGCATCGGACGTAGGCGGCGAGGATCGATATCGCCATCACCATGCCGGTGCCGGTATCCCCGACTGTAGCGCCCGCCTTGCAGGGTTTTCCGTCTTCTTCGCCGGTGATTGACATCAGGCCGCCGCTCGCCTGCGCGATCATATCGAAGGCGAGGTTCTTCTCGAACGGGCTGCCGGTGCCGAAACCCTTGACCTGGCAGTAGATGATCGCCGGATTGATCGCCTTGATCGCCTCGTAACCGAGGCCGAGGCGCTCTATCGCACCGGGAGCGAAGTTCTCGATCATCACGTCGGCGCATTTGATGAGGCGCTGGACGAGCTCGAGCCCGCGCGGGTCCTTCAGGTTGATTGCGACCGAACGCTTGTTCGAGTTGTACTGCAGAAAATAGAGCGCGTCGGCATCCGGCGAGGTGCGGCCGATCGACCGTCCCGGGTCGCCTGAGCCGGGGTTCTCGATCTTGACAACGTCGGCGCCGAGCCAGGCCAGCGCCTCGGTGCAGGATGGACCGGCCTCGAACTGGGTCAGGTCGAGGATCTTGAGACCAGAAAGACAATTTTCTCCGCTCATCGATGGACGCTCGCGATTACCTTGGAAAGCCCGGGTTGGTGGATGTTAGCACATCCGTGCGATGACATGTGCGCCCGCAAGGTTGTGGTGCTCGCGTGAACGCTCCGCGCACTGTATGAGCGCGACAAGTTTTTGGCGTGGCACGCCATCGACAAATGCAAGTGGATCGTTTGGCGGCGCAACGGTGTCAGTGGTGTCGGTGGTTTTGCTATCGCCAGCCACGCGCGCGTATGTGAGCGTGTGCCCTTCGTGGTCTGGGGTTTTTCTTTAGATTTAGATATTTTGATGGTCATGGGGGTCCTGTGGCTGCGGATAGAAAACCACTGACATGACTGACGGCCCCTACCTCCTCACGATCTTCATTGGTATAAGTGGCCGTTCGTCGGTTAAGTCCTTGGCGGCCTTTTATCTTTTCTTGGGTTGATAGCCCATTGCGGGCGTAGACGACTTGGCGGCGGCCATTGATCCGCCAGAGGCCGTCGGCGGCGTTGGGGTTACGGATCGGGGCATACCCGACCCTTTCAAAACGGTGCGGAAGGGTCTTTCAGTTCTTCCCTCCTTGGGCCAGACCTCAAATTCTGGACTGCCTGCACGCATCACTCGCTCAAGCGTGATCGCTGCTGGACGGATAAGTTGCCCGAGACGTCCGGGCGGCCAAGGTTGTCCAAGGCGTCCGCCAGCTCGGCGTCTTCGGGCACGGCACCGGCATCAACAATTTCCCAAAACGCGGGGGTGCCTTCGCGGCGGTGCCTTAGGGTCGAAGGCCGAAAGATGCCCAACTACCCCCGCCGTTCGCTCGCAAGCCGCTCCGCGACAGCGTATTCGATGCAAATTGCAATACCCTCAGCGCCCGCTGAGACTTCCGCCAGCTCCGGGAAGGAGGGCGCAATCCGAAGGTTGCTGTCGCGGGGGTCTTTTCGATAGGGAAAGGTTTGGCCGGCCGGTACCATCGATATGCCTGCCTCCTTGGCCAGCTCGACCACTCGGGTCGCACAGCCGTCGTACACGTCGACGCTCACGAAATATCCGCCGAGCGGCGTGGTCCAACGCGCAAAGCCGGTCCCCTGCAATCGACGCTCAAATGCTGCGTCGACAGCCTTGAACTTCGGCTCAAGGAGCTTTCGATGCGCTGCCATGAGGCGTTCGATGCCGCCGTGATCACGCAGGAAGCGCACGTGCCTCAGCTGGTTGAGTTTATCCGGCCCGATCGTTCGCGTCGAACTTCGCGCAACGAACCACTTGATATTAACTTCGGAAGCGGCGAGCAGCGCGAGGCCGCCTCCGGCAAATGTCATCTTGGAGGTCGAGGCGAAGATGAGCGCACGATCTGGATGGTCGGCTTGTTCAGACTGGGTTAGAATGTTGTCGATCGCCATCCGCCGATCAGTAAGGTGATGGACGCCATAGGCATTGTCCCAGAACACGCGGAAATCCGGAGCTCCCGTGCGCATGCTGGCAATGCGTTGGATTGTTTCTGCCGAATAGGTCTCGCCAGTCGGGTTGCTGTATTTTGGCACGCACCACATACCGCGCACCGACGGATCGAGAGCGAGACGTTCGACGACGTCCATGTCCGGGCCGCTCCCCGTCAAGGGAACGGCGATCATCCGAATGCCATACTCCTCGCAAATGGAGAAGTGCCGGTCATACCCGGGCGAAGGACATAGAAAAGTAACCGGCTGCGCCGCGCTCCAGGGTGCGGGGCCGCCGGGTACTCCCTTGAGCAGCGCGTAGACGATGCAGTCGTGCATGAGCGCCAGGCTTGAGTTGTTGCCAATGAGGATGCGCTCGGGCGGTGCTTCCATCATGCGTGCGAAGAGCGCTCGGGCCTCCGGGAGGCCCTGCAAGCTGCCGAAATAGTTGCGCGTATCACCGCCATCGGCCTGATAGAAGTCGCCATTGCCCGGCAGGGTCAGCATGGCGTTTGACAGATCGAGTTGGGCGGCACTGGGCTTGCCACGCGTCATGTCGATCTTGAACCCCGCCTTGCACAGGGCAGCGTAGTCGACTTTGGCGCGCTCGAACCGGGCTTGAATATCGGCGACGGCGTGAGGTTCTGTCGGATGCATATTGAGCCTGCTGGTTGTGAGCGCAGAACGGCGGGTCGCTTAGCATTTTCTCGTCAGGCAGACGAGTCCGAAACCTGGCACGCGGCAGGCGTCTTCGTGACGGGGTTCATACGGGCTCGCTGCGAACAAAAGGGGGACGCGCGGCATCCCACACACGCGCTCAAAAGGAGCGACGAGGTTCGGTCGAGGACTAACGGCTCAGCGTAACGATTGAAGCGGGTGAGGCTGCTACGTCGGCCATAATCTCCACGGGAAGGGCTTGTCGTCAGTGGCGCAGGTGAGAAAACGCCCGACCTCGGCGAGCCACGCGGAGAGAGAGTTGCCAAAGCGCGCGATAAGCTGGTTGTACTCGCGGGAAAATAGAAGCCAGATAAATTGCACGATTGCGATGAAGTTCAAAACCCACACGCCGAACCCGAACGCGATCATGAAGAGGAGCATGAAAAGGCCGCGCATCCAAACATCTCGCGTGGATGGCTTGTCGTCTGGCGCTTTCGTTTCCATGGGCGCCTCCGTATCTGTTGCATCCATTTACGCTACTACATATCGGTGTCGCAGACGACGCGGTGCCGAGGAATTATTGTGGAGTAAGGGGCTGGTTTTGGTCATGGGTGCGGGATATGCACCGATGTGGTGGCGTTTGGCCATGGCGGGGGAAGGCATCACCGCGCCCGACGCGTTTGGCATCGTGCGCGATCTTGCAATGAAGCTTGCTGTCCCGCTCCACATCATACCGAGGCAACGCCTTTTGCGAAGTGACGGACAAAATGCACGGCCCGCTCATGGACCGCGCCGACGCACTGATAGCCGCCTAGCCGGCCCATCCCCACGGGGACCGGCCGCGCAGGGGCTGTGCCCCAATCTGACGCCACAAAGTGAAGGTGACACGCCGTGCGCTCATCCAGCTGGCGGCGCTTGCGTTCGTGGGGACGGCTCGTCATAACTCAGGTCGTTGTCATTGTCCGATAGCGGCTTGCCGTGGATTGCGGCACAGAAACTCGCCGTGTCGATCTCATCGTCTCGCAAGCAGCCCTCAGCGTATTCCACCGCCCCGTCGCTGGTGAATGCTGGTCAGATGCCCTCGATGCTCCGATGCAGGACGATTGGACCTCAGTGACACTTGGTCGCGCCCTGTGTCGCCGATCATTGGGCGCTTGGGCGCCAGGAGAGATCGTCGGAGAATACATAGATAGCGATCGCCGCTAGGAACAAGACAGCGCCTACCCAGAACAGCGGCGAATGATGGATGCGCCTCAAGTCGGGCTGCTTCTTCTTGGTCATCGCGCTCACCATCCGATCGACACATGAGAGTGTGGGCAATTGCCGGGGTAGTCAATGCGTCCTGTACAATTCCGCTTATGGCGCCGCGTCTGGGTTCATCTGCCGTGCGTCACGGCAAGGTTTTACCCCTAAGGGTCCTTCTTGAAGCAAGTGCTCGACGTAAAAGCCGGATGCCGCGCGACTCGGACCTGCTCAATTGAAGAGCCGGCTCAGACCATTTCTGATGCTGGACCAGATTGAATTCTTCAGTTCAATAGTGGTCGGGCTGGGCTTTCTATCGGGCACCCCACCCTCTGGCATCGCTTGCGGACGGATCACGCCCACCGTGATTTCACCGTCGGTGAAATAGCGGTCGCCTTCGCCATTACGACCGTCGATCGTGGGACCGATCCCGCTGACCTGATAGATCTGCATGAGTACGCCGGTGCGGGAGAGCTCCGCGATCACTAGATCGCGCTCCGCATCAATATTGGGCGCGATGTGGTGCGTGATCTGACCGGTGTAGCGGCTGAAGCCGACGCCTCGGTCAAAGGTCGCGGAACCGAGCCAGACCGGCCGCTGCTCTGCGCCCTTCTTGAGCGTCATCCACAACCGAACATGATGACGTTCGTCGGCGCTGCCACCCACAGACTTCTCGAACGCAAGGTCTTGTTGCCGACCGTCGTAAAAGAGATTGCTGACCGGAGCGTCCGTATATTGCCTGTGCAGCAATACGCTCTCCGCGATCTCCAGGCTCGTTTTCAATGTGATCGGATCCGCAGGATACCACCCAGCCAATCCCCATGCCCTGACAACATCGTCCCTGCTGCCGACGAGACCGATGTTCAGCGGACCGCCGGGGATTCCCTGAGCCGTGACTGTCGTCATAGGCCGGCCGCGTAGACCGGGCTGGTGCTCGTAATGCGACCAAAGCGCGGGAAACACTAAGTAAGCCAGCGCAAGATACCCGAATAGGCAAAGACCGAGCACCATTGCCACGCGCATCAGCCAGGTTCTCCCGCAGTCGACATTGTCGATTGCCGTTGGCACGCTGCCGCCCTCGCGCGTCGCGCGCAAGGTTTCGCCGGAGAAGATCAGCAGTCTTGCGGGAACGCTATCAATGGGAACAAACCCTCAGTGCGCAAGCTTGCAAACCCTGAGTGTGTCTTAGCGATCGGTGGGCAGTTCGCGCGCCCGCCGCGCATGTCGGCTCCTGGCACGTCTGACGCACGATGGCCGGTTTCGAATGCCTTCGACCGTCGAAGAGATCGCCGAGCCAAGAGCCATCGCGAGCTGAGCAAGGGTCGACGGTTACAAAGACGGCACTGGCCCCAAGGACTCGTCCTGATCACTTCTGCTAACTGAGGTGGTGCGGCCGTGCCGGCACACCCGTGAGTTCACTGCGACAGCGGCTCGGCTGGCGTCGACTCTGCAATACAGGCATCGGCGCACACCCGTCGCATGTGGCCGCCTGTGGCATCTTGCCGATTGAGAAGCTCCCCCGAATTTATTCTTCACTTAAAGATACGGGCTATCCCGGTATCGGTTCCAGCTGCAGGAAAGCCGCGCATGTCCGAGGCAAGCCGCGTCGCGCGGGAACCCCGCGGGAAGAGAGGAAATGCGTCGAATTCGAACGCAGCCAAGCTATTTGATTTTAGTGGTCGGAGCGGGGAGATTTGACCTCCAGACCCCCAGTCCCCCAGGTTGAAATGAGAGACGCAAGGGCCTGATAGCCATGAAGAATCTTTGTACAAGGCGATGGCAAATCGTAACGATTTTTCTCGATGTCTGGCGTGCTTTGTACAACGCTATTCCGTTAGCTGATGGACGCTGGGAGCCGCGTGGCCACCTCCTGCGCACGCCCACCTCCATTGCGCCCCGTAGGAGTACACTGACCGCGTCAGTAGCACCTCACAAACCGGTCGATCTGGTGCGCCGTAACGAATTCACCCTTCGTGCCATTAACGGTCATTCACCGCGGCCAGCACGGAGCAAAGGTGCCGGCAGTGACCCACCCGAGAGCCGTCCCGGTGCCAGCTCAGTATCTTTCCGCCCTCACAAGCGACAGGCTAATAAACCTCACGGGAAGTAGAGCGTCCAGGAGGTCCAACATGCCTACGAAACCTTTATCTGCAAACAAAATTCGTAACATCATTGCGCTTCACTGGGTATCTCGTTTATCGAATCGCGAGCTGTCCAAAGTGTTCAACGTCTCGTCGAGCACAGTTGGAATCCCCTAAGACCCCGAGGAGTTCAGACATCCGTAAGTTCCAGAACAGGGATGTCGACGTAGGCCTTCGCCAAAGGAACAGTGGCTCAGCACTCCCAATGTTCCCGCAATCCGTTTCACGCGGGTGGAATAATTTCGAGGCTTCAACGGTTCGCCCATTTGCTACGGCCTGCCTTTTACTTCCAGGCTTTCGGCGGCTCGGTTGCCCTCCCCGCTGCTGGATATGACTACAGCAGCGAGTGGACTCCTCTGCTGGCGTCGGGATAGAGGTACGGCGCGCGCAACCTTAGGCAAGGACTTGGCTGTTTCGGCGTTTCCGCTTTACGTGCCCGTTTAGCCTTTGCCCTAGTCCACGTTTCCGTACGCCCCCCGTTTCATCCCGGACGGTCGCGTCTCGCGAGTCCGGTTGGCGACCATGACTGTCCCTGTGCGATCTTCCCTGCCTCGCCGTGGCTCAAGCGCTCACTCGCATACACCCCATGCGCGACAGGTTTACCGCGCAGCTCGATAGCCGCGTGTCGTCCCGATTGCGCCGGCACAGCGTCCGGCATGGGCGACACCTCGACTACCCGTCACGACCGAGAGCCCCTTCGCACCCTCGAGGCGTTACCTCTTGGGTAGTCGTGTCGAGCACGACTTCGACCAGCGTTACCCAGTCCTCATCGCTCTTACGGGCTCATGCGCCGAACCTAGATCCTCTGTTTCACTCTGCCATAAGCTCTGATCCACAGTCCTTGCAGGTTGCTGTGAGCCCCTGCTGCGTCTAGGTCCTTCCCAGCGTTGTCTCCGCAGATCTGTCCTCGGATCCCTGGACCCGTGCCACGGTGGTTGACAGGGTGCGTTTACCCGTTTCTTCCCCTGTCACGTCGGCCTTCCCCAAAGTCCCATGGGTCGGCTGATCCACAATAATCCGCTCAACGACTTCTGAGCGGGCGGGTGCTTACGCGGCTGCAGTCATTCGATAATCTTCAGGCCTCCGAGTTTGCTGCCACCCAGGTCGTTCCCACCGCTGCCATCCTTTCGGATGTCAGGGCGGCCGTGGCGTTTACATCCGAGCAGAACGCGGTTCGTTACCTCCCCGCGCATCGGATATGCTAGCCGTCCGAAATCGGGCAATTGACGGCAGAGGTCTCTCACCTCCTAGATCTACGGCCTTGCTGGCCGCTCCGGGACTTTCACCCGCTGGAATGACAGCTAGCCTCGCTGCACGTTCCCCCGATTCCAGGCATGACAGTGATGGACCGGAGCAGTTACGCTTTGTGCCAGAAGGGGACATGAGTGACGAGCGCCCACCGAGGTGCTTTCCGGTGCCGTTGTGGAAATCATTTCCCTGTCGGCACAATTCGCTGGTGCTGCAGCCGAAAAAGATTGGCTCTGCACCTTGCGGGTGGATACCCTATTTTTGGAAGATCTTCTCCCAAATATTATCAAGGATCACGGGCTCGCGCGGTGGCAGATAAGTTAGACCTGCCTGCTTGCCGAGGTCTGCGATCTTGCCTTCAGCCTTTAGATCGGCGAGCGCCTTGTTGACCGCGACAAGCAGTGCCGGCTCGCTTCCGAGCGCGACATAGCCGCGATTGGCGCCGATCGGGTAGTAATAGCCGGAAGCGGACAGGCCCGTGTCGCGGTGCGCCGCGCGATAGGCGTCGAAGCGGGCGAGGTCGAGCAGTGTCGCATCGTAGTCACCGCGGTTGAGCGCGCCGAGCAGGTCGTCGCGACCGGGCACCAGATGCGTGATGTTGTCGATCAGCCGTCCTCTCTCGAAACTCATCAGGATGGCATCGCCAAGCGTCCCGCTTTCGATCAGCAGACGCATTCCGGAGAGATCGCCGATTTCATTGATCCTGCGGCCGCGCGTCTTGGGTCCGAGCACCACTGTTAGCGGCGAATAGACGTAAGCCTGACTGGGCGTGAGGACGCCGAGTTCGATGCGGCGCCGGCGATCGTCGCGGGTCGCACCTTCGAAGTCCGGAAGCTTGGCCGTCTTCACGCCGGGCACGACCAGCGAATCGCGGGTCAGCGCATAGCCGCCGACCAGCGAGCAGCGCCCGTCGGAAAGTAGCGCATTGGCTTCGAGCTGCGGGCTCGAATCCTCGTCGAGCTTGCTTTCGAACCATTGGATCTTGAGCGGCCGTCCCAACCGATCCGCGATAACTTGCGCCAGTGTGACGTCAAAGCCGGTGCCGGGCTTGCCCCGCTGATGCGAGGAAAACGGCGGTCGATCTTCGTCGAGGCACACCTTGAGGGGATCGTCGGCGCCGTGGGCGGCCGTTTGCAGGCCTGAGAAGATCGCCGCAAGACCCAAGGCTGCAACTCGAACTTTCATGGTTTCCTCCGGCTCGAAACATAGGCCCAGAGATCGGTGATCTCGTTGTCGCTCAGGATGTCTCCCCAGGGCGGCATCTTGTTGTTCTTGCCCTGCTTAACGGCGGTGACAAAGCGCGGCTTGTCATCCGGGAACCCACGCAAGTCCGGCGTGACGGTGCCGGAGTTCATCAGGTTGGGACCGTGGCAATGCGAGCATTTCTGGGCGTAGGTCGCCTTGCCGTGGTCGATCTGTGCCTGAACGCTGCTGTCATTCAGTTCGTCTGCGGCGCGGGCGGTTACCATCGACACGACCGCCAGCACCGCGACGGCGGCGAAGGTCGCCGCCATCTGGCAAGACATTTCTCTTGGCATGCGCGACCGACGGTTATTGCTTGAGCGCGAATACCCATAGCGATCCGCCCGGAGGCACTTTCGCCAGCCGCTCGTCCCCGGAGAACAGCGAGTAGACCCCGCCATAGCCGCTTGCGACGGCAACATACTGCACGCCGTCCTGCTGCCACGTCACAGGTTGCCCCTCGATGCCGGAGCCGGTCTGGAACTGCCAGAGCTTCTTGCCGCTGTCGGCGTCAAAGGCTTCGAACTCCCCGGTCAACTGCCCGGAGAAGACGACGCCGCCGGCGGTGGAGAGCACGCCGGAGAAGCGCGGAATGTCACTGGGCGCTTCCCACTTGGTCTTTCCGGTAAGCGGATCGATCGCCTTGAGATGACCGCGCGGTCCATCACCCCACTCCCAGAGATCGGTGAGGTCCATGCCGAGATACCATTCGCCGGCCTTGTAAGTGACGGGCTCGGTCTTGTAGTGACCACCGAATGCCAGCGTGTTGGCATAGGCAATGCCGGTTTGCGGATTGTAGGACATCGGCTCCCAGTTCTTGCCGCCCAGAATTCGACGGGAACACCGTCACTTTCTTACCCTCGCGCGCGTCCCTCGTGATGTCGGTCTCGATCGGCCTTCCGGTCTTCAGATCGATGCCGGTCGCCCAATTGACCTTCACGTAAGGATTGGCCGCGAGCAGCTTTCCGTTGGTGCGGTCGAGCACGTAGAAGAAGCCATTGCGGTTCGCATCCATCAACACCTTGGTCGGCTTGCCTTCGATATTCATGTCAGCGAGCACCATCTCGGCCACCGCGTCGTAGTCGAACGGGTTGTTGGGCGAGAACTGGTAGTGCCATTTGATCTTGCCCGTCTTCGGATCGAGCGCGAGCACCGAGCAGGTATAGAGATTGTCGCCGGGCCGCACTGCGGAGTTGAACGGGCCGGGATTGCCGATGCCCCAATAAACCGTGTTCAGCTCGGGGTCGTAGGAGCCGGTGATCCAGGTCGATCCGCCGCCAAATTTCCAAGTGTCACCCTTCCAGGTGTCGCCGCCGGGCTCGTCCGGGCTCGGAATGGTGTGAGTCCGCCACAAATGCTTGCCGGTGGCCGGATCCCAGCCATCGATAAAGCCACGGGTGCCGAACTCCGCGCCGGAGATGCCGGTCAGGACCACGCCATCGGCGACCAGCGGTGCCACCGTCATGGAATAGCCTTCCTTGATGTCGGCGGCCTTCTGACGCCAGAGCTCCTTGCCGGTCTTGGCGTCGAGCGCGATGACATTGGCGTCGAGGGTGGTGCGGAATACCTTGCCGTCAAACAGCGCAGCGCCGCGATTGATGATGCCGCAGCAGACGATTTGCGGCGTCTCCGGCGGATATTCGACCTTCGTCTTCCAGATCTGCTTCCCGGTCTTGGCATCGACCGCCATCGTGGCGGAATGCGTCGTCACATAGATCACGCCCTGATAGACCAGCGGCTGTGATTCCTCGCTTCGATCGTCGGCAAAACTGTAATTCCACACCGGTACGAGGTTCTTGATGGTGTCCTTATTGATCTGATCCAGCGTGCTGAATTGATTGAGATTGTAGCCCATTCCGTAATTGAGAACGTTCGAGGTGTCGGTCGCGCCCTTGACTAGTTGTTCGCTGGTCTGGGCACTGGCCCCATGTGAGACAATAACCGCAAGGCCGATGGCCATCGCTATGCGCTTCATCGGTTCCTCCCAAATCATTTTTTACTTCGCGGGCGGAAAGCCGCCGCCCGCAGACTATATTGAAATCGTGGCGTGCAGATAGATGGAATTAAGCATTGTCGCGCAGTAATGGACAGTCCAGCGGCGAGGCACCGCCCAGCCGGGTGAGACCATTGCCTCTTAGCTAGGGGTAGAATGCTTCCGCCTTGGCCGTGAGATGGCTGCCCAGTACCAATGCACTAAATCGCTGCCGCGATAACCGCTGCGCGGGCGGGGTCGTGCTCGAGGGTCGACGTGGCGATCACCACGAGCGGATCATCGCAAGCATTCCGATCTGTCGATCATCATGTAGCCGACAAGAACCGCGCGCAGGCTTTGAGCGAGCGAGCATCGTCTGGCGATGGGTTGGGAGTTTGCGCCTTTCACTATTCAACTGATCCTCGTCCATCGTCACTTACAGGATCGACGCCCGATATCGTCTCCAAGCACATGTGCCGGCGCACACCTTGTGTGCTATTGATGAGCACGCTTCTTGGGATCCGTCGTTCTGACGCGCTCGTGCTCCACAATGTTTCGATCACCTTCGCATTCACAACTCCAGGCTGCTTCGCACTGCAGCGCAGATGCGCATAAGTTATTGTGACAACACAAGGCGCGGAAATTGCACAATCCCGTATTTACTCAAGATTTATGCCAGCACGTAACGGTTGTACCGAATTCACGCCGCAAATGGCTCAGCCACCAGCCTCACCAGTGCCTCTTCCAATATGCAAAACGCAGCGTGAATCGCGCCCTTTCGCCACGCGCAAGGCGGACACTGATTTCTTGGATGTACGTCAAGTCTTCCACCCAAGCGTGGCGCGCGCTCTCACTTATAAACGTCTACAGCGCTACTTAAGATTTTTTGGCCGGTCTCCCCTGATTTCCGATGCCGCTCGTAAATTCTTATGAACTAAAGCGGACGATCAGACAGCGTTGCTGTCTGATGAAGCACTGGCTCAAATGGCTTGGCCTGGTGGCAGGAGCAGCTGCTTTCGGCATTGCAAGGTGCAGTGAGCTCGCAACGAAGAACCTGGGCGGCTCCCAGCCATTCTGCTCTCAGGTCTTCTGATTGCGATAGCGGATCATGTAACTGTCCATGGTGTAGTCGGCCACCTGGTGCCAAAGATATCCATCGTCCATGAAGGCCTTGTAGCTGTCATAGAGCTTCTTGAAGGCAGGGTTCTTCTGGTTCAGCTCGGCGTATAGCTCGCCGGCCGCCTTGTGGCATCCATCCATGACTTCCGGCGAGAACGGCTGCAACACCACACCCTGACCGGCGAGGCGCTTTAGCGCGGCGGCGTTGCTGGCATCGTACTTGGTTGCGACCCAGTTGTTGACTTCCAAGCAGGCGGACGTGAGTGCTTCCTTGTAGAATGGAGGCAAACTATTCCACTTGTCCAAGTTGACGACGAACATCAAGCATGAACTCGGCTCCCACCAGCCCGGATAGTGGTAGAATTTTGCCACCTTGTAGAAACCAAGCTTCTCGTCATCATGAGGGCCCACCCATTCGGCACCATCAATGGTGCCTTTCTCGAGCGCGGGATAGATGTCGCCGCCCGCGATCTGCTGCGGTATCACCCCGACCCGCTGCATAATTTTGCCGGCGAAGCCCCCCAGCCTGAATTTCAGGCCCTTGAGGTCGTCCATTTTGGTGATTTGCTTGCGGAACCAGCCACCCATCTGCGCATTGGTATTACCGCCCGGCATACCGTAGCAATTGAAGCCTTTGAGGAATTCGTTCAGGAGATCCAGTCCACCTGCTTGCAGCATCCAGGCATTCTGCATGCGGCTGCTCATGCCGAACGGCAGCGCCGAGCCAAACACGAACGCGTCATCTTTGCCGAAATAGTAGTAAAGCGCGGTATGACCGCACTCGACAGTTGCGTTCTGGACCGCATCGACCACCTGAAGGCCTGGAACGATTTCGCCGCCGGCAAACGTTTGGATCTGAAACTTGTTGTCGGTCAGGGCAGCGACACGCTTGCCGATTAGGTCGGCACCGCCATAGAGCGTGTCGAGGGCCTTCGGCCAGCTGGTCGTCTGCCGCCATTTGATCTCTGGCATCGATTGCGCAATCGCCGGCGCAGGGACTGACGCCGCGGCAATGCCCACGGTTGCGGCACTGCCGGCCTTGATGAAGCTGCGCCTCGTGGTTTGGGTCATTTTATCCTCCTCGGATGCTGAGGCCCGATCGCTGCTGATGGCAAATGCAGATATGATCCATCAGTGGCAGAAAGTAGAGTGCAATAAGTGGCGAGGCCCCATCGCCACGCGCAACTCAGTGCCACCGTCTTCGCGGCCTGGTGGTCGGTGGGACGATCGCAGCCGGTGGAACAAGCGCCATTCTTTGTCCGACAAATCGATTGCTGAGCCGGAGATCGTCCGACCTACGTTCCCAGTGTAGCCTTAGCATTTTGTCACGCGTAATTCGATGGGCGAACGGCTTAAGTGGTTCGAGCTTTTCGCGCCTGGTCTCCATTTCAATAACAACCCTCCTCTCGATACGCCGGCAGCGCCTTAACAGCCCAACGCGCCCATGCACTCTTGATGTCGATAGGGATCGATGTCGATACCGGGCGCGTGGCGCAAGAGGTATTGCTGCACTGCAACCGAGACCGCTGGTCAAGACGGATTTGGGTCAAGAACGGCGGTCCAACGCCTTGGACTTTCGGCCGATTTACGGCGGCTTGCCCCCCAGCTACGGAAGTTCGCGGTGGGAGCATGCGGCTTGACGGCCGATCGTTGAACCAGTGCTCAGGCAGCGCCGTAGCGCACGACCACAACGCGGTTCTCGACGTCGGTGACTCCGGGGACGCTGCGCACGACCTCTTCGACGTTGCCAATCGGGCCCCTCGTCGTACCGGTCGAGGTGACTTTGCCCTTCTCAACGCGGATGTCGACAGGCGTGGCAAATGCATCGCCCAGCGCAGCGCGTACGCGCGACTCGACGAGCTCGTCGGCGAGCACCGAGCGCGTTTCCTCGGTCTCCTGGAACTCAGGTCTCTCGGCGAGAAGCCGCACGATTGTCACGCATGTCTCAATGGGTACGCTTGCCGGTGTTGAGCACCAGGTGGTAGATCAAGGGGTTCTGCCAGTCGACGCCGAAGAAACTCCGCACGATCGCGGCATGGGCGGCGTCGCTCCGATCGATCTCCCGGCGGGCGGCGGCTGCATCGAGCCCGAACTCGCTGGGTCATCACGCGCTCTCGAAAACCCATGTCGGCGCATACGCGCACGCGGAGCACATTCGGTATGTGTCGGAGCACGCCTGTCGCGCCCCAGCCGCGAATGATGACTTTGCCCTTCTGGGCAAGTTCGAGGATTTCCTCGGCCGTGAACCGGGACAGCTTCTGCTTGTCGATCTTCCAGCGCTCGAGGAGCGAAGCCTCGCCTTCGAGGTAGCGATGGACGGTGCTCTCTTGCACGCCGAGCTTCTCGGCGAGGTGATGCTCGACAAGCTCGTGATGAACCACTGTAAGACCCATCTGCTCGGCAAGGCCTGCCGCAACATCCTTTCCAAGCGACCCCATCTCTCGCGTCATTGCGATCACAGCCATGGCTTCCTCCTATCGGTTCCTAGGGTGGGGGTGGACGAAAATGCACTGGCGCGCCCGTAACCGCACAGCGTCCGGATCTTGGCTATTTGAATGAGACGCGTTGGCTCTCGCTCGCTCGTAAGCGACCCGGGAGACCAACGCGTTGCATCATGGGGAGGCATGGAAGCCTTCTCCTGCCTAGCTGGCGCCTCAACGCCTAATACCCCTGATCGCAATGACCGACTCGTGTGGCCGTCCAGCGATTCCCAGCGACCTGCGCTTGTGCTGCCATCGTTGTGACGATTCGGGAGCGGGGATTGACATGAAGGAGCTCAAGATACGCAAGGACCGCACGCCGGTGGTGTTGTGCCAGCTGGCCAAGGACGCGACCGACCCGCGCTTACACGCCGTATCCTGGCGATCGCAAACGCGCTGTCGGGGATGAACCGGGCAGAGGCCGCCAGCAGTGCCGGCATGGACCGGCAAACGTTGCGCGACTGGGTCATCCGCTACAACGCGCATGGCGTTGCCGGCCTCGTCGATCGCTGGGCCGGGGGTCGCCCTGCTATCCTCGACGAGACGCAACAGCTGGAGTTGCTCGAGGTCGTGCTGAAGGGGCCCGATCCGGTCAAAGACGGCTTTTGTGCCTTCACCCCTTCTCCAATGCGACCGCAAACCAATGGCTCGACCCTCTTTTCGGCCCTCGACACACCCCCGCCTGCCCTCCCACCGGCCGGCCCAGCCAATTGCTCCACCCAAAATCGACCATCGTCACCGTGCCCCTCCAGGCTAATTCCCCATAGCCCGCTGCACCTTCGGCGATCCGCCTCCCGCGATTTCGTGCCTCGGCGCTTTTCGGACGTCTGCCGTCAGCGCGCGTGGATGGATCGTCATGCAGGCATCCGAAAACCTGCACAACAGCGGTCGTTAGTGCGTTCATGCTGGCGAACACGCAGATCGACATCACAAGCGGGCATTCGAGATTAGGCCGTAGCCGGTTCTCGGGCACCAACGATGATAGCGGGGTACGGTTCGGCACTTCCATCGTAGCGGTGCCGACCTCACGGGTGCCATGTCGCCATGTGCGCCGCGTGCGCCGGCCCGTAGGTGCCGGGACCAAAGAACAGGTCGTAGTAGTCGGTGTCGATGTGATGAGCCTGCATCGCCCACATCAGATGCATCGCATCGGTGCCGCCGGGAAAGCGGCCATAAGTGTCGTGTATGTAGTTGCAGATCGCCTTGGTGCAGGCGAGCCCTTCCGGGCTGATCCGGATCGCGCCGACGCGATGCTCCGCCTCTGACATGCGATGCGGCACGGGGCCGGTTTCCTTGCTGCCGGGTAACGGCGGCGCAAGCACCGCGTCAACCGCTGCATCCATGGTCGGGTGATAGGGCGGGCAGCATGCCTCGAACACGCCGTCGAGCCCGACCGGATTGCCGAATGCTGCTCCGCCATTCGCCGCGACGATGCGGAAGCCCATGCGCTCAAGAATTTCGAGGGAGAGAAATCCGCAGTGCTTCCATCCGCCCAGCCCCAGAGCCTCGGTTGCCAGGAACATGTTCTGGCAGATTGCCGCCGGCTCGCTGAAGACGTAGTAGCAGGCCTGCCGCTCGACGATCGATAGCGGCAGCATCCATTCAACATCAACGAAACCGTCCTTCAGCCAGCGCTCCGTGCCAGCTGGCCGACAGCCGTGGCGGTCATCGACAATGTTCATGCCGCCGCCCGCGGGCGCGTAGCGGCGCAACGCGGGATCGACGAACTGCGCGATCAATGAGATCAGCGACGCGCTCACATCGCATACTGGCAGAAACAGCGTCGAGCCCGGCCGGTTCGAATCCCAAAGATCGTGCCCGCTCATCGGCGGTGTGCGGCGCGGAATATCGAGCCGGCCACGGCGGAGCTCCCGACGCTGCGCGCGGTACGCTTCGAGGAGCTTGGTGCGCTCGTCCGGGGTCTCGATCTCTCGCAGCTTGCTCGTCCCGACGTTGTCATCGAGGACATACAGCCCTTCATCGTTGGTGAAGAAAAGCGCCGTTTGGCCTCCAGGTCGCGTCGTCGGGAATGTGCGGCCGCCGCGGCGACGGTAGGGCGCCGGCGTCGGCAGGTCCCAGAGCGCCAGTCCGGAGAACCCGGCGCCCGCGCCGACCAACAGGGCTTCCTCGATCTCGCTCAGGGGGACCGGCGTGTGCGCGGACTTGTAACGGAAGGGCCCCTCCGGCATCTCGAAGCCGAGACCGAACCTCCGCGAGCGCCAGCCATAGAGAGCTTCGAACAATGGGTGGCTCCAGGCCAGGTCCACCAATTCAGACGCCGTCATCAGCTTTGATCCCGCAAAAACCGCGACCAGTGCATAACGAGCAGAACCTAGCTCTTTACTGGACCGTCAAGATGGTCCACTTTCGGTCGTTGTAGCAGACCAGTCGTAGCGACATTTTCCGATGACCCGCGGATGGGCCGACCTCTACGCTTGGCAGCTCGATAGGGCGAGCCGCACGCCTCTCACACGGCAGATCTACATGCAAGTGCGCTCCGCCGTGCTGTCCGGCGCGCTCCGTCCGGGCACGCGCATGCCGTCCTCCCGGGCCATGGCATCAAAGCTCGGCGTGGCGCGTGCGTCCGTGGTCTTGGCGTACGAGCACCTGCTCGCCGAAGGCTATGTCGAGAGCCGCCACGGCTCGGGCACGTTCATCGCGGGCGATCTGACTGGCCTTGCATCACGACGGCGCGGCGCTCCGCGCGCGATAAAGCGCGCCGTGCTGCCATCGGCGCAGACCATTTCCGACTTCGAGCGATCGGCACTGCAGAGCGACGCCCGTCCGTTCAACACCGGCCGCACGCTGATCGATGCGCGTACTGCCGAGACGTGGCGCAGCCTGACCCATCGCGCCGTGCGCCGACTGGGCGCGAATGACCTCGGCTACACCGATCCCGCCGGCCTGGCCGAGCTGCGCGAGAACATCTGTGACTATCTACGAGCGGCGCGCGCGGTGCGTTGCGACCCCGAACAGATTGTCATCACGGCCGGCACCCAGCAAGCAATCGACATCGCAATCCGTGTGCTACTCGCGCCCGGCGACGAGGTGTGGGTCGAAGATCCTGGTTATCCACTGACCCACGCGCAATTGCTGCTCGCCAAGGCGCGGCCGCATCCCGTTCCCGTCGATGCCCAAGGTCTAGTCGTCGACACCGGCATTCGCATGGCACCTCGGGCGCGCGTCGCGTTCATCACGCCCTCGCATCAGTTTCCGACCGGCGTTGCGCTGTCCATGGCGCGGCGCTTGGAGCTATTGGTGTGGGCGCGGCGGAGCGGTGCGTTCATTGTCGAGGACGACTACACCAGCGAGTTCCGCTATTCGGGGCCGCCACTCGCATCGCTGCAGGGCCTCGATAACACCGAGCAGGTGATTTACGTCGGCACGCTCAACAAGGCGCTATTTCCGGGGCTTCGCATCGGTTACGCAGTGGTGCCGCGCGCGTTGCTGAAGGCTATTGTAGGCGCGCGTTATCTCATCGACCGCCAACCGGCGACGCTGCAGCAGGCGGTCGTTTCCGAGTTCATGCAACAAGGCCATTTCGCTGCGCACATTCGTCGCATGCGCCAGCTCTATCGCGAACAGCGCGACGCACTGGCGGAGACACTGATGCGTCGCGCAGCGGATCGGCTCGACGTTGCGGTGCCCGATCAGGGCATGCACCTCGTCGCCTATCTGCGCGACGGATTGTCTGACCTCGCTGTCGAGGCCAGCGCCCAACGCGCCGGTATCGTCGTGCGCGCGATCAGCCGCTTCTATCGCACAGCGCACCCCCGCGCAGGTCTCATGCTGGGGTTTAGCGGGTTTCCGCGGCAGTCGATCATACCGTCAGCCGCTCGTCTGGCGACGCTCGTCGCCAAGCGTGTCCGAGCTTAGGTTGCTACACGGCCGAAGGGCCGCAGACCAGCATCATCGGCTGGCGCAGTACATGACGGCACGCCTCTGGATAGAGCCGGATAGCCCGTCATAACGCCGCGGCGAAGCAGTAGTGCCTATCTTCATCGGCCGTAGCGCACCGCTACGGCAGAAGTACCTCTAGAACCTGACGGAATTGCTCCAGCGCGGAAATCGGCAGTTGGGTGCCAGCTACAGACATGATGGTCAGGACGAGCTGCACTGTCCCGCATCCCGGTTAATGATCGTAGTTAACCAACGCTCGCTCGCGTGTTATCGAGCCTTAAACCAGTCTCAAGTGCGTGCTACTCCGGTAGGCGGGGAAATATGCGCGTTGGCTTCTGAAACTGGCTCGCTGTCGTTGCTGAGCCAATCGGCCGGAAGTTCCAAGCGGCACCGGACACCATGCGAAGCGAGCACAAGGTCAACGGTGCCGCCGAACTCGTAGGGGATTAGCTCACAAATTATGGTCGTCCCATAGCTGGGTTTGCCAGGAGCCTCGACAGGGGGGCCACCGATCTCCTGCCATTCGAATACTAGATGAGAACGTGAGTGCCCATTCGGCCGCTGATCCCACCGAATTGACACGCGCCCATTCCCGGTAGAGAGTGCCCCGTACTTTGCAGCATTCGTGGCCAACTCGTGGAGCACCATTGCCATTGCCTGGCCGGCTTCTGCGTGCAGCACGATTTCCGGGCCGTTGATATCGACATTGCTGGGTGTGGCATACGGTGCGAGCTCGCGCTGAATGAGCTCCGTCAGCGATATCCCGCGCCATCGACCGGCGCTCAACAGCTCGTGTGTTGTCGCCATCGAGCGAATGCGCCCGTCGAGAGCCGCTACGAAATTAACCACCGATCCATTCCCAACGGCAGTTTGGGAAACAACGGAGCTGACGGTCGCGAGGGCGTTCTTGACACGATGGTCGAGCTCCGCGACCAGTGCGCGTTGGCATTCTTCTGCGCGCTTGCGCTCAGTCACGTCGATATTGACGCCTACCACTCGTTCCGGACACCCTTTTTCATCGTACGAAATAGAACCGCGTCTTTCGATCCAACGGACCTCGCCGGCTGGGAGGACTATGCGGTACTCACCGGTGTCCTCCTGCCACCCATTGGCAAAAGCTCGCTCACGAGACCTTTCCGCCTGCTCAAGATCCTCGTGGTGCACTCTGGCCTGCCACTCATAGTATGATGTTTCGGTCGTTCCCTCGGGTAAGCCGTGGATAGCGGCATACCCCTCCGAGACTTGCATCGTACCCTTGTTGACGTCATAGGCGTAGCTGCCGACAAGCGCGGCTCGACCTGCGAGTGCGAGCTGTGCGTTGCGGTCAGTTAGCGCCCGCTCTGCCGCCTTGCGCTTTGTAATATCGAGATTGTTGCCGAGAACGCGGGTCGGCTTTCCGGTCGCCTCGTCGTAGAAGGCGCCTCCCATGGCCTGGATCCATCGAACCTCCCCGTCCGAACGCATGATGCGGAACTCGAGATTGAATTGATCGCGGCGACGGATGGCTGCGTCCCGCTCGGCTTCGACCCTCTCAATGTCATCGGGATCGACTCGGTCGCGAAAATCCGCGTAACTTTTTACAGTACCGGGATCGAGCCCATAGATGGCCTCGAGCTCAGGGGTCCACGTAACCTCGCCCGTGTGCAGGTCCCAATCCCATAGGCCGATGCCCGTCTTCAACTGTGCCAGACGAAGCCGCTCCTCGCTCGTGCGAAGCGCGTCAACGGCTTTATGGTGCTCAATGATATCTGCTGCCTGTCGCAGATAGAGGTCAAGCAGATGCAGATCTTGCTGGGCGAGCTTGTGCGGTGACCGGCAGTGGGTCGCCAGCATGCCCAGCGGTGCACCCTTACGGCTCAGAATGGGTGTTGCCTGTATCGCGCGGTAGCCTGCTGCGCGGGCCAGCTGACCGAAGGGAGCGAATGACCCGTCGAGCTCGACATCTTCGATGACTATTCGCTCTCCTGATCGCAAGGCTCTTTCGCAGGCTGAGTCACCCGCCGGCAACTGGAGATCGAAATTCTCGCGTTTGAACCCGCGATGGCCCTCAATCCTCAGCGTCCCCCGCGCGCTGTCCCACATCCTGATGGTGCCCATGTCGGCGCCCAACAATGCCATCGCGCCCGCAAGAATTTCATCGTTGGCTTGTCGCAGGTCATGCTTAAGCCAAAGGCGAGTGGATATTTCGTGCAGGCGCGCCAGAGCGGCACTCTTTTTTGCCAAATGCGCTTCACTCTCACTACGCTGGGCGAACAACGCTGCGAGAACGAGCGTGTAAAGGGTGACCATCACTATGACCACTTGGGCGCCACTCACGCGCTCCCCGATCGGCAGAGCTGCATCTCCAAAATGGCCAATGCCGAAGGTCGTCGCCCAGATGACCGAAAGTGACACGATGAATGCGCCCGCGATTCCAAAGGCCGGTTCGCAACGGGCTACCAGCCACAGCAGCAAAGGCAGCACGACGGCATCCGGATCAAACGAGAGCCAAGATCCAGTTGGGTCAGTTACGGCGTCCCAAATGATCAAAGCCAGAAACGAGAGCACCCCTGCTGCCTCGATGGACTTAGCCCGGGACGGAGACTTGTTCCAGGCCTGACCAAAGCCAATCACCAATGGCGCGACCATCAAAATTCCGACCCCATCGGACAAGAACCATGCGCGCCAAACATCCCAATATGGCACAGCGGAATGAAACAGGGTCATTGTCGCTGCACCACCAAGAGCGGATGCTGCGGCTCCGAGGCAGGCGGCAGCCGCAAAGCCCAGCACGCGGCGCAGATCAACAAAGGTAAATGGACGACCGAACCAGCGTTCAATCAACGCCGCCACCAACAAAGCTTCACCCGCGTTACAAAAGCCCTTCAACAGCGACATCCAAATGTTTCTGTCGCTTATGAGGTTGGCAGCGACAGAGCCGGCGACGATGCCAATCGCAATCGCGGGCCACCTGCGCCGATTTGATAGGATCAAAATACCGGCAGCCAGACCTGACGCCGGCCAGAACACGGCGACGCCCGAAGGGGCGGCTAGCAAGGCAAGTCCGAGCCGGGCTGCCAGATAATAGGCGACTGCGACCCCGGCTGCCGCGCCAAGTGCAGCTATCGAACCCGTCGCCGCGGGAGCGCTGGCGAAGAGATATCCGCCGGTTCCATGAAGCGTATCCAGCGCCTTCACAGCAAACCCCAAAAGCCGGCTCTCAAACGCGAACCTACAATCCGAGGTGACCCTCTTCTATAGGGGTAACCACGCTCATAAAATCAGGTGTTCTCTGTAAGTCAGCCGAAAGCGGGCAACTTGGTTACCGGCGGTAGATTAGGTTTCTGGTCGGATGGACGAGTGCTTTGGAATGTCGGCTTGGGGGGGCAGGAACCGACGAAGAACCACGCTAGACTAGCAAGAAGCCTCGTCGAGCTTCCGTTTGACCCCAGCTCCGGACCAGCGCCCACAGCACCGACCCACTCAACTTTTGTGCCAGAAGCCAAAATCTCCCGACACACGTCGATGAGCCTCCTGTCCAATCCTTATATCGGGGCGCCAGCAGTGGTTGAGTTGGTGACGTGAGGCGCGCTTTTCCTACGCCGGACAGCCGGACATATTGAAACATCCGCGCCAGGGTTGACCCAACCCTGCGCCGCTTACAGTCAGCCGATGAGCTCGAGGCGCGACCCCTTCCACACGGTCATCGAGTAGTCGTCAGGGTCGAGGGCCTCGTGCCGGCTGGCGGAGAACGGATTGTTATAGTTCTTGACCAGGCCGTCGTAGCTACCAAGGCTTTCGAACGCGGCGTGCATCTTAGGCCCTTCCGTGCTACCGCCCTTTTTGATCGCCAGAGCAATCATGTGCGCGGCGTCGTAGGCGTTGCCGATGTAGCTCGGGAATGGCACCTCGTTGGCGTCCTTGATGTCCTTGTATTTGTCGGTGCAGCGCTTGAAGAGCGCGACCGCCTCACCGCACAAGTGACTGCTAACCTAACCTAGACCACGCCGTCGGCTTTCAGCTTGTCGAGGTCGCCCTTCGAAAGGCCCAGCCAGTCGGCGTAGATCGTCACATTGTCTGCGCCAAGAATGGGCGATGACGTAACCTTCACGTAGCTGTCCGACATCTTCACGGGCCATCCTGGGATCGTCAACTTGCCACGCACGGGATGATCGATCTCGCAGAAGATCTCGCGGACCCGCATAGTGGGGTCGTCAGAGAGCTCCTTCGTGTCCATCACGGCGCCGCACGGAACTCCGGCCGCGCCAAGCTTTTCCATGGCCTCGAACTTAGTGAAATTCTTGGTCCACCTCTCGATGTGCTTGTTGATCTCAGCCGCATGGTTGCCGCGCAGGGGAGGTGTTGCAAGTCGCGGGTCCTTTTTCAGATCCTCGCGGCCGATCACCTCGCAGAGACGCTCCCAATGCGCGTTGGTGGCGCGGCTCGTATAGATGAAGACGTAATCGTTCGGCCCTTCGGGCTTGCATTTGAAGACTTCGCAGGGGGCATTGCCGAGCACGACGCTGTTGCCGTTGCGCTCGCACGCCTTGTCGGTGAGAAGCTGGCGGGAATAGGCGATGCGGCAATAGTTGACCATGGCGTCCTGCATCGCGACCTCGATTTTCTGGCCTCGACCGGTCACCGTGCGCTGAAAGAGCGCCGCCAGCACGCCAATGGCGGCGTGCAGTCCCGTGCCGGTGTCGCCAAGCGTCACGCCGGGCTTGATCGGGCGCCCATCGGCTTCGCCCGTGATCGACATGACGCCGCCGGCGGCCTGGGCGATCATGTCGAACGCTAGGTTCGACTCGTATGGGCTACCTTTGCCGAAGCCCTTGACCGTCGCATAGACGATGCGCGGGTTGAGTTTGGACACCTCCTCGTAGGAGAAGCCCAGCTTCTCGATCACGCCCGGAGCGAAATTCTCGGCGAAGACGTCGGCCTTTTTGATGAGGTTGCGCAGCATCTCCTTGCCGCGCGGGTCCTTGAGATTAAGCGTGACGGAGCGCTTGTTGGCGTTCAGCACCATGAAATAGTAGCTGTCGGCATCCTTGCGCTCCGAAGATGCGCTGCGGCCCTGCTCGCCGCCCTTGGGGTTTTCGATCTTCACGACGTCGGCGCCGAGCCAGGCGAGCGTCTCGGTGATCGACGTGCCGGCTTCGAACTGCGTAAGATCGACGACTTTGATGCCGGAAAGGGCCGGCTTGCCGCTGGGGGTGCCACTCATTCAAGAATCCTCCATGTCGAGCCTGGGGCCGGAAGTACACTGGGCCGTGCAGCGTCCGGCTTGTAGTCCTTGTTGCCGATGAGCAAGGCAACACGCTTCTCGGCAGACGCCGTCGACCCCACTCGCACGCCTCGACCCCAGCCGACGACCGCAGATTCAAACCGTTGGATTTAGGCAAGATTTAATCCGGCGCTGAGAGACAACGATGGCTCGCCCGTGCCAGTTGCGTCCTCGCCACTCACAACCATATTACCCTCCCCAGCCAGTCTCCCGACCGACCGCAGTTTGGACTTGCTAGCCCACCTGAGCAACGGCGTGGTGAGCTTGAACGTGCACTCACCTTTTAGAATCCCCGATAGGGATCGAGAAACCCCACGCCTTTAGGCGGCATGGGATAGCCAAAGGCCCGACCGTTTGTGGGTGCACTTTACGGTGCGTGCACTGCAACACTGTACGGAGGAAGTGGGTCAGATTCGGGCGCCGCCGCCGGATCCTGGGGTCCTTCCTGCGCGTCGGGTGACCCTCCGACTCCCGACGCGGCTACCGCGGGAGCTCGGATGGTCGGTCTGTGCCAAGTTGAGACTAATGCACCGCAGCACGCACTACTACTGCCCGATGCTGAAACCTACCCTGCTCTATGGGGTCGTACACCGTTCAGCTTGGTATCAACACGATCTTTCCGCCAACGCCATGCTCCAGCACAGCAACATGCGCCGCCGCGGCTTCGGACAAGCGCATCTCGCGGCCTACGAGCGGGCGCAGTGATCCCTCGGTGACGCCGGCTAGGATGTCCTGCATAATTGGCTTTGTCTGTGCCGCCGTCGCGTTCCAGAGCGCAATGCCGCGAATGTCGAGCTCCTTCATCATGGCAACGCGGGGATTTACTGTAATCTCTCCGCGATTGCCGATCACGATGATCCGACCATACTTCGCGGCAAGCTCCATATCAGCCGCAAGGTTGACGTTAGCGAGCATCTCCAGGATTAGCTCCGGCCCCTTATCACCAGTGACACGGCGCACCTCGTTAATGTAACCTGCCTCCGTGTGGTTCACCGCGTGATTGGCGCCCT
Organism: uncultured Alphaproteobacteria bacterium; assembly: GCA_963775835.1. GTDB lineage: Bacteria > Pseudomonadota > Alphaproteobacteria > Rhizobiales > Hyphomicrobiaceae > AWTP1-13. The sequence continues at coordinate 73,161 of CAVZKV010000013.1, read as the reverse complement.
CCGCTCGGACAAGCTCCAGCCCTTTCGATGTACCGGCGCTGCCGATCACCCTCAACCCAGCGCGTTTGGCAAGCTGGATCGCCGACGAGCCAACCGACCCGCTGGCGCCGTGTATGAAGACGGTCTCGCCGGCTTCCGCCCCGCCACGCTCGAACAACGCGTAGTGGGCCGTGGAGTAGGACACACCAAAGGTCGCCGACTGCGCGAAACTAGCGTCCGCGGGAATGGACAGCACCTCGGATGCCTTGCGCTTTACCTTCTCCGCGTAACAGCCAGTTAGATCGAAGCTGAGCGCGACTGACACGAACACTCGGTCGCCAACTTTGTGCTCCGTGACATCTGGACCGATCGCGGAAATCACACCACCTGCATCTCCACCTGGGGTGTAGGGTAGTTTCGGTCGAATTGCGTAGGTGCCGCTGCGCATGTAGGTGTCGGCAGGGTTGACGCCCGCAGCACGAACCTCGACCACGACCTCGCCTGGACCTGGCACCGGGTCCTCAATGGTCTCTAGTTGGAGCACTTCAGGACCACCAAAGGAATGGGCACGGATTGCCTTCACTGGTGTTCTCCGATCGTTGGATACCGTCTGTCTTCGCGCAGTAGCCTCCGTATTGTAAGGACGGCGAGTTTGGGTGCCAATGGCCTTCCAACTCCAGCAAGATGAGGCGAAGGCAACAAGAATTGCGCGCGACCAGCTGCGGCGATGCTCTCGGCACGTCTCTTGTACCCCCAGATAGCTGCCAAAGTTGTTGCGCTGCTGGAGGCTTCAGGCTTGTGCCATCTCCAGACGGTGAGTAAGTGGTGCGGCGGCCCACTGAAACCGCCGAAAGCGGACGCATCATGGTGCGTGCGAACCGCAAAGCGTAAGATGAATTGAGTGGTCGCTTCGGCTACTGACATCGACACATCGAGGGTCAAGGAATTTCCTCGAGTACTCAAAGGATTGGGGGCGACGATGCCGTCCCACTTGTCGACCGGAGGCGGAGAAGAAGACCTTAGCCGAAGGGTCCAGGAGCTCGAGAACGAGCTGACCGCGGGGCGCCGGCGTGAAGACGCCATTGCCGAGATCCTGCGGGTGATCGGTCGCTCGCCGGCCGATCTTCAGTCGGTATTCAACGCGATCGCGAAGAGTGCGACCCAGCTGTGCGATGCGGAGGACGCCGGCGCCAGTATCTTCCGACGCGACGGCGATCAACTATTACTCGTCGCCGGCTATGGTCCGATTTCGTTTGCTGAGGTTGGGGAGTTCTCGCTCCCAGTTGTTCCCGGGACAGTCAACGGTCGCTCGATCCTCGAGGCGCGGACCGTCCACGTGGCCGATTTGCAGTCAGAAGACGCAGAGTACCCGGAGGGCAGCGAGACGGCGCGAAAGTTTGGCCACCGCACGACACTGGCGGTGCCGTTACTGCGCGAGGGCGTGGCCATCGGTTCGATTAGCCTGCGTCGTACCAAAACTCAGCTATTCACCGGACCACAGGTCGCGCTGCTCCAGACCTTCGCCGCGCAGGCGGTGATCGCCATCGAGAACGCGCGGCTGTTCGAGTCGGAGCAGAAGCGCACGCGGGAACTCACCGAACGGACACAAGAGCTCACAGACACGCTCGAATGTCAGACCGCAACGAGCGATGTGCTCGATGTCATCAGCCGATCGCCATCTAACCTCCAGCCCGTGTTGGATGTGATTGTGAAGACCGCGGTCCGTTTGTGTCAGGCGGATTTTGCTGATTTCAGACTGTTGCGCGATGGTGCCTACCACTTGGCTGCGACGACCGCCGACGAGGGCATCTTGCGTGGCCGCAATCCCATCATCGCTGGTCAAGGCTCCGTTACAGGCCGAGCAGCGTTGGAGCAACGCCCGGTCCATGTGCCAGATATCCGAGCCGACCCCGAACACACGTACGCTCCAGCGCTCAACTGGCGGACGGCCCTCGGCGTACCGTTGTTGCGTGATGGCGCGGCGGTCGGCGTGATTGTGCTGTTCAAGCGCATTGTCAAGCCTTTCACTCAAAAGCAGATCGCTCTTGTCAGCACCTTTGCCAATCAAGCTCTCATCGCCATCGAGAACACGCGATTGTTCGAAGAGGTGCAGGCAAGAACCCGCGAGTTAACAGAAGCCCTGGGACAGCAGACGGCCACCGCCGACGTTTTGAAGGTCATCAGCCGGTCGGCCCTCGATCTGCAAAGGGTACTCGATGCGCTGGTCGAGTCCGCGGCGCGCTTGTGCAACGCCCATGACGCGTCAATCTTTCAGGTGTTTGGTGATGGTCTGCGCCTCGTCGCGCACCATGGTGAGATTCCCAGATCCGCCCCAGTCGGACAGCTTACGAGACCTCTTGTGCGCGGGTTCATCGTCGGGCGTGCAGTCCTCGACCGGCAAACAATTCACCTTGCCGATGCGCAGTCTGAGACGAGCGAGTATCCAGAGGGAAGTGCCATCGCCAAGAATTTGGGATTCCACACCAATTTGACTGTTCCCCTTCTTGGCGCGGGGGAAGCGATTGGGGCAATTACGCTGCGCCGTTCTGAGGTGCGGCCGTTTACAGATAGACAGATTGTGCTGTTGCAGACCTTCGCCGACCAGGCTGTGATCGCCATTGAGAACGCGCGGCTGTTTGAGGAGGTGCAGGCTCGCACCCGTGAACTTCAAGAATCCCTCGAATACCAGACCGCAACGAGTGACGTGCTGGGCGTCATCTCGCACTCGCCATCACAGGTGCAGCCGGTGCTCGATACCATCGTCGCCACTGCGCGCAGGCTGTGCGAAGCCGACCGTGCCACCATCATGCAACTCCAGGACGGCAACTACCGCTTCGCCGCCAGGGACGGTCGGCTCGCACTGGAATTCGAGAAGCGGCTTGGCGACCATCCGATCGCGCCCGGCGACAGAGGAACGATTGCCGGTCGCGTTGCCCTCGCGAAGCGCACAGTCCACATCGAGGATGTTCGGCAAGACCCCGAGTATACTGCCTTCACTGGCTTCTCGGATGATCCACGACGGACTTTGCTCGGCGTCCCGCTGTTGCGAGACGATGAAGTCATCGGCGTGATCGTGCTCTCGCGGTTCGAGGTAGGACCGTTCAGTCGGCGCCAGATCGATCTCGTCACCACCTTCGCCGATCAGGCCGTAATCGTCATCGAGAATGCGCGCCTGTTCGATGAGGTGCAAGCGCGTACCCGCGAACTCGGTCGTAGTGTTGAGGAGCTCGAGATCGCGAGTCAGCACAAGTCACAGTTCGTCGCCAACATGAGCCATGAGCTGAGAACGCCGCTTGCCGCAGTGCTTGGTTATGCCGAGCTTTTGCGGGAAGGCATCTACGGTGCACTGCCGGAGAAATCCCTACCGATCCTCACGCGCATTCTTTCCAACGGCAACCACCTGCTGGGTCTAATCAATACCGTCCTTGACATCTCCAAGATCGAAGCCGGGCAGTTCAAGCTGAACGTTGGCGAGTTTGCGTTGGGCAGCATCGTCGAAACGGTGATGGTGGCAACGGAGTCGCTAGCGGCCACTAAGAAGCTTGGCTTCAAGACGGAGGTTGCCAAGGGGCTGCCCTATGGCCTCGGTGATGAGCAGCGCCTGACCCAGGTGCTGCTCAATCTGGTCGGCAATGGCATCAAGTTCACGGATGTTGGTGAGGTCCGCATCGCGGCTGGAGCGACCAATGGCCACTTTACTGTGAGCGTCAGCGATACCGGCCCAGGGATCCCACCGGAGGAGTGCGAGTGGATCTTCGAGAAATTCCGTCAGGTCGACAGCTCAAACACGCGCGCGAAGGGCGGGACGGGGCTGGGTCTCGCCATTGCAAGAGAGATTGTCGAGATGCACGGTGGGCGCATTTGGGTCGAGTCGACGATGGGTCAGGGCTCGACGTTCCGCGTGGAGCTGCCGGTGCGCGCCGCAGTCGCCGACGGTGAAGCATGAGCAAACGCATACTTGTCGTGGAGGACCAAGAGGATCTGCGCGCCATCCTGCGCGATTTCCTCTCGGCTTCCGGATACACCGTGATCGAGGCCGTAGATGGCGCTCAGAGCGTCGCCAAGGCGGCTTCAGAACGCCCGGATCTCGTGCTCATGGACATCCAGCTACCCGTGCTTGACGGCTATGGTGCGACGCGGCAGATCAAGGCGCTGCCCGGCCTTGCTGCTATTCCAATCATTGCGGTCAGTTCCTTTGCCATGAAGGGGGACGAGGAGAAGGCAAGGACCGCCGGGTGTGATCACTACGTGACCAAGCCCTACAGCCCGGTCCAATTATTGCGCCTCATCCGTGGCATTCTCGACGACAGTTCGTAAGAATTGTTGGGTCCGGATTGTGGGTCCGGTTTCGAGGGAAAATGTTAACGAGATAAACTTCAGTTTCGGGTCAATTTCGCCATTGCCCCCTCCGTCCGCTTTAGGAGTACTTCTGCCGTCTCGCGCAGGTTATGTGCCAGCTGCGGACTCATCACTGTGCAGCAAGCGACGTGAGCTGGCTGCGATGGTTTTACTGTATCGTCTTGTCGGCGAGCGCAAGCAGCATGGGCGGCATCCTTGGCGGTCTTGAGGTTGATCGCGAGCTCGAACTTGGGTCGGATCACCGGCAAGTCGGCCGGCTTCGCACCACTAAGAACCAAGCCGGTGTAGACGCCAGCCTGTCGATATCCGTTGTGGTATGGGCGTTCAGTCAGTTTGAGCAACGTTCACTGTTGATCCGCGGCCCCCCCGATCGCTGCACTCGAGCTCGATGCCGAGGGTGGACATGACAAACGCCGGCGCACCGCGGATCTGTCGTGCTACATTAGGTGCATGTCGAAGCTTCTCATCCCCTCCAGACCAATATGAAAATGAACACCGGCGGCTGCTTATGCCGAGCGATCCGATACGAGTTCCAAGGCGAGCCTGATGAAGTGCTGCACTGCCATTGCGGGAGCTGCCGCCGACAGACGTCATCTCCCGTAGCAACGTTTGCAATGGTGAAGAAGACTGCGGTCCTGCGCTTCACGCAGGGCCAGCCCAATGAGTATTCCTCTTCGCCAGGGGTGTGGCGAATCTTTTGTCCCGACTGCGGATCGCCAATTGCCTACCGATCGGATCGGCGCTCCGAGATCATCGATCTCTATGTCGGTACCCTCGACGATCCAGGATCAGTGCAGGCGTGGTGCCACGTTCAAACGAACGAGCAGCTCCCGCGGTTCGAAATGCTCAATTCCTTGCCGCGCTTTTCCGGGTCGCGACGCGGCGCCACACCGGTCGGATATGGTCCACGGATGCCTGTCGGCTAGCGCGAAAGCGCGGCAAGGCGCGCCATGGCCCGCATCCGATCGTTGACAGCGCCGGTTGGCTGCGTCGCGGCGCAGGACCTGCGAGTTGCCTGAAGGTGCTACCGCAAGCAAAATCGACCTAGTCACTCCGAAGGTCTAGTGGGTTTCGCCGGTCCGCAGTACACTGGCAATTCCAAGTTCAGGCCTGAATGCGCGCAATGAAGTGTTCTGTGAACTGGCCCAATGCTAGCGGAGAGAGGGGGCGGATATGTGGTGGCACGCTCAGCAAATCGTCTCGATATTGATCGCTCCGAGCTTGTTGTTTCTCGTGGTTGTGCCTGCCCTGACCGCCGATGTGGAGATCGACCGCTTGCTAAGGAGCCCGGTGGGGAAGGATTGGGTTACTAACGGCGGTAATCTCACCAATCAACGCTACTCCACGCTGAAACAGATTGACACTTCCAACGTCAAGCAGCTCAAAGGAGCATGGATGACGCGCCTAAAAGGCTCGGGGCTTGGCGGCAAGTACTCGTTCGAGGCTTCTCCGCTCGTAAAGGACGGCATCATGTATGTTGTCACGGGCAATGATGATGTCTTCGCACTTAATGCGAAAACGGGTGAGATCCTCTGGGAGTATTGGTCGGGGATCGATCAGAAGATCTCGACTGTGTGCTGCGGCTGGGCCAACCGCGGCCTCGCCATGGGCGAGGGGTTGTTGTTCCTGGGTCAGCTCGATGCCAATGTCGTCGCTCTGGACATGAAGACGGGCAAGTTGGCGTGGAGGACCTCCATCGAAAAGTGGGAGAATGGTTACGGCATCACTAGCGCCCCACTTTACTATGATGGCATTGTCTACAGTGGTATCACAGGTGGCGAGTTTGGCGTGCGCGGTCGCTTAACCGCGCTCGACGCGAAGACCGGCGCCATTCTGTGGCGGTGGTATACGCTGCCAGGCCCTGGTGAGATCGGGAGTGACACCTGGCCGGCGGGCACGGATCATGCGATGCGCGGTGGCGCGGCAATTTGGAGTACGCCAGCGCTCGACCCGGAACTCGGGCTCATCTACTTCGTGGCTGGGAATTGCGGGCCGGATTACGACGGATCGATGCGCGAAGGCGACAATCTGTTTTGTACCTCGATGATCGCCTTGAAGGCCAAAACTGGTGAATATGCTTGGCACTTTCAACAGGTGCACCACGATATCTGGGACTACGATGCGGCAAGCCCGGTTGTTCTCTTCGACACGATTATCAACGGGGAGCCGCGCAAAGGGATTGCCGAAGCCGGCAGAACGGGCTGGGTGTACATCCTTGACCGTACCAATGGTAAACCCCTGATAGGCATCGAAGAACGCGGGGTACCTCAGGATCCACGACAGAAGACGGCGAAGACGCAGCCGATCCCGATTGGCGATGCGACCGTCCCGCAATGTGCCGAATTGGTGCCCGGTTACGACAAGGCCGGCTGCATCTTTGAGCCCTTCTGGGAGACCCCAGTGCTGATTCAGCCGTCGGGCCTTGGGGGGACTAACTGGTCGCCGATGCCATATAGTCCCGATACGGGCTATTTCTATGTGCCCGGCACTGTACGCAACAGCGCCTTTACACGCTACGGCGACAAATACGTGCGCGGTTTGCGCTATGTCGGTGGCGGGCAATCAGCGCCAATCGGCTCGCCTATGCGCGGAACTTTTACGGCGATCGACAGCAAGACAAACAAAATAGTCTGGCAGCACAAGACGCCCTACCGCATTGGTGGCGGGGGTGGCTCAACCGCAACAGCGGGTGGCCTGGTCTTCCGCGGTGAGCCTGATGGTAACTTCCTGGCGCTCGATGCCAAGACAGGACAAGAGCTATGGCGGTTCCAGACCGGCTTTGGAGCTGACGCTCCTCCGGTGACATATGAGGTCGACGGCGAGCAATACATTGCCATTGCGACCGGCGGCAACTCGCTTCAGGGAAGCGCGTACGGCGACGCCGTTTGGTCCTTCTCCCTCAAGGGCCAATTGGGTCCCTTATGGCCGCCTCCACCGCCTGCGACGGTTGCCGGACCCACGGGGCCGATCATTGCGGGGGCGGACGCCATCAAGATTGGCGGTAATAATGTGGAATACAGCTACGCACCCAGCCGCGTGCGGATCAAAACTGGGACCACGGTGACCTTCACCAACGTCGGTGATCTTCCTCACGATGCCGCCACGTTGAAGCAGGGTGGGTGGGGTACTGGTGCGCTGGCGAAAGGCGAGTCGAAGGCAATCACCTTCACCGAGTCGGGTATCCACTATTACATCTGCACACCGCACCCTTGGATGTATGGCCAGATTATTGTGGAGCCATGAACCGGAGTTTCGCAGATTGGTTCGCGCGGAGACGCTGCGCCGCTCGATGCTCGCGCTAATCAGCAAAAGTGCGCCGTACGGGGTCTCGACGCGGGCACTTCATGCTGGGCGTACGAGGCCAGCCGCTAAAGGCTTGCCGGCCGGAGCGGCGGCTAATTCTTCCGCTTCTAAGGCCCAAGCAATAGATTGAGGCGACCAGACGAGCTGATGGGTCTGGTTAGGGGCATTTTCCCCCTTGCCGTATACGTTTCCTTTCGGTCCGATTCCGCTCTGCGAGCAAAGGCCTACGACTAGGTCGCAGCGAAGTCTCTCGACGTTCAGGCGACGCGGCCTGCATCCGATCGCTTCGTTGCAGTCCATTCACTGAGCGCCGCGTGTGCCTTCTGCTTGGCATCATTCATGTACTCTTCTGTTTCGGTTCGGGTAGTCACCTCAAGGCGCAGGCCGTTTGGGTCGAAGAAGTAGATCGACTGGATGAAATGATGGTCAGTCACCCCAAGCACTTCAATGCCAGCCTTCTCCAATCTACCCTTGATCGCGCGCACCTCATCAATTGTGTCTACCTCAAAGGCGAAGTGATGAACCCATTTTGGCATGTCGCTGCTTAACGTGGCACCGCGGCCGTCACGAACATCGAAGAACGCAATGTACGACCCGTCACGCATTTCGAAGAACAGATGACAGAACGGTGCGTACTCTCCTGTCGATGGGACGCGCTCGGAGCGAATGACGTGGGCCAATGGCAGGCCCAAGAAATCTTCATAGAACTGCCGGGTCTGCTCAGCATCGATGCAGCGCCAAGCCACGTGATTGAGACCCTTGAGGGGGATCGTTCGAGGTGCACTCTAAATCGCGGCCATTGTGGTACTCCTGATTGTTGACATGCTGGCGAGGATATCAGTTCTCACTGCATCCAGCGCTTGGCCATTATGCACCGCAAACTTCGGTCGCGGCCGAGGCAGCACGACGCGCAATCTCGGCGCCAAGGCTGTTGCCAGCATTTAAGTAGTTCGCTGAGCTGATCGCTGATGCCGTAATCGACGTTCCCCTGAATCAGCAGCGCAGCCTTCCCGTAGGCCCGATCGAGGATGACACGGTTGTTCCCTCGGTAACAGCGGTCCGGCTCGGACCGTGAGATACCTGCTCCCACACGCATGACTTGCGCGGCATTAAAGATAACTTTTTTGCAAGCCAGAAGGAAACTTCGCCAATGAAAACCGAACAATCGCCCGGCGGTCAATCGGGTTTGGCTGAAATCCTACTAAGCACGATAACCGTCCTGGTCGCCGTGGCAGTTCTACTCTTTCCAAGCTACAGCGGACTGTACGGCTGATCGATAAAGCTTGCGCCGATCACCGCCTCGCGCCGGCTTGACTACGGGCGACGATGATGCGGTGGCATGCTCCGTTCTGAGCGCCGAAGCCGCAAAAAGAGCAGTCATCGCCAAAGTGCTAAGGGCACCGCCCGGTCGAAAATGGGCATTACGCCGGATGCTCCCCCTCCGCCTCCTCGACTACCGTCAGTCCTTGGTGAGCTTCTCGCGTCTTCTCACGGACGCGGACGCTCCGTGCTCGCGTTTTTAGAGGAGAAGCCAGGATGGCTGAGCCGCGAACCCTTCGGGAGCAAGTCACTGCTTGCGCACTTTCTGCTGTGCTCACTATAGGAGCCATGGTGGGTCAGTCGAGCCCCGCTGCTGCGCAGGCCAAACCGATCAGCGATCAGGAGGTAAGCGCAATCGCCGCCGATGCTTATCTCTACTTGTATCCGCTGGTCATCATGGACCTCACGCGCAGGCAAATGACCAACGTCCCGGCGGGCAAGGAACCGCCCTTCGGTCCTGCAAATACTTTCAACAACATGACCGAGTATCCTCCGGCCACCTTAAGAGTGGTCGTACGCCCCAACTTCGACACGCTCTATTCGAGTGCGTGGCTGGACCTCACCAAGGAGCCTGTCATTCTCTCCGTGCCCGACACCCATGGGCGCTATTACTTGCTGCCTATGATGGACATGTGGACGGACGTATTCGCTTCACCTGGTTGGCGCACGACGGGAACGGAAGCGCAGCATTTCCTTGTCGCACCGGCAGGTTGGCGGCCTGATCTTATAGACAGGTTCATAGATGAGTTCAGGCTGCCCCGCGAAACGAAGCGCATCAATACGCCCACGCCCCACGTCTGGATCATTGGCCGAACCAAGACGGATGGACCGCAAGACTACGACGCGGTCCACGAAATCCAAGCGGGCTTCAAGATCACGCCGCTGTCCGAGTGGGGCAGGACCCCAAGGGCTGTCGAGGTGAAAACCGACCCGAGCGTCGACATGAGAACGCCGCCCAAGAAACAGGTCGACACTATGCCCGGCGACAAGTTCTTCGCCTACGCTGCTGAGCTGCTCAAGATCAATCGGCCCCACCTCACCGACGAGCCGATCATTGCGCAGATGAAGCGCATCGGCATTGAACCCGGCAAGACCTTCGACGTTGAGAAGGTCTCGCCCACGCTTAGGACGGCACTCGAAGCGGTGCCGTCGGCGGCGCAAAGGCTGATGGAGTGGAAGTTGCCCACGCTTGCTCCCGTCGCAAACCACTGGGTGATGAATACCGACACGATGGGCGTCTACGGCAACTACTATTTGAAACGCGCCATAATCGCGCAACAGGGTTTAGGTGCGAACTTGCCCGAGGATGCGGTCTATCCGATGAACCTCGGTGACCAGACTGGAAGGCCACTCGATGGCGCCAACAAGTACGCGCTCCACTTCGTCAAGGCCGCGCTCCCACCTGTCGACGCCTTCTGGTCGGTGACGCTTTACAATTCTGAAGGCTACCAGGTTGCAAACCCGCTGAACCGCTTCGCCTTGAGTAGCTGGATGCCCTTGAAGTACGATCCGGATGGTTCGCTGACCCTCTACTTCCAGAACGAGAACCCCGGCAAGGACAAGGAGGTCAACTGGCTACCGGCACCCAAAGGCGGGTTCAATCTGTTGATGCGGCTCTACGCGCCTAGGTCCGAGGCCCTGACCGGCAAATGGAACCCTCCGCCAGTGACGAAAACTGAGGCCTTCATGGGGCTTTCCGGACAGTAGGCGTCGAGCTTCGACCGACAGGCGGAGAAGAGGCCCGGCCGACACGGCTACCACGCGGACCCGCCCTGGCCTCCGGCCAATTTTCGGCTGTGTCCCAGCAACCGACATTTGCCAACCCCAGCCGCAGGCTCACGACCTTGCTTGCCAACCCGGCGGCCGGGGCGACCAAAGGTCGATCCCCCTGCCATCCATCCGGTTGCTCCAAATCCGAGAAAGCCCGAAATTTCAGCCAGGTGTGCTTACCCTGCAATTGCTGTGTTGCATGAAAAGTACGAGACTGCGGTACATGCGATGGATGTGCGCACAAGTGCGGACGTTCCTGCTGTTGGCTGTCGCCCTGACGGTGGCCGCGCACCCCTGGGCGCGCTCACTTTCCACACCGCATCTCCTGGCCAATGAATTAGGTGCCGACGCGCAGGTTGTCATCTGCACTTCGCACGGCCCAGTTGTCCTCGATGACCCCGCCGGAATGCCGCAGCCGGTCAAGAAGGATGCCCCTTGCCTATGGTGCGTCGTTGAGGGCGGACTGGCGGGGAAGCTCGTTGCTGTCGCCGCCGTACAAATCGGCACGCTCGAACCACCCCAGCTTTTGCCGCGCAACTACGCAGGCGCCCAATTCGGATTGCGACCCACTCCTGCTAACTGGCCAGCCCATGCACCTCGCGGGCCGCCTTCGCTGATCGGCGCTTAGCAGCTCCGTACCTTCAAGTTGGTTGCTTCCAGGCGTTTGGGCATGGCCCAGGCATTCGCATTTCTTAGGGAAAACCCCCATGGCTATTAGGTTCACCATCGTGGCCGGAGCAGCGCTCCTGCTCGCCGAGCCGGCGTTCGCTCATCATCCAAGTGCAATCTCTGGAGCCGGCGGCGCCGGTCCCCTCAACACAATCTCGGCAACCACCCTGGATCAAGGCCAGAGTGCCCTCTCCTCAGTTTATGAGTTCATTCATTTCGGCGGGCTCAGCGACGCGGCGCTGACTGCGGGAGCGCTGCTCTCCGGTGACCACGCCCACAGCATCAAGACGGTTGAGAGCGTGGCGGTAACCTATGCCTATGGCGTCACCAATGATCTGACCGTCTCGGTACGATTGCCGTGGATCAGGCGCACCGGCATTCGCGAGGCCGAGATCGAAGACCCCGCCGAGCCGCCAGAAATCTTCAATCGCGGCGATGCGTCGGGCATCGGCGACATGACATTTTTCGGCCAATACCGCTTCTATAACGATCGCTCTACCCGTACCGAGGCGGCCCTGCTGCTTGGCGTCAAGGCCCCTACCGGCGTCACGGACCGCATTAACAATCAAGGCGAGCCCTTCGATGCGGAGTTCCAGCCTGGCTCTGGATCGTGGGACGGGCTGTTCGGCCTGGCCTACACCAAGCGGTTCGGCCAATGGTCGTTCGATGCCAACGTGCTCTACATGCTCGTCACCAACGGCGTGCAGGACACCGACCTCGGCGACCGCTTCCTTTACAATGCAGCCATCTCCTACCGCCTGACGCGCGAGGCCTCGGCTATGGTGCCCATGAAGCTGGGCGCGCTGCCGGATCCGATGTGGCATGGAGGCCCGGGCACGCACCAACACAGCCACGCCCATCAGGAAGCACCTTCGGGACCGGCCCTAGACCTGGTGCTCGAACTCAACGGCGAATGGCACGCCAAGGAAGTCCAAAGCGGGGTCAAGGATCCGAACTCGGGCGGCAATACCGTCTACATCGCTCCGGGGCTGCGTTTGTCCAAGGACAACTGGTCGAGCTTCGTGTCTGTCGGCATTCCCATCATCAACGATCTCAACGGCATCCAGTCTGAGCCCGACATCCGCATCGTGACGGGCGTGGCCTTCACCTTCTAGGTCGCGCACCATGCGTAAAGGAGTAATGGAAATGAACAAAATTGTGCTGGCTCTCCTCGCCGCTGGCTTTGCCATCGGAATGGCAACACAGGTCGTGGCTCATGGCGACGCACCACACCCGAAGTGCAAGAAGGGATACCAACTGAACGACGCCCACAAGTGCGTCAAGGCGACGAAGAAGTAGGGACCGTGCCGAATTGCGAGCGGCGTCGTTCGCCGGTTGCCAGGGCCTAGGCGTAGCTCCGCCATCCAGCGTGGCAGGAAGTTTACTATGGTAAGAGAGATCGGCGCTGTTGCGCTTGTCGTCATGCTCGCGGGTCTTCTTCCCGGTGCGGCGCAGGCCCATGCGCATCTGAAGAAGTCGATCCCGCCGGCAGCGGCTACCGTTGCCACCGGTCCCAGCGAGATCCGCCTGCAGTTCGATGAGACCGTTGAGCCGCTCTTTTCCAAGATCAGCGTCGTGGCGAAGGAAGGTAAGGCCGTAACATCGGAGCCGGCAACGTCCGATCCCAACGACAAGACGACACTGATCGTGAAGTTCGCTCAACCGCTGCAAGCAGGCAGCTACAAGGTCAACTGGCAAGCCGTCTCGGCCGACACACACAAGATCAAGGGCAGCTTCACCTTCCAGGTTCGCCCCCAGGGCTGAATGGAGCTGTTCTGGCCGCTTGCTGTCATCCGGCGGGCCGTACCTCGGATCACTTCTGGTCCTGCTCTCTTCGCCCTCTATGACGGGCCGATGCCTGGTGATGCCCCCATGCTTGGCTGGCGTGGCCGTAGAATCCAAGGTTCCGGCCCTGCCACGAAAGTCGGTTCTGGGTCAACTACGGTCCAAGTTCTATGCGCGATCAGGCGCCTATCGTTGTTCTCTTGTACCCTCCATAAACGGACGCACCGGCCGCCGATATTGAAAGGGGCAAAGTGTGCCAGCAGCCGACGTGTGCAGCGCATCAACCGCACCTGTTCGCAGCTCGATAAATATTCAGTTCGAACGCCGTACGAATTCCCGGATCGCTCGGTTCACCGTACCGGCATGCGAACGCATCGGATAGTGCCCGGCGTCATCGATCCGCACAACCGTCAAATCTTGGGCATACTCTTCAAGGCCATGGAGCAATCCAGGTAGCATCTCTGGATCACTCAGCCCCCAGATCACCAGGGTCGGAGCGCTCAAGCGCAACGAAGTGGTTGCTGGCGGCCTTCCCACGCTAGCGAAGAAATGCGCGGAGAGGTTTGGCGTTTCCATAGCGGCGCTATCTGCCAGAGAAGCCGGTACTATGATCGGGTCGGCTCGATAGTAGTTGTACCACGCGGGATAGGGTGGCGCTGCGGCGCGCAACTCACGCTCATATTGCGATGCCTCGATCTGGGCTGGGTTAGTACGAACTTCGCGCAGAAAAATCGCCGGATGGGTCGCGTTGAGGATGATCAGACGCTCAACGCGCCCGGGATAAGCCGAGGCAAACACCCAAGCGATGTAGCCGCCCCAGTCATTGCCTACCAGGATGCAGCGTTCTCGACCCAAATGATCGAGCAGACCATGCAGGTCTCCGAGGAGGCGCGGCATCGTATAGGCTTCGACGCTGTCCGGCGAATCCGACGGCGGATAGCCTCGCAGGTTTGGCGCGATCACCAAATGATCCTGGCTGAATTCTCTTATCTGGGGCTCGTACAGCGACCAGCTGTCGGGATGGCCATGCAGAAACAGCATGAGGGGCCCTTCGCCCGATCGGACGAAGTATAGTCGCGCGGCATCGCCGATAGCGTGCCCTTCGCTGAACCCATACCCAGTTGCGGTTTGCGCCCAGGTCGAGGCAAATTGCGATGGCGCAGTGACAGCCGAAAGTCCAGCAGAAAGGAACCGCCGTCGATCCATGATGCGTTGCGTCCTCGAGTGGGGCTGTAACGAATCGCGCAATCGAAATGGCACGCCCGCCACGACGGCACCACGCCGCGTAGGTCTCCCAGCTTACCCCGTATGGCCAAAAAATTAGAACTGCAAGAAAGTTGGCAGTTATCTCAATCGGCGTGGTCTCACCGCGCGTTGTCCGTTACGTTTTTTGGGGCGATCAATGCCGCCCACTGCGAACCGGCGGCCAAATGGGGGATCTCATGGAGTGGGCACGTATCCTGGCCTACATCAGCCGGTGGACCAGGAGCTGCTGCTGCGGAATGAATATCTCACCGCTGAGAACCAAATTCTGAGGGGCCAATTAAAGGGTCGGCCAAAGCTCTCGGACGCCGAGCGAGCGAAGCTCGGCGAGATTGGTTGTCGACTGGGCCGCAAGGCACTCGGCGACGTAGCGACTGCCGCTCTGCCGGATACCATTCTGGGATGGTACCGAAGGTTCGTCGCGCGCAAGTTCGATGGCTCGAAGCATCGAAGCCCAGGCCGACCCCGGGTCGACAGGGCAATTGAGGAACTGATTGTCCTCATGGCCGAAGAGAACCGCTCCTGGGGCTATGACCGGATTGTGGGGGCGCTGGCCAATCTGGGATTTGAGGTCTCCGACCAAACGGTGGGAAATGTTCTGCGACGCCACGGTGTGCCGCGCGCGCCGGAGCGCAAGCGCACGACCACATGGGCGGCCTTCATTCGGACCCACCTGGCGCTGCTGGCGGGGACCGACTTTTTCACGGCCGAGGTGCTGACGCTGCGCGGGTTGGCGACCTACTACGTGCTGTTTGTCATCCATCTTAAAAGCCGGAGGGTGGATATCGCCGGAATCACCATTCACCCGGATGAGTTGTGGATGAAACAAATCGCCCGGAACGTGACCATGGACGGATGTGGCATGCTACGGGCCTGTTCTCATCTCCTGCATGATCGAGACACGAAATACACCCAGTCGTTCCGGGCCATCATTGCGTCAGGTGGGGTTGAACCGCTCGCGCTGCCCGCGCGGAGTCCGAACTTGAATGCCTATGCGGAGCGCTGGGTCCGGTCGGTGAAGGAGGAGTGCCTGTCCAAGGTCATCCTTTTGGGCGAGCGCTCCCTGCGGCGGGCGCTGAACGAATTCGTCGAACACTATCATGCCGAGCGAAATCATCAGGGGAAGGGCAACGTCCTGCTGTTCCCTCGCGATACACACGTCCGGCGCGAGGGGCCCGTGCAATGCCGCGAGCGATTGGGTGGGCTCCTGCGCTATTACAATCAAGAGGCGGCGTGATCGCACGCCCAAGGTTCAATCCTGGAACTCTGATTTTGCAATTCTGCGCGCTGCGATTGGGAGATCGAGGAAGTCGCAGAAGCCGCTTTGCTACCCGTCGCCCAACTCTGCGCTCTGGCAAGCTCGATCGCCCTGTGAAGTGCAGGTTCTTCCGCCGTTCGAATTTTTTGGCCACGCGAGACTAGCGGATAAGTTTGTAAGGGAAAGATGCATGAGCATCTCGATCCACAGCAAATACGGTCACGAGGAGATCAGCCCGTGTCATGTGTGGTCCGTCCGTTCAACACTATCGTGGGCTCGGCAGCGATCAACGAGAGCATTCTGTCGATGAAGAGCATGCCGGCCGACGGTAAAAGTAACTCTGTAACCGGACGGAATCGCCGCAGCAGCTGCAAAGGGGGGAAGTGTGCCAGCTCCGGACTCATGCACCGCAGCAAGCGGCACGTGCTGATGTTTTGTCGCCGGAGCGTTCCCCTTCATGCCGTCGCTAGGTAGTGCTGCAAGGCTATCAGCTGGCCGGCTTGATGATCTTGCTGTAGCGCTCCGTGTCGGCCTTGATCACGGCATCGAACGTCTCAGGTGTTGAGGAGATGAGCACCATGCCTTGCGGCTCGAAGCGCGACTTCACGTCAGCGGCCTGTAGCGCTTGGCTGATGTCGGCACTGACCTTGGCCACGATTACCTTTGGCGTACCGGCCGGCGCCAGGATGCCGAACCAGGAGTCGTATTCAAACTCGGGGACACCTGCCTCTTTGAAGGTCGGAATATCCGGAAGTCCGTTCAGTCGCTTGACGCCGGTAACCGCGAGAGCCCTCATCTTACCGCTTTGAATGAGGTCTCCGCCCGCGCTGAAGAAGGTGAAGCCCATGGCGACATCGCCGCGGATGACGGCGGTGTGGGTCTCGGGCAGCCCTCTGACGGCAAAATTGACAATGCTGGTATTGGTAATCTGCTTGAATAGCTCGCCGGCGATGCCAGTCGTACTACCAGCTCCCGCGGAAGAATAGTTAAGTACGCCCGGCTGGGCCTTCGCCACCTCGATCAGGTCCTTGACCGATTTGTACTCCGACGTTGGCGAGGTCACCATGATTAGGGGCGTCGACGCGACTTGCGTCACTCCCGCGAAGTCTTTTACGGGATCAAATGCGATGTTCTTATTCAGATTCCCGATAACGGTATGGCCGTTGGATGTCAGCATTAGCGTGTAGCCATCAGCCGGCGACTTGGCGACACTGGCGGTGCCCGCCACGCCTGGGCGATTCTCAACGATTACTTGCTGGTTCCAGCTTGTTGTTAGCTTGTCGGCGATAGAGCGGGCCACGATGTCCGTCATGCTGCCGGCCGAGAAGGGCACGATGAGGCGCACCATACGCTCTGGATAGTTGGCCACCTCGGCGGAAGGAACTTGCGCTAGAGCACCAGAATATGTGACGACCAGCGCGACGAACGCAAAGACGATGTGCAAGCGGTTCATTCTTATGCCTCCCAAGTATTTCTGAGGACATATCTGCAAATACTACCGCAACGCCCCAACGACATTACCGGATGAGAACCACTTTTTGGTCGAGGGCGATGCGCACGGTAAGGCGGCCTTGTTATCGTGCTGCTGATTTCGAGCATCAGAAGATGGTCTAGGTTCCTGGTCCAACTGCAGGGTTACGTGCTGTTGTGTGTGCCACGTCGTAAGCCTAGCAACGGTCATCGCGTCTCTCGATCGGTGACCGCTCCGACCCCAACGTACTCAAGATAGCGGTCAAGGGCCGGCCGCTCATCGCACGAAACAATGGCACCGATGTAGCCATCCGGCCGGATCAGCACCCAAGTGCCTGGTTCAAGACCATAGCCGTCCCGAACATGTCCACCGTCGTCGACGATATCTCCACGCGGACCGAGCATGTGGATGTGCAGCCCGGCGCGCACCTGTACAGCTGTCGTGCGATCTACCTCATACCCCAGCAAAGTCCAATGTGGACCCTGAAAGAGATTGAACAGGCGGGTACGCACTCCCGCCGCGCCGCGAATTGGGGCATCCGGCGCACGATGGCCAGCTCGCACCCCCGAGGTTCGAAGCGGTCTTTCCAGAGAGAGCGGTGACTCCAAGTAGCCGAAGTCCAACTGCTGAGTTTCGCGGCCGCGTCGCATGCCGCCGGGCCTCTTCAGCTCATCGAGGAGCTTGGTTGATAAACCCAGCATCGCTGCGGCAATTGGGCGGCGCTCGTCTTCGTAGCTAGCAAGCAGCCCTTCCGGGGTTCCGCTGAGGACCGCAGCGAGCTTCCAGCCGAGATTGTAGGAATCCTGTACACTGGTATTGAGCCCTTGCCCCCCGGTCGGTGGATGGATGTGAGCAGCATCGCCTGCCAAGAACACGCGTCCTACTCGAAAGCGATCCGCCAGACGTGCATGCATACTGTAGGCCGAAACCCAGGTCACAACACGGATCAGGATGTCGTTTCGGCCGGTGCGTTGGGTAACCATGGCCGCCAACCCATCGGTGGACAGATCAATATCGCCCTCCAACGGGATGAGTGCCTGCAGCTGGAAGAGGTCGGTTCCCCTGAGCGGGCACAGTGATATCTGGCCCGGTGTTCCGTCTTTGAACCGGTGCCAAGCATCCCGATCCAGCCCCTCCAAGAAGACGTCCGCGACGACAGCCCGGATATCCAGGCTTTTGCCAGGGAATCCAATGTCGAGTCCGCGGCGCACTAAACTTCCACCACCGTCTGCGCCTACGAGATAACGGGCCCGGAACGACGTAACACCCTCTGCGCTGCTGATACGTGCGCTCACGCCATCGGCATCCTGCTCGAACCCTTCCAGTTCAACTCCATACTGCGGGCGGTGCCCGAGTTCTGCCAGGCGCTCGCGCATTGCGGCCTCGGTCAGGAATTGCGGCACCATGATTGCTATCGCATAAGGCTCATCGGGCGTCGGGTCTCGATGCTCCATCATCAGCGACTCTTGATAGCTTCCGTCATCCCGATACACGCGCTGAGGTGGATACGGCCCGCCTGCAGCGACGACGCGATCCACGATACCCAAGTCTTCGAACACCTCCTGACTGCGCGGCTGAATTGCCTTGCCGCGCGCGCCCAGGAAAGGTGCATCGATCTTATCGATCAAGCGGAGGGCGATGCCACGGCGGGCGAGATCTATCGCCAGTGTCAAGCCGGCAGCGCCCGCGCCGCAGATCAGAACGTCCGTCGAAAAGGTATGGCGCATCGCCAACTCCATATCCGCTCAGCATCAGTGCGCCCTTCGGCTCCATCTTGGGCGCCTTAAGTGAGCGCCTCAAGGCGGGGCTGATTGGTCGATATCGACGGGTGTCGGTGGCGTGCTACTTGTGCCTGGGACCTGTCTGGTGCAAGTTTGCACAACATTGTTGCGCGCCGCATCTCGTCTGCAAAGAGTCAAGGACGGGAGCTGTCGAAGTTGTTGCGCCGTCGATATTTTCTGCCCTGTGCCATGAAGTGATATCGATCGGTTGGGGCTGCCGCCCGATTGAATGGCAGACAACAAGCGTACCGTGGAGCCCCTTCGCCGGGCCAAAAGGCCTAGGTTTGTGGAAGCACCAGAGACGTGCTTCGCTCGCCCCAAGAGATCAGGGAGAGACACTATGCGCGTGGTCGCGTTGGAAGAGCATTACACCGTTCCTGGAATCGTCAGCCGCATCGACCCCGCCGCCATCCGCCGCCGCGGCTTTCCTGGGCCCGATGTCGTCTGGGGACAGGTCATCAAGCGGAACGAGTTGGCTCACCTCGGTGACGCACGACTGGCAGACATGGATGCGAGCGGGATCACGGTGCAGGTGCTCTCGGTCGCCGGACCAGGGGCCGACGTCGTGCCGGGTGCCGAGGGCATCGCGCTGGCACGGGACTATAACAACGCCCTGGCCGAAGCCGCCTGCCGTCATCCGGGCCGATTCCGCGGTTTCGCGCATTTGCCGATGCATTCGCCTGACGCGGCGGCGGATGAACTGGAACGGACGATCAAGGATCTCGGCTTCCACGGGCTCCTAGTAAATGGTCCGACGGACGGTCGCTTCCTCGATGATCCCAGGTTCGAACCCATCCTGGCGCGGGCCGAGGCTCTGGGTGTGCCGATCTATATCCATCCGGGCATTCCGCCGGACAAAGTGCGGGAGGCGCATTACGATGGGCTGCCCGGCAATTTCAGCTTCACGCTGGCCTTATCGGCCTGGGGCTGGCACATGGAGACCGCGATCCACGTGCTACGGCTGGTTCTGAGCGGGGCCCTCGACCGCCATCCGCGTCTTCAGATCGTCATCGGTCATATGGGTGAGGCGATCCCGTTCATGCTGGACCGGATCGACGAAACCACCGCCACAGAGGCCAAATCACTGCTCCGGCGTTCGGTGCGGCAAACCATCCTCGATCACGTCTGGATCACGACCAGCGGGTTCTTCACGATGGCGCCGTTCATGGCTGCGCTCATGACGTTCGGGGCGGACCGCATCATGTTCTCTGTCGACTATCCGTTCGCGTCCAATGCGCGGGCGCGGGCGTTTCTGGGTGCGCTACCCGTGTCGCCGGCCGACCGAGCGAAAATCGCGCACGGGAACGCGGACCAGCTGATGCGACTGCCGACTTGAGCGGGAGCTGTGGTCTACTGCGTCGTTTGACAGACGTTCGGTCTTGGTCTGCTCAACCTCCGATCGCCACCGTCAATGCGTATGCGCTGGTACTCCAACTCCGTGCCTGATTCGGTCCTCGCGGCGACGTCCAGTGAGCGTCAGTTGATCCTCCGATTCCGGACGAAGCGCTGCGGCGCGGAAGTAGTCAGTTCGGTGCCAGATTCTGACGTGCAGAATGGCATTGTCACAATGGAGTATTGTCTGCCTTCCACGGAAGCGGCGCGCTCCTAACGCGGGCTAAATTCGGGTCGTGTTGAAGAGTGCGATCCCGATCGAAGGGCCAATGCCAGCGTTCGCCCACGTCCTGGGAGGCGCCAGCTCCGGCCAATTCGTGCTTCAGGAACATCAGCGAGAAGATCCAGACATTGGAGGCCACCGCGTAGCCCTTGATTAGTGCGCCGCTCTCAATATCCTGACCAGTCTCATGGTCCCAAAAGAATACCGGGTAGTCCCCCTGGTCCGGACCAGTTAGGTCGGTCAAGTAGTAGTCCCCGCACCCATCGTCGGCCACTGGTAGCCACGATTTGGCGAGGAAATATTTGGAGTCGACACGATAGTCGGCGAGTTCGAGAAACCCCTGCGTTCCACAAAACGCGCCATTCACTACCGAAAACCAGTCGCGCACATTCGGCGGCAGTCGAAGTCCATAGAGGTGTTCGAACGTCTGAACATCGAACTCGGAAGCGCCTGGCGGAACTCCGTCCGGCCCAACAATCGAGGGATGTGATAGCAGGTCCAGGATTTCCTGGCGGGGGTTCGATGAGAGCATCGATTGATGCCTCGGAGAAATAGTCATGTGATGGACCAGCCTAGTGAAACGATACTGGTCTGCAAAGGGTCTTGGCCGTGTCAAAACGTTGGGGCGTGAAGAACACGTAGAACGGCCTTCTTTTCCAGCCCCAATGTCCTCGCAAGCAATGGCAAGACGACTCGGAAACCGCGGCGCCAGTAGAACATGATTCCCCTCCGTGAACACCCTTTCGGAGTTTTTACACGGCCAGGGTCAGTAGCCGACATGTTGCGATGCAGTCAATCCAGGCACCGGTTGCTGCGAAGCGACGAAAGGCGGTACATGCGGCCGCTGCTCTTGGCGCATCGCGCCTGTCCAATATTTTTTGCTGTTGGCAATGATGGGCAAGCTGTCCTGCATCATGCCTGCGCTTGTAATGGCTGACATTGCGGGCCATGGTGCGCCATGCCCAATAAGCCGAGGGTTTGATGGATCTCTCCGACAACGCTGCCCATATTCTGATTGTCGACGATGACCAGCGCATTCGTGATCAACTCGCCCAATATCTGTTCGAGAACGGTTTCCGCGTCACCACTGCCAACGACGCCACTTGCGCCCGCGCATCAATGCGCGGCCTCACCTTTGATCTCGTCCTCCTCGACGTGATGATGCCGGGCGAAAGCGGCCTTGACCTCGCCCGCGACCTCAAGACGATCTCCAACGTCCCGATCTGCATGCTAACCGCGCGCGCTGAAGCCGAGCATCGCGTCGAAGGTCTCGAGATTGGCGTCGACGATTTCGTTCCCAAGCCCTTCGAGCCGCGTGAGCTGGTGCTGCGATTGCGGAACATCTTGAGACGCGGCCGTAGTCCGTCAGGCCCCCGTGACGAAATCAAGATGGGCGACTACGTTTTCCATGTCGACCGAGGCGAGCTTAAGCGCGGGGAAGAGAGCATCAAGCTAACCGAACGGGAACGCGATCTGCTGCGCCTTTTTGCGCAACGCCCAGGCTTGCCAGTCGCCCGCCACGAGCTTGCTAGCGATGAACTTAACCGGCAGCGAGCGTGCAATCGATGTGCAGATCAACCGACTGCGTCGCAAGATCGAGCCCGACCCCGCGAATCCCATCTATCTCCAGACCGTGCGTGGAAAGGGTTATATTTTGCACACCGATTGACGCATCCTGTCTGTAGCTCCTAGGATTCCTGCCTTGGCCGGGGTCCGCAGAACAATGGAGCTTCGTGCCACGTTCGAACTCATGCACCGCAACAAAAAGCCTTCACTCGATGACCTCGTCGGCGGCTCAGGCCTGCCCCTCCATATCGGCTATTTCGATATCATGGGTATCGAACCACCATTCAGGTGGCTTGTCGGGATACTGCGGCTTCAGTCGCTTGTAACGCTCCCGTAGCCGCTTCTGGCGCTCGACTTCGTCGTGAAAAGACCGATGGTCCAGAGACCCGCCAGAAACCCAAAGCTGCCGAAGGAGCAAGTTGCGGTCGAAAAAATTCTTGGTTGGCGAGAAGAGGGGTTCAAGCCTTCGGAAATCGCCGTACTGTACCGCGCCAACACGGGAGGATGGGTTACGCATTTGGCATCACTCATAGCCAGGCAGACGGCTGTCTACTGGCCACATGACCCGAGCGGGAATTTCTTCAATCCATCTGGCGTTTGCGTCAGAACGATGCATGCCGCGAAAGGGCTGCAATGGCGGGCAGTGCTGGTGATGCGCTGCGACATGATGCCGTTTCTGGCAGGGCCAATTATCAATAGAGCCGAGCAGGAGCGTCTTGAGCGTGGGCTGATGTACGTTGCAATGACACGTGCCGAGGAGATACTTGCTTTCACCCGGTCGACCTTGAACGGCTTTGCATTTCGAATTCAGCAGCTTCTAGACCACGACGTGGAGAGGGCGCGGTAGGAAAACCAAGATATGGGCGACATGCATCGAGGCAAGGTCAGGCGCGACGGGACATGAGGAGCGGCTGGATTTGCGGTCTGCGGCAGCAATACTCTTTGTCTGTGATCCTCGCAGACCGGCACATATCCCTGCATCCTGGCTGACTGAGGCCTACGGCATTACCTGACGCGAACCACGCGAGAGCCGCATGCGTATCCATTCCGTCGACGCCATCGCCATCGACATCCCGCTCAAGAAGAACTTCGGCGGAGCGACCTACTCCGTCTTGAAGCGCTCGACCGTGATCACGCGACTGCGCACGGAGGGCGGCCTCACGAGCGAAGTCTACAACGGCGACAATCGCGAGCATGGGCCCGAGATCGTGCGCCTCATCAAGGAGGAGCTGGCGCCGCTGGTGCTGGGCCTGCCGATCTTCGAGAGCGAGCGCATCTGGGAGAATATGTTCGCGCGCACCGTACCCAACCGCGACCGCAAGACACTGCTCGAGGCCATCTCCTGCGTCGACTGCGCCGTTTGGGACGTGATCGGCAAGGCAACCAAGCGCAGCGTGCGTGAGCTCATCGGCGGCTATCGTGATGCGGTGCCGATGATCTCCATCGGCGGCTACTACATGGAGGGCAAGACGCTCGCCGACGTCGGCCGTGAGATGGAGCTTTACCGGTCGTCCGGTCTGGCCGGCTGCAAGTTCAAGGTCGGCGGGCTGTCTCCCGAGGAGGATGCAAAGCGCGTTACCACTGCCCGCCAGGCGGCGGGCAAGGACTTTGTGCTTGCCGTCGATGCCAACCGCGGCTGGACGGCCGACGAGGCGATCGGTTTCGCGCGCCTCGTCGAGCCCCTCGACATCGCCTGGTTCGAGGAGCCCTGCCACTGGTACGACGATGTCGCCGGCATGGCCCGTGTGCGGGCCGCGACGCGTATCCCCATCAACGCCGGGCAGTCGGAGATCACGAGCCACGGCGTGCGCCGGCTCCTCGATGCGGGTGCCGTGGACCTCATCAACTACGACGTTTCCGAGGGCGGCGGCGTGACCGACTGGCGGCGCGCGGCGGCCCAATGCTGGGCAGCGGGCGTGAAGATGGCCCACCACGAGGAAAGCCAGATCGCCCAGCACCTAATCTCTGCCGTACCGCACGGCACCTATCTCGAGTGCTTCGCCGATCCCGACCGC
Source organism: uncultured Alphaproteobacteria bacterium (assembly GCA_963775835.1). GTDB lineage: Bacteria > Pseudomonadota > Alphaproteobacteria > Rhizobiales > Hyphomicrobiaceae > AWTP1-13. The sequence goes on along the minus strand of CAVZKV010000013.1, from coordinate 49,007 downwards.
GATCCTATCTGGCAGGCCATGTGGACCAACCGGCCGCGGCTCAAGGACGGCCTCATGCCAGTGTCGGCGGGCCCAGGCTTCGGCCTCGAACTCGATCAGCAGATGATCGCCAAGTATCGCGTTGCGTGAGCGGTCACCTTGCGCCGCCTGCCCCTCACAGGGGAAGACGCGCCGTGACGGCACGTTCTTCGAAATGATGCCCTGAGCATGTGGGGCCAGACCCAGCGTTTTGACACAGCCAAGACCGAAACCGCCTTCACGACCGCCCGTAAGGTCAAAAAACTGAAACTGCCGAAAAGACAGTCAATTTTCCTCGACCAGGATGGTGGTGCCCGACGCGCGGTCGGCTTTATTTCGGGGCGATCAATGATGCCATCGCGGACGGTCGGGGAAGGGGCCGTTATGGCTTGGATGCGAATTCTGGCTTGCGTCACGGGACGGTGGACCCAAGAGCTGCTGGCGCGGAACGAATATCTGGCCGCCGAAAACCGGATCCTGAAGGCCCAGCTAAAAGGGACCTTGATCGAAGGCCTCGAGGAAATCTTGCGAAAGTTGGCGATGACCCGGTGCTAAGAAAGCCGACGATCGGCAGCTTGCAAAAGCGCATTGATACGCACCAACTGTTACCTGGCAGCGAAGCTTCACGATCCCGTATCGGCGATGCCCCCGAGATTCGGCCAATCCTGCTCAGCCACTTACCGCCGGCTTCCGTCGCATATTTTTGTTTTTCCGGCGGCGGCAAACATGGCCATTTTTGCCCGGTAAAACAGCAGTCATGATTGTGCCGGCGGACCTGCATCATGCCCCTACTCAACTCACCAGCTGGCTACGGCGCCCTGACCAAGCTGTTTCATTGGCTGATCGCGCTGCTCATGTATATCTCGGCGAACATCATGCTGCACACGCCCGCCGAGACGAGGACATTGGGTCTCGGTCAGGGAACCTACTATAATTGGCACAAGTCGCTCGGGCTCGTTGCCTTCCTAATCATGTTCGCGCGCCTCACGAACCGCCGGATCGGGGAATTACCGCCGTTTGCGCCGACGCTGACGCCGATCGAGCAAACAATCATCCCCCGCACCGAGCAACTGCTCTATGGGACCCTCCTCATCATGCCGCTGAGCGGCTTCCTTTATGTCATGGCGGGGAACTACGGGGTCTTGCTTTTTGGTCTCTGGGACCTGCCCAATCCGATCGGTCCGGCTCCGCTGACGGCCGAGATTGCCCTATGGGTGCACGTGGGGTGCGCAATGCTGTTGCTGTTGCCGCTCGGAACTCATCTCGGCCTGGTGCTCGGTCACCATTTCGGGCTGAGGGACCAGCTTATTTATCGTATGTTGCCGGGCCGCACGACGCGTCAATGAGGATCGGCTTACCTTATCAGTCGAGGACCAACTCCATGCCGTCCTTGGTCCTCACCATCCACACAGTGGATCTCGATTATCTCTACCAGCCAGTCAAAGACCGTCGGGCCGACACCCAGCCGCGCCTGCTCAAATTCCTCCTCTAATGCCACGGCCCCTCTAAAACCAAACTGCTTTGTCCACGACGTTGCGCAGCGGCTGGCCCGCCGCGAAGCGGCGGCAATTGTCGAGCAGGATGTCGAGGCGGCGGTCGTCGAGATAGGGGCCAAATCCCGCGGTGTGCGGGGTGATCAGCACGTTGGGCGCCGTCCAGAGTGGATGGTCAGTGGGGAGCGGCTCGATCTCGAAGACGTCCAGGGCTGCGCCGGCAATCTCGTTAGCATGAAGTGCGGCCACAAGGTCATCGAGCCGCACTGTCATGCCCCGGCCGATGTTGATCAGAAACGCGCTCTGCTTCATGCGGCGCAACCGCTCGCGATTCATTAGGCCTTCGGTCGCGGGAGTGTGGGGTATCGTCATGATGACGAAGTCGGCAAGGGGGAGAAGCGCATCAAGGTATTCGGGGACATGCAGCTCGGCCACACCCGGTGCAAGGTCTGTGCAGCGGCCATCAACGCCGATCACGCGCATGCCGAACGCGTGGCACAGCCGTGCGGCCTCGCTGCCGATGCCTCCCACGCCGAGGATCAAGGCAGTGGACTCGGGCAGGTGCACCACGCCGGTATCTTGCGGCCGCCGCAAATACTCGCGACGTATCTGCTGAGGCACATAGTAGTGAAGCCCCCTCGCGAAGGCGAGCACAAACGCCATGATGTGGGCGCCGATGTGGTCGTTGAAGATCTCGCGGAAATTGGTCACCACCACCGGATGGGTAACGAGTTCGGGATAGTAGAACCCGGCGGGTGGCGCTATTTGAAGCGCCTGCAGCCAGCGCAAGCGGCGCGCTGCGACCAGCACCTCGGGCGGGATCGTGCCGAAGGCGGCATCGGCATCGGCGATGTCGCGGATGGCCTCCTTGGTGGTCTCTGGCTGCAGGACGCGCACGCCGACCTCGTCCTGGGCAATGCGCGCGGCCCAGTTGCGCCTCACCGGTGTGTGTGGCGGCATCATAACCAGGGTGAACGCCACGTTCTTCATTGTGATGGCCTCGCTGCGGGTCGAATGGCGTTGCGCAGGCGTGATTGTCCAAAAGCTCGCAGTCAGGGTATGCCGCCGGCTCTCCAGCCGCAATGCTGACGGCGCCCGCGATGGCAGTCGACGATATGTTTGACAAAATATAGCGTGGAGAGGCTTATGCGAAAGCAAACCGGCAGCGTAGAGTTTGCAATTCCACGTCGGAGTCAAATGTCAGCCATGCAGAATACGAGATTCGGTCGCACGGGGTTGCGCGTCAGCAAGCTTTGCCTGGGCACAATGACGTTCGGGTTCCAGTGCGATGCCGCGCAAAGTCACGCAATCCTCGATGCCGCTGCGGCGGGGGGAATCGATTTCATCGATACCGCCAATGTCTATCCGTTGGGCGGCAACCGCGAGACCGTCGGCCGAACAGAGGAGATTATTGGTGGGTGGCTGAAGGGCAAGAGACACCAGTTCATTGTGGCCACGAAGTGCGTCGGCGTAATGGGGCCGAAGCCCTGGGAACTCGGTATGTCGCGCAAGCATGTCCTGGACGCCATCGATGCCTCGCTGCGACGCCTTGGCACGGACTACGTCGACATCTACCAGCTGCATGGCTACGACGCGCTGACACCGATCGATGAGGCCCTGGACGCTCTCGACACGGTCGTGCGCAGCGGCAAGGCCCGATACGTCGGTGTGTCCAACTGGCTGGCGCACAGAGTCGCTAGGGGCCTGGGCCGCAGCGAGTTGAAGGGCATCACACGCATCAGCTCGGTGCAGCCGCGATATAATCTGCTGTTCCGGGCCTTCGAGCGTGATTTGCTACCTATGTGCGAAGAAGAAGGCGTCGCGGTCATACCTTACAATCCGCTGGCGGGCGGATTGCTCACCGGCAAGCACAATCGCACGGCTCCGCCGCCTCAGGGCACGCGCTTCACATTAGGGACGGCTGCCAAGCGATACCAGGAGCGCTATTGGAACGACCGCGAGTTTGAGACCATCGAAGCGCTGCGCGCCCTGGGGAACGAGGCCGGCATGAGCATGGCGACCATGGCCATCGCCTGGGTTCTGTCGAATTCAGCGATCACCGCCCCTATCATCGGTGCCAGTCGACCCGACCAACTCGCCGACAGCCTTGCCGCCGCAACGCGGGGACCATTACCGAGTGATCTCAAAGCCAGGCTTGATGAGATGACGCACGGTTGGCGGGCGGTAGACGCTGCGCGCTAAGAAAGACAGGCTCCAGCAATACCCATTCGCCACGGGATGACGTCCGCGTGACCCCGTAAAGGTCAAAAAAACTAAAACTGTTATCTCCTGCACGATCGAGACACGAAATACACCCAGTCGTTCCGGGCCATCATTGCGTCAGGTCGGGTTGAACCGCTCGCGCTGCCCGAGCGGAGTCCGAACTTGAACGCCTATGCCGAGCGCTGGGTCCGGTCGGTGAAGGAGGAATGCTTGTGCAAAGTAGTTCTCTTCGGTGAGCGCTCCTTGCGGCGCGCTCTCAGCGAATATGTCGAACATTTTCCATGCCGAGCGAAATCATCAGGGGAAGGGTAACGTCCTACTGTTCCCTCGCGATACACACGTCCGCCGCGAGGGGCCTGTGCAATGCCGCGAGCGATTGGGTGGGCTCCTGCGCTATTACCATCAAGAGGCAGCATAATCGCACGCCCTGGCTTCAATCCCGCGCCTTGGCACCGCCGCTGCGATCGCGAGATCAAGGAAGCCAGCGCAACACGCTTTGCTGCCCCGTTGTCCCGACATACAGGCGCTTTGTTGACCTTGCCACGTCGTACCAACTACAGGTCTTACGCCGGTCCATTTTTTTGACCCTACGGGGTACGAATGAAGGCCGCCCATGTGGTCGTGCGCTTGCGCTCCGGTGCCGGCGGCAGACCGTGGCGTTGCAGGACATTGCCGATCGTCTGATCGCAGACCTTATACCCCAGATTGGCCAACGCCCCAGCGATCCGGTCATAACCCCAATCACGGTTCTCCTCGGCCATGCGAACGATGAGCTGCTCGACCTCGCGCCTGATCCGCGGTCTGCCCGGGCCGCGACGGGCTTTCGAGCCATTGAACTTGCTGGCGACAAGCTTGCGGTACCAGGCCAGGATAGTATCCGGCCTCGCCACAGTTGCGAGCTCGGCGAGGGCTTTGCGGCCTAGGCGATGACCAATCTTGCCAAGCGTGGCTCGCTCGGCATCCGAGAGCTTGAGCCGTCCTTTCAGCTGGGCCTTTAGAATGCAGTTTTCGGCGGTCAGATATTCGTTCCGCGCCAGCAGCTCTTGATCCACCGTCCCCGTGACGTAGGCCAGGACGCGCGCCCAATCCATTAACGGTCCCCCTTACGGCGCCCACCATCGCGTTCATTGAAATGTACCGGACTGGCCTCCGGAACCTCTATACCGGCGGTGGATAAACCGACCGTGCTCTCGTCCGTTTCAGTTTTTTGACCTCACGAGATCAACGTCCTGCGGCGGACGGTCCCAAAGAGACCACGCTTCGGCAGCATCGATCGGTTGATATTCGTCGGCCTGTTTCGGTGGTTGTCTACCGCTCGCGACGCACTGGCGATCGTCCAGCCAGACACCGTGATCCGTTGGCACCGAGCGGGGTTTAGAGCCTATTGGCGATGGAAATCGCGTGCTCGCGGTGGCAGGCCGACGGTGCCGCTGGAAGTACGCCGCTTGATCCGTGCGATGAGCCTTGCCAACCCGCTCTGGGGCGCACCGCGGATACATGGTGAACTCCTCAAGCTCGGCATCGACGTTGGGCAGACGAGTGTGACCAAGTATATGGCGCGCAGGAGGCGACCACCGTCTCAGGGCTGGAGGACATTTCTCCGCAATCACGCTGACGGATTGTTGCGATAGATCTGTTCGTGGTGCCAACAATTTCGTTTCGGCTTCTCTATGGCTTGCTGATCCTACGCCATAATCGCCGCCGCGTCTTATGGATGGGCGTGACGGCACACCCGACTACCGAGTGGATCGCCCGCCAGCTCACGGAAGCCTGCGGATGGGACCAGGCACCAACATACCTGCTGCGCGATCGAGATCAGGTCTATGGTCAGGCTTTCACCCGGCGCATACGCGCCATGGGTATTCGCGATCGACCAACTTCGCCGCGGTCGCCATGGCAAAATGCCTATGCCGAACGGCTGATCGGCTCAATCCGACGAGAATGCGTCGATCATATCGTGGTCTTCGGAGAGCAGCACCTTCGTCACGCGTTGCTATCGTACATGAACTACTACAACGAAGTGCGAACACATCTGTCGTTAGGCAAGGATGCTCCGGTATCACGTGTAGTTCATGCCGTTGGCCGGATTCTTCCGAGGCCAATTCTCGGCGGTCTCCACCACCAGTACGTCCGGATCTGATTTGCGGCAGGGACAGGCGCTCCTGTTCATCTTGCGTGCGGTTTTCTCGCGAGTGATCAACTGTACAACCCTCTCATCGACGCTCTGCCAAGGATTCTTAAGATTGATGTTCGTCAGGGTACATCGCGCAATTGGGTGGAAGCATCAGTGCGATTGGCCGCCAACGAGCTGATAGAAGGAAGACGCGCCTCCTCAAGCGTGGTGTCACGACTTTCCGAGCTGCTCTTTATCGAGGCGGTGCGTAACTATTTGCTTACACTCGAAGACCAGGAACGTGGATGGTTGAAGGGCCTTGGCGACCAGCATGTCGGACGAGCCTTGGCACTTATCCATCGGAACATGAGCAATTCGTGGTCTGTGGAGTCCCTGGCGAAGGAAGTTGGGCTGTCGCGCAGCGCTTTCGTAGACCGCTTCACCTTGCTCGTCGGCATGCCCCCTATCCGATACCTCACGGTCTGGCGACTTCAAACTGCAAAGCAGAATCTGAGTGAGAAACAAACGACGATCGCTCAACTCGCACACTCGGTCGGCTATGAGTTCGAAGAAGCATTCAGTCGGGCGTTCAAACGCGAGTTCGGAATGTCCCCGGCGAGATGGAGAGATCAACAAGCATTGGACTGATCGCTGGGTCGCACCACCAGCGGGGAGGTCCGGATCGGGTGTGCGCCGTGCAAAGGCGGCGCTCTCCAGTAGGCGCAAATCCCACCCGGCAACCGCTCCAGCCCGCCTCACATTCCGATACCTATCCCGATCCCCAGGTTCGGAGGCAGCGCGTACGTGCTTGACCCGCCTTTTCTTTGTGCTTGAAGGGGCCGCTTCATACGCCATTCCCTGTGGTTCGTCCGCTTACCTCGCTTGTAAGTGAGCCCCACTGCGGTGGACGGCGAAGAGGCAGCGAGAGCCGATGGCGCCGGAGCAGTTTGGCCAAAAGCTGCTGTTCCGACCAAACAGATCAGAAGTGAGGTAACGGGAGCAACTCGCATGTGACCTCGTTCATCGTGAACTCGCGCGTCATGGCATCGCCTTGCCAACGAGACCGACGCAAGGTGAACGCGCGTGGCCGCGCAGCCGTTCCTGCTGCCCGCCCTTTCGCTCGATCGCTTGAACGGAAGCCCCGCTTGCGGTACCAGGCCAGGATAGTGTCCGGCCGGGCCACAGTTGCGACTTCGCCGAGAACCTTGCGGCCCAGCCGATGACCGATCTCGCCGAGCGTGGCTCGCTCAGCGTCCGAGAGCTTCAGTCGACCCTTCAGCTGGGCCCTCAGAATGAGGTTTTTGGCGGCCAGATATTCGTTCCGCGCTAGCAGCTCTTGGTCCACCGTCCCCGTGACGTAAGCCAGGATCTGCGCCGAATCCATAACGACCCCCCTGCCCCGACCGTCCGCGAGGGCATCACTCATCACTCCCCAAAATGTACCGGACCGCCTCGGGCACCACCATACTAGCCGAGGATAGTGGACCGTCTTTTCGGCAGTTTCAGTTTTTTGACCTTACGGGATGGGAAAAACTGCTCGGATCACCCCTCGGGAGCTTGCAGTCTTGCGATTGATTTCGCTGGGTAAGACCACCGACGAGACAGCCCGTCTGCTTGGGTTGGGCGAGGAGACGGTTCGCTCTCATTCCAAGAAAGCACAGAGCAAACTCGGCGTTCGGAATAGAACGCACGCCGCTTGTGAAGCGATCCGACAGAACTTGATCCCCTGATTAGGTCATTCCGAAGCACGTCATGACACGCGTCCTTATCGCCGATGACCACGAAGTGGTCCGTGACGGGGTTCGGGGCTTCCTGGAACGCCACACGAACTACGTGGTGGTCGCAGAAGCCGTCGATGGGGAAGAGGCCATCGCCAAGGCCATCGACACGGAACCCGATGTGGCCCTGCTTGACTACTCGCTGCCTTCTCGGCTGACAACGGCAAAGCAAGGCGGTGCAGTCCCTTGGCCATCACGGGTCTCTTCGAGGGTGAGCTGATTGAGCCGTTGAGCGACACCCAACATCGTCACTTGATTGCAAAAATCTACTCGTCAGTACCCTATCGCACCAACTGCGATATGGAAGTGTCGAGCGGAAAACAATAAAATTTCCTCGTCGCAGACGCTAAGAACGCGCCCGCCGATTTCGGACGCAGTCGCGAAGGAGGCCCAATGTCCCGGTTGACCAAGAGCCTCGCGAGGACCGACGGGGCCATCCGCGAACTGACCGGACGGATCGAACTCTACCGCAATCGGATTGCGCGAAGATCCAAGAATCCTGCGTTAGCCGAACAAGCGGCGCAACTCCTTCCCAGCGCGAATGCTGCTCTTGATGAGCTGGTGAAGTATCGCAAACGCCTCCTCCATGCTGCTGAGGTGGAAGCCTACTTATCACCGCACGACGTCACTATTCCGGCGCGTCCTGCGCTGATCCCTCGCTACATCAGGTAGTCTCTCGGCCGACTGCTATCGCCGCCAAATTCTCCCGTCTAGCGTTGCGAAAGGTGTCAGCCCGGTGGGACTGTTTGCCTGCCGGGCGTAGGTGCGGCGGCAATGGCCATGATCCACCCCTTCGGATTGGCATCGAGGCTTGCATCGCCTTTGGGGAGTGTTGTCGATCCTGTGGGTCGCAGCAGTGATCGCCGCCTGTGGCGCGACCGGCGTGGCGCTGCTCTCATCGAATATACATTATTGATAGGTCTCATCACCTTGACGATCATGGGCGCGGTCATTGCCACTGGCAGCTGGGCGCCCGGTATGTGGGTGAATTTCCTCTCCGGCCTGGGCCCTTGATCACCTAACCCAGTTGGGAAGCTTCCGCGCCACGGCGCCGGGTTGCGCATTCGCATCATGGAGTTGAGAAATGGCCAGTCGTTGGTGGCGTAACCGCAGATGCGGCGCAAAAACTCGGAACGCCATGCCGGACGAGGAGGTCGGTGCAAGAACCACGGCGGCATGTGCACTGGTCCCAAGACGAAGGCTGGTCGTGCTCGGTCGGTCAGGGCAGGCCGAGAAGGTCTGTTGCGCTGTGGACGCCGGAGACGCGCAGCAAGTACATGAGCGCGGTTGCTCATCGTCAGGTGGGAAGGATGCGGCGGATAATGACGGCAGAGCGGGCTCGGCAACGGGGGCTGTGAGTGGCTTACCGCCGAGCCATACAAGAACGCGTCGGCCGCATCTCACCTACGCCCCCCAACGGCAGACGCGTGCCGAGCGCTCGATCTCGGCAGGAATCGTGACTATGCGCCCGTGGCGCACGCCGAGCTCGCACGGTGCGCGCGTTGCAATGCCAACGGGCTGGCTCTCAATGTGGCGAAGACCTCGTTGAGAGACGACCGGAAGGAGGGAGCTTGCCCTGCAACCCATCCCGGGTGGATCCGTTTAGTCGAGATGACTGGCCTCTCGGACTGGCCTCGAAACCGGCTGTTGCAGGCCCTGCCGTCTCGCGACCTCGAACGGCTCATGGCTGAGCTTGAGCACGTCCGTTGCGAGCGGGGGCAGACCCTGATTCACGCCGATAGCCCACTCGATCATGTATTCTTTCCCGATAGCGGTGTGATCTCGGTGCTCGCCGTTTATTCCGACGGCGAAGTCATCGAGATGGCGACGATCGGTAGGGAGGGTTGTACCGGCGTGCAGGCCGTCTTCGGTGCGAAGAGCTCGTCGGCGCGTTACTTTGCACAAATACCCGGCACTTCAGCAAAGATGTCGCGCCGGGCCTTCGCGCAGGCCATGCAGTCGATGCCCGCCTTCCAACGCGTGGCGACCGGCTACGTCCAGGCGTTTCTCGAGCAGGTGATGATCTCGGTCGCGTGCAATGGTGCGCACAACGTCAAGGAGCGGCTGGCGCGCTGGCTCCTGATGATGCGTGATCGCAGCGATGATGACGCATTGCCTCTCACGCAGGGCATGCTTGCGGAAATGCTGGGTGTGCAGAGGCCGACCATCACCAATGTTCTTCGGGATTTCCAGCGTGCTGGATTGGTTGAGCCCAGTCGCCAAAGGGTGACGATCCGTAATCGGCGGGGCCTCATGGGCGAGTCTTGTGAATGCTACGAGTTGGTGCGCACCCGCATTGCTCGACACCTACCCAAAACCTTCCCGGAAAACTAGGGCTGATCGGTAATGCGGATCACGGAACGGCACGCCTTGCCGCGCCGCCGGTCTCGGGCGCGGCGGCCGCTGCCGGAACCATGGCGGCATGGGCACCGGGGCCGATTCTGCGCGCATGTTGCTTGCCGACGGGCGCGTGATCTGCGCCGCATGCACGCAGATACCGGCGGAGCAGAAGATTGCTCCCCAGATCTGCGGGCGGGGCGGTAGGTAACCGGCGTGCACCGCTATAATGGCCTTTTCAGACATCCTCTACGCCTTGGCGTCGGGCCAGCGCGCGGATGGCACGGACGAGCACCGAGATGACACGCCCCAGCCGGTCGCTTTCGGTGAAACCGGATTCCGGCTCGGGCCAGCCGGTTTTGCTCACGACATCACTCAGCATCACGATGTCCGCCAGCGTGCGCGCCTGCGGCGCCTTGGCGTCGATAAAATGCCGATCCTCGAAAGCCTCCCGAGCCGCCAGCGCGGCATCCGCCCGGGCGTTCCGCGCATCATCGTCGCCGGCCTTTTCGGCGAGGCGATCGGCCCTCCAGCACAGCACCCGCCAGGCTTGCCGATGGTGAAAAAGCGCATCCTCACCGGCTCCAATGCCGGCCTTGCGGAGAACGGCGGCAAGTTCCGCGATCGTCGGCGAGGCGGGTTTCGAGTTGATCAACGCCACGATCTCAGCGGCGACTTGCTCGGTAGAGATGATGGGGGAGCCTTGCCGTAACACGTCGATCGCTTCTTGAAGGTTTGGGTGCACCGGCTCGATGGTGGCTTTAGCCATGGGTTGCTCCTGTTAGAAAATGCGCAAGTAGCGCCAAAACCACCATCAGCAGCACCAAAAGCAGCACGGCGATGACGATCATGCGCATCATGGGCGGCTTCATTGCCGGACTATTGGGTAAAGGGCAGTGAGGAGGGGGTCAGCCTATGCGCTCGACCTTGGCGTCGATGGCGCGCAGCATGCGCAGGACCAGGCTGTTAGGTGCGTCGGCCATACCTGAGCCTACAGGGGACGGCCCGGAGTTGCAAAGTGCAACACCGCTCAGACTTCCAGCTCTGCAATCTCGGCCTCCAGGATGGCGGCATGCCGGCCAGCTCGGGGGCGATACCCAGCGTTCGGGGTTTTGCTTGCGGTGTCGGAACGATCGCTAGGCCGTGTACTCAATTACACGGGACGGCGATGGGGCAGTAGCAGGCTCGACGCCTCACGTCTCTTGGTGGGTGTACAACGAAATCGTTGTGCTCCCTTGAAAGATTTCCGAGTGTGACCCATTTTCACCGTCGGCGGACCTGCTTTTGCTGTGACGCACAACACACGCAATGACTGACAATGCGGTCTCTCAATTCGCTGCCGCTGCTCAGACCACTCGAACTTCGGCAAGCCGCTTGATTGCGTACTCGTCGTCCCAGCAGACGGCGGCTTCCCACGCGGCCGACGCTTGCGCGGCGATGTCATGCGCGCCGTCGTCGAGACCGGCGGCGTTGTGGGGCAGCACCAGGTCGAGGTCGGGGACGTCGACGTGCAACTCGTCCCAGTCGATCAGCGCGACCCGATTTCGCGGTCATGCGAACGTTGCCAGGGTTGTTGGGGTTGCCGTGGACGACGCATGTCTGACGTCCGATGAGCCGCGCCCACGCTGCTCGGCATCGAGCAACGCCCTCAGGCGGCATCGCGCCGAGGTCGATCTTCGTCCCGGTCTCGGCGTGAAGGAGGTCGGTCGACGATCGCCAACCTGGGCGCTGCGGCCAGCCCTGCGTCAACCGATGCAGCCGGCGGAGCGTGTCGGCCACGCGACGCCAGTCGGCCTCCGTCTCGGGCGGTCCGCCCTCCACGTATGTCATCACCACCAGACCGTCCGCGAACAGCCGGCCGTCCGTCGTCGGGATCGGCACCGGCACGGTCAGACCTTCACGGTCGAGGTGTTGGAGGAGCTTGGTCTCCCACGCGAGATCAGCGTCGCTCCTCGCACCGAGACGACCGACCGCGAGGTGCCCGTGGACGCGCACGCTCCACACGTCGTTGGCGACTCCGCCAGCGAGTGGTTCGATGCGAGCTACGTCTTCACCCCACTGCCCGAGTGCCTCCCATCCCATCACTTCAAAGCCTTCTCCATCTTGACGCAGGCCATACACTGTCCCGACCTAAGCGTATGCTCGCCCCGGCCGCGCACATTGTACCCGTGGGCCAAATAAAAAGGCTCAGCGGTCACTGACGAATCCATTTGTAGATTAGCCAGCCGGTTGTCTCGCGCGATGCGCTCGAGCTCGTGTATTAGTGCGGAGCCGACCCCTCTTCGGGCTGCTTGCGGTGCGACATAGCACGCGCGGAGTTCGGACTTTGCGAGGACCAAGGAGCCGATACCCACGATCCTTCCATCAATCTCCGCGACAAGGCGGAGCTCGCCATCGGGGTTGGTCAGAAAGCGCTCGATGCTCTGATTGGTAATAGGCATCGGCGCCCAAACCTCGACCACCTCCGGTGGATAGTCCTTAGCGGCAATGCCACGCACGGCGGCGTGATGCACTTGCAAGAACGCCAGTGCATCATCGTTGAGCATCTCTCGCACTTTGATCGACATGATGTCTGCGCCGCCTGGTGTGTTTGGTGCCATCAAGGACTAGATAAGCCAGCCCGTTACCTCGCGCTATTTGCATACGCTCACGTCAAAAACTGGCACACTTTCACCGTCACGGCATGCCGCCCGAGGGTGTCGGGTAGACTGGCCGTGCCGATGGGAGAGGATTAGCATCAAGGCGCAATGAAGCCTGCAACACCTTGCGGCAAGGTTCGCACATGAGAGAGCAATCGCCACCGCCTTTCGCCACCGCCATTGCCCGCTTGCATGCGGCCATGGCCAAGGTGGCGAATGGTGACATCTGCGGCATCAAGGCGCTCTACGCGAAAACGGGCGATGCCACCAGCTTCTACGGCTGGGGCGGCTACGAGAAGGGTTGGGACGCCGTCTCGCGGCGATGGGACTGGGCCGGCCAGCAATTCAAGGGCGGCACGGTGAACTATCAGAACGTGACAACTGTCGTAACGGCCGAACTCGCCTACACCACCGACATCGAGACCTTCAAGGTCCGCGTGGATGGAATGGATCGGCCCACGCAGTGGTCGAACCGAGTGACGCACATCTTTCGCCTCGAGCACGGCGAGTGGCGACTGGTGCATCGCCATGCAAATCGTCTCGAGGATCAGTACGAGCCCAAAAGACAACTACGACAGTGACGTAGGCGTCGCACCTTCTGCGTCGCTCAGGGAATACACAATGGATCGGCGTAGTATTATCGGCTTATTGCGATGACGTTGGGAGTTAGGCACGAAGTCGGGCGTTCTTGGCGCTGCAGAGAACCAGTCCGCTTACTGAGGTCCAAGAGACCTGATCAGCACCTCGATTGCGATGCCGTTCGTGACCCGGAGCAGCCCTCAGCATGCTAGTGAGGGTTGCGGCGCAACATTCGCGGGGGTGCATGTAAGGAGCATTGAGAATTGATATGTTCGTCGTCGCTAGAGGCGAGGCTCCAGCGTCTCGTCGGTCAGATCGTCCGGCAGTGGCCCAGCCCGCTGCGCCCGCCCCAGATAGTCGATGACCGTCGTCGCCCTGATGGTGAGGTTCGCAGCCGCCTGCCGGCTCGACATGCCGGCGGCCGTCAGCCGCAGCACGTCGCGTAGCTTGCTCACACGCCTCCCCGCACTCCACAGCCTTGCCTCGGATGCCCCGCAATAGCTTCTCGGGATCAGCCGGTGTGGGCAGGCACGGGGAGCGGCGTTGTCGAATGTTAATTGGGTGCCCGCGCTGCTGCCGCAGGCTTGCTTGTTCCTAGCTCCATTCTGGATCCGCCGCCCCAAGACGATTAGGTCAATGGCTGGGAGTTGCCCGCCAGACTGGCGAAGCAACACATGAAAAAACCTCAACCTGGAGCTGAGAGAAGACCGTTTGCGATGCCAGATCTTTGGGCATACACACCTCCACTGATTGAGAATTCAACTTAGCGTTTTACATAAAGCGACAATGTAGATGCCACAAAGTCGGCCAGTGGAACGTGGCTAGGTCATGAGAAAATCTCAGCCAGGGCAGAAAAACGATGCTTTGCGCCGTTCGGCGGAGCGAGCGTACATCCCTTACGCAAGAACAGACGTCTTCCTATGAGGAGAGATAGCAATGGCACACACGTTGGCATCCGCCGCAACCTATCGTGGAAGTCCACCGATAAGGATGGTGTGGTCGCCCTGGTTACTTGCAGCAGGCCTGCGAAGCATTCGCGACGGTTTACGGGAGGGCTTCGCCGCGTATCGCCAGTACGATCATCTAACCGCAAAGGGGATCCCTCACGATACCGCGCTCAGACGCGCGTTCTGTGTGTCCTCGGACTGATCGAAGATGGCTCAGCCCACAGGAGTACAAACATGATCCAGAGCACCATCGCGGCGCGGCATCGCCCGCAGAAATCGACCATTGGAGGTCATTTCACAGAAACGTTAGCCACGTGGGCTCTCACCATCCGGGTGGCGCTAGAGCGCCATCGGCAAAGGAGAGCTCTTGCTGAACTTGACGATCGACTGCTGTACGACATTGGCATCACGCGATCACGGGCGTTGATTGAAGCCAACAGACCCTTGTGGTCGGTGGGCAAACCATGAACGTGACCAGGAGAAATACGCGATGAGTTCATATGAAGCAGGCATCAACCCCGCACGCAGATTCCGACGTCCCATGGACGTAGTCGGGGCGGTGGGCATGATTGTCCTGGAGAAGCTTGCCATCCTCAGAGCATGGGAGACGGATGAGCGAGCCTTACAACGCGCGGAAGACGAAGGGATGGGCGGAGGCGAGCACGCGCACCTGCAGCGGGTACAAGAAGCACTAGCGTGTCTGCAGGACCGGCATCGCTATTTCAACTAGGTCGGACTCGACGCTTAGTGAATTTTCATTCGACCAACCTCATTCGCCCACGCGGGGAGCGCTGGATTCAGCGTAATGGCCAAGGATCGCGGTTTCAGTTGGCCCATCTGCGAGCCCAGCAGCGGCGTGAGGCGGGCTTTGATGGTGCGGATGTCGGTGTGAATGGCGGCGAGGCCGTCGCGCATTCGCTGCGTAGACTTTCGACCTTGCCGGAACCACCCTGCTGCAGTTGCTCAGGGCCGTTTTTGGCACACAGCGATCATCCGCGCTGCGGCCGCGGCCGAGTCCGGAATATGGGGGGTCATCTGACGTGCCAGGAGGTCTTTGGGATCCGGCCGCGTTGACCGAGCCTGACCCAACTGAGACATGGGCGGCTCAAGACTTTCGCAGCGCAAAAGCATGTTCGTTCCTTCGCTAAAGCGTGGTATCGTCCCTTCTATCGGCATGCGCACGACCTCCGGTGGAAGGGATCGCATGGCCATCCACATCCGACGGCGAGAATTCATATTTACACTGGGCGGTGCGGCGGTCGCGTGGCCGCTCGCGGCGCGTGCGCAGCAGCCGAAGGTGCCGACCATCGGCGCGCTGGTTATTGGCAATATAAGCCCGGAAGAATTCTGGCGGGAGTTTCGGCAGGGACTACGCGATCAGGGGTATATCGAGGGGCAGAACATTCGATTTGAGTTTCGGTCGGCGGAAGGACAGCTCGACCGGCTTCCCGAACTTGCAGCTGAGCTGGTTCGTCTCAAGGTCGATGTCATCGTCACTTGGTTTACCCCCACCGCTGTGGCGGCAAAGCAAGCGACGCGGGAAATCCCGATCGTGATGGCCGAGACCGGAGATCCGATCGGCACGGGACTTGTCATGAGCCTTCATCGACCGGGTGGAAATGTCACCGGCATCGCGAGCGCAGCCGCCGAACTGGCCGGCAAGAGCATCCAATTGATCCGCGACATGCTGCCGTCGGCGCGCCGGGTCACCGCTCTGGCCAACGCGACCGATCCCTTCTCCAAACCCTTCCTCGAACAGATCCAGCTTGGCGGCGAAACCACCGGAACCGCAATCAACCCTATCAGGATTAGCAACAATGAGGAGTTCGAGAGCGCTTTCGCGGCGATGGAGAGAGACCGACCCGACGCCATCATCGTTCAGCCCAGCCTGCCGAGCAAGCGCGCCGCCGAGCTGGCGCTGCAACACCGCGTCCCGGCGGTTTCCGTGCCGCGCTGGTTCGTCGACCAAGGCGGGCTGATGTCGTACTCCGCGATATATGCGGACCTTTTTCACAAGGCTGCCGTGTACGTCGACAAAATCCTCAAAGGCGCCCAGCCCGCCGATTTGCCGGTCGAGCAGCCAACTCGTTTCCAACTGGTCATCAATATGAAAACCGCCGAGGCGCTTGGCATTACTGTGCCAGCGACGCTCCTCGCCCGCGCCGACGAGTTGATTGAGTGAGGCACTCGTCACTCGGCGTGTCTTGCTGCAACTGCTCAGGACCGTATTTGGCACAAAGGTTGAGTGGGTCGGTGCTGTGGGCACTGGTCCGGAGCTGGGGGTCAAACGGAAGCTCGACGAGGCTTTTTGCTAGCGTGGTTTTTCGTCGGTCCCTGACCCCAAGCCGACCTGAGCAGCTGCAGCATACGGGCTCATTGTTGTACGCGACCCTCGGGGTGCCGCCATCCAGCCTCCCCAAATGCGATGCTCAAGCATCGTCGGCAGGGTGTCGCGAGATCGACGACTTCATGACCGTCCCACGCTCGCGCCCAGGGTGACGAGAAGCTCGTCCAGTTGCTCGAACGTCTCTCCCATCGCATCCGCCGCCCCGGTGCCGGCGGCGTCGAGAGCTTCCTTCGAGGGATAAAGCTCGTGCATGACCAGCAACGTCTTGCCGCCTTTTTCCGCGAAGGTCACCGTCGTGACGGAACCCTCGTCACTTTCCTCATTGGTCCAGACGAGGCGCGAGTGCGGTGTTACTTCCTTGTACGTGCCGAAGAACGCCAACTGTGAGTCCCCGTGTGCGAACTCCAAACGGTACCTGCCCCCGACACGAACATCCATTTCGCAGGAAAGCAGGGACATTCCCATCGACTTCGGCACCCACCACTGCCTGAACAGCTCGGCCTTGGTCCACGCCTCGAACACGAGGCGCGCCGGGCCGTTGAAAGTTCGCGTGACGACGAGCTCCCGCTCGGACTTCCGCTCCACCGTCGTACGGTTCTTCATGGGGGCAACCTCACTCTCTCTTCTTGCGTCCATCGACCTTCTCCTTCCGTTTCAATTCCTCGACAACTTTGTCCAGCTCGTCGAAGCGTGCGTCCCAGAGCTGGCGGTATCTCTCGATCCATGCAGCTTCCTCCTCCAGTCGGCGCGGGCCGGGCTTGCAGGTCCGCACGCGCCCGACCTTCTCCGTGGTGACTAGCCCCGCCTGCTCCAAGACGCCGACATGCTTCTTCATGCCCGTGAGGGTCATGCGGAATTTCTCGGCAAGGTCCGTGATCGAAGCGTCTGCACGCCCGAGCTGCTCCAGAACGCCACGTCGGGTGGCGTCGGAGAGCGCGGCGAACGAGGCATCGAGACGGGCTCTCGTATACTGAACCATAAGGTTCAGTATATAACGCACGGATTGGCGGCATGCAAGGGGAGGCCGAGGCGCGCGCTGCGTTGCCGGCCGCCTTCACTCCCCAATCGACCCCATCTCGATACAGATTCGATCGACTCGGCGATCCCCAGGCCCGTAGCTGCGGCGGGATTTCAATAGCTTAGGCTGTCGCCAAAAGTTGCGAAATTCTGGATGCCCGCCTGTGCTGTACCTCAATCAATCGTGCACAGATCCTCAGGCGCTCAAACGACTGCATTTGGCACTCAACGGCCAGTTCTCAAGCCGGTTACCAGCATGCCGGGAATTCTTGGATGAGCGGGGCATTGGCGTTCCGTCTTGATCGAGCTTCTGGCAGGTATCAGGCAGCTTGTGGTCAATTAGCTGCAAGCTCAAATTGGCAAAGCTGGATGAAGCGCGTAGGGAATTGGCGTTAACTAGTCCCGCTCACTGCGATAGTTGCGTTGCAGCTCTCGCGCTATCCTCTGCTTCGCTAACACTAGTATCGAAGAGGCGGAACCATGAGGAAAGCGCTTCTCGTTTCAGTCACACTGCTCGGATTCATGGCCTTCGTCCCCTCCGCAGATGCGTTCGGTTGGCGTGGCTACGGGTACTACGGCTATGGAGGAGGCCGCGGCTGCGGCTATGCTGGCTACGGTTATGGTTACGGCTATCGCCCGATCTACGCCGGCTATAGCTGGGGTTATCGTCCATACTGGCGCGGCGGCTGGGGTTACCGTGGCTGGGGTTATCGCGGTGGCTGGGGCCGTCGCTGGTAGTCAGTTTGGGATTGTCTAGCGCGTGGCTCCCATTTCCCGCTTGAGCCTGTGGACGTGCTCGTAGATAGCCCACAAGCCTTCGCAGTGGTGATGACGCTGTTGCCGCCAGTCAGCTCAGCTGTTGCCTGGCTTGTCGGGTCGGCCAATCGGCGTCCATACGATCGGCGAGGTTCGTTTCTACCTACTTCGAATGAGGTTTGTCAGGCAGCGCAAATTTCGCGCCCAAAACTTCGAGTCCCCCAGACGACGCAGCCGAGATCTGCCGGCGAGCAGGGGCCCACGTGATCAAGTAGGCTCTGCCAGCGCGCATGCTTTGCTGCAAGTGCTCAGGTCTCAAAGTGGCACTCTTTGACCGAACACAGCGAGGCACCGAATGTTCCGCTATGTGGGGTACTTCGACCTTTCCAAGGCTGTTGGCACGCGCGGGGAGCGGTTAGTATTTGAGTGCACGGGCCTAGCCGCGGCCTACTGCTTATTCCAGAATTCTGTCGCCCAGGATTCTTGCACTTTGAGGCGCGGGTTGGTCTTCTTTGCCTGAGCCGGCACCGACACAGTTGTCGGCCGGGCAACGGCATCGATAGGGCCGCCCCCCTCTCCCACCACCACGAACGGCGCCCAGTAGGCAGGATGCGCCTCGTGCGGTTCACCCTTGTCGATGAGCGCCAGCATCGAGCGGCGCAGGGCCTCGGCCCGGCCAACTTTCGCACCATGCGCCATCTCCCGGATGGCCGTCGTGATGAGCTTCACCGTGGCATCGGAGTAGACCTCCCAGTGCGAAACCAGCAAGGCCCGGGCCTGCACATAGATAAAGGCCCTGGCCAGGCCCGATAGCGCTTCGGCGCTCGTTGCTGCGCCTGCCGAGGCTTCCGCGGGTGCGCGATGATCAAGAGGGCAGCTAATCCTGGGAGAGTTTTCCCAGGTAATCTTGCTTGCCGAGGGTGACCCCGTTGTGCCGCAGAATATCGTAGGCCGTCGTCACATGAAAATAGAAGTTGGGCAGCGCGAACCGGGTCAGATATTTCTCGGCGGTTAGAGTCACAACGCCCGCGGACATTTTCAGCTCGATCTTGCGCGTATCGGCGTCGCGGAAAGCATCTGCCTGAAATTTCTCGACAAACTCTGACGTTCGTTGGATCCGCGCGTACAATTCTTCAAAGGTGGCTTCATTGTCCTCAAAGCGCGGCGGCTCAACCCCGACCAGCCGGGCGGTTGCCCGCTTCGCGGTATCGCAGGCGGCTTGCACCTGCCCCTTCAGCGGGAACATGTCGGGGAACAATCGCGCGGTCAGCAGGGCTGACGGCGTGATGTTGCAGCCGGCCGCGTGCGCCTCTCCCTTGCGCAACAATTCGGAGAGGACGGCGTGACCCCGAAGGAAAACGGGCACGGAAAACGTGTAGAGGTCGTTCAGCATCGGAAGGCTCCAGGTGAGAGCGGTGATCTATCAAAGCGCCATTCTCAGCGATCGGCGACCACGGATCGGCCTGCTGGTCTGATTCTCGTACGAAATCCTCAGCCGAGAGCATGCGCGGCACGCACCAGTTTCACAAATCGCCTCACGCAGCTTCTACGCGGCGTCCCTCTTTCTTCAATTGCGCCGTCTCCTGTTCGAGACGGCTGACCCGATCGGCGATATCGTCATAGGGCGTGCGGTCGATCGCTCGGCCAGAGCGTTGAGCTTTCGGAATGTTGACCGGACCACTCCGATGAGCCCGGTACTCGCACTGGTGGCCATAGACACCTCCTGCTAAGTCGGACGACCAACCAGCGCCGCGAACTTACGCGGCGGCGACTTGGTCGTTGATTACCGCCACAAGGGTGGCAACGCACTATTGAGGCAGCGAAGAGAAATTGAAGGCTCTTGCCTGAGCGGGAACAGGAACGGCCTCTACTTTCTGCAACGAGGCTCAGGCGCCCACGGGCGAAATGGCCGTGACCCCGCCGTCGATCAGGAAGTCTGCCCCAACGACGTACGCAGAATCGTCCGACGCGAGGTAAACCGCCAGCTTCGCGATTTCCAACGGATCGGCCATCCGCTTGCTTGGATTGTTGGTTCGGAGGACGTCCTTAACCGCCTCGCCCTGCCCTTCGCCTGGGAAGCGACCGAACATCGCCGTGTCCGTCGGGCCTGGACTTAGGGTATTCACGCGAATCCCGCGGTCCACGAGTTCGGCGCTGAGGATTCGAGCGAGATGGACGACCGCAGCCTTGCAGGTCGAGACGGTCGAGGTTGTCGGCCACCCCTTGCGCGCGCCAACGGACGCATTGATGATTACAGACGAGCCTTGCCTGAGTAGCGGCAAGGCTTTTTGAATCGTGAAGTAAACCCCTTTGAAATTGACGGCTATCACCTTGTCGAAGCTTTGCTCTGTCACCTCTCCGAACAACAGGAACTCGCTGTAACCTGCATTCACGAAGATGCTGTCCAGGTGCCCGAACTCCCGCTTGATCGTGGCGAACATCGTGTCGAGGTCGGGGAGGTTGCTGACGTCCGCCCGAACGGCGAGACTTCCGGCTGCAAGCGTCTCCTTAGCCGCCCGCAGCGACGCCTCATTCAAGCCGCAGATGGCAACGCGCGCGCCCTCTCTGTCGAATTCCTGCGCTGCGGCCAGCCCGATCCCGCTGTTGCCGCCGGTGATAAGGACATTCTTGTTCGCTAGCCTACCCATCTTCGTCACCTCTAGATTGGGAGCTTTCCACGTGGCCGTTGATACATGACGATCGTCATTTATACGCGAACATGATACTCGTCATGTATCTTGTCAAGACGCTGTTGGAAGGATGAGAGACAAATGCGCGTGAGCCGAAAGAAGGCAGCGGAGAACCGCGAGCGGATCGTCGAGACAGCTTCGCGGATGTTCCGCGAAGGCGGCTTCGAAGGCGTAGGTGTCGATGCGATCATGCAGCGCGCCGGTCTGACGCATGGCGGCTTCTACGGTCATTTCGGATCCAAGGATGATCTCGCCGCCGAGGCGGTGACGCGCGCGCTGGAGCGCGGCGTGCAGAATCAAGGACGCTATAGAAATCTAAGGGATCTCGTCGCCGAGTATCTGTCGGAACGTCACTGCGCCGACCGCGCGAATGGCTGTGCGATCGCGGCTTTGGGCGGCGATATGGTGCGCCAGGGCGAAGGCGTTCGCCGCGGACTGACCGTGCATGTGCGTGTGCAGCTGGACCGCTTCGCCAGTCTGCTCAAGGAGGGAACCCCGGCGAGGCGGCGCAAGCGCGCGATTGCCACGCTCGCCGGTATGATTGGGGCGCTGACGCTCGCCCGGGCTGTCGACGATCCGGTGTTGTCGAAAGAGATCCTTGCGGCGGCGCGCGATGCCTTTGGCGCGACACGGGCCGGCGGATGAGAGTCCGGGAATGCACCTGCTCCCCGACATCACCCCGCAGGTGACTTACATCGCTTCGAGCGCTAGCGCGATTCCCTGACCACCCCCGATGCAGAGCGTGACCATGCCTCGGCGGACGCCATCACGGCGCATGGCGTGCAGGAGCCGCGTTGTGAGTACGGCTCCGGTCGCCCCGATCGGATGACCATGCGCAATCGCGCCCCCTTCGACGTTGATGATGTCTTCGGGCAGACCGAGTTCCTGTGCGACGGCGAGTGGCACGGCGGCGAAGGCCTCGTTGATCTCGATGCGCTCCACATCTCTGAGCTTCCATCCGGCGCGCTCCAGGGCCTTGCGGACGGCTGGAACCGGCCCGAGTCCGAACATCCCGGGCTCAACGGCAGCGACGCCGTAGGCGACGAGACGAGCCATTGGTTCGACCGATCTGGCTTCCGCGAAGGCGCGATCGGCAACTATCATCGCCGCGGCGGCGCTGTTCAAACCCGGCGCGTTGCCGGCCGTGATGGTTCCGCTTTCGCGGAAAGCCGGACGCAGCTTGGCCAGCACTTCGAAGGTCGTGTCGGCCCTCGGCGCCTCATCCACAGCAAACGCTTCAACACCCTTCTTGCCGCGAACCTCGACCGCAACGATCTCGTCTGCAAACTTGCCTGCCTTCTGAGCCGTGCTGAAGCGCTGCTGCGAGCGGGCGGCGAAGCGGTCCTGCGCCTCGCGGGTGAGCTGCGTCTGGATAACGAGATCTTCCGTATGCCAGCCCGAGTGTTTGCCCGAGAAGGCATCATCGAGACCGTCGCGAAGCATGCTGTCGTGGATCTCCGCAGGTCCCATGCGGTAGCCCCAGCGGCCGCCGTCCATCAGGTACGGGGCTCGGTCCATGTTCTCCATCCCGCCGGCGATGGCAGCGTCCACCTCGCCCGCCCCGATCTCCTGTGCGGCCGTGACGATGGCTTGAGCCCCGGAGCCGCAGACGCGGTTCACCGTCATAGCGGGAACCGAAACCGGCACGCCGCCACCGATCGAGGCCTGTCGCGCCGGGTTCATCTTGTTGCCCGCCTGAATGACGTTGCCCATCACGACGCTGCCGATCGAATCGGCGTCGAGCTTCGAGCGCCTCAGCGTCTCGCGCACGACCGTTGCGCCGAGGTCTGTCGCCGGCACGCCCTTGAGGGAACCGTTGAACGCACCGATGGCGGTTCGCACTGGCTCGCAAAGAACGACCTCACGTGTGCTCATGGGATTCTCCTTTTCAGCCGGCCTTCACCGAGCTTTCTCTTGGCATGTTGCTTGAACGGCGCGGCACCATCAGGTTCGCGACGAGAACCTGCACCGCCTCGCCGTTTTGGTTGAGCGCGGTCGTCCGTACCTTGATCAGTCCTTGTTGCGGGCGCGATTTCGACGGCCGCACCTCGAGAACCTCACTCTCGAGCCGCAACTCGTCGCCGGGTCGCACCGGCCGCGGCCAGCGCAACTCATCGAACCCGACCCCGATAATGCCGCCCACGGGTTTGAGGTCGCTTTCGACCAGGAGACGCATTGTGAGCGCCGCCGTGTGCCAGCCGCTGGCTGCCAAACCACCGAGGATCGATGTCCGTGCGGCATCGGCATTCAGATGAAAGGGCTGCGGATCGAACTCGGCGGCAAAGCTCTTGATTCGCTCCTCATCGACGCGCAGCCGACCGGACCCGTAGGTCTGCCCAACCGCGAAGTCTTCCAGATACCGTCCGCTCATTTCGGCACCCCACGGGCACAGCTGCAGGTCGCCACCACGACGCGGAGACAGCATCGCTGAACCAGGCGCCGCCGGCGAAGTGTTCGCGGATCATACCGCCCGTTCGTTGTGAGCCTGGCCTCGCTTCCCCCTGCAGCGCAGGAACCCGCACCGGATGCCCGGTTGTTTGCAGACATGTACGCCCTCCGCTCGGTTGACATACGTGCACTTACGCCCATATATGTGCACATGCGCCTTTGTCAAGAAACGAGGATGTGAGGATGCCGCTTGACGCCATACCAGGATCTGAGGAGTGCAATTGTTTCGCCGTCCGTTCGGCAGCAAGGCACGTCACGCAGTTTTACGACCAGCTGCTGGCGCCGACCGGGCTGCGCACGACCCAATACTCAGTTCTTGCAAAGCTCAAACGGCTGGGGCCGCTGACGATCAATGCGCTGGCCAAAGCAATGCTGACGGATCGCACCACGCTCGGGCGCAACATCCTGCCGCTCGAGCGAGATGGGTTGATCAGAATCGAACAGGGAGCGTCCGACCGCCGCGCCAAGGAGCTCCATCTCACCACCGTGGGAGAGAAGCGCCTGCAGGGGGCGCGGCATGCTTGGTCGAGGGCGCAAGCCAAGTTCGAAACCAGCTTTGGTCCAAAGCGCGCAGAGACTTTACGTGCATTGCTGCGCGCTGTCGTGGCCAGTGAATTCGGGGCCACGGACCAGGGCGGGAGCCGAAGGTCACCAACGACGCACGATCGCTGATCAGACACGACAGTCACATGTGGCCAAAGGAGATTAGACATGCCGGTCGCCAAGATTCACGTACTGGAAGGGCAATACGACGAAGCTCGTCTCGGCAAGGTGTCGCGCGCGGTGCAAAATGGGCTCATAAGCGCGCTGGGTATTCCACCGGAAGACTTCTTCCAAATCTTCCACGTTCTGCCCAAGAACCAATTTCTTCACACGCCGGCGTTCCTTGGCCTCAACTACTCGGATGATCTGATTTTACTGGAGATCACGTTCATCTCCGGTCGTCCCAAAGAGAAGCGCCTGGGATTGTTGAAGGCCTTAAATGACGCGGTGGTGGCAGCCGCCGGTATCTCCCCGGATGATCTCCTGATCACGCTCTACGAGGCCCCCGGCGAGAACATTTCTTTCGGCCGGGGCCTGGCTCAACGCGCCCACATATCCGCGGCGGCCGCTTCATAGCGAAGGTCGTAGTAGCGACGCCCATGCCCTGCGCGCGCTCCAGGCAGCCTTTCTCTGCCTGCCGCTCACGCTTCTGGCGGAGGGTTTAGGGGCAACCGAGCACGTCTCCGCAATGGACAAGCACGTTTTGCGATTCTCAAGCCGGCAGCCGGCGGCACCGAGCCGGAGCAGGCATTCGCGGTCGACCCGCTGTTTCCGACCGACAAATTGATGGAAACCTGCACGCGATGCCGATGGTGATATGAGTGCTCGAACTGGCGGCGCAAGCCAAGGGAAAATCGTTGCGCTGGAGGCAGCTATGCGCTCTCGCCGCATTTCAGTGGACGCTCGTTGCTCATTTTCCTTTTATCTGTACGACTGGTGTTGTGATGGCGGCGCCTGCCGTCACGAACTCTTGCCGCAGGCCGCCCAAGCCTCGCTGGCTCGCGCCGTTCAACGGGGCGCTGCGTAAAGAAGCCCGGCGGAGAAATCGACCCAGTCGGCATGCTGCCGGTCGGGGAAAGCGGCTTTTAGGCTCTCGCTGTAGGTTTTCGCGTCGGCGGAAACCGCATGGATCTCCTTGGCGCGCTTGACGTAGGTCATCGTGCTGTCGATCGCGGAGCGGTGGACGGGCGTATCATGCCCAATGGTGATCGTGTCGTAGCCTTGAAGCTCTTTGAGTGACTCGAGAATGATGATCCAGTGATCGAAATGATCCACAACGGTGAAGGCGTGTTCGTTCGGTGAAAACACCAGGTCGAACGCCATCAACACTTTTTGTTCGGGCAGCAGATCGGCGAGCTGCAAATCCGATTCAGCGTCGACGAACCGCTTGAAGTCATAGGTGATGCCGTCGATCCGTTGCAGACCTTCGGTGATTGTCTCCGTCGGGACGGTGACCTTCGTCGCGGCCTTGTCGCCGTATATCCGGCGGAGCCTATCGAGTCTCGCTGGGCCTCTGGCGCGGACCTGGTCGCCGACCCCATCCAGGGCGAACACGCGGGCGTCGGGGAAACGCTCGGTCAGAACCTGAAGACCGCCCCAGTGATCGGTATGCGCATGCGAGAGAATGATCCGATCGACGGGCTTACCGACCGTCTGCACGTATGACGCAACTTCGTCGGCGTACGGCAGCAAGAGCTGACCATCGAAGATGACGACCGCCGTCGGCCCCTCGATCATCTGCGTATTGACCTGAAGGCCGTTGACGGGACTGAGGTAGGAATGAATTTTGACGGGTCCGAACTGGCTTACGAGGATGGGTCCCATGCGGCCCGGCGCCGCTGCATCCTTGGTCCCGGGCGCGCCACTGTTCTGCGCCAGTTCAGGGTTCGGAGCGGCGGCAGCCGACGGGCGCAAGCCGACGAATGGCAGCAGCGCGCCCGCAGCGAGCCGGAGAAACCGAGAACGGGACAGAGCGGCTTGCGACATGGGAACCTCCGGCGTTCGTTAATCAGGGGTGCACGACGCGTCAGTCTGCTGCTTGGCCGTCGAGCCAACGGCAGATGTTCGCGACCGTATCCTGGTAGAAGCGAGCGTAAAGGCCGCGGGAGACGTAGCCGATATGCGGCGTTGCCAGCATGTTCGGCAGCGCGCGGAACGGATGGTCGAGCGGCAAGGGCTCCTGGTCGAAGACATCGATGGCTGCGCCGGCGATCGTCTTACCTTTAAGCGCTGCAACGAGATCTGCCTCGACCACGATCGGTCCGCGCGACGTGTTTACCAGACGCGCCGTCGGCTTCATGAGTGCTAGTTCCGCCGCACCGACAAGGCCGCGCGTTCTTCCACTGAGCACGAGATGGATGGAGACGACATCCGCCTCTTGGAACAGCTCGTCCCTCGAGACGAGTGTGGCGCCCACTTCAGCCGCGCGTCCGGTCGTGAGATTCTGGCTCCAGGCGATCACCTTCATACCGAAGGCGTTGCCGATCCGTGCCACCGCACCGCCGACGTTCCCGAGACCTAGGACACCGAGTGTCCGCCCGGCCATGTCATCACCGACCGACCGCTGCCATCCGCCGCCGCGCAGCGACGTATTCTCGGCGACGAGATTGCGGGCACTGCCCAGGATAAGTGCCCAGGTCAGTTCGATCGTCGGCGCCGAGGTGTAGCCCGTATGAACGACCTGCACGCCCCGCTCTTCTGCAGCCTTGAGATCGATCGACGCATTCCGGGTCGCCGTCGAGGCGATCATGCGGAGCTTAGGCAAGCGGTCGATGATGGTACGCGTCACCGGCGTGCGCTCGCGCATTTCGCAGACTATCTCGAATGGCTGCAGGCGCTCGACGACGGCGTCGGGGTCCGCGAGATGGTCGTTAAATACGGTGACGGTCGCCCGCGCATCCAGCACCGACCAGTCCGCGAGTGAAAGAGCGACGTCCTGGTAGTCGTCCAGGACGGCGATTTTGAAGGGCTCCTGCTTGGAAGACATCGCGTGCCTCCGGAGAGATGTCATCCGCTCGCTACCAGGTCCACTGGGCGGCTTCCCAGCGGTATGCCGTGTCGTGTCGGACGACATGTCCAATAGCCGGGAACGGAAAATGATAGCCCATCACGATCATCCGCTCGGTCGCGACGCGACCCAGAATGGCCTTGCGCGACTTGATAGCCTGCGCGGGATCGTAGTCGAAGATGGGCGTCCAGTCGGGGTGCTGCAAGCTCGTCACCGGGTTATGGGCGATGTCGCCCATATGCATGAACTGCTCCTTGCCCGAGGTGAATAGGATTGTGGCATGGGACGGCGAATGTCCCGGCGCCGCAATATAGTCCGCGCCGCTTGTGATTTCGCCACCCTGCTTCACGAACAAGGATCGATAGGCGACCGGTGGCAAGTTCTCTCGAGCTGCCCCAATCGTGCCCTTCTTGAACGGGTCGGGCATCGGCGAACTGTTGACCTCGCTTTCGTAACGGCTGCCGGTCCAGTAGTTCCACTCCGTATCGACAAAGACGAACCGAGCGTTCGGAAACGCCAGCGCGCCCGATTTCGTCACCAAGCCACCGATATGATCCAGGTGACCGTGCGACGTCACGACCAGATCTATGCTCTCTGGCGTGATTCCGGCCCGGCGCAGGTTCGCCTCGAGCCCGGGAAAGCTGCCGAAGGATGGGCCGAGTTTCTCACCAAACCCAGTATCGACAAGGATACGCTCCCTTCCCGTGTCGACCACCAACATGTTGCTCGTGGATTGGATCACCGGCTGCATGAAGTTTGCCTTCAACACCTGAGCCAGTTCAGTTTCAGGCGCGTTCATGGCGAGGATCGGCCCGATCGGAAGCTGCCCATAGCCGTCGGAGATCACGGTCGCCTGGAAGTCGCCGATCTTGAAGCGATAGGAGCCATTGCCGTTTAGAGGTTCCGCGCCGGCTAGACGTGCGCCCTCCGCCTGAACCGAGGTGGGGGTGAGCACCCGCGTTGCCGTTGCAGCAACAGCCAGCCCGGCGCCGGCACGAAACATACTGCGACGGGTTAGGGTCGTCGGCGACTTAATCATCTCTATCTCCAGGTTGAGAAAAAAGGCGCTGCGTTGCCAACGCGCGTTGGATCAATTCCGGCACTCATCGGCGGGCCGCCCGGCCGAGCGACCTTCCGCGCAGAGAACTGAGCGGGCAAGCGCACGTGCGGTCGCATGGCGGATTGGCTTTCACTTCAAATGCGAGTACCTGCACCTATCTAAGCGTATATGCGTCTATATCAAGCCACAGTGTCGCGCGCTCACGGCGATGTGTTCCCTTCGTTACGGCGCTCCCGCTGAGGCCATCGCTGAAGCGGTTCAGCGCCCGACCATGCGCTTTGTTGCCACCAAGACTGCTGAGCAGCTCGACCTCCAGGCCTTACACCGGGTGCGCTCACGCCTGGTCAGCAAGCGGACGGCGACTGTCAACGAGGTCCGCGCTTTTTCTGCTCGATCGTGGCGTGGCGGTGGCCCAAGGTCTGCACCGGCTGCGGGCGGCACTGCCCGGCATCCTCGCCATGCGCATCGACGTGCTATCGCCGCGCCTGCTGCACATTATCGAGGACCTGGTTGCTGACTGGCGTCGCCTCAATGAGCGCATCGACGCTGTCTCGCTCGAGATCGAGACGCTGGCCAATCAGGATGCCGGCTGCGAGCGACTGATGACGGTGCCTGGTATCGGTCCAATCATCTCCAGTGCAACGGTGGCCGCTATCGGCACCGGTGACGTGTTCTCCAAGGGGCGAGACTTCGGCGCCTGGCTCGGCTTGGTGCCCAAGCAGATCTCAACCGGCGATCGCACAATCCTGGGCAAGATATCCAAGCGCGGCAACAAGTACCTGCGGACGCTATTCGTGCAGGCCGCCCGTGTCGTGCTGCTGACCGCCAGCTGGGAGCGCCATGGCCTCAAGCCCTGGATCGAGGCGGCCGCCAAGCGGCTTCACCACAACGTGTTGGCGATCGCGCTCGCCAACAAGCTCGCGCGCATCGCCTGGAGTGTGCTGCATCACGGTCGCAACTTCGAGGTCCGGAAAATGCCTGAGCCAACGTCCCAACCCGCGTAAGGAGCCCAACTGTGCGAGGGTGCCATCGTGCTCGATGCTCTCAAGGCCGAGCCCTTCGGGTGCCCTTGAAGCGGACCTGACTTGACAGCCTCTGCGCGCGCTGGCCTCGGCATCCTGCGGTCGGGGCGGGAGAAAGCCCGCGGCGCGGTCGAACAAGAGAAATGGACGGATGAAGGGCGATCGAGACTGGTGACCCCAATAGCCCCACTTGAGGCTTGTCTGCTAATAAGATCGAACGCGCGCTTACATCCATGATGGCCAGGAGCAACTCTGCTCCACCCAAATGCCGGATACAGCGAGGCCCGAACTCTCCAGCCTCACCGATCCCTCTTGCAACGCACAGCCGGTCCATATTGGGGTCAATTTCACCACTCGCCGAAACCTCTGCTTGCAGGGGAGAGGTAGACAATCGGCCAGCATTGCCAGCGGCAAGCCGCGCCGTCAAATTCACCGGAAGGCTACTGGCTGATCGAATGCTGGGCTGGGTGGCTCGTCCCTCTAGTAGGCGGGGGGAGCGTACGGAGGTGAAACGTCCTGCGATTGCCAATAAGTTGTTGGCAGACCGGTGGCATCGGCTGCATTGCCAGGCACCGAGATCCCGACAAGCACCGTCAACGCAAGGACCGATAACGCCAGGAACGTCGGAATGATCTTGCTCATGATGGCTGTCCTTTGTGCTTTTTTGCGAGCATGTAGCCATCATTCGACGACCGTGAAGATGGGCGTACAGGCCCGTTGATACGCTTTGACACTAGCGATGCGAGGGTGGACCGCGTGATGAGCATTGCGACGAGCCTCGCATCACGCGGGGGCTCGTCTGCTCATTCAGAGGAATCTTACTAGTTGTGTTCGGCTTCCTGTTGGTTCCACCAATCAGAGGTGCCAAACTTTGGATAGTCGGCCTCGGCAGCTTTCGCCGAGGTGGCGGCTACGCCGGCGAGTACGGATAAGGCCAGAAGGGCCGATACGATAGTTTTCATGATCATTCTCCTGGGTTGGTGAGATTTCGACCGTTGCTCGAGTCATCCCTGACCTTTGATATGGTTTTGCAAGGGTGTAGCAAAAGAAGCTCTCACGCAGGAGTGAGTAAGGGTGACGAATTGTGCTTGAAAGGATTATGCCGTCTGCCAGGAGCGTCCTCTCTTTCGCTATTCAATCGGAAGATTCAAGAATGCGGACGTTCGCTGCCTAACTCGCTTCATTAACTCACGTCCACTTCTCCTATCTGTGATTTGCGCGCACGCAAGCGCACACCAGTTATCAGTCAACTTCCTCCAACATCGAGACACTGCAATGAAGACCATCATTGCTGGCGCGGTCTCGGCTGGCCTCATGCTCGCCTTGACCACCGCGGCCAATGCGGATCACACGCGCCACTACCGCAACTACGACAATTATTCCGAGACCTACCCGAGCGCCACGCCGCAGCAGCTACAGAACCTGCGAGGCTACGAGCGAAGCGAGTACTACGAACACGACTCCAATGCCGTTCCGTTCGGCAGCCGAGTGTGGTGGGAACTCAAGCAGGGCGAGGGGCACTAATGACCGGATATGCGCCCTTGCCGCCTTTTTGTCAGCGTCCGATGACCCAGACACAAGACTTCTTCGTATTCATCACGGCCGATCCCCAGTTGCGCGGACTGTCTCTGCTGCGCACCGGCGAGAATCTGCCGCGCCTCATGGACAACCGCACCTGGTCGCCGTTTGTCATGGCCTCGCTCACGCTCGACAACCTCAAGCCCCACGCGCTCGACCCGGAGCTCGCGCTCCTCAACCTGAAAACCAAGGGCTTTCACATCGCCCGCATCACGGCACAGGTACTGCAATTCCCGCAGCCGAACCGGCACTCAGCCTGAGGTAGAAACACATCCTCGCTCAGACCCGTTCATGAGATAGGAGCGAGAACGGCAATCAGCTCTCGCTTTTTGTTGTCCACACCCGCCCCTTGCTTCACGCAATTAGCTGCTGAGTATGCCGCCAGGGTCATAACCGGGAGTGCAGCGAGTACGCCAACCGCATCAGCGCTCGGCTTCTTCGGCGCACACGCCTATCTCGCAGAGCTTGCCGGCCGTGTGCGCGGCTGCGAGCTTCTCAAGCATCACGCGGCGGAAGAGCTTCGAGCACGAGTACGGGCAGGAAGAAATTGGGCTTGCTGGCGATCCAACGCTCGCCAGCCATCGATAGACCGCCGCCGGGCACGATCATATGCACGTGCGGATGGTGCGTCATCGCCGAGCCCCAAGTATGCAGCACCGAAGTGATGGCGATGCGCGCACCCAGATGGTTGGGATCCGCCGCGCTGGGCGGCCATGCCGATCCGGTGGTGAGCCCGGCGAGATTGGCCGATCGACCGGGCTGGTGACGGCACGCAACACATTGGTCGCGACATGCGTGTATCTTGCGGCGCCGGGTTTCGTCGCAATCCGCTGCATCACGCTTGCGCAGCCTTCCTGATGATCGCAGCGACCCCCTCCGGCCGCGACTGCGTGGCTTCCCGCGCTCTCGACCACTGTCGCGCTGGCGCGTTGGGACATGATGCGCTGCGCTGCAGGCGGGATCATCCTGTCGTCAGTCGCGACCAGATACCAGCTCGGCTTCTTCCTCCACGCAGCCTCGCTCACCGCGCCCTCGAGCGCACCAACGCCCCATGGAACCTGCAAGTCGGCCATGAACGCGGCCTTCTCCGTCTCAACGTCGGCCGCAAACGAAGCGGCGAATTTCGCCTTGTCGAGGAACAGGAAGCCATCCTGCGGTGGCAGTATGGGCGGCACGGGTGCGCCCGGCGCCGGGTCCTTGATCAAAGAGGCGACGGACTCGCCCTTGTCCGGCGCAAAGGCTGCGATGTAGACCAGTTTCGACAAAGCCACCGTGGACGAGAACTACCGTGGGTCTCACGTTCGTCATGGCACTCTCCTTCTCTTGACGCTCATGCAAATGAGCGGGTTTCTGGCGCTGCCAGCGGGCTCTTCAGGCCATCCGGAGTGCCGTGCGCGCTGCAGCTGGCGATCTTTGTAGGAGGCGCCACCGATCCCCATGACATCCGACAGGTCATCGCTGCCGCCCGCTTCGAGCAGAAGAACGCTGATATCGGCATTTTCCGCTAAGCACTGGGCCACGACCCTTCGATCGGCACTACAGACATCACGTCCTGAGCAGCTTGAGCAGCCGGGGTGAGAACACCGTCATCTTGGGAGGTTGGGATTGAATGATCGTGTCGACGGTTCCTTGCCCCACTCATTTGTCAACAAGGCAACCCTCTCGAATAGGCCCAAGGCCGTTTGCTCGTCGCCCGCCTGATAGGCATCGTAGGCGCGCAGAGCTAGGCGGTTCACGTCTGCGAGTTGTTGATCCGAGATTTTTGCGTACTCCTCGCTCTTGAGCTTGTCCCAAACACCCTTGCACGCCTTACCGCAATCCATCTTGCTCTGGGCAGAAGCGCCGCCGACTATCAGGCCGAGCGTCGCAAAGCCGACAAGTGTAAACCTCAACATACAAATTCCTCCGCTTTACTTCTTGAGCGTTTGGTAGGAGATACGGTGCAGGTCTCCTCGAGCGCCGGGTCCTTCAACGCAATGGGACGATCTGAACGCGGATCCCTTGTGCCCCCCCGAGATCCGGCTCATGATGGTGGCAAGAAGATGTGGGGATAGGGGGACTGGTGGCATTCGATCGCTCACCGACCCAAAGCTCCGTTCCCACGTCTCCACAGCGTCGGTGCAACTTGTTTTGGAGCAAAAAGACAGTAAGAAATCGGGCGCGGCCTTTCCCATTTCGACACGCGTTCCTGGAGCACTTATACACGCGTCGGTGTCGTCGACTGCGGCATAGGATCTGCGCTGGCTCCGTGGACGCTTGGCCGCTTCGATCACCAACCCCCGCGGAGGTGGACGCCGTGCACGGCAGTAACGTCGCCGGTATTCTCCTTGCCGGGCAATCCGCCAACGGTCCGGCTATCCCACCGGAGCCCGATGGCTGCGAACTCCATGATGTTGCCCAGGAGATGGCCGGTATGGTCAAACGATCCGCGGGCTGGTGCCGGTGGATAACGGGGTCTACGCAGGCAGGGGGTGAGAAGCCATGAAGCCATTCCACGAGCGAAAGCGTTAGCCCCGGCTCGCACGCGCAACTCCGATAGGCATGTCTACTCAGTGAATCCCTCACAATAAACATGCAAGAGCGGGCGCGTAGCGATTTGCAGAACCGATGAGCGAAGGAAAACTCTATGCCGCCAGCGGTCCTCATGATCTCTCTGCTGCTCATGGCCCATGCCCTGGGCGGCTGTGATAGCAGGCCCACCGCCGGCGCACCGTCACCGCCTCCCGTCACCGTGGCACGCCCGCTCGAGAAGACAATCACCGAGTGGGACGAATACACAGGCCGCTTTACAGCCGTGGAGACGGTCGAGGTCCGCGCCAGGGTATCTGGGTTCATCGATTCCATTCATTTCAAGGAGGGCCAGGTCGTCAAGCAGGGCGACCTCCTCTTCACTATCGACCCGCGCCCCTATACGTTCGCCGTCGAGCAAGCCAAAGCCGACGTGGAACGCGCGAAAGCGAAACTACAGATAGCATCGCTCGATGTGCAACGCGCATCTCCGCTTGTGCGCAGCCAAGCTGTCACCGAGCGAGAATTTGATACCAGACGATCGACCGAACGCGACGCGGCGGCCCAGGTTGCTTCGCTCGAAGCTGCCTTGAAGCAGGCGGAGCTCAATCTCGATTGGACCCAGGTGCGCGCACCCATCGCCGGGCGCATTTCCGACAAGCGCGTCGATGCCGGCAACCTCATCGCAGGTGGACAAGCGGGCGCGACACTACTGACGGTGATAGTATCGATCGATCCGATACACTTCGTATTCGACGGCAGCGAGGCAGACTTCTTGCGTTACATGCGTCTTTCCGCGGCCGGCGCAAGGCCTTCGTCCCGCGACGTGCAGAATCCAGTGGCGGTTCGGCTTTCCGACGAGCTCGACTACAAGCATCTGGGTCGGATGAACTTCGTCGACAACGTGCTCAATCCAAAGACCGGCACCATTCGCGGACGTGCCGTGTTCGAGAACAAGGATGGCCTGCTGACGCCGGGATACTTTGGGCGGCTGCGCCTGTTCGGCGGCGAGCACGCGGCGCTGCTCGTGCCTGACGGCGCAATCGCGTCCGATCAGTCGCGCAAGATCCTTTTCACTGTTGCCGGCGACGGGACGGTCGGCGTGAAGCTGGTCGAACTCGGTCCGATTGTGGATGGCTTGCGCATCATACGCTCTGGGCTCGCCCCGACGGACCGGATCATCATCGATGGGCTGCAGCGGGCCCGTCCCGGACAAAAGGTCAAGCCGGAGGACGGCAAGATCGAAGTGACTGCACAGAAAACCGTGGCTCAGTAAGCGGCGGATTCGCCTCGTGACATCCCGCCGGCATTAGGCAGCTTGCATGCGATTTTCTCACTTTTTTGTCGATCGGCCGATCTTCGCGGGTGTCATCTCGATCATTGTGACCCTGCTCGGTTTCATCTCTTTTCGGGCTTTGCCGATCACCGAATACCCGGAGATTGCGCCGCCCACAGTGGTCGTGAACGCCACCTTCGCGGGGGCGTCCGCGGAAGTGATTGCTCAGACGGTTGCGGCCCCAATCGAGCAGGAGATCAACGGCGTCGACAACATGCTCTATGTGGTGTCGCAATCGACCGGCAATGGTGCCCTGTCGATCAGCGTCGTTTTCAAGCCCGGGACGAATATCGACCAAGCGCAAGTCTTGGTACAGAACCGCGTGTCCGTCGCCTTGCCGCGCCTGCCAGAGGAGGTGCAGCGCATTGGCGTGACGGTGCGCAAGAATTCTCCCGATCTGATGCTCGTGATCCACCTGATTTCTCCAGACGGGAGCCTGGATCAGCAGTACATCTCGAACTACGCCACCATAAATATCAAGGACGTCATCACCCGCATCGATGGCGTGGGCGACACCATCGTGTTCGGCGCACGCGACTATTCGATGCGCGTATGGCTCGATCCGGCCAAGGTGCAAGCGCGAAAGTTGACCGCAAGCGATATCGTCGCGGCGTTGCGGGCAGCCAATATCCAGGTGGCGGCGGGCGCCATCAATCAGCCGCCGGCGACGTCGCCGGGCGCGTTCGAGATCGCGGTCCAGACGCTGGGTCGGCTCTCGGACCCAGAACAGTTCAAGGAGATCGTCGTCGCGACCGATGACGACGGTCGAGTGACCCGGATCCGCGACATTGCTCGAGTCGAGCTTGGCTCGCAGGACTACACGACCAATGCCTATCTCGATAACAAAGTGGCGACAGCGATTGGGATTTTCCAACGACCGGGTTCGAATGCGCTCGCTACTGCGGCCACGGTGCTCGGCACAATGGAGCAGCTCGCCAAGAGCTTCCCAAGTGGAATGAGCTACCGCGTCGCTTACAACACCACCGAGTTCATTCAGCAGTCGGTCGACGAGGTGATCAAGACCCTGTTCGAAGCGGTCGTGCTGGTCGTGATTGTGATCATCCTGTTCCTGCAGACTTGGCGGGCGGCAATCATACCTATTGTCGCCATACCGGTTTCATTGATCGGCACTTTCTTGGTGATGACGGCATTCGGCTTCTCCCTGAACAATCTAACGCTGTTCGGCCTGGTACTTGCGATCGGAATTGTTGTCGACGATGCCATCGTCGTGGTCGAGAACGTCGAACGCTATCTGCGTCAGGGAATGAGCCCGCGCGATGCCGCCCATAAGACCATGGACGAGGTCGGTGGGGCGTTGATCGCGATAGCGCTCGTGCTCTGCGCGGTGTTCATTCCCAGCGCGTTCATCACTGGGATTTCTGGCGCCTTCTATCGGCAGTTCGCGCTAACGATTGCCGCCTCAACCATCATCTCGGCCATGGTGTCGCTGACGCTGTCCCCGGCGCTCGCGGCGCTTTTGCTGAAGCCGCACGGCCACGAACAGAGATCTGGCATATGGAAGACGGTGAGTGCCCCGTTCGACTACTTCTTTACGGGCTTCAACCGGCTCTTCGAGCGGCTTTCTCAAGGCTATGGCGGGCTAACGCGACGCACGCTGCGCGTATCGGCGGTGATGCTGGTGATTTACGGCGGGCTCATTGAACTCACGTATTTCCAGTTTGCCCGCACGCCATCAGGCTTCATCCCGCCACTTGACCGCGCATATTTCATTACCGCGCTCTCCTTGCCGCCGGGCGCAAGCCTCGAGCGAACCGACCAGCTCGTGCGCCAGGCATCCGACATGCTACTCAAGCGGCCCGGTGTCGCTCACGCGGTCGCGTTTGCTGGGTTCGATGGCGCGACCTTCACTAACGCCCCCAATGTCGGGGTTATCTTCGTCACCTTGAAGCCGTTCGAAGAAAGGGTGAAGGCGCGGCTTTCCGGCGACAGCATATTGAACGACCTGCGCGCCCAGATGCAGGCGCTGCGGCAAGCCTTCGTGTTGGTGATCCCGCCGCCTTCGGTACCCGGAATTGGTACCGGCGGTGGCTTCAAGCTCTACGTTCAGGACCGCGCCGGGCGCGGTCCAAGAGCGCTCGAGCAGGCCGTCGGAACTGTCACAGGCCCCGCCAACCAGACCGCCGGCTTGGTTCAGGTTTTCACGCTGTTCAACACCTCGACGCCCCAAGTCTATGCCGATATCGATCGCACCAAGGCCGAGATGCTGGGCGTGCCGATCACGCGTTTCTTCGACACCTTGTCAACGTATATGGGCTCAACCTTCGTCAACGACTTCAACATTCTCGGGCGAACCTATCGGGTGACAGCGCAGGCGGACAATCCATTCCGGCTGTCGCTGCGAGACGTCGAGAACCTGCGAACTCGCTCCGTTTCGGGCGACATGGTGCCTCTCGGCTCGGTCGCGACCTTTCGGGAAATCACCGGGCCGTACCGCGTGCCGCGCTACAACCTGTTCCCGGCCGCCGAGGTGCAGGGGGCGACGCTGCCGGACTTTTCCACCGGCCAGGCGATTGCTGCCATGGAAAAGATCATCGGTACCAATTTGCCAACAGGTTTTGGGTTCGAGTGGACCGAGATCGCACTGCAGGAAAAAATCGCAGGCAACACGGCACCCATCGCGTTCACTCTGGCCGTGGTTTTCGTTTTCCTGTTGCTCGCCGCACAGTATGAGAGCGTGCTGCTGCCCCTCGCCGTGATCCTGATTGTGCCGATGTGCTTGCTCGCCGCGATCAGCGGCGTCCTGTTGCGCGGTATGGACAACAACATCCTCACCCAAATCGGCTTCGTTGTTCTCATCGGGCTCGCAGCGAAGAACGCCATCCTGATCGTCGAGTTTGCGCGACAGGCCGAGGAGCAGGGTGCCAGTCGACAGGAGGCAGCCGTACAGGCCGCGCGCACGCGCCTACGGCCGATCTTGATGACATCGCTCGCCTTTATTCTCGGTGTCGTGCCGCTGGTGTTGGCGACGGGCGCGGGCGCGGAGATGCGCCAGGCGCTCGGGACGGCCGTATTCTTCGGTATGCTCGGCGTGACCTTGTTCGGGCTGCTGTTCACTCCGGTGTTCTACGTGTTGGTGCGCTGGATTGGCACGCACACCTTTGGATCACCCCGATGACGAGCCGGGCGTTTGCGCGACTGGAGGGTCGATGGTGTCGATGAAGGCGTTGTTTGAGCGTGTGGTCAAATAATTGGAACGGCGGCGGAGCCTCGACATGGTCGCCGGTAGGTCCGCGAGACCGACCGGTGGGCAAGTCGGCATTGAAGGGCGTCGCGTTCTGACGCGTCAGACGTTATGAGACGCGTCAAGTAGCAGGGCCACCCCAGGCTCAGGCTTCCCGCCCTGGGAACCTCTCTACGGGGGAAGGAGAGAGGGGAGGGAAAGAGGCGGGGTGGGGGACAAGCGATCCTTGCCTGAGGTGGCCGTTGGCTACCGGGTCCTTTCAGGGGGGAGACCCAGCCCACTCTAGATAGGGCCAATCTTGGTGCAGGCTAGTTCTCACGACGGATTTGTGATCTGGCGTGAATTCGACATCGTAACTTTAGCGGCTAGGCTCAAAATTCCCCTGACGCCCCTACGCTCTCTCTGCCGCCATCGCGCTAGCCATCGGAACCGCCTAGCGTTGATCTAAGCGAGATGGAGGCGTGGATATCGCGGAGTTCCGACGACGCGCGACTTAGTATTGTTAGAAGGAACAAGTTGATGAGCCCGGCTGAGATAGATCCGGGATCGAGATGTCATGTACCGCTGCGTCGGCGGGAGGACCTCGACACCGCGGGTCAGATCACGGCCTTGGGTCAGCAAGTTGGCCATTAGGAACGACCAGTGGGCGACGCCCATGTTCTTCGCATGGTCGAAGAAGACGAATTTCACCGCGGAATCTCTTGCAACCCGTCCTTGCTAGCCAGGCGCGCCAGGCCTCGGCGAATTGGCCTGCGCCTGGTAGTAGGTCAGTTTGAATTTTAACGGACCGTTCGCGACGGGTCTTCGTCCGAAAGGCCATCGCGCCCATGCGCCACAGCTTTGCGTAGGGCAGATCGGATTTGAACACGCATGTAGTCGGTCTGCTGGGTTCCCAGCCGGCGCGCGGGAATTGATCGGCGGCGCGGCGCAGATAAAGCGCCATCAGGGGTGGCGCCCGGTCAGCTTGGCCAAGGTCTTCTTGGGAATCTTGAAGCCTTTGCCGCCACAGAAGTCACACGGGCGCTTCCGCAGGCCGCCATGGCGCGGCACCCAACCCTTGCCTTCGCAGCGCGCACAGCGTGGGTGCTGGAGCGATTTCGGCGGTGGTTTCGGATGCGACACACCGAGAAATTTATCGCGCCGAAAGAGAGGTTTCAAGCAGTCGGCATCGACTTGTTGCGAACCACCTACTTTTGCGCCCCGAATTGGTGCGGCCAATTTGAGGGGGTTTCTCATGGCTGCCAGCAGTAGGCAGGTGACGTCGACAGCCAAGACGATGAAGGAGCTCGGCTACACGCACGACAACGGGTCTGGACTAGCTCTCCCGAGGCGATTGCGCATCTCGCTGACGTGGCCGACGCGATGCACGCGCTGGTCGTGCGCCGGGCCGACGAGCTTGATGGTTGCAACGAAGGCTCGCCGGAAGAGGTCGCGTACTTCCAGTTGGTCGAGGCGATCGAGGCGTACGAGGCGAAGCGCTGGCCATACGGGAAAATCTCCGGCGGCAAGGGCTAGCGCGGTGATGTTTATCGCGGCGCTCGAATGACAATTCCCTGAGGCGCGACCGGCTCGAATGCCGCCGCTAGCATCGCTTGCTAGAAACGAACCTTTCCCGCAGATACGCGAACGCGGCGTCGGCTCCGTCAACTTTGCCCGGTGCGAACATGTTCGCGGGGGGGCGCGCGCGGCTATTCCACGCGCGGGCCGCTCTGTCCGCGTGGTCTGGGTCACGGTCGTCTCGTCGGGCAGGTCCAGCCCGTTCAGCGTCCGCTGGCATGTTTGCCGCCAGACCGACTTTGTCATGTGGGTACCGGCGTCCCACAGGGCCATGCAGTCCGCCAAGGTTTCACCGCCACCACCTGGGCGCGATTGCGTGGTTGCCGTGCCATGGCACCATCCTGAGTATTGGTGCCCCCTGCCTCCTGACCATCCGAGCTGACCAACGCGGTACGCTCTTAGGCGCCGATCCATAAGGGACGGTTGGCTATGGCACGATCCGTTGCCTGGATCGCAGATCACCCGAACTTGATGGGCGATTGAATTGTGCGGCGCAAGCGCAATGCACAACATCGTTGTTGGTGGCGGTTGTGATCTTGCATGCAACGGCACAACTGAGACATTTTGGCCGATTAGCGGGCTCGGTTTGGCTGCGAGGTGCAGTGCTAGCTAAAAGCTTGTTCTTCGAGGTCACCAAGGCGGTCTCGAATTTTTTCATGCCTCAGGCTCGGCTTCAGCCCAGGTGTCCCGCGTCTTCAAAAAAGCTGCACCGGACGTCCGCGTTAACGTCAAAGCCGCGGGGCCTGCGCTCTCGGCGCATGCCTGTGTGGAGCAATGGGACGGCGCAGGGTCAGTTGAAGGCAATGTGCCTCACATTGGATTTTTGAAGAAATCCCCTGGAAACGGAATGCCGAACCCAACAATATTTTTTGCATTTCTCTCGTGTTTCTGGCAAACGCAAGCACCTGTTACAATGATCTTAGGCCGTCGAGTTTTCTGGGCCATCTCGATGGGCAACCGCACGCACGACCAACTAAAGTGCCGCCTCGCGCTGGCTATCGCTGCGCTAGGGGTGCTTCATGCTTTTCGGAAGATGACCCGCTGCCATTTTCCTCGGTACCGGCGATATGAACCTGGTCACCCGCGGCGATGCCGTCCGGTGGGCTTTGGATGAGGCGGTCGTTTGCTGTGAGCCCGGACGCGATCCCGATCACACTACCCATATCGCGCGCGACCACGACCGGCTTGAAGGCCACGCGACCATCCGCGCCAACGATGGCGACACGCAACCCGCCCTCGTCGAAAATCAGGGCGCTGGCCGGTATGTGAAAGGCGGTACCATCGTCAAGAAGTTCCAGACGCACATTCGCGAAAGCGCCGGGCATCAGCTCGCCGCCAGCGTTGTCGACGGCGAGTTGCATACGCGTGGTTCCGGACGCCACGTCGACGGCGTGTGATGAGGCTTCAACGAGCGCAGAAAAGCTCCTCCCGGGGTACTCCGGCACCGAAATCTGCGCTTCGGCGCCAATCTTGATACGAGGCACATAATTCTGCGGAACATTGACGTAGATGCGCAACTTGTGGACGTCGGATACAACGAACAGAGCCGCACCGGTGCCGCCGCCGGCGCTGATCAAGGCACCCACGTCGGTATTGCGCACCGTGACAAGGCCATCAAAGGGCGCCACGATACGCTTGTATTGTTCCAATACCTGCAATCGATCGACGTTTGCCTGGGCTGATTTTACTAAGCCTTGCTTGTTGCCGAGATCGGCAGTCCTCTGGTCGAAGTCCTGCCGCGACACATCATTCTGAGCAATCAAGGCCTGCCCACGCTTCAGTGTCGCCTCCGACAATTTCACGTTGGCCTGAGCACTGGCGAGGTCAGCCTGGGCCTGCAGCAATTGCTGATCGAGGTCGGGCGCATCGATTTCAGCGAGCAATTGCCCGGCCTTGACGCGCGCACCGATATCCACCTTCCAATCCACAAGGTAGCCGCTCGTGCGCGCAAAGATCGGCGCCTGGTAGTAGGCCTCGAGGCGACCCGGCA
Organism: uncultured Alphaproteobacteria bacterium; assembly: GCA_963775835.1. Lineage (GTDB taxonomy): Bacteria > Pseudomonadota > Alphaproteobacteria > Rhizobiales > Hyphomicrobiaceae > AWTP1-13. Next base: position 7,819 of record CAVZKV010000013.1, on the reverse strand, counting down.
AATCCAGCGTCGTGGCCTGGTCACGGGCGTCCGGCCGCACGACGGCAACCGTCGGTACGGCCTGGGTCTCGGTCCACTCGCGCAGCTGGGCATTGCCCTTCGCGCGCGTGATAGCGCCGCTAGTGACGACGAGCGCAGCAACAGCACCTACTGCGATACCCGCGATCCGGATACCGCGGCGGGATATGACAGGAGCATGATCATCAGGCGACATGCGGTTCTCCGATTGTGGACAGCGACTTCTCAGTTCTGCGCCCATGGAGCATGCTGAAGACGACGGGTACAAGCATCAGTGTGGCAACTGTTGCAAAGACGAGGCCTCCGATGACTGCGCGGCCGAGTGGCGCGTTCTGCTCTCCGCCTTCCCCGAGGCCCAGCGCCATCGGTGCCATGCCGATGATCATTGCCAGAGCCGTCATGAGCACCGGGCGGCACCGCACGTATCCTGCCTCCAGCGCGGCAGCGATAGGGTCGCCGAACTGCTCGAGGTGTTCCCGCGCGAAACTGATGACGAGCACACTATTTGCGGTCGCTACGCCCATGCACATGATCGCGCCGGTAAGCGCCGGCACGGACAACGTCGTTTTAGTGGCAAACAGCATCCAAATGATGCCTGCGAGTGCCGCCGGCAGGGCGGTAATGATGACGAACGGATCGCTCCAGGACTGGAAATTAATCACAACCAGAAGGTAGATCAGCATGATCGCGCCGATCAAACCGAACAGCAGGCCGGCAAACGCGCTATTCATCGTCTGGGCTTGCCCGACGAGGACGACCGAGCTGCCCGTGGGCGCATCGGCCGCCGCGTCGGCAATCATTTTCCGGATGTCCGCAGCGACCGCGCCGAGATCGCGGCCCTGGGTCGTCGCATAGATCTGAATCAGCGATTGGATGTTGTATTGTGTGACTACGGCATTAGGTTCGACCGGATTGAGCTCGGGGCAATAGGGCGGCAGCGCCACGAGCGTGATGTTGCTCGGCACATTGAGCGTCTTGCTGCCGTGCCAACCGGCCCCGTCTACAACAAGCGCGACGTGCTCGTCCTTTGCGATCGTCGTGGCGAAAGCGTCAAGGAACACCTGCATGCCCGCCGTGTTGGCGTCCGGCAGGATCAGCACGAAATTGTTGTCGGTGCCGGGCTCGATGGCGGCGTAGATGTAGGCGTTGGTGTAGCGCTGGTCGAGAAGGCCCCGCGGGCGCTCACCGCGCTTCCACCAGATGTGGCAGACGCGGCCTTTCTGTCCGATGCGTGCTTCGTCCTGGAAATACAGGCGCAGACGCTTATTCTTATGCGTACACTGAATGTTTTTTAGCTCTCGCAGGGCTCTTTTTAAAGGCCGCTTCGGCGGCCGGGTCCTTTAGCGGGTGGTTGGGCCGCGGCTTCTGGCGTGTCAGCCCGAGCCGCCGCAGCAGGCGCCCCTATTAGTCGTCGCGCGATTGATGTCGGCGATACCGCCAAGAACCTGCGGCGACGCCGCGCCGGCTGCCGTGACCGGCAGGTTCTCCAGTGCGCTCAGCGACCCAACTTGGTATTGCGGCGTCTGCAGCACGATCGGATACGACACGCCATTGCTCGGATTGAGCCAGTAGGTCGGCGCGACCTGGCTGCTGCCGGCCAAATTGACTACGAGACTGTTCGTCACGTCACGTTCGGTTACACCGACATACTGTGCACGCGTGCGATCGACATCGACATTGAAGCCGGGGTTATCGGCCGATTGTTGAATGCGCGCATCGGCGATGCCGGGAATGTGACGGATCTTCCGGAGCAGTTGCTTGGCGTAAGCAAAGTTCGCCGTCAGATTTGGCCCGCGAATCTGCAGGTCGATCGGAGCCGGTGCGCCAAAATTCAGAATTTGGCTGATAATATCAGCGGGCAGAAATGCGAAGGTCGTACCAGGAAAGCGTTCGGGCAACCGCTCGCGCAAAGCACGTATATAGTCCGCAGTCGGGCGATGGCCTTCCTTCAACTTAATCTGAATATCGCCGTCTTGGGAGCCGATCGTACCGGTGTTGTTGTATGCCATGTTGATACCGCTGATGGGTATGCCGATGTTGTCGACGATTGTGGCAAGGTCATCAGGGCGAATGATTTGCCGAATCGCTGTCTGGATCCGGGCGAACTGGTTGGCTGTTTCCTCGATACGGGTACCAACCTGGGTGCGCACGTGCATCAGGATTTGGCCCGTGTCCACCGTCGGAAAAAAGTTGCGACCTAGGAACGGCGCCAGCAAGAAGGACAAAAGCACGAAAGCAAGAAATCCTGACGCAAAGAGAGTGCGCCGGCGCAGCGTGAGACCCAAGAGCTCACGGTAGCCCGCACGGAGTATCTCGAAGCTCGCCTCGAATCCACGTTGAAACTGCACCAGAGCATTGCGTGATGGGGTATTATCGTTGCGGCTGCCTGGCACGTCTTCGTGCGGTGCGTGCGCGCGCAGCAGGTAATTAGCCATCGTCGGGACCAGCGTGCGCGACAGAATAAATGAACAGATCATGGCAAACACGACGGCCTCGGCCATCGGGACGAAGAGAAAGCGCGCGACGCCCTGCAGGAAAAACATGGGCACGAACACAATACAAATGCAGAGCAACGAGACGAAGGCCGGCACGACGATCTGATCAGCGCCGTCCATGATAGCGGTCGTGACGTCCTTTCCCTGCTCGAGATGCCAATTAATATTCTCGATCGTGACTGTGGCCTCATCGACGAGGATCCCGACAGCGAGTGCTAGCCCACCTAGTGTCATGATGTTCAGCGTCTCCCCGAGCACGGACAGCGCGATGATCGAACCGAGCACGGAAAGGGGGATCGAGACCGCAATGATCAGTGTGGAACGCCAGCTCCCTAGGAACAGGAGAATCATGATGCTGGTGAGGACCGCGGCGATGACGCCCTCGTACACCACCCCGCTGACGGCAGCTCTGACGAATACCGACTGGTCGCCGATCAATGAGATCTTCAGTGCACTCGGCACCAGCCCTTTGAGCGCATCCACCTGCTGCTTGATTCCGGAGATGATCGACAGGGTTGACACCGAGCCGTTCTTCAACACCTGCATCAGCGCGGAACGGCTCCCATCGACGTGCACGATATTGGTCTGCGGCGGATTGCCGTCGCGGACATGGGCAACGTCGCGGATATAGACCATCGCGCCATTCACACTCTTGATCGGCAGATCGCCCAGGGCATCGACTAATGACGGCGCGTTGTTGAGCTGAATCGCATATTCGAAGCTGCCAATTTTTTGCGTGCCGACCGGCGTGATCAGGTTCTGAGCCGCGAGCGCGTTGGCAGCATCCTGGGCCGAGAGGCCACGCGCCTGCAGCGCGGCAGGATCGAGATCGATCTGCACCTGGCGCGTTTTCCCACCGAATGGATAGGGAATCGCGGCGCCAGGCACGGTGACGAGCGGTATCCGCACGACGTTGAGACCGAGGTCTCCTAGGGCTTGTTCGGACAAGCCCTCGCCCGAAAGCGCAAGCTGGATGATCGGAACCGTAGACGCGTTATAGTTTAGGATCAGCGGCGGCGTTGCGCCAGGAGGCAACTGCTTCAGCAATGTCTGCGAAATCGCGGTGACCTGGGCATTGGCGATACTAATGGCGACATTGGATTGAAAGAAAATTTTGACGATGCCGAAGCCATTGTAGGAGTTCGCTTCGAGGTGCTCGATGTCGTTGACCGTGGTCGTCAGCGCGCGCTCGAACGGCGTCGTAATACGGCCTGCCATCTGATCCGGCGGAAGACCGGTGTATTGCCAAACGACGCTGATCACCGGGATACGAATGTCCGGGAAGATGTCGACGGGTGTCCGCAGCGCCGCGAGCGGCCCGATGATGAGAATGAGCAGGGCGAGGACTACAAACGTATAGGGCCGCTGTAGCGCTATGCGAACGATCCCGACCATGCAGCGGACACTCCTAGACCCCGGCCGCGTGGTCCCTGCTTCGACATCGAGTGTGTGCTTACTGAGAGACGATGCGGCCGGAACGCTGAGCGGATACAGAGGCATAGATGTGTACAGCATATTGCGTTTCGCAAGTGCACATCACGCGGGCCTCACAAACAAGTGCATGTCAAGCAAACGAGCTACTCTGGACCCGGGTCATCAGCGACCGCACGGCAATATTCGATGTTTGTGGCGGCGCGCGCATGTGACGACGGGGGTGTTGCTACCCTCCTGACCGCGACAAGTTGCCGAGCCACCTACGAAGTTCACGGGGATGGCTCGCAAGAACGCCGTCGGCGTTGTCGTGCGTTCGGGCCGGTCGCCCCATCGCTTCAATGCCCGTCCGCTATCTGTGCATGATCAATGGCGACACTGGGCTGCGCATATAGAATTCTCGGCCGCTGAGTTAGGCCGCTGAGTGGGTTGGGTGTCTTCACAAATTCGGCATCGGCTCGGTCGTAATCAGGCTCTCGGAATCAGCCTTGCAAATCGATCGGCCTTGCGCCATTGCCCGCGGCGGCACACCCATGGCACGTCGTCGCATGACGCGGACGCGGATGAACACGTGCGGCTCTGTGAGGGTGGCTCAGCGAATTTAATAGACGCTAGTAGATGATGCCGCAGGACGCGGTCCTTGCAGCGTGGAGTGGGTACGACCAGCTCACAACTAAAGAAGCTGCTTGAGGGTCGCCTGACCCTTCACATGACTGACCCGCATAGCGGTGCCGCCATGCATTCAGTGAGCAGCTTTGATGCCCACATAACCTACGAATGGAACGCAATCATGAAACGCAGTCTTGTCACGTCTGGTCTTGTTGGCGCTTTTGCGCTGGCTCTTACCACCGCCGCTACATTGCCTGCTCTGGCGGGTAATCCCGGCAACTCCCAACAGTTGAGTGCGAGTGCAGCGAGCAGTCCGCTGATCCTGGTGCGTGGCGGCGGCGGTGGCGGCGGTGGCCACGGCGGTGGCGGCATGGGCGGTGGCGGCCACGGTGGCGGCGGCATGGGCGGGGGTGGTCACGGGGGCAGCTTTGGCGGCGGTGGTCACGGCTTTGGTGGCGGCCACGGGGGCGGAGGTCATGGTTTCCATCGCGGTCATTTCCGCAGCGGCTTCAGCGGTTTCGACGATAGTAATTGTTGGTGGAACGCACGCTATCACCAATGGCTCTGCTATTGACGAACCTCGGCTGCGCCCCTTCGGGGGCGCGGCCAACCGCGGAACGCACCGCTCAATGCGGTCGTATTCTCACTGGAGAAGTTCAATGCCCAACTCGTCGACTTTGTCGCTGATTGCGTCAGTTGCTACGCTCTTGATGAGTGTGGTGCCAGGGACCGCGCAAGCAGGTCCACAAAGCATTTTCAAGAAATCCACGGAGCCGTCCAGCATCGAGAAGGCAGCCCAGCGCTGCTTCTGGCGCGGTGGCCAACGGCATTGTGCATCGGATGCATTCCCCCGATACCGCGAGTATGGTTTTCCACAAGACTATCGTACCGGCTCAAGCCGCTGGTGGGAGGAGATGGATCGCGAAGGCATGGGCGGTCGACGCTAGGCGTTGAGCCTATCACATCGCCACGGTTTCCCCACGTACGCGACGAGGGGAGACCATGTCCGCATCGCTACTCACATTCCAACTCCAGGTTTCCTCAGGGAGACCGTCGCCTGGACCTCTGATTTCTATTCCTTGACCACGCTGACAAGTCGATTGCGATCCTGACCGTTGACCCTTCGACCGACGTCGGCGGCACTTTCGGAACGAGCCCGCACAAGCGCGAGGCCTACATCAAGGTGCTGGGCTGGCCTGGGCTCGACCCGCGGCGGGAAGAGCAGCTTGCCCGGCGGCGTGGTGGTATCGATCGACTGCTGCTGGCTACTAAGAGTTGGCGGACGAGCTGTGGCGCCGCAGGACATTTCCATTTCGATCAACTACCGACCTGTTATGTTCCTCGCTTTCGCAGCCTTCTTGCCATGCAGCGGTGCCGTGAGCGCTATTTCCGGCGCCACAGAGAAAGGAGCCCACGGGCTTGGATCAAATCGGCATCACCCTTAGTGGCGTCATCGCGGTCTGGCTTACGCAAGATAAGCGCACAAGTTGGCGCCGGTGGGCCTGCATCTTCGGGATGCTCGCCCAACCCTTTTGGTTCTACGCGGCATGGAAGGCGGAGCAGTGGGGTATTTTCGCCATGTGCACGCTCTACACCTACGCATGGGCGAGAGGCCTCTGGGCACACTGGTTTAGCCGCCACTTTCCAGCGGGGGAGCGTCAGGATCAGGTAGAGGCGCACGGCTGAAAACGCGCCCAGTTGATCTAAAAGGAACCCTCATCACCTGCGAAACACTTCCATTCTATGAAATTCCAAGGCCGCTTTGGACGGCCTCCTGTGCGGGTCAGAAGGCATGCGCACGTTAGCCCAGCAAGGTCGCCGTAGTATGTGCCCTTCAGCTTGCTACTCGTATCAACGTGTTGTGAACGGTCCGGAGATCGATCGCCTGCTTGAGGCGGCAAAGAAGGGGCGCCACGGGATTCGCGACCACGCCCTTCTGCTCATGATCTACCGGCACGGCTTGCGGGTCAGCGAGGCCATCCAGATGCGGCGCAACCAGCTCGATCTCAAGCGGTCGAGGCTATGGGTGGAGCGCCTCAAAAGCTCGCTCTCCGTCGAGCACCCAATCGCTGGCGACGAGCTCCGCGCCATCAAGCGCTACCTCGCCATCCGGGAGGACAATCTGCCCTGGCTGTTCGTGTCCGAGCGGCAGGCACAGCTCACCCGCCAGGCCGTCAATATCGTGCGGGTCGCTGGCGAGACCGCAAAGCTCGGGCGCATCTGGCCGCACGTGCTCCGCCACTCCTGCGGCTACTACCTGGCCGATCAGGGCACCGATCTGCGTACGATGCAGGATTACCTTGGCCACCGCGATCCCAAGCACACCGCCCATTACACCCGGGTCGCCGGGTATCGGTTCGAAGGGTTGTGGAAGTAGCCTGAGGCCGAAGCCGCCCGTCACTCCGCCTCCTGAGCCCGATGCTCAGCCCACATGCGCGAGGCTGGCGGGGTAGGGCCCGGCGCCATGCACTGCCATCCCTCCGTGGCCACAACCAGATTTTGAATGGCGCCAGCGTCATCTCTAGTCCGTTCATCGGGGTCGAGCTGACCAGCTGGAAGGACGGACACAGCCGCAAGTAACCGCCGTTTTTTGACCCACAACGGCCCTCAGTCACTTGCGCCGGTTGCGACGCAGCAACTCCTTCGCTGTTGCAATGCTATGAGCCGGTACCTGATATCTTGGCCCCGTGTTCGCGAGCTGCGGGAGGTCGAATGAAGCAGCCGGCGATGCCGGTGATCGGGTTTCTTCAGAGCGGGTCGGCGAGCGCGTTCCAACAACAGTTGGCCGCGTTCCGCCATGGCCTGAAAGAGGGCGGCCATCTCGAAGGTCAGAATATCGCCATCGAATTCGCTGGGGCGAAGATCAATATGGTCGGCTGCCGGCACTGGCCGCCGAGCTGGTTCGTCGCCGCGTCTCGGCGATCCTAGCCGGCGGCGGCAACATTTCGGCCGTGGCGGCAAAAGCGGCAACCTCGGTCGTTGCCCAATCCGATTGCCGATCAGTGACGTTATTCGCCTCCCAGCGCGGCTCCCTTGCACCCCAACTCGCGCCTCGGGTGTTCCTCCCGCGCCGCTTGGGGTTACCACTGACTGCGCCTCGGCCTCCGGTCTGTCAGTCTCTTTGCGTTCGCGAGCAGAACCCGAACAAAGACTGTCGGCCTTTTTTTTGGTTCGACCAAGCAACCTAGGCGACCGCAATGCGTAGGCTGATCTTAGTAAGCTCATTTCTGTTGGTTGTAGCGGACGGCATTGCCTTTGCCCATGAT